>DATAVB010000019.1:0-16918 GCA_036267955.1 Mycobacteriales bacterium | reverse complement strand
CAGGGCGGGCGGGCTAGCCGCTCAGTTGACCGACGTCTCGTACCGCTCCCTTGTCGGCGCTGGTGGTCAGGGCCGCGTACGCGCGCAGGGCCGGGGAGACCTGCCGCTCCCGAGCGACCGGTGCGAAACGGCCGGCGAGCGCGCCGCGGCGCGCGGACAACACGGAATCGTCCACCAGCAGGTCGACCGTCCGCTGTGGAATATCGATCCGGATCCGGTCCCCGTCCCGCACCAGGGCGATCGCCCCGCCCGCCGCCGCCTCGGGCGACACATGACCGATCGAGAGTCCCGACGTACCACCGGAGAATCGGCCGTCCGTGATGAGGGCACACGCGGCGCCGAGGCCGCGCCCTTTCAAATATGACGTCGGATAGAGCATTTCCTGCATTCCCGGCCCTCCGCGCGGGCCCTCATAACGGATCACCACGACATCGCCGGGTCGTACGACCCGGCCGAGGATCCGTTCGACCGCCTCCTCCTGCGATTCGCAGACGACCGCTGGACCCTCGAAGGTCCAGGCCGACTCGGCGACTCCGGCCGTCTTCACGATGCAGCCGTCGGGCGCGAGATTCCCCCGCAGTACGGCCAATCCTCCGTCGCGGGTGTAGGCATGGTCGGCATCGCGGATGCAACCGGCCGCGGGGTCGGTGTCGAGGCTGTCCCACCGCTCGGACTGCGAAAACGCTTTCGCTGACCGGCGGCATCCGGGCGCCGCGTACCACAGCTCGATCGCCTCCACCGCAGGCGATCCACCGCGTACGTCCCAGGTCTCCAGCCACTGCTTGACGGTCGGGGAGTGGACCGAGGAGGCGTCGTCATTCAGCAACCCGGCCCGATACAACTCGCCGAGGATCGCCGGGACACCGCCGGCCCGATGCACATGCTCCATCAGGTACGCCCCGTTCGGCGCGACCTTGCAGAGACACGGAATCCGGCGCGAGAGTCGGTCGATATCGGCCAGGCCGTAGTCGAGTTCGGCCTCGTGCGCCGCGGCGAGCAGGTGCAGGATCGTATTGGTCGAGCCACCCATCGCGATATCCAACGCCATCGCATTCTCGAATGCCGCGCGACCGGCGATATTGCGGGGCAGTACGGACTGATCGTCGTTCTCGTAATAGCGCGCGGCGATGTCCACAACGGTGCGGCCGGCCCGCTCATACAGAGCGCGGCGGGCGGTATGCGTCGCGAGCACCGAACCGTTGCCGGGCAGGGCCAGGCCCATCGCCTCGGTGAGACAGTTCATGGAATTCGCGGTGAACATGCCCGAGCACGATCCGCAGGTGGGGCAGGCGTTTTCTTCGATGCGCGCGATGTCGGCGTCGGACACGTCGTCGGCGACGGCATCCGCGATGGCCGTGATCAAGTTGAGGTGGCCACGCACGGTGCCGTCGACGAGGGTCGCAGTCCCACCCTCCATCGGGCCGCCGGAGACGAAGACGGTCGGGATGTTCAGGCGCAGCGCCGCCATCAGCATGCCGGGCGTGATCTTGTCGCAGTTCGATATGCAGACCAGGGCGTCGGCGCGGTGGGCCTGCACCATGTATTCGACCGAATCCGCGATCAATTCTCGCGAGGGCAGGCTGTAGAGCATGCCGTCGTGGCCCATCGCGATCCCGTCGTCGACGGCGATGGTGTTGAATTCGCGCGGTACGGCACCGGCCGCCGAGATTGCCGCCGAGACGATCCGCCCCACCGGCTGCAGATGGGTGTGCCCCGGTACGAATTCGGTGAACGAGTTGGCGACGGCGACGATGGGCTTGCCGATGTCCTCGCTCGCGACGCCCGACGCCCGCATCAGTGCCCGCGCGCCGGCCATATTGCGTCCGTGGGTGACGGTCCGGGATCTCAATGCAGGCATACCCAGATCCTGGTTCGCCCGCCCGCCAGACGGAAGACTGCGCTACTACTAGTAGTGGGAGTACTAACATCGCGACGTGACCGAAGGCGGCGGAAGGGACGAACTCGCGGCCTTCCTGCGCGCTCGCCGGTCCCAGCTGGACCGGGCTTCATTCGGGCTGCCCGAGGGGACGCGGCGCCGCTCGCACGGGCTGCGCCGCGAGGAGATCGCCGCACTCTCCGGGGTCAGCGTCACCTGGTACACCTGGCTCGAGCAGGCCCGCGACGTCAACCCGTCCCGGCAGGTCCTGGACGCCCTCGCCAATGCGCTTCGACTCAGCCCCACCGAGCACACGTACCTGCTGTCCATCGCCGGATTCGCCGCACCGCTGGCCGCGCCCACGTCCGCCTCCGCCGCTCCCGAGCACATTCAGCGCCTGCTCGACGCGCTGAGCGGATCGCCGGCGTTCGCGATCACCTCGGACTGGTCGATCGTGGCCTGGAACGACGCATACCGCGCCCTGTATCCGGATGTGGCCCTGCTGGCGGACGCGGACCGGAATCTGCTGTGGGCGGTTTTCACGGATCCGTTCGTACGCGGGCTGTTGCCGGACTGGGAAATCACCAGCCGGCAATTCCTCGCCGAGTTCCGGGCCGAGGCCGGCTCGCGGCTCGGTCAGCCGGAATGCGTGCGTCTGATAAAGCGGCTGACCGAACGCAGCACCGAATTCCGCGCCGGCTGGAGTCGACACGACATCGAGGGTTTCGCGTCGCGGCGGCGCAGTTTCCACACCACAGCGGGCGTACTGGAATTCGAGCACCACCGGCTCGCCGCGTCGGATCAGCCCGATCTGTTCGTGGTCATCTACACGCCCACCGGCCCGGACACCGTCCGCGGAATGGCGCAATTGACCGCGTAAGGCTCAGCACGGTCCCGGCCGGGTCAGCGGCAGCGTCGTCGAGTCGGCGAGCAGCTGCCGGCCCGGGTCTGACGGCTCAGCGATGGTGGCGTTCGGATGGTCCGACGAGCGCTTCCTGGTCGTGGACCACGCCGCACGCCTCGGCACCGACCGCCGCAAAATATTTCTCCAGAAAATCCGAGCCGCATGTCGATATCGGCGACCTGGAACCGACGCCCTAGTGACAACAGCTGCCGGCTCCGGCCGCGGACGACCAACCTGGGAGTTCTGATGACCGCCCTCGAAACAACCGACCGATCGCGCTGGCTGGCGCTGTACGTGCTCTGCGCCGGTGCCCTCATGATCGTGCTCGACGCGACGATCGTGAACGTGGCACTGCCCTCCATCAAGACCGATCTCGGCTTCTCCTCCAGCGGGCTGGCCTGGGTCGTCAACGCCTACCTGATCGCGTTCGGCGGCGTACTGTTGCTCGCCGGCCGCCTCGGCGACCTCATCGGCCAGCGGCGCGTCTTCCTCGCCGGCCTGGCCGTGTTCACCGCCGCCTCGCTGCTCTGCGGCCTGGCCCCGAACCAGACGATGCTGGTCATCGCGCGCTTCGTGCAGGGGCTGGGTGGAGCCCTGACCTCGGCGGTCGTGCTCGGCATGATCGTCACGATGTTCACCGAGCCCGGCGAGCGCGCGAAGGCCCTCGGCGTCTACGGCTTCGTGGCCTCGGCCGGTGGCTCGATCGGCCTGCTGGCCGGCGGCGTGCTGACCTCCGCGATCAACTGGCACTGGATCTTCTTCATCAACGTGCCGGTCGGCATCGTCACCGGGATCCTGGCCACCCGCCTGGTCGAGAACCGGCCCGGCACCGGGATCAAGGCCGGCGCCGACGTCCCGGGCGCCACCCTGCTCATCGCGGGCCTCATGCTCGGCGTCTACACGATCCTGCAGGTCACCTCGCACGGCTGGTCGTCGTCCGAGACGCTGGGCCTCGGCGCCGTCTCCATCGTTCTGGTCGGGGCGTTCCTGGTCCGGCAGGCGCGGATCGCGAATCCGCTGATGGCACTGCGACTCTTCCGCTCGCGCAACCTGTCCGGGGCCAACGTCATTCAGTGCCTGGTGGCCGCCGCCATGTTCGGCGTCTTCTTCCTCGGCGCGCTCTACCTGCAACAGGTCCTCGGCTACGACGCCCTCGGGGTCGGCCTGGCGTTCCTGCCCACCTGCGTGGTCATGGGTGTCATCTC
This sequence comes from Mycobacteriales bacterium, assembly GCA_036267955.1. Lineage (GTDB taxonomy): Bacteria > Actinomycetota > Actinomycetes > Mycobacteriales > QHCD01 > DATAVB01. The sequence continues at coordinate 12,933 of DATAVB010000019.1, read as the reverse complement.
GCTCCGGTACGCCGCGCCGATCACGGCCCGGCTGGGTGTGCGGACGACGGTGGTCACCAGCCTGTCGCTGATCGCGGTCGGCCTGCTGCTCTTCGCCCGCACGCCGGTCGACGGGAGCTACCTCGCCGACGTGCTGCCGCCGATGGTGCTCTTCGGCGCCGGCGCCGGGCTGAGCTTCCCGGCCCTGATGACCCTGGCGATGTCGGTGGACTCGCCGGAAGATGTCGGTCTTGCCTCCGGGCTGGTGAACACGACGGTGCAGATGGGCGGCGCCATCGGGCTGTCCGTGCTGGCTACGCTCGCCGCCGGTCGTACCGACGGACAGCTCCACCAGCACGTCGCGGCCGGAACGGCGCTGAACAGCGGATTCCACCTCGCGTACCTCGTCGCGGCGGCGCTGATGGCAGCCGGCATCGTTGCCGCCGCAGGCATATTGCGGCCGGCCGCCCCGATCGTAGAGATGGAGCCCGCGTCGGTCATCGAGCCGGAATTCGCGACCAACTAAATCCTGTATTCAGATCAACGGCGGGACGCGGGGCACATGCCCGACGTCCCGCCGTTGTGGTGGGATCGCGGCCCAGACCCGTCAGACCGGGCACCTTTCGGTCTGATCCGCCGGGCCGGAGACCGTCGCCGGCGGCTGAGCCACTGCGGCGGCCTTGGGCGTACGGAGGGTGACGGCTGCGATTCCCGCCGCGGCGGCCAACATGGCGGCGCCGATTCCCCAGCCGAGGTGGTAGCCGCGGACGGCGGCCGCGGCGGCACTGGTGCCGTGTCCGGCAGCGCCGCTGGTGACGGCCGCGGCGATGCTGGAGAGAACGGCCAGCCCGACGGCGGATCCGACCTGCTGTGAGGTGCTCAACAGCCCGGATGACGCGCCCGCAGCATCGGGAGTGGTTTCAGACATTGCGGTGGACATGATTGCGGGAATAGCCGTACCACCGCCGAGAGCGAACAGCAGCATGCTGGGCAGCACATTCGACACGTAGTGACCGTCGGTGGGTGCGAAGACGAGCAGGACCAGGCCGAGCGCCACGACCAGCATCCCGGGGACGATGAGCCGCCGCGGACCGATGCGCTGACTGATACGGGGATAGACGACCAGCGAGAGAGTCGCTATTCCGCCGGCAATGGGCAGGATCGCGATCCCGGACTGCGCGGGGGTGTAACCGAGGACATTCTGAAAATAGAGCGTCACCATGAATTGGAATCCGAGCATCGATCCGCCGAGGATCGCCAGTACGAGATTGGCGCCGATCACCGCGCGGGACGCCAGGACCTGCAACGGAATCAGTGGTCGGGCGGCCCGTGTCTGCCGCACGCCGAATGCCGCCAACAGAATCATCGCAGGAATTGCCATCGGGCGCCGGCTCGGGTCGACCACGGCGAGGATCGTGGCGCACAGTCCGCCCACCAGAAGGACCGCCCCGGCATAGTCGGCGCCGGCGCGCAATCCGTCGGCGGTCTCTCGCGCCAGAACGCGGTGGCCGATGGCCAGCATTGCCAGGCCGATCGGGACGTTGATGAAGAAGGCCCACCGCCAACTGGCCAGATCGGTGATGACGCCACCGAGGAAAAGTCCGGTCGAGGCGCCGGCGGAGGCCATGAACGCGTAGATGCCGATCGCCCGGGCGCGGGCCGCGGGTTCGTCGAACAGCGACACGATCATGCCGAGGGCGACCGACGACGCCAGTGCCGCGCCGGCTCCCTGGGCGAAGCGGGCCGCGATCAGTGCGGTCGTCGTCGGGGCCAGCCCACAGGCCAGCGACGCCGCGGTGAAGAGCGCGAGGCCGCCGAGCAGGACACCCCGCCGCCCGACCAGATCGCCGATGCGGCCGGCGAGCAGCAGCAGGCTCCCGAAGCTGACGAGGTATGCGTTCACCACCCAGGACAGCTCGTGGCTAGTGAAGCCGAGATCCCGCTGGATGGACGGGATTGCCACGTTGACGACGGTCTCATCGAGCACCGTCATCATCGTTGCCGCGCACAGGACTGCGAGCGCGGCGAGTCGCCTGCCGGTGAATGCGGGGTTTGAGGTCATGTATCGGACACTAACAGATCGTCTACTATTAGACAATCTATTGGGGTCCGATGGTCAACGCTTCGAGCGGCGGGTCCGGTTGAGCTGCTCCTCCATGTGGAACGGCGCCGCGAGCGGACCCTCCACGAGCGCGGTGAGGGCCGACAGAAACGTCGACCGGTCCTTGGCTGGCAGCACGCCGAGCACGTCGTCGTAGGCGGCCTGGACGAGTTCGTCGGCTCGCAGCAGCAGCTTCCGGCCGGTGGCGGTGATTCCGACGACGCGCACCCGGCGGTCGGTCGGGGAGAGCGACCGCACGGCCAGCCCGCGCTTTTCCATGTCGTCCAGCACATTGACCATCGTGGTCTTGTCCATCCAGGCCCGCTCGGCCAGTTGTGCCTGGGTGAAATCACCCTCGACGCCCTTGGTGAGCACGCAGTAGACCTTGACCGAGATGTCGACCTCCGCCAGCGCGACAGTCAGCCGGTTGGTCATGGCGTGGGCGGACTGATTCAGCAGCATGGACAGGTCGACGGTCGGTGGCGTACGCACGGATCGGGTCATGCGGCCAAGTCTAGTCCGCGTGCCAGCGGACGGTCGATGAGCGGATCGTCTATCACCGAACGAGTAATTACGCCGACACTCTCTGCCGATCTTGAAGATAAAGCCCCACATATCAGACACTGACGGGCGATAACTTCAAGATCGACGAGGAATTGCGGCCTCACCGCGAGGACGACGGGCATGTCACTTTCGACGGAGGCCTCATCTAGCCTGTGGCGCATGGGAACGGCGGCGAATTCGGATGGCTGACGCGGACGACGTACGCGGCATTGCGGTCGCGCTCCCGCAGGTGGCGGAGATCGACAGCGAGGGCTTCGACTTCCGGGTCGCCGGCAAGGGATTCGTCTGGTCCTATCCCGAGCGCCGGCCTGGCCGATCGCGGGTCATCCGGACCGATATCGCGGTGCTGTTCGTCGGCGACGAGGCCGAAAAACAGGCTCTCCTGCTCGGTGAGCCGGAGATCTTCTTCAGCACGCCCGCCTATGACGGTTGGCCGTTGGTGATGCTGCGGCTGGCCGAGGTGGATGTCGAGCGGCTGACCGAGCTCGTGACCGATGCCTGGCGGATGCGGGCCCCGGAGGATCTCGCCGCGGATCTGCCGGGTTCGGATCCGCGCTGATCAACCGCGGCCGTGCTGCTGCGTGGATGAGTCTGGTGAGTGGCGGTGAAAACGATAGTCGCCGCCGCTGGTCCAGGAATGCGACGACGCAAGCAGAATTGCGGCCGCAACAGCGGCCACGGCCAGAGTGGTCAGCAGAATCACGCCCCGGGTGGCAGTTCCGCCGGGACGGCGGCCGTTCGGGCCCGATGTCGTGACAATTCCGAATGCGGGAACGGCGCGGGCCAGGACGTGCAGACCCGTGGCGACGGCCCACACGATGAAGCTGGCCTGATGAATGGTGAGCGGGCTGACCTGCTGTCCGAGCGCGGCGAACAGCGTCCGGCGGCCGGCGTCCGGTCCGAGCGGTATCAAGGCAAGCCCGCTGCCCAGCACCGCCAGCGTTCCGCCGACCACGAGCGGTCCGAGCAGCCGCAGCAGCAGTGGCGGCGGACCGGCCTGCCGGTACGGGCGTACACCGGCGTAATAGCGCACAATCCGCCAACCGGTAGTCGCGGTCTTCGCCAACGACGGCGGCACGAGTGCGACACCAATCGCGATGTGCCAGCTGATCAGGCCGTGCATGTCGATGAGAGTGACGAGTTCGGCCAGGAACAGGACCAACAACACCAACCCGATCAATGCCGTGAGCTGTGCATTGCCGGCTGGGCCGCCGGTGCGTGGCAGCACCGGATCGTCGCGATGGAGTTTGCCGAGCGCCGAATCGACCGTCTCACGCAGCGCCCGCGTCATGCGATCCCATTCCCTGCAGGAACCGCGGCGCGGCGACCCGGCAAATCCACTGTCCGGCGGAAAGTCCCGTCCGCCGACACCAGAAAGGCCTCGTAGTTGGGACGTCGAATGAGCCAGTCGTACGCGGCGGCACCCATCGCGACCGCCGCTGTCGCGTACGCATCGGCAAGTGCCAGATCGGGCCCATAAACGGTGACACCGGCCAACTCGGTTGCCGGGACGCCGGTGAAGGGATTGACGATGTGCGCTCCTCGTTCGGTGGTGCCTGACGTGGCGACGGCGAGATCGGAGGCCTCGTGAATGGCGAGGAATTCGCCGGGCCGCAACGGGTCCGCCACGCCGATCTGCCAGGGCTGCCCCGGCCCGGCCGGACCGACCGTGCGAATATCGCCGCCGCCGTTGATCGCGTGCGACCGGGAGCCCGCCTTCGACAACATGGCGCTGGCCCGCTCGATGCTCCAACCCTTCACCAGGCCGGTCGGATCGAGCGTGCCGTTCCACCGGGTGGAGAAATAACCCGCCGAGTCGGCTTCGACGCCGGCGCACAGCTCGAAAACCTCGCCGACCTCAGCCGGACAGTCCGCGATTCGCATTTCGCCGCGATTCAATTGATTCACGACGCTGCTGTCGAGATAGGTGCTGAATGTCGCGTCGACCCGATGCAGCCAGCCCAGGGCATCCTCGACCGCTTCCTCCGGCAGCGTCGGATCGCGCAGGTCGAAGGTGAATACCGTCCCCATGAGGTGTTCGACCCGTCTTCGGTGCTCAGCCATGGTGCGAGTCGATTGCGGCCTGGAGCGACTGGGCATAGCCGGTGCTGGTGTAGGTGGCGCCGCTGACGATGTCGATGTGCGCGCTTCCGGCCGCAAGTGCCTCCTGCCGCAGGAGCGGTCGAGCGTAGCTGCTGATCTGCTGCGAATGCGGACTGTCGCTGGGCAGTTGAATCGCCGACACGTCGGTGAGATGTCCGCCGGTGAGCACGACCCGCACCTGCACCGGCCCGTACTGGGTGTTGATGACCGGGCCGTTGGCCGTGACCTTCCGTGGAGCTTGGGTATCAGTGGGTTTGGGTGGGCCGGATCCCTTACGAGAAGGGGTGGTTGATGGCGGCGGTGTGGTCGTGGGCGGTGTCGTCCGGCCGCCGGGCTCGATCGGTGACAGCGCCACCGGGCGGGCGCCGTGCTGACCGGGCGCGGTCTTGTATGCCAGCAGGATCACCAGGCCGGCGACGGTGCCGACGAGAGCGAGGATCGCACGCCGCATGGTCGTTACCTCCCTGGCTCAGAAATCGAAGGATTCGTGATGGATGCGTCGGGTCGGCACCCCGCAACGGCGCAGCGCCGCGATACCTGCGGTCACCATCGGCGGCGGTCCGCACACGAAGACGTCGTGCGCGGACAGCGCGGGCACCAGTTCGGCGAGGCGGTCGGCGGACAGTGGCTCCATCGGTCCACCGGGCGGCCCCACGAGATAATGCAGCCGGGCCCGACGTTCCCGGGCGATCTGTTCCAGCTCGGCACGGAAAACCACATCCTCGATCCGGTTTACCCGGTACAGCAGGGTGAGCTCCCCGGAACGCGCCGGCAGCGTCTCGAAAAGCGCGCGCAGCGGGGTGATTCCGATCCCACCGGCCAGCAGCAGCACGCGACGGCGGGCCCGCCGATCCGCGGTGAACGCGCCATACGGGCCTTCGGCGATGACCGCTGTTCCTGGATGCAGGAAACGCATGCTCTGGGAATGGTCGCCGAGTGCCTTGACCGTGATGCGCAGGTACGAGGGATGCGGTGGCGCGGACAATGAGTACGGATGCGACTGCCACCAGCCGTCCCGGGTCAGAAACCGCCAGCGGAAGAACTGGCCCGGCTGCGCGTCCAGTTCCGCGAGGCGTTGACCGGTGAGGACTATCGAGACAATGCCCGGCGCTTCCCGGTGCACGGCGTGGATGTGCAGGCGGTGCGTCCACGCCCGGCGAGCCGGGACGACTATTCGATACCAGCCCAGCAGGCAGGCCGATCCGCCGTACAACACGATCCACAGGAGTCGGGCCGGCTGACTGGCCATGAATTGGGCGCCGACCGCGAATTGGTGAGCGAAAGCCAGTGCAATGGCGAGGTAGGTATAGAAATGCAGGTAATACCAGGTCTCGTACCGCATCCGTCGGCGCGCGGCCCGGGCCGAGGTGATTCCCACCCCGACGAACAGGCCCGCCGCGACCGTCGCCATCAGGACGTCCGGATAACCGGTCAACAACGTCACGGCCTGGGCGGGCAACGAGGAATGGGCCGTGACGGCGTATCCCCAGGTGATGAGCAGTGCGTGCATGACGATCAACGACACGGTGTAGCGGCCGCCGATGCCGTGCCAGCGGGCGAGCCGGTCCGCGCCGATCCGCCGTTCGAGCCACGGGAGGCGGGCCATCAACAACACCTGGATGACGACCGCGTACCCGGCGAGCAGGCCGAGAATCCGGCCGGCACCGGTGAGGTAGTCGCCCAACGTGTGCAGCGTCGCCGCGGTGTCGTGCAGCCAGAGCAGGATGACGAGCGCGCCGCCCGCGGCGATCGCGCCAAGCACCAGCTGCGACTGTACGTGCCTGAGCGGTGCTGACGCGATCGGCCGGGCCGCATGTCGCCGCTCGGTTGCGGTGCTCAAGCGGCATCCGTTGCGGAGGCCGCGTGGACGCTGGTCATGGCACCAGCTTCTGCTCCCAATCTGGGAGAAATCTTCGAACGGCCGGCCCTATTTGGGCGTCACCGGCTGACCGTGGAGTGTTTTGCGGACTGGCTGGTGCTCTCGCGGCTCCGCCGTCGCCAACCGACAAAGACCGCGAGCACGACAAGAACGATGACGATTCCGGCAATGGCATATGTCGGACCGTGGAAGGCGTTCGCGATGTGTCGCCAGTTGCTGCCCACGGCCAGCCCGGCCCAGGCGAGCCCGAGAGTCCAGGGAATGCAGCCGGCCGCGGTGTAGATACCGAAACGGATCGGTTGCATGCGGGCGAATCCGGCCGGCAGCGAGATGAAGGTGCGGATGACCGGCAGCAGCCGTCCGAAGAACACCGCAGCGGTGCCGTGCCGGTCGAACCACCGCTCCGCGCGGTCGATGTCGCCCTCGCGCAGCAGCAGGTAGCGACCCCAGCGACGCCATGCCGCCCGACCGCCGTACCGGCCGACAGCCCAGGCCAGGTAACTGCCCACGACGTTGCCGAGGACGCCGGCGATCACCACTCCGACCAGGCTGAGATGTGCGCCGGCCACCGCTCCGCCGGCCAGCGCTCCACCGAACAGCATGGTCAGCTCGGACGGGATCGGAATGCAGGCCGATTCGGCCAGCATGAGTACGAAAACCGCCCAATAGCCGTAGTCGGCGATGAATTGCTGCACGTGTCCACTCCTGTCACCGGTTCTCAGCGCTCAATCTACTACATATCTGTAGTATATTGAGAACGGGTGGCAAAAAGCAGGCATAGCCTTCTAGGTAATCGGTGGGTATCCTCGATCGGGTGATGATCACCGAGGGGCTGTATGCGCTGTATTCCAGTCGGCTGCGCCGGCAGGTCCTGGCCGGGCCGGTTCCCCGACATGTCGGGCTGATCATGGACGGCAACCGGCGCTGGGCCCGGCAGATGGGTATGGCGAATGCGAGCGTCGGTCACCGGTTCGGCGCCGAGAAGGCCGAGGACGTGCTGTCCTGGTGCGAACGGATCGGCATCAGACACGTCAGCGTCTTCGTCTGCTCGACCGAAAACCTGCAACGGCGGGACGACGCCGAGGTGGCCTTTCTGATGCGGGTGATCGAGCAGTTGGTGTCCGACCGGCTGGCCCGGCCGGACGGCCGGTGGCAGGTGCATATCGCCGGTAGCCTGGACGTACTGCCTGACACCACCGCACGGGCGCTGAAAGCTGCGGTCGAGGCGACCCGCGACTGCGCGACCGGCGCGCACGTCACCCTGGCGATCGGTTACGGCGGCCGGCAGGAGGTTGTCGACGCCCTGCGCGATGTCCTGTATGAACGGGCGGAGGCGGGCGAGTCGCTGCTGGACGTGGCCGGGACGCTGCAGGTCGAGGACGTTGCCCGCCACCTTTACACGGCCGGCCAACCCGATCCCGATCTCGTGATCCGGACGAGTGGTGAGCAGCGGATGTCAAACTTTCTGCTCTGGCAGAGCGCCTATTCGGAATTGTATTTCTGTGAGGCCTACTGGCCCGCCTTCCGCGAAATCGACTTCCTCCGGGCGGTGCGCAGTTACAGCGCCCGGGAGCGCCGCTACGGCGCCTGAGACTGAATTTCGACATCCAGCCAGGGAGCCTGCATGAGGAACGATACGACCCGGGGACAGCTCGACCTGCTCGTGTTGTCCGTGTTGACCGGCGGTCCATTGCATGGTTACGGCATCGTCTCGGAGTTGCGCCGGCGCAGCGATTCCGAGCTCGACCTGGCCGAGGGCACGCTGTATCCGGCGCTGCACCGGCTACAGGGCGACGGTTTGCTCAGCAGCTCCTGGAGCGAGGACGCGCCACGTCGGCGTCGGGTCTACCGGCTCACGGCACGCGGCCGCCGAGCGCTGGAGGGTCGACGGCAGGAATGGCGCCGATTCTCCGCCGCCGTTGAACGGGTGGTCCAGGCGTGACAGCCGCGCATCCGGTTGTCGACCGGTATCTCGCCGAGCTCTCGGCCTTACTGCCAGCCTCGACCGTGCCGCGGCAGGCAGTGATAGCCGAGATTCGGGACCATCTGCTGTGTGAATTGGAAATGCGGCTGGCCGCCGGCCAGAGTGCCACCGCTGCGGCCAATGACGCGGTTGCGCGCGTCGGCGATGCCCGTACGGTGGCGGCAAGCTTTGTCGAGGTGATCACCCGGCGGGCCGTCGCGCGGGCCGAACAGCTGGCCACGGTCAGTGTGCTGGCCAGCGGCGTGATTGTGCTGTTTTCCAGCCGGATCGCGATTGCGCCAGGCACGATCATCGGGGCTGTGGCCGGTGTCGTGGGATGGTTCGCGGCGCAGGTGTCCGCAGTGGCCCTTGTGGTGGTGTGGTTGCGAGGACAGCGCCTGCGCGCCTACCGCCACGCCGGCGCCGGAATTATCGGCCTGTCCCTGCGCGCCCTGGCCGTAGCGGTCGGCGCCGCCGCGGTGGCCGTCGGCTTCGATCTGGCGGCGGTGATCCGAGCCGACCCGTGGCTGCAGCTCCGGCCGGCCATCGGGCTGGGATTCGCCGTCGTCGGTACGGCAGCCGCCGCGATCTCCCTCGTACGGGCGGCTCGGCGGGCCGGCCAGTTGCGTGGGCTCGATTCGGCGGAGACGAGTGGGGCGAGCGCGCTGGAGGATCTGCGCTGGACTGCCCACCGCATCGTCGAGCCGGTCGGTATCTGGCGTGGGCGGCCCGCGGCCGTCGCGACGTTATTGCTGGATCGGGCGGTGAACTGGGCGTTGCGGCACCGGGCCGGTGCCGCCGTCGTTGCCGGAATGGGCGCTGGATCCGGCCTGGCGTTGGCGAGCCTGCGCGAACACGGGCTTGGTGGGACTCCGCATCAGACGCTGCTGTCGGCGGCGGCGGCCGCAGTCCAGTTCGGGCTGGAGGGCGGTGCTGTGGTGGTCTCTGTCTACCTGTTCGACCGCATGCTGCGGCTGTGGCCCCATCGCGCCGGCCGGGTCAGATGACGCGCCGACGCACCAGCAGGAGGAGGGTTGCGGCGCCCGGGAGCAGCGGAATCCACACCGTCAGCAGCCGGTAGGAAATGACGACCGCGATTGCCGGGGTGGCCCCGACCCCGACGCCGGCAAGTGCCGCCACGAGCGCGACGTCCAGACTGCCGAATCCGCCGGGTGTGGGTACGAGAGCAGCCAGCGCCGAGGCGCCGAGGTAGGCGAGCGCGATCAGGATGATCGGCGCGGGCAGGCCCAGGGCGTGCAGAACGGCGATGAGAGTCACGATGTGCAGCGCCGGAATGGCCGCCGATCCCACCCACAACAGGACAGCGCGGGCCGGCCGGCGCAGGACGGTCTTCGTCTGGTCGAAGGCACTGCGCAGTGCGGCGGTCCACCGGGCGAAACGCGCGGACAGCCGCCAGGCGAGCAGGAACACGCCGGCGGCGGCCAGCGCCGCGACGATCAGGCCGAGGAACACCGCTCCCGGCAGGTGCCCGACCTTCGGGTCGAACCCGAAGAGCACCGCGAGGGCGAGGACGTGCACGATGATCCCGGCCGCGGCGTTGAGGCTCACCGCGCTGGCCGCATGCCCTCGGGTCAGCCCGGAGCGGCGCAACATGCGCAGATTCAGGGTGGCCACGCCGGTGCCGGCAGGCAGCACGTGGTTGAGAAAGGATCCCGCCACCTGAACCGCGAATACCCGGCTGAACGGCAGGCGTGCGGTGGTCGCACCGAGCTGACAGCAGGAGGCGGCGATCCACGTCGATGCGACGGCCGCCGCGGCCAGTGCGAGCCATTCCGGATCGGCGTGGCCCAGAGCGTCAGTCCCGGCGTCCACGGTGGCCCGATGCCAGAACAGCAGCACCAGCAGCACGGCCGGACATCCCCAGGTCAGCACCCGACGGAACCACATCGGGATCACCTCCAACCCAGCTGGGCCGTATGCCTCATTGTGCACGCGTACCTGTGAACATTCTCAGAGTGAAGCGGCGTCCGAGAGCGGTGCGTTCCCGAGCGTTGCGGATTGAATGTCGCGGCGGGTGATCGCCACGTACGCGACCAGCGCGACAATGGCGATCGTCAGGATTCCGGTGACCGTCCCGTCGCCGTCGCCCAGGCCACTGCCGATCGAATGCGGCTTGCCGAACCAGTCGGCGAACGAGGCCCCGAGCGGCCGGGTGATGATGTACGCGAACCAGAACGCGAAGACCGGATTGAGGTCGAAACGCCACCAGGCGAGCGCCGGAATGGTGATTGCCACTGCGAAAAGCACCCCGGAGGTGAAGAAGCCGAGACTCAACGACGTCGCGGTCAGATCGCCGGCAGCGGTACCGAGCGCGAAGGTGGCGAAAACGGTGATCCAGTAGTACGTCTCGCGGCGGCGCGTGACGATGCTGTGGATCGAGAGCGTCCCTTCGCTGCGGTGCCAGAGAAAAAAGACTCCGGCGACAACGAGCAGGTAAAAGGCGGTTGTGGCCAGATAGGGAATTCCGAGCGCGACATGCAGGCCGTCGGCAGCCATCGTGCCGAATACCGCCACCATGGCCACCGCAAACCAATAGACAACGGCGATGTAGCGTCGCACCCGGAATTGCAGCCACAGCGCGAAAACGAAACCAAAGATTCCCACAAGGCCGGCCAGGACAAGGTTGACGTTACCCAGAAAGTCCGACGCAGCTTCGCCCATTCCGGTCGTCAGGACCTTGATCACCCAGAAAAGCAGGGTGATTTCCGGGACCTTCGCGGCCACCGGCTCTCGTACCGGATCCGGCATTTTCACGGTGGACCGCATGACATCCTCTCGGTCGCGCGCCATTTTCGTCAACTACAAACACTGTAGTAGACGAGATGACCGCCCGAACCCGAAATGAGGTCGCGGGAGCCTCTAGGCGTCCGTGACGTCAGTCACGGGCCGGGCGCCCGGCGCCGCCTACGGATGCCGTCCAGGTCCAGCGTGGGCGATCCCGAGGCAGGGTGGCGGGCAGCAGGTTGAGCCGCGTGATGACCGTGTCGTGGGTGTTTCCGAAGGTATGGCGGAGCTCATCGGCGAGCCGGCGGTGGTGCGCGGCGGCAGCGCCGCAGACCAGACGTGCTTCCGGGAGGCTGCAACATTGAATGATGTCGCGGAGCCGGGGGAGTGCATCGTCGTCGGGCAGGTGGGCCAGCCGCCAGGCCGCCTGGATGAGGTGCTCTTCGATCGCAGTCAGGTCCGGCTCGCTCATGTCACCCCGATGGTCCAGCGCGTACGATCCGGCCACCCTAGCCCTCGTGGCGACAGCGGCCCATGAGGGTCCAGGGTGGCCGGACCTGCGCCGGGTTACGGCCGATTGAGCGGGATGGGGTGCCCGGCCAGCATGACCTCGTCGGGATCGGTGACGGCCCGGATCTCTTGCAGGCGGCGGTAATTGACGTCTCCGAAGAGCCGGGACGCCTCGACGGGACGTTCGGCGAAATTGGCGAAGACCTTGCCGGTGTCGTACGGCGCCATGGCGGACAGGAATTTCTCCAGGGCCGGCTCGATGGCGGGATTGCTCGAGCTGCTGCCGGCGCCGAGCACGCAGAGCAGGTACTCGCCGGGGAGCGACCCCGACGCGCCCGCCCCGTCCGGGGCCTGGGCCAGCGCCCCACCGAGGTGGCGGAGCTCGGCCAACCGGAGCGGGCTGCCGGGTGGGATCGCCGCGGCCAGGGTTTCGAGGCCGCCGTGATCGAGCCGGTCGAGCAGCATGGTTGCGCTGAGGCCGGCGGTCGGTTGGGTCGGATCCATGTGGAGCGCGCTGAGTTTCTGTGGCGTGGCCGGTGCCCAGGTGTCGACTTCGGGTGCGAGAGCGCGCAGGTCGCGCAGGATCGGCTCGGCGCCGTCGCCGATGACCACCCCGTCGATGATCACGACCGACCGGCCGGACAGGAAGGGCGGGAGCGCAGCCAGCGGCGGGAAGTGCATGATGCGCAGCACGCTCGTGATGTCATCGGGAGCGGTGCCGGTCCAGCGGTGCCAGGCGTCCAGGATCTCCAGATGGCGTTCGTACGGCCAGAGGAACATCCCCGCGGTCACCTCCGGGCAGCGAAACAGCCGGAATTCGATCGCGGTGACGACACCGAAATTCGCCGCGCCGCCGCGAACGGCCCAGAACAGCTCCGGGGACGCGGACGGTCCGATCTCGCGCAGCACCCCGTCCGGGGTTACCAGCTCGATGGACAGCACGTGGTTGGCGGCCAGGCCGTGCTTGCGGGACAGCCAGCCCAGCCCGCCGCCCAAGGTGTAGCCGGTGATGCCCACATCGACGGCCGAACCGGCGAGGGCGAACAGTCCGGTCTCGTCCGTGGCCGCGCTGACCGCACCCCAGACCGC
>DATAVB010000018.1:0-5146 GCA_036267955.1 Mycobacteriales bacterium | reverse complement strand
GCGGCGCCGCTGATCCTGCTGGCCCAGAATCGCCAGGAGAACCGCGACCGCGTCGCTCTCGAGCAGGATCGGCGACGCGCCGAGGAAACCAAAGCCGACACCGAATATCTGGCGCGAGAACTGGCGGCGCTCCGGCTGGCGATGGGTGACGTTGCAAAGACCCGGGAATCCCTGCGCCGCGAGCTCGAAGATCTGCGCGATCTCCTGCAGGATCGGCCATCCGGCGGGCGGCCGGGCACCGATGACGGGGTGGATCAGCATGCCACTTCGCCTAATTGACACGGCCGCTTGAACTCGGTGTATTCACAGGCAGAGAGTCCGCAATAGTTGTCACTGGAGTCACCGGTGTTATGTATGGTGACCTAGTTCACGAGGCTTACGCGGTATCGCGGGCCCCACAACGCTCGAAGGACTAGGCAGGTCGAGTGCGGTTACGGGGACGCAGGGTCGGACGTCCGGCCCTTGCAAAGGTGCGGCTCCCCGCCCTTCGCATGCCAAAAACCCCCACACTCCCCGTAGCCGTCATCAATGCGGCGTCAGCGGTTGGCGACGCAGCGTTTCACGCAGCGGACAACTTGAGAATTCTGTACGCATACGACCTCGTCATGGAGGGATACGACGCCGTCGCGGCGGCCGCCCAGTCCGCCACTACGACCGTGCAGCAAACGCTGAGCCGGGGCGCCAAGTCGCCGGCGTTCGGCGTGGCAATGATCGCCTGCCTGGTCTATGCCAGCGTCGACGGTGCCGGTGCACCGCCGTTCCCCCTGACGAAGTCGACGGTGCGGGACGCCGCGATCACCCCGGTCGCCGCGGTCGCGCGAGCCTCCACCGACCCGACCGGGCCGCTGGTCGTCGTCGCCCTGCACCCGAAGATCGGTTTACACATCGCCGAATCCGCGGTCTCGGCTCCCCCGCCGACCCTCGTCGTGAATACGCCTGGCACGCTGGGCATTCCGACGATGGCCCTGACCGCGTATCGCAACGCCGAACGGATGATGGCCACCTCCGAGCCGGGCTGCGGTATCAGCTGGAACCTGCTCGCCGGAATCGGGCGGATCGAGTCGGGCCACGCCAACGGCGGCGCCACCGACGCGCGCGGCACCGCGGTCCGGCCGATTTACGGACCGTCGCTGGACGGGACCCTGCCCGGCAACGAGGTGATCGTGCAGAACGGCGCCGCCGGACGCGTCAGCTACGCCCGCGCGATGGGGCCGATGCAGTTCCTGCCGGGCACCTGGGCGCGCTACGCCTCCGACGGCGACGGCGACGGGACGGCCGACCCGCAAAACCTGTACGACGCCACGCTGGCCGCTGCCCGCTACCTGTGCAGCGGGGGGCTGAACCTGCGCGACCAGTCGCAGGTGTTGTCCTCGATCCTGCGCTACAACAACTCGATGCCGTATGCCCAGAACGTGCTGGGCTGGGCCGCGGCCTACGCCACCGGCGTGGTTCCGGTCGACCTGCCGCCGTTGTCCGGGCCGGCGCCGCCGCTGGGCGATGCCCATCTCGAGAACGCCGAAGGCCTCGGGCCGAACCTGCCGCTGAACATGCACGGACTGTCGTCCACCGACCCGCTGGCCCGGGTGCCGTTGATCGACCTCAGCGGCAACCCCGGTAACGGCCAGCCGTGGTCGGCGCAGGGACCGGCCGGCTACGGACCGTCGTGCACGGTGATCTGCATCGGCCAGCAAACTCCAGGTCCGGCCGGGCAGCCCGACGCGCTGGCGCCATCGGCTCCGGCCGGCATGATGCCCGTCCCGCAGCCGGTCGCCGTACCACCAGCCGCAGCGCCGCCAGTTGCAGCGCCGCCGGTTGCAGCGCCGCCGGTCGCCGTGCCACCAGCCGCAGTGCCGCCTGCCGCAGCGCCGCCGGTTGCAGTACCCCCGGTTGCTCCGGCCCCGGTGCCACCTGGCGCCGCACCCGCCGGCCCGCCGGCGCAGGCTCCCCCGGCCTGACCGGCCGTTTCAGCCCGCCTCGACACAGCACTAGACTCGGCGATGTTGTCTGATTCGACTGCACACATTCGCGCCGCGCTGGCCAAGGTGATCGATCCCGAACTACGCCGCCCCATCACCGAACTCGGGATGGTCAAAGGTATCGAGCTGAGCCCCGGCGGGGATGTGCACGTCGAGATCTACCTGACCACCGCCGCATGCCCGAAGAAGACCGAAATCAGCGACCGGGTACGCCAAGCCGTCGCCGACGTGCCGGGCACCGGAGCGGTCAAAGTCACCCTCGACGTGATGAACGACGAACAGCGCACCGAACTGCGCAAGCAGTTGCGCGGCGATGCCCGCGAGCCGGTCATCCCGTTCGCCCAGCCGGGGTCGCTGACCCGGGTCTACGCCGTCGCCTCCGGCAAAGGCGGTGTCGGCAAGTCGACCGTGACGGTCAACCTGGCCGCGGCAATGGCCGCGCGCGGGCTATCGGTAGGACTCCTCGACGCCGACATCCACGGCCACTCGATCCCGCGGATGATGGGCACCACCGACCGGCCCACCCAGGTGGAGTCGATGATCCTGCCGCCGATCGCGCACGAGGTGAAAGTCATCTCGATCGCCCAGTTCACTAAGGAGAAGAACACCCCGGTGGTGTGGCGGGGCCCGATGCTGCACCGGGCGCTGCAGCAGTTTCTGGCCGACGTGTACTGGGGCGACCTGGACGTGCTGCTGCTCGACCTGCCGCCGGGCACCGGCGACATTGCGATCTCGGTCGCTCAGCTGATCCCGAACGCTGAGATCATCGTCGTGACAACACCGCAACTGGCGGCAGCCGAGGTCGCCGAACGGGCCGGCAGCATCGCGCTGCAGACCAAACAGCGCGTCATCGGCGTGGTGGAAAACATGTCCGGGTTACTGCTGCCGGACGGCACCACGATGCAGGTGTTCGGCGAGGGCGGCGGCGGACAGGTCGCCGAGCGGCTTACCCGCACCATGGGTGTCGATGTGCCGCTGCTCGGGCAGATTCCGCTGGACCCTGCGCTGGTCGCCGCCGGCGACGCCGGGGTGCCGGTCGTGCTCAGTGCTCCCGATTCGCCCGTCGGCAAAGAGCTGGGCAAGGTCGCGGACGCGCTCTCGGCGCGACGCCGTGGATTGGCCGGTATGTCACTGGGATTGGACACCAGCCGGCACTGAGCTCAGGTGGCGTCGGTGTCGAACGGCGCCGGGCCGGCGACGGGTTGCGTCTTGTGCGACGTAATCGGCTGAGCCGGAGGGGATTCCGGCGCACTGCTGAACGACTGTTCGAAGCTGGTGAACAGCGAGTCGTCGCCCTCGAAAAGATGCTTGGTCAGCGCCGCCCGCGGCGTCATGCTGCGCAGCTTCTGCAGCTCGGACAGCGGCTCGCGCAGGTCGTCGAACTCGGGGCCGATGTCCTCGCGCAGCTGGGTCGTCATTCCGCTGAGGTAGTCGCGGGCTTGGCGCAGTGCGGAGGACGTCCAGCGGATCGCGCCGGGCAGGCGCTCAGGCCCCAGGACGACCAGGCCCACCACGATGAGGACCAGGATCTCGCCCCAGCCCACGTTGGCGAACACTAGCCGCCGTCCGGCCCCGGCGTCACCGTGAGAGTGACGTGTCGACCGTCGCGGACCACTTCGATCGGTGCGGGCTGTCCAACGGTCAACTGCCGCACGGCGACCACGAACTCGTCGGCATCGGCCACACCGCGGTTACCGACCTTGACCACCACATCGTTTTCCAGCACCCCGCCCTTTTCCGCGGGGCCGCCGGTCTTGACGTTGGCGACCTGTGCGCCTTGTGCGATCGCGTTGCTCACCGAGCGGGCGCTCAGGCCCAGCGTCGGGTGCACGATCTTGCCGTCCTTGATCAGGGTCTGCGCAACGACTTTCGCCTCGTTGACCGGAATCGCGAAACCGAGCCCGCTGGCGCTGTCGGACAGCGACTTGCCGGCCGTGTTGATCCCGATGACCTGAGAGTCCATGTCGATCAGCGGGCCACCGGAGTTTCCGTGGTTGATGGATGCGTCGGTCTGAATGCCGTCGATTACCGTGTCCGTGTCAGAACCCTCCCCCGACAACGGAATTGGGCGGTGCAGGGCGCTGATGATGCCGTGCGTCACAGTGCTGCGCAGACCCAGCGGTGCACCGGCGGCAAGGACTTCGTCGCCGACCCGAATCTTGTCGGAGTCACCGAGCTTGGCAACCGAGAGGTTGTTGACGTTGTCGACCTTGAGCACGGCGAGGTCGGTCTTGGGGTCGCGACCGACCAGGTGGGCGGGCACTTCTTTGCCGTCGTTGAACACCACGGTCGTCTTGAACTGGCTCGGGTTGTTGGCCGCTTCGGAGATGACGTGGTTGTTGGTGACGATGTAACCGCGGCCGTCGACCACGAAACCCGACCCCTGCATGCCCTCTTGATCGCTGACCGACTGAATCGTGACCACCGAATCCGCCACCGCGGCAGCCACTTTGGCGAACCGGCCGGCCGGAGCCTCGCTGTTGCCGCCGGTCGACAAGGTCACCTTGGAGGTGGTGAACGCCTCGACCACCTCGGCCGTCTTGCGTCCGACCACGCCGCCGACCAAGCCGATCAGCAACGCCAGCACGGCGAGCACGCCCAGCGCCAGGTACGACACCCGTCCGCCGAACAGCACGTCACGCACACCGAGCCGGCCGTGCTCGACGTCAGGCCCGTGGGCGCTGGTCGGCGCTACCGCCGGGTCACCCAGAGCGGCGGCAGCGCCCGGGTCGCGCCATGGGTCCTCGGGATCCTCGAGTTCGTCCTTGGCTCTGCCGTCGTCGAGCGCACCCGCGTCGGCCGGGTGGCGCTGCAAGGAGTCGCCCCCCGGGAACGGGCGACCGAAGGCTTCGGTGAGAACCGGGTCGGCGGGTTCGGTGTGCGGCGTGAACTCGCCGGACTCGCGGTACTTCGACGGCCGGACCCGCTCGGCGACGAATGAGCCCTGCACGCCGTCGGGACGGCCGAAGGCCTGATGCGACGCGGCGTCGACCGGCGGTCGGGACACCGGACGCGGCGCCAGTCGAGGCGCGCCGTTGTTGTCTTGATCGGAGCTCACGTCATCCTCTTCCGAGCGCTGAGCAAACAAGCGCTATGGACTCGAGCACGGCGCCGCGCACCGGCTTGGCGAAACTGGTAACCACCCTACCGAGGCTCTGGGCGATCTCGCT
>DATAVB010000017.1:0-20121 GCA_036267955.1 Mycobacteriales bacterium | reverse complement strand
CGTGCGAATCTTCCGGTCGGCCCGTCGATCTCCCCGACGGACGCCGATCTCGGGAGGGACCACCACCGTGCCTGTGAAATACGTCGTAGCCGCGGCCGCCGTCGGCGCTTTGTTGATCGGCGGTGCGGTATCGGCATACAGCGCACCGGCGCATAACGCACCCGCCATCGCTGCGTCGCCGGCGCGGGACCTGACCCTCCCGACCGGTGACCAGGTGCGCGTCAGCACCGCGCCCGGCGGCCGGGAATCCGTTGTCGCTCAGCCGGTTTCCGGCCGCCGCGAAGTCTTCACGGCGCGCCGGATAAACGGGGACCTCTTCGTCATTCCGTCGGTGGCCCAACCATTTCTCGGAACGGGCCTCGACCCAGCCCTTTTCGATGTCAGCCAGCTCGCGAAATCCGGAAACCGCACGCCGGTGCAATTCTCCGGAACAACACCGGCCGGTGTCACCCGGACCGGCGACGGCACCGGCTATCTGACGTCGACATCGGCGGCCACCTTCGGCGCCGCGCTGCGCCGGCAGCTCGGGCACGCGGCCGCGACCGGGTGGCACGACCCGCTCGCCCTTCCCGGCGGTACGACGGAAATGCGGTTGAGCGGTGCCGATTCGCCGCCACCCACGGTCCATCCCGACTACGACATGTGGACAGTGAAGCTGCGGGTGCTGGACGCCTCCGGTAAACCGGCGCCCGATGCATCCGTCGTGCTGATGAACACCGACGACGGCCCGCGCTACAACGACAGTCCGCCGATCTTCGACGGCAGTGGCCGGGCCAGCGTGCCCGCCGGCAATTACAGCGCGCTGGCGGAAATTTACGATGCCGACGCGAGCGGTGAACCGACCGCCGTGCGCCAGGTTTCCATCGCCGATATCGCCGTCACGAAGAACACCACCGTCACCCTCGACAGCCGGAAAGCGCGGAAAGTGAGCGTGTCGACGCCCCGGCCCGCCGACACCCAGGACGTCACGCTGGACTGGGAACGAATTCCGGCCGACGGTCAGGGCGGCATCGATTCCCAGGCATTGGTCGGTGCGGGAATCGCCACGTACGACGCCCCGACGGATTACGCCACGGTCGGCCAACTGCATTACGCCGCCGTCATGTCGCTGACCTCGCCGGCATCCAGCCCCGCCCCATATACGTACGACGTCGCATTTCCCAGCGACGGCGCGGTGCCGACGACCGAAAGCTATCGGGTCACCACCGCGACCCTGACGACTCTGCACGCCCGGTATTTCACCGACACGCCTGGGCTGACCGCCACCACCGGCCGGTCCGCCCTGCTGGGGAACGGCCTGGTGGGGCTGAGTTTCTCCAAGACCTTCACGCTGCCGCTGAGCCGCACCGAATACGTCACCGGTGACCCCGCCGTCGCCTGGCAGGACAGCGTCTCACCGGATCCGGGAGCGACCCCGACCGCCGACGTGCCGCGGATCTACCCGGCCGGCGGCAGCCGGAATGTCGACTGGTTCCACGGGCCGCTGGTGCCCGGTTTCGGCAGTGATTCCGGCGCCTCCCAGGCATTTGCCTGCCCGGCCTGCCGCAATGGTACGAAGCTGGACCTCACCCTGGCGCCGACCGTGGACTCCACGCCCGGTCACACCGAGGTCCCGTTCCTCTGGGGCGGGGTGCACACCATCGCCGCCACCCACCTGGTGCTCAGCCAGGGCAAGACCGTGCTGGCGGACAGCACGTCCGGCCTGAACGTGGCGGCCACGGCGCCCAGCGCCGCCGCGGCCCCGTACACGCTGAGCGTCGATGAGACCCGGCAGACGGACTGGGTGCGGCAGTCGACCGCGTCGCACACCGAATGGACCTTCACCAGTGCGGCGCCGACGACGACCGCGCTGCCGCCGGCCTGGACCTGTCTCACCGACTCGCCGTGTTCCGTACTGCCCCTGCTGACCGTCAATTACCAGCTGCAGAACGACATTGACGGCACCGCGCCGGCTGGACCCGACCGGCTCGATCTGACCCTCGGCCACCTGCCCGGGGCCGCGGCCGCGCCGATCACGGCCGCCAAGGTCAGCGTCTCTTTCGACGACGGCGCGACCTGGACCCCGACGATCTTCGCCAGCCAGGGCGCCGGGCATTACCGGGCCCGGTGGACCAACCCGGCATCGGTCAGCGGCGGTGACGTCGCCTTCCAGGTGACCGGCCGTGACGCCGCCGGCGCGACCGTGACCCAGGTCGTGCACCACGCACTGACCATCCAGCCCGCCACCGCCGCCCGGAGTGCCTCGTGAACCGCCGATTCCTGCTGCTGCTCATCGCCGCGGCGACCCTGTTCGCCGTCTCGGCACCGGCGACAGCCGCAACGGCGTCAACCACCGGAACGCAGACCAATGGAACGCAGACCAATGGAACGCAGCCCACCGCGCAGGCCGCCTGCGGCGCGTCCCGTCCCGGCTGGGCGCACTGCCTGGCGCTCTACCGGGTGCCCGCCCGCGCCGCCGTGGCCGGCGCCGAGCCGAGCGGTTACGGCCCGACCGACCTGCGCTCCGCGTACGACTATCCGGCCACCGGCGGGGCCAACCAGACGGTGGCGATCGTCGATGCGTACGACGACCCCACCGCCGAGACCGACCTGGCCGCCTACCGCTCGCAGTACGGCCAGCCGACCTGCAGTACGGCAAACGGCTGCTTCGCCCAGGTGAACCAGACCGGGCAGACCGGTCCGCTGCCGACGCCGAATGCCGGTTGGGCGGTCGAGATCTCGCTCGACCTCGACATGGTCTCCGCGGCCTGCCCGGGTTGCCACATCCTGCTGGTCGAGGCCGACACACCCTCGATGGACGATCTGGCGGCCAGTGTCGACACCGCCGTACGGCTCGGCGCCACCGAGGTCTCCAACAGTTACGGCGGAGCCGAGGACGCCGGACCCGACGTGCTGTCCTACCGCTCGCACTACAAGCATCCCGGCGTCGCGATCGTCGCCTCCTCCGGCGATCTCGGTTTCGGCACCGCGCAGGCGCCGGCCGTCTTCGCCAGCGTCATCGCGGTCGGCGGCACGTCCCTGGTCCGGGCGGACAATGCCCGCGGCTGGAGTGAGACCGCGTGGTCCGGCGCCGGCAGCGGTTGCTCGGCCTGGGTGGCAAAACCGGCCTGGCAGACCGACCCGCACTGCCACATGCGTACGGTCGCCGACCTGTCCGCCGACGCCGACCCGGACACCGGCGTGGCCGTCTATGACACCTACCAGCAACCGGGCTGGCTGGTAGTCGGCGGGACGAGCGCCTCGGCGCCGTTCGTCGCGGGCGGGATCGCTCTGGCCGGCAACCCATCGCAGCTGGGCAATGCGGCCCGGATCTACCGGCACCCCGGCGCGTTCAACGACGTCGTCGGCGGGACAGCCGGTGGCCCGTCGTGCGGCGGCGACTACCTGTGCAACGGCGTGACCGGTTACGACGCGCCGACCGGAGTCGGCAGTCCGCGCGGGCTGGGCGGCCTGTAGTCATCGGCCGGGATGTGCCGTGCATCAACCTTCCTTGAGTCGGCCGGTCGGACTCGGTCATGCTCGTCCGGTGAGCGCACTGGAGGAGCTCGGCCTGAGCGATCTGGAGGAGTCCGTCTACCTGGCGGTCCTGGACCGGCCGCGGTCCAGCCCGGACGACCTCGCGGGCGTCTGCGGCGCCAGCCGCCCGAAGGTGAACCACGCGCTGGCCAACCTGCAGGAGCTCGGACTGGTCACCCGGCTCGCCGGCGCTCCGGCGGTCTACCTCCCGGTGCGGCCGGACCTCGCCGTCGGCGTCCTGCTGCGCCAACGGGAGGAGCGGCTGGGCCAGGTCCGGGTCGTGCTGGGCGAGCTCACCGAACGGTTCCAGGCCTCGACCCGGGCGGACAGCCCGGACGAGCTCATCGAGGTGATCCGCTCCCCCGAGGCGATCCATCAGCGCTGGCTGCAGCTGCAGCGCAGCGCCCGGACCGAGGTGCGGGTGCTCGACAAACCGCCGTACATCGACGCCGGCAACCCGGCCGAGCCAGACCTGCTCGGCACCGGGGTGCGCTACCGGACCGTGTACGACCGGGCGGCCCTGGACCATCCGGGAAAGCTCGCCGGCATCTGGGAGGCCGCGGCCGCCGGGGAGAACAGCCGGATCGCGCCGGCCGTACCGATCAAGCTGTTCATCGCCGACGACCGGATGGCACTGGCGCCGTTGCACCGCCCGCAGGATCTGGCCAGCGCGGTGATCGTCCATCCCTCGGCTTTGCTCGACGCGCTCAGCGCGCTGTTCGAAGGAGTGTGGCAGCGGGCCATGCCGCTGGCCGGATTCCAGGCGGATCAGGCGTTGGACGACGACGTGCCGGTCAACGATCGGCAGCGGCGGCTGCTGCAGCTGCTCGCCGGTGGCGGCACCGACGAGAGCATCGCCCGGCAGCTCGACGTCGGATACCGCACCGTGCAACGGCAGATCAGCACGCTGATGGAACAGTTCGGCGTACACACCCGCTTTCAGCTCGGGCTGCGCGCCGCCGAGCTCGTCAACGGCGCCGACCGATAGGTCAGGTCACACAGAATTCATTGCCTTCCGGGTCGCGCATGACCGCTGCTTTGCCGCGGATATCCGCATTGTGCTCGACCAGGGAGCCGCCGGCGTCAATCAGCCGGGCGACCTTTTCGGCGACCAGCTGCTTGACATCGTCTTCGCTCGTACCGGGCTCGGCGACCCTGATATCGAGGTGGACCCGGTTTTTTGCCGTCTTTCCCTCCGGCACGCGCTGAATGTAGATCCGCGGACCGGCGCCTTCCGGATCGACAATCGCCGCCTGATCGCCGAATTGCTCCTCCGGCATTCCGATGGACCGGCCGAATTCCTCCCAGGTGTCGAATCCGGGCGGCGGCGATTCCTCGACATATCCCAGCGCCAGACCCCAGAATTCCGCGAGTTTCGCCGGGTTTGCGGCGTCGAATACGACCTGGATCCTGGTGTACATCTACTTCTCGCCTTCCCGCCAGAGATACAGATCGCGCAGCAAAGCGATCTCCGCGCCATGGTGCAGCATTTCCCGGTTGATGTGCAGCACGAGCGCGGCCAGCGAGTAGTCGGCGAACGGTCCCTCGGCCGGACCGCAGGGCCGCGTCAGCCCCTCGGCGCCGAGTCCGCGCACCCCGGCGATCCAGGCCGTATAGCAATCGTCGAGCTGGGCGAGGGCGGTGGCCGCGTCCCCGGGATATTCGTGCGTGGCGTAGTCGAACGGCGGGCCGCCGAAATGGCTGGCCACCCGCATTCCGAGCACGCCGACGACGATGTGGCCGATCCGCCAGGCGATGGTGGTGACCGGCGGCGGCACGGGCTCCGGCATCGCGAAGTCGATGGTGAAATCGCCGCTGCCGACGGACAGCGGCGCCGTGCTGGTGCCGCGCGGCCGCACGTTCCACGTGCCGGCGACGGGCTCCCAGCGGTATTCCTCGTCGGTGAGTCCCGCCAGCCGCGGTCGGAGGTTCTCCCGCCACTGCCAGTCCAGCTGCTCGGCGAGTTCGGAATTCCAGTCGATGCTCTGTGTGGTCTGCATGCCGGCAACGCTAGGAGATAATGCGGACAGGATGAGTCCTCATTCGGAGAGAGGATTTCGGCATGACCGATACCGCCACGCGGCTCCTTCGACTGCTGCCGCTGTTGACGACGCGACGGACCTGGGGCGGCCAGGAGTTGGCCGAGCGCTTGGGCGTGACGCCGCGGACCGTACGCCGGGATATCGAACGGCTGCGCGAGCTCGGCTACCCGGTCGGCGCGGTGCCCGGGCCGGCGGGCGGGTACGCCCTGGGCGCCGGAGCCGGCCTGCCGCCGTTGCTGCTGGACGACGACTCCGCGGTCGCCGTGACGCTCGGGCTGCATGTCGCGGCCGGCGGTGCCGTCGCCGGCATCGAGGAGGCGGCGGTACGGGCGGCCGCGGCGATCGAGCAGGTCATGCCGGCCCGGCTGCGCCGCCGGGTGCAGGCACTGCAGTCGGCCACTGTGACCCTGCCGGCGAACGGCCCGACGGTCGAGCCAGCTGTGCTCGCGCTGCTCGCGCTCGCCTGCCGGGACGGCGAACGGCTCCGGTTCGGGTACGTGGACCGGGCGGGGCTGGAGACCCGGCGCCATGTCGAGCCGTACCGGCTCGTCTCGACCGGTCGGCGCTGGTATCTGGTCGCCCGCGACATTGACCGGGACGACTGGCGTAGCTTCCGGCTCGACCGGCTGCGCAATCCGTTGTCGACCGGCCGGCATTCCCGCCCGGCCGACCCTCCGGACCCGGCCCGGTTCGTCAGCGCCGGCGTGTCCTCCAGCCCGTACCGCTGGCAGGCCCGGGTCATCCTGGACGCACCCGCGGACGTGGTGGCGGCCCGCGTGCCGGCAACGGTCGCCGTCGTCGAGGTTATCGATGACGGGCATTGCCTGCTCACCACTGGTTCGGATTCGCTCGACTCGATCGCGCTGCACCTGGCGAGCCTTGATATCCCGTTCACTCCGCTCGAGCCAACCGAATTGCGGGACCGTTGCGCCGCGCTCGCCGCCCGGCTGACCCAGGCCGCAAACAGCATTCCCGTGTAATCGGCCCAACTCGCCCCCGGCCCGGCCCGGGCCGAATCGCTCTGACCTGGCCCGTGGGAAAGCGCTATCCCTCGCCGATCTTGACGATAATGCCCCACATAACGGACATCGATGGGCGATACCTTCAAGATCGGCGAACGAATGCCACCCCGGTCGGTGATCATGCAGAAAGGGTCCCCGACACGCCGTACAGGCGGACCATTCCTGCATGATCACGACAAGCCGTGGGGGGTTCAGTCGGTATCGGTCCAGCCGATCGAGTGCGCATTACCCGGCGCTGCGGTCGTCTCCGACGGGTTAAGCCCACTTCGATCGCCGCGCGGATTAGCAGTTTGAACGGATGGAAGAAGCGGGCACCATGGGTCGGTGGCACTGGTGGTGGTCCCGCTCGAAACAGAGCAGGGCTACCGTTTCGCCGTCCAGAAGCTCTCCGACGTGCCGAAGCGCCTCTGCTCCTGCGCCCTCGTCAAGGAGATCCTCGTACAAGCGGTGGCTGCGCGGATCGCCGGCCCGGAAGGGGTCCCGGTTCTCTTTCGGATTGCCGAGCGCCCGCAGATGCACATAGTCAAATCCCAGTCGCCGACAGAGCCTCCGCGAGACGTCGCTTGGAGAAACCTGGCTTGCGCGACAGAGGGGTCAGCCGCACATCGACCAACACGGTCACCGACTCCTCAACCAGCTGTGAAACGAGCACGTCGATGCCGCGTCCCTCGTAGCCGAGGCTGACGAGCGGCGAAGTGGGCATGCACCCATCATGGCGTGACGGATTGGCCGACTGCTTGATGCCTCCGCAGATGCCCGACGCAAGGCTTCCCGAATGCCGGTGGTGCGGATAAATTGCCGCAGGACAGTCGACATTGAGGAGAACCGAAATGCGCTTTGCGATCAAGACCCGCCCCGAACACACGACGTGGGACAAGCTCCGCGACGTCTGGATCGCGGCCGACGAGATCGAGCTCTTCGAGTCGGTGTGGAACTGGGATCATTTCTACCCACTGTCCGGCGACCCGGCCGGCCCCAACTTCGAGGCGTGGACGATGCTCGCTGCCCTCGGACAGGCCACGAGTCGGATCCGGATCGGCTGCCAGGTCAGCGGAATGATCTACCGGCACCCCGCCGTCATGGCCAACATGGCCGCCACCGTCGACGTCATCACCAACGGCCGCCTCGAACTGGGCCTCGGCGCCGGCTGGAACCAGCAGGAATGCGATGCGTACGGAATCGACCTGCCGCCGCTGCGCGAGCGGTTCGACCGGTTCGACGAAGGCGTGGAGGCGATCGTCGCGCTCCTGACCCAACCTGTCGCCAACCTCGACGGTCGGTACGTCAAGCTCACCGACGCCCACTGCGAGCCCAAGCCGGTGCAGCGTCCACATCCGCCGATCGTGATCGGTGGAAAGGGGCCCAAGCGCACGCTGCGGACGACCGCGCGGTGGGCCCAGCAATGGAACGTCATCGTCGGCGGAGTCGAGGAATGGCTGCCGCTGCGGGACATCCTGCACGCACACTGCGCTGATCTCGGCCGCGATCCGGGCGAGATCACCTGCTCGGTGAACGTCCGGATCGACCCTGACCAGCCGCTGGAAAAGGTCGCCGAGGACATCGCGCCGTACGCCGAGGCCGGCGTCGATCTTGTGGTGGTGAACCTGCCGTTGCGGGCCGAGCCCGATATTCTCCGGCCGCTGGCTGAGGTGCTCGCACCACTCGCCGGATAGATTCTCGCCAACTCTTCGGCGGTCGATTGCACCTACTGCGGTGTAGGACAGTTGACGACCGTCAGAGGAGATGCGTCCCGATGAACAGCAGCAGGCTTGGCCTGATAGATGGCCGGTCGGTGTCGCGCAATCTCGATGACGGAAACCAGGCCGGAATGAATCACGACGGCTCATTTCTCGTCGTGACCAACAGCTCGCTGCAGGCCTGCACCATCGAGATACATCTGTCGCTGCAACTACTCGACTCCAAGCATCAGGCGTCGCACACCAGCACCGATCGCGGGTCTCCCGCCCCCCTTTTGTTGATCATGAAGTTCCCGACACGAGGGCCGGCGTGTCGTCGGCGTGTCGGGCAGGAAACTTCATGATCACCGGGTGCGGGGCCGGTCGGCGGCTGAGGACACCGGGTGCGGGGCCGGTCAGCCAGCGCCGGTCAGCCAGGGCCGGCCAGTTGCCAGGAGCGGGCGATGCCCCGCAGGGCCGCGTCGTAGGTCGCGTCCCGGCGGGCCCGCGGCAGCCGGCGGATGTCGGTGGTGAGCTCCAGCGAGACCAGCCCGTGTACGCCGGCCCAGATGGCGAACGCCATCGTCTCCGCGTCGGCGTGGCCGAGCAGCCCGGCCTCGATGCCGCGCGTGATCACCGACTGCAGCGGTCGCATCGTTGCCCGGCTCTCCGCCTCAGCGGCGGCCTCGAGAGTGAACCCCACGAGCGTGCCACCGAACATCACGCCGTAGAGGTCCGGATTGGCCAGCGCCCAGGACCGGTAGGCGAGCCCGAGCGCGTGCAGATCGGCCAACACATCGACGGACTGCGGCACCTCGTTCTGCGAACGGCCGAAGCCGTCGAACGACGCGCGCCACAGGGCCTCGAGCAGATCCGCCTTGCCGCCGAACAATGCGTAGACCGCCGTCGTCGAGGTGCCCGCGGCGGCGGCGAGACCGCGCAGGGTAAGCGATCCCACGCCAGCCTCGGAGACTATCCGGCCGGCATGCTCGAGCAGGCGGGTGCGCAACGCGTCGTCGTGCAGTCGGGGTCTGGCCACTTGACGAGGCTAACATAACGATGTTTTATTACGTTGTTACGAAACCTCGACGACTCCGGGAATCCTTATGAGCACTGTCCTGCCGGGCCGTTTCACCGCCCAGACCGACCGCGAATCATTCGCCGTGTTCCTGATCGGGATGCGGATCAACCGTCTGCTCAGCATCACCAGTTGGTGGCCGCCGGCCACCACGATGCCCCGGATGCTGCGCCACCTGCTGGCCGACCAGGAAAAGTCGGGCCTGCTCGGCTACAACAGCTGGGGCGGCCGGACCACCATGCTCGCGTCGTACTGGCGGTCGGCTGAGGACGTGCAGCGGTTCGCCTCCGACCGGGATGCGCCGCATGCCGCGGCCTGGCGCGCCTTCGTCAAGAAGGGCGGCGCCAATGGTGCCGTCGGCGTCTGGCACGAGCTCTATACGGTGCACCGCGGCGATTTCGAGTGCGTCTACAACAACATGCCTGCCTTCGGGCTGGGCAAGAGCGTCGAGCACGTCCCGGTCGGAGACGGCACGCGCACCTCCAGACAGCGGATGACCTGGGGCGCCGGCAATCGGGCATCGGCCGACTGACGTCGGAGGTTCCCCGAGTGGCGGTCGCGGCGGGTCATGGGCCGACCCGGGCGACGTATTGGCCGTTCTCCCCGCCCGGGCCGACACCCATGAGACGGTCGGGCCACCCGCCCATGACGTGACCGCCGTGACTGTCAGCCACCGCTGCCAGCCACCGCTGCCACGGCCACAGCTGCACGTTCAGCAGGCCGTTAGGGAGCGCTCGCCAGGCGGCTGTTGACGACCCGGTTACGCCCGGCCGCCTTCGCCATGTAGAGAGCGGTGTCCGCGGCGGCGAGCAACCGGTCGAGCTCGTGCTGGTCGGAGCACAGCGTCGCCAGACCGAGCGACGCGGTGACGCTGACCGGGATTCCGTCGATGGTCAGCGGCTGCTCCGCGAGACTGTCACAAATACGGGTCGCAATTGCGTGTGCCTGGTCGGGGCTGGCGTGGATCAGCGCGACGAACTCGTCTCCGCCAAAACGGCCGATGACGTCGTAGGTCCGCAGCCGGGTGCGCAGCAGATCGGCGACCTGCACCAGCACCGCATCACCGACCAGGTGACCGTGGGTGTCATTGACGTTCTTGAAGTGGTCGATATCGAGCACCAGAACGGTGAGCAGGCCGAGATCCTGGCTCGCGTGTTTGATTCTGCGTTCGGCCTCCAACCGCCAGGTGCTGGCATTGAGCAGGCCGGTCTTCGGGTCCGCGCGGGCCGCCTTGGTCAGCTGGTTGTGGCTGAGTGAACGATGCAGCAGGATCACCGACGGGACCGCGGCAATGATGAAAATCGGATCGATTACCACCAGCGCCGTGGTGCAGATGCTCTCCGACATCTCCACGCCAAACAGCGCCAGTGTGTCGAGATCGAACGCGATCGACCGCCACGACATCGCCGGATCGATCAACAATGCGCCGGACCGGATCAACGACGTGTTGATGATCCGCCGGCACAGGGCCGCGACAAGAGCGCATACGAAGAATTCGGTGGCGTGGTGGACGACCCAATCGCCGGACAGGTTCGAACCGAACAGCGTATGAAACAGCCGGCCGGCACAGAAATGTGCGATGCCGACCGAGGCCGCGGTGTATACGCGGCGGTATACGACGCCGCGACGGATCCGCCACTGCGCCCACGAGCGGTCGATGATCGGGGCCAGCAACGCGTACGGCGCGGGCAACAACACGGCGACCGGCAACATCCAGATGGAATGGAAATCCGGGCCGACGCCACTGCGCTGACCGACCTGGCGGGACGCCTCGTTGCACACCGCGCCGAAACCGACCAGCAGCGCGAACACGGCCAGATCACGGCGATCGCCGAGCCCGATGGCCTGCAGACTCCAGCCCAGGCAGCACACCGCCGCCACGTCCACGGCCAGCATCATCGCCAGCCCCCGCGCCGGCAACGACCAGATCGGCATCTGCCGCACGAAATCCGCCCATGGACGGGGAGTCATCTCAGTCGCCACCTGCACAGCTCCTCCTGCACCGCCGCCCGTCGAGACCGTACCGGACCGCTCACGCCTCATCGGGCCGGCCACGACGACACTAACGCGTTTTCCACCGGAGGAGACCGTTATCCACAGGGCCTCGGCCTATCCACAGGTCGCGCCCAGATGCCACGCGGGGAATTTCCCCCGCATCAGATTCGGTAGATATCCGCATTCTGCACCGGCCGGTGAATTCATAGGGTCTTTTCTCATGAAGATATCTCGCTTTCGCCGACATTAGTCGGCGGCTCTGCGGGCCCGGTGACAGAGGTCCACGAGGTAACAAAGCGGTACGGGTCGACGTTGGCGGTCGACCACCTGAGCGTCGCCGTGCAAGCCGGAGGGTGACCGGGTTTTTCGGCCCGAATGGGTCCGGCAAGTCGACCAGCTGCGCATGCTGCTGGCCCGGGCGCGGCGTCACCGCGCCGGCTTCGCCCCGGGCGACAGCCGGGCGCCCACGATCTCCGCCGCCAGGCCGGCGAGAATGTCGACGCCGTCGGTGGATAGCAGCGATTCGAGATGAAACTGGACCGAGGCGAATCCCGGTCCGCGCAAGGCATGGATCTCGCCGGTCGCCGGGTCGGCCGCGACGGTCACGCCGGCGAGCGGGCCATCACAGACCGCCGTATATGTGTTGTAGAAACCGACCTGCACCGACTGGTCGAAGAGGTCGATCCGACGCTGCTTTCCCTGGTACGGAGAAGGAAGCGGCCGCAGCGGCAGGCGCATTACGCCGGCCAGGATCTGGTGGCTGAGGCAGACCGCCAGCAATGGTGCTGCGGCCGCCAGACGCTCCTCGATCAGCTGCCGCAGCCGTGCCATCCGCGGCTCGTTCAGCTCGCGCGGGTCGCCCGGACCGGGGCCGGCGACCAGCAGGTCGAAGCCGGCCGGGTCGGGTGCGTCGTCCCAGCGCCGCACCATGACGCTCATCCCCAATCGACGCAACAGGTGGGCGAGCATCGCGGTCCACGCGTCCTCGGCGTCCACGATGAGAGCAGTGCGACCGAGCAGCTCCGGCACCGGCCGGTCGTGCTGCGGCCGCAACCAGAATTCGGCCAGGCTCTCGTTGCGTCGGGCCAGCGCCGCGGCGATCCCCGGTTCCTCGATCAGCGGCGGCGCGTCGTGCCGGGGCCGGTTTCCGGCCGGTACGACGCCGAGCGCGCGCAGCACGCCGGCCGCCTTGGCATGCGTTTCAGCGACTTCGTGTTCCGGCACCGAATGCCGTACCAGGGTGGCGCCGACCGGCACCCGGATCTCGCCGGTGTCGTCGAGATGCGCCGTGCGGATCAGGATCGGCGCGTCCAGCGTCCGTTGACCGGTCTGGTCCGCGCCAATCAGCGCGAGCACGCCGGAGTAGTAGCCGCGACCGGCGCGCTCGTGCCGGGTGATGACCCGGGCGGCATTCTGTACCGGTGACCCGGTGACGGTCGCGGCGAACATCGTCTCCCGCAGCACATCCCGCACATCGAGCTCGGTGCGCCCGGTCAGCAGGTATTCGGTATGCGCCAGCGCGCTCATCTGCTTCAGGTAGGGGCCGAGCACCTGTCCCCCGCGATCGCAGATCTGGCTCATCATCTTCAGTTCCTCGTCCACAACCATGAACAACTCGTCGGTCTCTTTCGGGTCGTCGAGGAATCGCCGCAGCCCGTCGGCCGACGGGCCTTCGGCCGGATATCGGTAGGTGCCGCTGATCGGATTCATCAGGACCTGCCCGTCCAGCACGCTGACGTGCCGTTCCGGGGTGGCGCCGACCATCGTCCGGTCGCCGGCATGTACGGCGAAGGTCCAGTAGGCGCCGGGTTCGCCGAGCAGCAGCCGCCGTACGAGGGCCAATGCGGCCCGGTGCGCCGGCAGCGGAGTGTGGGCGAGGTAATCCCGGCGGATGACGAAGTTGGCGCCCTCACCACGGCCGATCTCGTCCCGGACCACCCGGCCCACCATGTCGGCGTACACGCCGTCGTCGATGTCGAAACCGCGCCCGGTCACCTCGACCGGCGCGTCCGGCAGGAGGTCCAGGGCCGTATCGAGATCGAGCACCTCGGACTCGCGGACCAGCAGGCAGCGCAGCGGCGCCTTGTCGTCGTGGCAGACGAAGCCGCGTTCGGTGATCTGCCGGTAGGGCACCATCGCAAGCACCTGCGGACCCGGTGCATCGCCTTGTACAAGCGGGATATCGGCGAGCCGGTCGACGTCCACGACGTCGCCGAGCAGCACCTCGACGCCGGGACCCTCCTCCCGGCGCAGCACGGCGAACGGGCCGGGATCAAGATCGTGGATCACGTTGTGGATCAGGGTGCGGAGCAGGTCGGACATCGGTCCTCCGGGTTCGGGATGCGGAATCGACCGAACCGGCCTACTGACAGTAATGGCCGCCTCGGACGAGGCGGCCATGGGGTGTACGCGAGTACGGGTGGGCGCCTCAGTCGGCGCGCCACCATGCCTGCAGCTTCGCGTACATGATCGGCACTGTAACGCATCCCGGCGGTCACCAGCCAACACCTGCCGGGCAGCTCCGTTGTTGGTTGCATGACGCCGATCCCGCTGTCCCCCAACCGGGACTTCCGCCGGCTGTGGGTCAGCCAGACCCTGTCGATGTTCGGCTCGGGCGCCTCATATCTCGCGTATCCGCTGCTGGTCCTGGCTCTCACCGGCTCGGCGGCCCGGGCCGGGCTGGTGGGGACCGTCTCGGGTGTCACCTCCGTCGCCTGCCAACTGCCCGCGGGCACCATCGTCGACCGCTTCGACCGGCGCCGGGTCATGCTGGCCTGTCAGGCGCTCCAGTGCGCCGCGGTGGGCGGCCTCGCCGGGCTGATCCTGACCGGCGAGGCACGGCTCTGGATGATCGTCGCGGCCTCGGTCATCGGTGCCGCCGCCGGCCCCGTGTTCCGGACCGCCGAGCGGGCCGCGCTCCGCCATATCGTGGCCGTCAGCCAGTTGCCGTCGGCCATGGCCCTGAACGAGGGACGCGGTCACGGCGCCGATCTCGCCGGACCTGCCGCCGGCGGCGCATTATTCGGAGTCGCACGCGCGTTGCCGTTCGGGCTGGATGCCATCTCGTTTGTCATCTCCTTCTTCGCGGTGTTGCTTATCCGCAAACCACTGCAGGAACATCGGGATCGCAGCCAGCGGGGGCCGTGGAGCCGGGAGATCGGCGAGGCAATCCGGCTCGTCGTTCGCGATCCGTTCCTGCGGGCGGTGGCGATCATCGCGCCGCCGCTGAATGCAGCCATCACCTGCATCATGTTTGTGCTGATCGTGGTGCTGCAGCGGCAGGGCATGTCGCCGGCCCTGATCGGCGTCGCGGAATCGGCTATCGCGGTCGGCGGGCTCGTCGGGGCATTTCTCACTCCGCTGATGCGCCGCCGGATCTCGGATCCGGTGCTGATCATCAGCCTGTTCTGGGCGCTGGCGATCCTGATCGCAGCCATGGCGGCGTTCACCGGCTCGTACCTGGTTGTGCTTCCGCTGGTTTTCGCGCTGTTGCTTGCTCCCGCGGCGAATGCGGCAGTGTTCGGCTATCAACTTGCCATCACACCCGATCGCCTGCAGGGCAGGGTTTCCAGTGTGCTGATGCTGTTCGTCGGTGGTATTCAGCCGCTCGCTCCGCTCGCCGGTGGTCTGCTCGTGGAGACCTGGGGTGGGCGAACCGCGATCATCGCGTGCGCGGCGGTTCTGGCCGTCGCAGCGGTCGCGGCCACGCTCAGCCGGGGGATCCGGAACATGCGCCCGATCGCGGAACTGGGCGCTCCGACCGACCGGGAGCCGGTCGCGGTCTGAGGTTTATCTCGGTGGCCCGCCTGCGCCGGTGCTCTTCTCGTGCGCCTTGAAGGTCATGTCTGCGTTGGGCCGGCTACGACCGGCATAACGCGGTCACGATCATGGAAATGAGCCGCGTTCTCGGCGCCAGGCCCGATCTCTACAGCGCCGGGCTCTTTCTGGAGCTCTTCGCCAGTCGCACGTAGTACGGTCCGTCGTGGAGGTGCCGGTGTGAAGTTTCTGCTGCTGATCTACCGCAATCCGGCGTCGCAGGACGTCTGGGACGCGATGTCGGACGCCGAGCGTACGCACGCTGTCGGCGGCTACGTCGCGCTCAACAACGACCTCGAGGCGGCGGGCGCGTCGATCGCGCACGAGTCGCTCGCCGATGCTGACCAGACCAGGAGCGTCTCGGTCCGCGACGGGCGCACCCTGACCACCGACGGTCCCTTCGCCGAGGTCAAGGAACACCTGGCCGGCTTCTACGTCATCGACTGCGCCAGCGTCGATCAGGCGATCGGTTATGCCGCGCGGATACCGGAGGCGCAGATCGGCACGATCGAGGTGCGACCGGTCCGGGATCTGGGCCAGTACGGGCTGTGATCCCGCTTCGGGTGCGGTGGTGAGCGGGCCGACGGTCGACCAGTTGTTGCGCGAACTCGCGCCGCAGGTGTTGGCCAGGCTCGTCCGGCACTACGGCGGCTTCGACACCTGCGAGGACGCGGTGCAGGAGGCGCTGCTCGCCGCGGCCGTCCAGTGGCCAGCCGGCGGGATCCCGCAGAACCCGCGCGGTTGGTTGGTGACGGTGGCCTCGCGCCGACGGATTGAGCTGTGGCGCAAGGACTCCGCCCGCCAGGCCCGCGAGGAGACCGTCGCCTCGATGGCGCCGACGGACACCGAGCCCGGCGCCGCGGTCGATGACACCCTCACCCTGTTGTTGCTGTGCTGCCATCCAGCGTTGAGCCCGGTGTCACAGGTGGCGCTGACCCTGCGCGCGGTCGGCGGACTGACCACGGCCGAAATCGCCCGCGCATTTATGGTGCCGGAAACGACGATCGGACAACGCATCAGCCGGGCGAAACAGCGCATTAAGAGCACCGGCGCGGAATTCCGAATGCCACCGGAGGATGAGTATTCCGAACGGATGTTCGCCGCGTTGCATGTGCTGTATCTGATTTTCAACGAGGGCTACACCGCGACCTCCGGGGCGGCGCTGCACCGGATCGAGCTGACCGCCGAGGCGATCCGGCTGACCCGTCAGGTGCGAGACCGGCGGCCCACCGACGGCGAGGTCGCCGGATTGCTGGCTCTCATGCTGCTCACCGACGCGCGCCGCCCGGCCCGGACCGCCCCGGACGGTGCCCTCGTTCCGCTCCTGGAGCAGGATCGGGCGCTCTGGGATTCCGCGGCCATCGCCGAGGGGATCGAGCTGATCAGCGCAACACTGGCCAGCGCGCGGATCGGGCCGTACCAGTTGCAGGCCGCGATCGCCGCCGTACATGACGATGCGGCCAGTGCGGAGGAGACCGACTGGCGGGAGATCCTCGGACTGTACGAACTGCTGGACCAGCTTGCGCCCGGCCCAATGGTCACCCTCAACCGCGTCGTCGCGCTCGCTATGGTGCACGGGCCGGCCGAAGGTCTCGCGCAACTCGCCACTGTCGAGGCCGATCCGGCCCTCGCCGAAAACCACCGGGTCGATGCCGTCCGCGCCCATCTGCTCGATCTCGCCGGGGACCGCGAGGCGGCTCGCGCCGCCTACCAACTCGCGGCCCGCCGCACCCTCAGCCTGCCCGAGCAGCGTTATCTGGAATCCCGCGCCGCCGACCTCGCCACCTGAAGGCGGCTCGCAATCGCCTCGAGCGCCTGCTGCGCAACGACAGTTGCGGGGCGTGCCGCGTCCAGTTCGACGATCGTCCAGCCGGCTTCCGCTGCCGCGGCGCGTTCTGCCGCGGCCGGAGTCAGTTGGTATTCGGCGCGGGCGATGATCCGTTCCATCTCGTCTGGGCCCCTGAACCCGCCGGTCACGGCGAGGTGGTCGTACCGGTTCAGCCAAGTCCGCCCACGTTGCGCCGCGGCGCGCTCCGTCGCCACCCGCGCGGGCACCACGAGGATGAGCAGGATCAGGCTCCGGGTCGGATCCAGTTGCGGCACGCGGCGCAGATGGGCGACGTATCGGGCCCGGTCCTGCAGCGCCCAGTCAAGATCACCAGCCATACCGGCGGCCGACCAGTCGAAGACGGCCCAGTCCTCGCCCAGTCCGGAAAGGTACGCGGCGTAGGCCTTCTCGAATCCAACCGGGCGGGCGAACTCTTTGGTCCGGAAACCCTGGGCGACGTCGCTGAACTCGGCGCGGGTGAACAGTTCTTCCTCACCGAACAGGTCGGCTCGATGTCCGGCGGCCCGGAATGCGCCGGCGAGCGCGGCCGCCAGCGTCGATTTCCCGGCGCCGGCGGGCCCGTCCATCATCACCCACAGGCGATGGCCCGCTCCGCGCTGCATCGGTAAATCCAACATTGCGGCCGAGCATATCCGAATTCTGAATAGTGAGCGCCCGGTTTCGGTCGGGGTATTTCCTACCCGCCGTGTCCCCTTGACCGATATCGGAGAACCGGTCCTGCAGCTGCGATTCCGACACGAATTTCCCGCATCCGCGGATCGGCCCCGCGACGTCAGTGCGATTGCGCAGAGCGACTAACATGCGACGCGCCGATGAGACCCGACCGCGGAATGGTCGACCAGGCCGAATTGTGTCGGCACGTCGTCGAGGAGTGTTCGTGCGCAAGCTGGTCGTGCTGTGCCTGACCACGTTCATCGCGCTGATGCTCGCCGCTCCCTCGGCCGACGCGGCGAATCCGCTGCCGGCGGCCAACGATGGGTCCTCGGCCGGCGACTGGCCCGGCATCGCCAACGATCCCAGCCTCTCCGGCGACAACCGCGCGGAATCGGCTATTACCCCCGCTAACGTGCATTCGATGAAAGCCGCGTGGACGAGCCGTGGAGCAGGCGGGCTTTTCAGCACCACGATCGTGGCGGCGCAGCGGCTGTTCGTGAACGAACTGGACGGTGGCGTCACCGCACTGAATGCCCTTACGGGCCGAAAACTGTGGAGCTGGAACGACAGCCGGAGCTGGGGAATCGCCGCCTCGGGCGGCCTGCTCTACGTCTCCACCGACCGCACCACGGTCCACGGCAGAATCACCTCGGGCGTCGTGGCCCTCGACCAGGCCACTGGAAAGGTCCGCTGGACGACGTACGGCTCCTTCACCGACCAGTATCAACCGTGGGGATCGCCGACCGTGGGCAACGGACGGATCTATGCCTCCTTCGACGGCGGCCTCGCGGTCGCTCTGGACCCGGCCACCGGAAAGGTGCTCTGGAAGCGGGGCGCGTCCAGAGCTCCGGCCGATACGGTCGGGTCGAGCTTCAGCTATTCCGACGAACGTCTGTATGCCGCGACCGGCTCCGGCTCGGCCGTTTTCAGTGCCGTCACCGGTCGGGTGTTGTGGCATTACGACAGCGGCCATGCCATCCCCCGCATCATGGGCAGTCGCGGCATAGTCACGGGTAACCAGTCCGTCGTCGCAATGCCGGCCGGCGGCTGCGGTCAACCGACCTGTAAACCACTCTGGGTAAACAAAGACTATCCCGGCGCCACCAGCGTGGCCCTCACCAAAAGGTACGTCGTGCTCGGCCTCGAGCAGCCGGCCGGCACGCCGTCGATCGCCATCCTCGATATTGCCAGCGGAAAAACGCTGTGGCGCGGGTACGGACCGCGGGGCGCGTTCGTCGCGGTGGCCGGTCAGACAATCTTCGCCACCGACGGATCCGATGGCATCGGCGTCGCGGCATTCGCCCTCGACGGCTGCGGAAAGGCGCGCTGCCGTCCACTGTGGTCAGGCACCTACAGCACGCTCGGCTCGATCCCGTCCGGTCCACCGATCGTCTCGCACGGCACCTTGTATTACTCGACCGTGGATATCAATACCCCGGAGATCATCGCCTTCCGGCCGCCGGTCGCCACCGTGGACGGGCCCGCCTATGCGTATCTCGGACATCCGGTCACCATCACCGGGACGGCTCCGGCCGGTGCCACCGTCTCGGTCTGGTTCCATCGCCGGGGCGCATCCAGCTACGTCAAGAGCCGTACGGTCCGGGCCGACGCCTTCGGAGTCTGGACCACGACGTACCACGCGGACGAGGACTACCTCTATTACGCGACGTCCGGCACCAGCACCTCGCGGCCGGCCCTGACCCGGATCGTCTCGACAATCAGCGGACCCAGTCACGTCCGCGCCGGACATAAGGCGACCATTCGTGGGATAGGCCGTCCCCGCGCCGTGTTGCACATCTGGTTCCACCGCCGCAATGCCGGTGGCTACGTCATGCGCCGCACGGTGCGGGCCGACGCCGCCGGGCATTGGACGACCAGCTTCACCGCCGACACCGATTACCGCTATTACGCGGTGGATATCGCGACCGGTCAGCCGACGCCCTCGGTTCGCACCCTCGGCCGCTGATTCTCCCCCGGGCCCCGGTGATCATGCAGAAAGGGTCCGTGACACGCCGTACGGAAGAACCCTTTCCGCATGATCAACTGCGGGGCTGGCGGTGGGTCGAGAAGCCGCTGAAACTATTCGATCGGCTCCTGCAGCTCGGTGACCCACTGGTCCGGGTCCTCGGGGCATTCGAGATACAGCTCGCGCGGACACCCGGTGGACCGCTGCCCGTTGGCGTCGATCCAGCGCGCCATCGTCTGCCAGGACGACAGCACGTCGTCCATCGAGCCGCGGTGCACGATCGCGACCGCACGGTCGGCTCCGGCCAATTCGGCGACGGTCAGCCCGTTTAGTCTGGTCGGCTCGTTGCCCACCGGGACCGCGGCGTGCACGATGACCGAATCGTCCGCGGATTTCTCGTAATAGCAGGTGAGCTGGCCGGTCGGGACGACATCGGTGTCGGCCAGCCGGCGTCCCAATTCCGCACACAGCGGCTTGATCATCGGCCCGATGTCCGCGGGACCGAAA
>DATAVB010000016.1:0-34802 GCA_036267955.1 Mycobacteriales bacterium | reverse complement strand
CCGATTTCGGCTACAACCAGCCGCGTTCGTCGGCGATCCGCAGTGCATCCAGCCGATTCCGCGCCGAGGTCTTCGTAATCGCGGCGGACAGGTAATTCCGGACGGTGCCCTCCGACAGGTAGAGCTTCGCCGCGATTTCGGCGACCGTGACGGCCGAGCGGGCCGCGGTGAGCACGTCGCGTTCGCGGGGGGTCAGGGGCGATTTTCCGGCGGCCAGCGTGGATGCGGCCAGCGCCGGGTCGATGACGCGTTCGCCGGCCATCACGCGGCGCACCGCGTCCGCGAGCACCTCGGCCGGAGCGTCCTTGACGACGAACCCGACGGCGCCGGCCTCCATCGCCCGGCGCAGATATCCGGCCCGGCCAAAGGTGGTGAGGATGACCACCTTGCAATGCGGCAATTGCGTGGCGAGCACCGCCGCCGCGGCCAGCCCGTCCAGGCCGGGCATCTCGATATCGAGCAACGCCACATCGGGCCGCTGCTCGCAGGCCGCGTCGACCACCTCGTCGCCGCGCCCGACCGAGGCGACGACCTCGAAGTCCTCCTCCAGCTCGAGCAGGGCGCACAGTGCGCTGCGGACCAGTTCCTGGTCATCGGCGAGCAACAGTCGAATGGTCATGCGGGCGCTCCGACCAGTGGATCGAGAGTGAC
Source organism: Mycobacteriales bacterium (assembly GCA_036267955.1). Taxonomy (GTDB): domain Bacteria; phylum Actinomycetota; class Actinomycetes; order Mycobacteriales; family QHCD01; genus DATAVB01. The sequence goes on along the minus strand of DATAVB010000016.1, from coordinate 34,151 downwards.
CCGCAGGCACCATCCCCGCGGGCTCAACGGGCCGGCCTCCACGCGGCCGCCGGCCACGGCGACCCGCTCCCGAAGCCCGGTGAGGCCGTTCCCGGCGGAGCCGGCGCCACCCACGCCGTCATCACGGATCTCCACTGCTGACGCCAGCAGCGTGACCGTGCACCTGGTGGCGTGCGCGTGCCGGACCACGTTGGTGAGTCCCTCCCGGACGGCCCAGGCGAGGAGCTCCTGGTGCGCGGCGTCGACGACGTCGGTCGCCTTCGGCAGGTCGGCCACGACACCGGAGGCTCTGAGCAATTCCCGACCCCGGGCCAATTCGCCGACCAGCGTGACGTCCCGATAGCTCGACACCGCGGCGCGTACGTCGGTGAGTGCCTGCCGGGACAATTCCTCGACCTCGGCGATCTCCTGGAGCGATCGGGACGCGTCGGTCGCGCCGATCCGGCGGGCGAGGCCGGCCTTCACGGTGATGGCGGTGAGGGAATGGCCGAGCAGGTCGTGCAGGTCGCGCGCGATCCGGTTTCGCTCGGCCTCCGACGCCAGCTGGGCGATCTCGGCGCGGGCCACGATCAGCGCACTGTTGGCCCGGGTGATCTCGGAGTACGCGTACGCCGGCAGCGCGGTGAACACAATCATGACGGCCTGGACCCAGCCGGGCCCGGTGTGCCAGGACGGCACCGCCCACGGCACGACGATGCTGGCGACCGCACCGATGAGCATCACCGGCACCGCCCGTCGGCGGAGCAGCACGATGGCCAGCGCGGCGACGACGGCGTACAGGAAGAACGCCTGCTCGTGCGCGAAGGGCAGTGCCGCCCCGAACAGGACGGCCATGCCGCCGAGCAGCAGCCAGAACCGGGTCCAGCGCAGGGCGGTCGCCGCGACGACGGCCAACAGGTAGCAGCAGGAGAAACCGACCAGGATCAGATATCCGGCGACGGCGGCCGCACCACTGGAGTATTGGGACACTCCGGATGCCGTCACGGCGGGATAGGCGAGCATGCCGGCGGCCAGGATCAACCGCCGCCATCCCTGGGTCCAGGGCTGCGGGACGTCCGCGGTTGCGGCGCCCGCCGGCTCATGCCCGGCTTCCTGCATGACCGACACGCTACTTGGTGCCGAAGAGCGATCGCAGGTGCTTGCCGTTGACGACGGCGACGACGCCGATCAGGAGCAGTCCGCAGGCGCCCTGTTCGATCTTCATCCACACCGGGATGAATCCAGGGAGCGAGATGATGACCGCGATGGCCACCACCATGATCGCCGACATGATCCGGACCCGGCGGTACCCGTCGCGGGAACCGCAGGCCGCGCGGCTGGCGAAGGCGAACATCAGCACGGCGGTGGCGGCGACAATGCTGCCGCGGATCCAGACGGTGGAATTCACCTCGGAGTGGTGGTTGCGCAGCAGGAAGATGGCCACCAGCGTGAGAACGCTGAGGCCGAGATAGCAGCCGACGAGACGCTTGGTGGTACGGAACGCCGCTGCGGTGCGCGGATGACTCAGCGCCGACTCGGTGATCCGGCCGTCCTGGGGCTGAGTGTCTGCTGTGGACTGGGTGTGCTGGTTACGAGTTTTCATGCTGACCATGTTGGTCTCGGCGGTGTGGGCTCGGTAGTGCGATCTCCCAGCACCGACCCGGGACATTTGTCATGGGTGCAGACGGAGTTGGAACGGTGCCGGCTACTTGGCGATTTCCCAGACATTGCCGGCGGGGTCCTGGAACGCGGCGGTACGGATGCCCCACGGTCGGTCCATCGGGCCGTTGAGCAGCTGTACTCCGCGTTGGGTCAGCTCGGCGCAGGTGGCGTCCACGTCGTGCACCGTGATGGTGAACTGGGCGCGGGCCCCGGCCTCGGCCGGCGCTACCGCCGCCGGCTCGATGAGAGCCGTCGCCTCGGTGGCTCGCAGCAGGTTGATGATCGTGTTTCCGAAATCGAAGACCGCCGAGTTTTCGTCCTGGAACACCGCGGCCAGGCCGAACACGTCCCGGTAGAACTGCTTCGCCGCGTCCAGATCCTCGGCGAACAGCGTGATCGCGCTGATGCCGCTGGGCCACGAGGTAGCTGCCATGGTGGGCTCCCGTTTCTCGATCGAAGTGCCGGTCGGAGTGTCCGTCGCCTGTGCGACGAACGGGATCAGCCAGATCGACACGTCACCTCAGGTTAGGGTCCTGACCGCGGACCGGATCGAACGGGGAGCCATGACTGAACGTCGGCTGATGTGGCAGCGACCGGCGTTGCGGCGCGACGAGGATTTCGAGAAGGACCGTGCGGTCGGCTCGCTGGAGCTGTTCTTCGACCTGGTCTTCGTCGTCGTGATCTCCCGGCTGGCCGATCATCTGGGCGGCCACCACGGGCCGACGGATGTGCTGCGGTTCGTCGTGCAGTTCCTGGCCGTGTTCTGGGTGTGGAACGGTTTCACCTTCTATACCGAGCGGTTCGAGTCCGACGGGCTGGAAAATCGGCTGTTGACATTTGCCTCGATGCTGCCTGTTGCCGGATTGGCCGTATTCGCCGAAGAAGGGCTCCAGGATACGTACGTCGGATTCGCGGTGGCGTACCTGCTGGCGCGGCTGGTCAATCAGCTGAGTTGGGCCCGCGCCGGGTTCCACGTACCGGAGTTCCGCCCGGTCGCGGTCCGCTTCCACGCCGGGTTCGCCTTGGGGACGGTGATAGTCGTCGCCAGTTTCGCGACGGATGGTGGCCTTCGGGTGGCGTTGTTCACCGTCGCGGTGCTGGCGGAGATCGCGACGCCGTGGTTCACCACAACGCTGCAATCGGCGCTGCCCAGATTGTCGACCTCGAAATTCCCGGAGCGATTCGCGGCGTTCACCATCATCGTGCTGGGCGAATCGGTCGCGGGCGTGATTGTCGGCCTGTCCGAGCTGCGCCAACGGGGTGAGCTGAGTGTCACCGGAGCCGTGGCCGGTGGTCTCGGACTGGCGCTCGGGTTCTCGTTGTGGTGGATCTATTTCGATTTCGTGGCGCGCCGCGCTCCCAAGCCGGTCTTCCTGACCGCGCTGATCTGGGTTTACCTGCACCTGGTCACGTTGACCGCGATCACGGCGACCGGGGTCGGGATCACGTTGGCCGTGGCCGGAAGCGTCGGCGGCTCCCTCCCGGACGCGAGCCGCTACATCCTGGTCGGCAGTGTGGTTCTGGGCCTGCTCGGGATCGCGGCCCAGCAGCTCACCCTGGCCCGCGCCGCTGACGAACCCACCCATCCGCGGCTCAGCCCGGCCCTGACGGCCGGGGTCGCCGTGACCCTCGCGGTGCTCGGCACGCTGAACCTCGGATGGAGTGGGGTCGGCCTGCTGGGGGCCCTGCTCGCAGGCATGGCCGTGCCGATGGGCTACGGAGCGTACGTCTGGTTCCACGCGCCAGGCGTCGACGAATAGCCCCCGCGCGCTCGGCGTCAGGGGACGATGACGACCGGAACCGGCGCGGAATGGGCGAGCCGCACCGGAATGGATCCGAGCGGGCCGTGCACCGCGCGGTGGCTGGCCCGGCCGACGACTATCGCGTCCGCATCGAGTTCCTTGGCGACGGCATCGATCTCCTCGGCCGGCTCGCCGTGTAGCCGCCGGTACTCCCAGCTGAGTTTGCGGCCGTCGAGCTCGCTGTGTATGTACTTCAGGATGTCCGCATCGATGGCGTTCCACATTTCGCGGACCGCGACGGCGGCGTCAGCCGACACAGTGCCGAGCATCGACGCCTTTTCGACGAATACGAGGGTGAGTTTGGCGTTTTCGTGTTGTCCGGCGATTGTGGCGGCGAACCGAACCGCCTCGTAGCTGGCTTTGCTGTCGTCTACGCCCACCACGAGGTGGAAGCTTGAAGTGGTCATGACCGGCCTCCTGGCCGAGTTGACGGGCACTTCCCGTTCTCGTCGTCGACAACGGTGGCACTTATCGCGATATTGCGTGAGGTACGGAACAGCTCTGATCTACGCCGGGCCGACTGGCGTTGATCCTCACAGTCCGCTACCGGTCGTCGGAAAGTATCGCCGATGGCTGCCGCTGCTGGACCGATCGCTGCATACTCGTCGGACCAGGCACGACGCCCGTTCAACCCCGCGAAGGAACTCCTGTGCCAGCTCTGCACTACCAGCACCCCGATACTTGGTTCGGCGACTGCATGCCGGTCTACGCGGACGGCGCCTTCCAGCTGTTTCACCAGCGGGACACCCGCCGCCCCGGTCCGTTCGGTGAGCCGTTCGGCTGGGCGCTGGCCCGGACGACCGATTTCGTGGACTATGTCGATCTCGGCGAGGTCGTCCCGCGCGGTGCGGACAATGCGCAGGACCAGTTCATCTTCGCCGGTAGTGTATTTGCCGCGAACGGCAGTTACTACGCGATGTATACCGGTTTCAATCGGGATTTCGCCGGTGCCGGAAAACCGGCCCAGGTGCTCATGCTGGCCACGAGCGACGACCTGGTGCAGTGGACGAAGACCGGTCGGGAGGTGGTCGGGCCCGAGCAGGGGTATGACCCCGACAACTGGCGCGACCCGTTCGTGCTGTGGGATGACGAGCAGGATCGCTGGCTGATGATTCTGGGCGCCCGATTGGACGGGGCCGAGGTACGGACCGGCCGTACGGTGTGGTTCACCTCGGCCGACCTCGAAAGCTGGGAATTCCAGGGCGATTTCTGGGCCCCGGGTATTTACAGCATGCATGAAATGCCGGATCTCTTCCGAATCGGCGACTGGTGGTATCTGCTCACCACGGAATACAGCGACAAGAGCAAGACCGTGTATCGGATGAGCCATTCGCTGCAGGGGCCGTGGTCGGCGCCGGTCGACGACGCATTTGACGGGCGCGCCTATTACGCGGCCCGGTCCGCATCGGACGGCGAGCACCGATATCTCTTCGGCTGGGTGCCGACGAAAGAAGGCGACACCGATCTCGGTGCCGAGCAATGGGGCGGCACGCTCGTGGTGCACGAGGTCTGGCAACGCGCGGACGGCTCGCTCGCGGTACGGGTGCCAGAGAGTGTGCTCGCCGCGTTCGTGGATCCGTACGCCATGATCGACAAGGACCTGATGATTGCGGCACCGGACGGACGGCGCACCGGGGTGGTCGGCGACGAGCTGAGCGAGCCGTACCTGGTGTCGGCCAAGGTCTCCGTGACCGAGGGCACCCGCAGTTTCTCTATCCAGCTCGCCGTCGATCCGGCGACCGGCGAGGGCTATGCGTTCACCTTCCTCGTGGCTGAGGGTCGTGTCGTCTTCGATAAGGTGCCGAATTACCCCTGGTTTCAGTACGAATCGCGTGGTCACGAGCGCCCTCTGCGTCCGGCGGCGGACGGGTCGTACGACATCCAGGTGATCGTCGATGACTCGATCATGACGCTCTATGTGGACGGTGTCGCGCTCAGTGCGCGGGCGTACGACAAGCGCGACAGTCATGTGGCCGTCGAGGTCATCGACGGCACGGCGACCGTGGAGTTGATGAATGTTCGGCATATGCAGCCAAAAAAGGACGTCGCCGGCAGGTAGTTCCGCCGTTAGAGTGGCGCAATGCATCGCAGCCGGCTCTCCACGATCCTGATTGACTCACCGACGGACGCGGCCGGACAATCGGCGGCCTTCTGGTCGGCGGCGCTCGGCGTCAAGACAAGGGTCGAGCCCGGCGAGGAACAGTACACAGGTCTGGTCGACGCCCTGCCGAATATGTCGCTCGCGATGCAGTCGGTGGACGACGCACCCCGGCGTGGCCGGTGCTGTTTGCCGAGCAGCGGGACCGGCTTGTACAGGTGCTGGAGCCGTGGTTGATTGGGCCGATCGAACACATCGGCAGCACGTCCGTGCCCGGCCTTCCGGCGAAGCCGATCATCGATATGTTGGCCCGCGTCGAGAATTACGAGCGGGGCGCGGAGATGTTGCCCCTGCTGGCCGAGGTGGGATGGGTGGCGGCCCCCGAGCCCGGCGATAGTTCGGTGCGAAAGTGGTCGGTCTGCCATCCGCACATTGAATATCGCAGCCACCATCTGCACGTCGCCGAAGACCGGCCGGCGTACCGAGCCGGAAAGGCGCCGTTCATTCAGGACGTGCTACGCCGGATCGGCGGCGGAACGGGGTAACTGTTATAACCAGGTCGCGGTGTCGGGGTTGACACCGTGCTCGCTGGCGTTGGCATTGATGATGTCCCGTAGCCAGGTATTGAGGCCGGGCTCGATGCCGTTGTAGTGGGCCGCGAAACCGGGGTCGGTGACGTATTTGCGTCCCAGGCACACGTGCATGGAATGGGTGCAGTCGAAATACGCGCCGATCGTCGCCCGGTGTCGCTCGGCGAGGGTATTTCCCTCGGCACTGCCGGGACTGACGCCCGCGCGTTTCCCGGCAGCCAGGTCATTGTCGAGAGCGGTGACGTCGGCTGCGATCTGTTGCCAGTCGTCGGCGGTCCGGTCGGCCGAGCGCTCGGCGTATTGAGTCCACTGCGCCGTGTCCCCCCAACGATCATGCGCATCGGCGGCCCATGACGGCTGCCAGTCCGTGCCGAAGATCGCGACCTGTTCCTCGGCCGACAGCAGAATGCCGGCACTGGTGGCTTCGATCATGCGGTCGACCGCATCGACCATTCCCTGCAGTTGCGAAATGCGTTCGACGAGTTGGGTCCGCTGTTCCCGCAGTGGCCCGGTGGCGTCGGTGGCCGGTGCGTCCAGGAGTTCTCGAATGGCCTCGAGAGGCAGGCCGAGTTCGCGGTAGATGAGCACCCGGTGGACGCGAGCGACGTCGGCCGCCGAATAGAGCCGGTAGCCGCTGGGGGTGCGCTCGGACGGTCGGACGAGACCCGTCGAGTCCCAATGATGCAGCGTACGGACGGTTACGCCGACGAGCGCGGCCGTGGCCCCGACGGTCAGGCCGTCGGGGGCCACGGCGTCGCCGCGGTTCGTCATGCCGTCCAGTCTGGCAGCAGTGAGATCGGTCTGCGGTCCGCTCTCATTTCCCTGGAATCTTGATGCCTACGGCGGCCAGATTGCGCGCTTCGGTGCTGTCCGGGTCGAGTGGACGGGCGGCGGTCAGCACGACCCGTGCCTTCTCCGGAGTGATCACTTCCACGTCCACTGTGTTCCACGGGGTTTGCCGCGGGCCAATGGTGCAGCCGGGAAGCAGTTTCTCGCAGGCCGCGGCTATTTCGTCGATCTGACTCAGCACGCAGGAGAAGCTGACCCTCACCGAGGGTGCCTCGGCCGGCTGTCCCGTCGGCACCAGGAGAACGTCCTGGAACGCCCAGCGCCGAAGGTGGGTGAACTTGCCGGGGATCGAGAACAGGTCGATGAAGCCGAAGCCGCGGATCCAGAAGTCGGCGGACGCCGCCAGATCGGACGTCGGCACGGTGAGAAACATCGGCATGCCGTAGATGCCCCGATAGACCTCGGGCGGTTGCGCGTCGAGCGCGGGAACGGGCACCGGGCTGATGTCGAATGCGGGGTAGTAGTTGGCCATGGGCTCATCCTCGAGCCTCACGCAACGTCAGGGTCAAGCTCAGCCCAGCAGACCCGCCAGTCGTACGGCCTCGTCCTTTGCGCGGGCCAGGTCCTGGGCGGCCTCGTCCGCCATCGGCCGCAGCGACTCCAGCCGGTCGGACAGGGTCCGGCTCGCCCGCAGCACGGTCACCTCCATGCCGAGCGCGGAGCCGAGCACGATTTCCAGTACGGGCACGGCGTGGTCCCACTCGGGCGTCGGCGACCCCTCGCCGTAGAACCCGCCCCGGCTCGACACCACCACGGCCGGACGGCCAACGAGCGACTGGGCCTGCGCCTCGACCGGGGTGGTCACACCCAGCACGTGGATGTTGTCGACCCACGCCTTCAGGGTCGAGGGCAGCGAGTAGTTGTACATCGGTGCGCCGACGAGCAACACGTCGGCGGCGAACAGCTCGGCGAGCACTGCCTTCTGTAGCGTCTCGGCCTCAGCCGGCGGCGCCGCATCGCCGCGGCGGAACTCCGGCGCGAAGTGCAACTCGGCATCGGCCAGGTGCGGCAGCGGGTCACGGTGCAGGTCGCGGTAGGTGATCGTGTAGTCGTCCCCGCGCGAGCGCCACGCCTCGGCAAAGGCCGCCGTGATGGCCCGTGAACGGGACGCGTCACCGGCGGCGGATGAGTCGAGATGCAGCAGGTGTGGCATCGGGGAGCTCCTTGTCTCGTGGGGGTGTTCCCGTTCCGATCAGGCTATCGGCCCGGCGCCGCCTCGACGGCCTGGCGGGACCAGGACGTCCCTGACCGGCCAGCCCACCGTTGCCCGGGTGTCCCGACCCGCCATGCGCTCCCGGAATGACAGAGCGTTATTCGTTGAGGTGGTGCGGGTGATATCTGAGGTTTCTTCGGGGTCGTTGCAGTGGGTCGATGAGCGGTGGCGGAATGACGTGCGGTTTGCCGTGCAGGAAGGTGATTCGCCAATTGTCGTGATGGATCATCCAGTGGTGTCTGGGGCACAGGAGCACCAGATTGCCCAGCGCAGTGGCACCGCCGTTGGCCCAGTGGCGCACGTGATGAATGTGGCAGTGGCTTGCTGGCTGGTCGCAATCGGCATGGACGCAGCCGACGTCTCTGCTTACCACTGCACGCCGGATGCCGGGCGGGATCACTCGACTCGCTCGACCGATATCCAATGGCTCGCCCTTGCTGCCGAGCACGATCGGGATGATCGAGGCGTCGCAGGCGATCCGCCGGGCCGACTCCGGGCTGATCTCGGTGCCGGTATTCAGCGTGCCCTGACCTGTCGCATCGCGTAGGTCGTCGAGCGTGATGCTGACGGTGACGTGTGGTCTCTCTCCGGCGACCGTCGGCAGGTCGCCGCGTCCCAACGCCTGCTCGCTCAACGTCACGAGCGCGTCGGCGCAGCGCCGGCCTGGTGATCGCGGGTCCCGCACACCGTCCTCGGCGGGTCGTGGCTGCATCAGAGGTGCGAGAGCTGCCTGGACGGTGGCGGAGGCCTCAGGGTCGAGGCGTCCGCGGATAATGTCGGTGCCGTCGATATCCCGACGGAATGACAATTCCCGGCGGGACGGTTTGTCGTCCGGCAGATTTCCGTCCTGATTCAGGTGCAGGTGTAGCCGTCGGGCCACGGCCTTGAGGTCGGCCGGATCCAGCTTGCGGGCCTGAGTGGCGAGGGTTTTCTCGGCCGCAACTCGAGTGGCTGAGTCCAGCCCGGTCGGCAGGCGGCGGATGGCGCTGCTGATGATCTGCGCCTGCTCGGCCGATATGTCACCCGCGGCGACACCGGCCGCGGTGGTAGGCAATTCCGGCTCAACGGTTTTCCCGGAGGGAGATAGTCCGGGCACCAACTCGCGGACGGCGTGGAGCCGCCGGATCGCCTCGCTGGAAGAGATCCGCAACCTGGCGCGCAGGAACTGCCGGGTCGACAAACCGGCCTGCTCGCCCGCGATATCCCGGTTGTGGAAATCGGCGAGCAGCCGCAACGTGCCATAGTCGAATCGGCGGGAGATCCGCTCCGCGCTCGCCAGCGCATCAGCCTGTGCCTGACCCGGCATCCGCCACACATCGGCGGATAGCAACAAATCCGTCGCGGCGTCGATCAATTCCAGCGCAGCCGACACCACATCCGGAGGCGATGTCGTCGTCGAACTCATAACAGCACCGTAAGACAATGGTCTGACATTTTAGGCCCGCCAGCGGCCCGGTCGAAAATATATTCTCCACGTGTGCGCATATCGAGTCGTGGCGTGCACCCCTTGCTGGATAAGGCTTATGCAGCATCTGCAGACCGCTCTCAGGACGCTACAGATAGTGGGCAGTGGTCGCGGTGAGTGCCTATACGCCGATGGCACCTGTAACCGGGTCCGCGGCTCCGCTCGGCCACCCACGCAGCGGACAGCGTCCGGCGTCCGGATCCATCCGGGGCGCACGGCCGGAGGCACGTTTTGGGGAGGCTCCTGGCACGGCGACCCGGTTGGCTGTTGGCAGCTGGAAAACGTGCCAACGCAAAGGACCCCCATCATGATCAGCCACCCCACCACCCTTACCCCCGAACTTCAGCGTGCTCACGGCTTCGAGCCGAAACGCATCCCCGCCCCACGCAGCGGACAGACCCCAGCAGCGACCGATCTGGGTGAGCTGACCGATGCCCAGCTGCTGCGCGCCCACGCTGATGGTGACCGATACGCGTTCGACGTGTTGGTGCGGCGGCATCGGGATCGGCTGTGGGCAGTGGCACTGCGGACGATGCGAGACCCGGAAGAGGCCGCGGACGCACTGCAGGACGCACTGATCTCCGCATTCCGAGCGGCCGGTTCGTTCCGGGCGGAGTCGGCCGTGACGACGTGGCTGCATCGGATCGTGGTGAACGCCTGCCTGGATCGCATTCGGCGGCGTAAGGCTCGGCCGACGGTGTCGCTGCCGGAGGAGGGCCCGGGCGAGCCGACGGAGAAGCGGGATCAGATCGCCGAGCGGGTTACGTCGATGGTGGTTGAGTCTGCGATGGGCGAGCTGCCGGCGGAGCAGCGGTCGGCGATCACTCTGGTTGATCTGCAGGGCTATTCGGTGGCGGACAGTGCCCGCATTCTCGGGGTCGCTGAGGGCACCATCAAGAGCCGGTGTGCCCGTGGCCGGGCCCGGTTGGCCATCATTCTCGAGGACCTGCGGACTCCGGACCGTTTGTCGGCCGTCGCCGCATAAGGCCTACTGTGCCAGGAGAAGCACCAGCGACCCGATCGCCAGGAGTAGAGAGGCGCCGGGAAAGGCGATGTTGTAGAAGACCCGGGCGCGAATATGGGCACTGACGGCACCGATGAAGAAAAGCACGAGCCCCACGGCCGCGGCGATTCCCAGTGGTCGGCTGCCGAGCAGACCGAGCAGCAGCCCGATCGCTCCGGCGGTCTTGAGCGCCGCCAGCGCAGGCAGCCACTTCGGGGCCAGACCGACCTCGGCCGAGTTGGCGAGTACGAACTTCGCCCCGGCGAAATCCGCCGCGGCGACGCCGGCATTGAGGACGATAGCGACGACCGTGACGACAATATAAAGCGTATGCATGTGGACGTTCCGCCTTCGGTTGAGCCGGGTCACTGCACAGACGTCTGACGCGCACCAAAGGTGACCGCGCAGAAAATCCGTACGTCGGCGCGCGGAACGGCGCTCCGGGTGGCAGCATGGCCCGATGACAGAGACATTTCCCCGTATCGCCCAGATCGTGCTCGACACGACGGATGCCCGCCAATTGGCCGAGTTCTATCGCCAACTGTTCGGATTGGAGTATCGCGCGTCCGACGTTCCGCCGCCGGCTGGCGAACCCGATCCGCAGGGCGCGGACTGGCTGGTGCTGCGCAATCCACATGGCGGCCCGCAGCTGGCATTCCAGCAGACGCAGGACGTCCGGCCGTCCTCCTGGCCGGACGGGACGGTCCCGCAGATGCTCCATCTCGATACGGTCGTCTCCACCCGTGAGGAGCTCGAGACTCAGCGACAACGGGCGGTCGTCCTCGGCGCCACGATCCGGCTGGATCGAACGGACGACGAGCAGGAGCCGCTCTACGTCTTCGCCGACCCCGCCGGTCACCCGTTCTGCATCTTCGTCGGCTGAGAGCCGCGGGTGTCACCCGATATCGGCTGTCTCCGGACATCTGCCGGGCACAGGCGTAGCGGTACTCGAATACCGGCGATATAGTCCCGATATATCGCTAACTAGGAGGCGGCTTGTTAACCCTGCAAGACCTGGTCTCAAACCGGTCAATCACGGACAACGGCGCCGATGTGCTTCGTACCATCGGAGCCGCGGGCCACCCGTTCCTCGTCTACGCACTCCCGCGCAACGCGGGAAAGAGCACGCTGGTCGAGGCGATCCTCGGCACGGCGGCGCCGGACCTGCCCCGGCACGAATTCTTCGGAACCGAGGCCGAGGTGACATCTCTGTGCGCGTCGCCGGCGCACGGCTATCTGCTGGTCGCGGAAATCGGCCACCGCGGCCGGCCCGGATATCTGGCCGGCGACGAGGTCGGGCGAGTATTTCAGCTTGTTGCCCACGGCTACTCGCTCGCGTCGAGTCTGCACGCGGACTCGGTCGATGAGGTCTTCGACGTGCTGCGGCGTAATGGTGTCGCCACTGCGGATGCGGCAACAATTCCCTATCTCGTCAAGGTGCGGGCGCTCGGCAGCCCGGATAGCCCGTCCACTCCGCGAGTGGTCGAACAGATCCACGAAATCGCCCCGAACGGGACGGACACGCCGGGCCGAAAGCTCTTGTATGAATGGGATGGCGAAGTTTCAGCCTGAGCCGCGCCGGGTCCGCGGTCGGGCCGATCGGGGCGGCGCCTGCCGCAGTCGATCGCGTACCGGTCCGAGGACCTGCTGCAGCGCCGCCAGATCCGCGGCCGGCATCCCATCGAAGACGAGTTCCTTGACGAGCTCCACGTGGCCGGGCATCACCTGCCGCAGGAGGGCTCGCCCGTCCGCCGTCAGGCGGACCACGGTGCTGCGTTCGTCGTCCTGCGCCGGGGCGCGGGTGATGAGGCCGCGCTGTTCGAGCTGGCCGGCCTGATAGGTGAAGCCGCTGCGGCTGTAGACGATCCGGTCGGCGATGTCGGTCATCCGCTGGGCACTGTCGGGCGCCGCGTCGAGGCCGGCCAGGATCTGGAACTGAATCGGGCTCAGGTCGCCCTCGTCCCGGAGTTGCTTGGCCACGGCCTGCTGCAGCAGGCTGCCGACCTCCATCATCGTGAAGTACGCGGCCAGCTGGTCCGCGCCGAGACGCCCGTCACTCTTCACAGGCCACATACTACTTGCTACGAATTCGAAGCACGTATATGGTCACTCACGTGCTACGAATTCGAAGCACTTGATGGTGAGGCGCTTGGCGATGAGGAGACGATCATGAAGGCAGTGCGTTTTCACGAATACGGCGGCGTTGAGACCCTGCGGTACGAGGACGTGGAGCAGCCGACTCCCGGGCCCGGGCAGGTGCTGGTCCGGGTTGCCGCGACGACGTTCAACCCGGTCGACGCGACAATCCGCTCCGGTGTGGTGGAGCAAATCTTCCCGGTGAGCCTGCCGCACACGCCCGGGCTCGATCTGTCCGGCACGATCGCTGAACTCGGTGCCGGTGTGCAGGGCCTGGCGGTCGGTGACAAGGTCGTCGGATTCCTGCCGATGACCGCGCCCGGCGCGGCCGCCGACTATGTCGTCGCTCCGGCCGAGGTGTTGGCGCCGGCACCGACCACCATCCCGCTGGCCGACGCGGCGGCCCTTCCGGTGGCCGGTCTGACCGCGTACCAGGCTCTGTTCGAGCAGGGCGGACTCAAGGCCGGGCAGCGGATCCTCGTCAACGGCGCCGGCGGTGGTGTCGGCAGTCAGGTCGTACAACTGGCCAAGCAGGCCGGAGCCACCGTGATCGCCACCGCCAGCGCCCGTAGCGCCGACGCGGTCAAGGCCAACGGTGCCGACGTGGTTGTCGATTACACGGCCACGCCGGTGGCCCAGGCCGTCACCGAACCGGTCGACCTGGTGGTGAACCTGGTGCCCGGTGCGCCCGCGGACATCGGCCAGCTGACACGGTTGGTGGTCGACGGAGGAGCTGCGGTGACGCTGGCCCCGATTCCGCTCGACGACGACCCGGACCGCGGCGTGCGGTGGGCATTTTTCAATGTTCGGAGCGACGCCGCGCAACTGGCCGAACTGGCAGGGATGGTCGACAAGGGCGAGCTCACGCTCGACATCGGGGGGCGCTACCCGATAGCCGACAGCGCCGCGGTGCAGGCTGACGGGCAGGCCGGAAAGCTGCGTGGCAGGGTCCTGCTGATCCCGGCCGGCTGACATTCATCTGGTGGAATTGCGCCGAATAACCGCAGTACTGGGCTTAGTCGAGGTCGGATTGCCCAGTACTGCGGTGGTTCAGGTGGGTCATGCGGGATCGCGGCCCGCTCGGGTGTTCGTCGGTCATACGTCAGCGGTTCATTCTCGTCACCGCGCGGTTAGTGGCGCGTCGGCCTAGGCTGTGCGGATCCGCTAGCGACAGAGGTGAGCATCGTGGCAGTGATCCCACGGTCGCTGGCCAGACTGGTCGGGATAACCGGTGATTGGTGGATCCGGTACCGGGCCCTGCCGTGGCGGATTCGTCGTGGGATACGCAAGCGGGTGTGGGCCGGGCACGCCGAAAACGACCCGCGATTGATGGAGATCACCCTCGGCTATGCGGAGTGGGTCAGCAGCCGGCGGGCGTTTCGGTTGCGAGTGCTCGCATTGACCCCCATCGTGCTGATGTTGCCGATTGCATGGCTGCTGACCGGTTACAACACCGCCACCGTTGTCCTTGTGGTGGTATATGTAGTGGTCTACGGCGGAATCAAGGTCGGCTTCGATAAGCGTCGAACCGGTCGGGCCGAGGACGCCGCGATGTTCACCCGATCGACGCTGCGCCGTCACGCCGGCCACGTTGCCGACACCAAGAGGTAACTACCACTGGCTCCGGTCAGCTTTCCTGCCAGGTCGCGAATATATTAGCCCGGTGTTGATGCCAAACCATGGGCCAGTGCAGCGTTGAAATCCCAATTTGAGATAGAACGCTTCGGCGTCGACTAGCGCAGAGACGAAGATGACCTTGGCGCCGAGGCCACCCAGCCAGCTGCGACACTGATCGACCAGCGCGGTCCCGATTCGTTCGCCCCGTCGGGATGAATCAACGACGAGTTCCTCGATCATCCCGTACGCCTCGATGCCGTAATCGACGAATGTCGCGACTGCCAGTCCAATAGTCACGTCTGCATCGACGGCGAGCAGCGTGTTCGACTCCTGGCGTAGCTGCGGGAGCGTCGAGCGGCTCATGCCTTCGCCGTGCAGCTGACCCAGCAGAAGGTGAATATCGGTCCGATCGGCCGCGGTAGCTGACCGCACGGTGAGTCGATCGGCCGGATCTGACGCGTTCCTGTTCATCCGCAATCCCGTCGTCCGCTGACCAGTATCATCCGAGCATGCCCGCGATCTATGACACCTTGCTGGTAAAACTTGTCGAGGAGGCGCGGGGACAGGATGACGTCCTTGGCATTCTGCTCACGGGTTCGCTTGCCCGCGGCGACGCCCTGCCGGGGACCGACATCGATCTTCGGTTCATTCTCGCCGACGGAATCAGCCGGTCATCCGACAGTGCGATGCGGGACGGCGTGTTGGTGGAGCGCGGATATGCCGACCTCGCGACCGCGTGCGCAAACCTCGACGCCCGACCGATGAATGTCTACGCGTACCTGGATGGACAGATCCTGCATGACCCGCAGGACGTTCTTGCCCGACTTACCCAGCAGGCACGACAACGCTACGACACCTACCGGACATCGGAACAGGAGCGGGCTCAGATCGCCTTTCTGCTGGGCTGTTCCCGGGACAAGATATCGGTGGCCCTAAAGGGTGGCGACCTGTTGAAGGCCGCGTTTGTTACGGGCACCAGCTCCTGGGGGATCATGGAAGGCCTGTGGGCGGCCAACAACCGTCCGTTGCCGCCGAACAGTTCCGTACGGCCGCATCTGCGCGATCTGACTGAAGGTCCAGCGGACATTGACAACCTTTATCGGCAGCTGTTTCTGGCGGACACATCGCAGCGCGTACAGGTCGCGCTCGACCTGATCGAGTGGATACTGGACCGTCTCGGCTAGCCGCTCGCGCCAACCTGAACGGAGCGTTCACATGACCTCGATCCCGGACTCCCATCACGACCTGCTCGACACCCAGGTTGCCACCCTCGCGACAGTAGGCCGGGACGGGCGACCGCAGCTGTCGGAATTATGGTTTCTCGCCGAGGACGGCGAGGTCCGCACATCGCTGAACACGACGCGACAGAAAGTACGAAACCTGCAGCGCAACCCCGCGTGCACGCTGTTCATCCTCGACCTGACCAACCCGTACCGCTATCTCGAACTGCGCGGCGACGCGGAGATCACGCCCGATCCGGACTACGCGTTTGCCGACCGGCTCGGTGCGAAATACGGCGCCGATCTGCGTGAACACGACGGTGCGGGCGAGTCGCGCGTCGTCGTGACCATCAAGCCGGCAAAGGTCAACGCGATAAACATGAGCTGAGCAATTTCGGTGTCGTTGACCGTCGGCCCCCCATCACTTCGCACTGTGGACAGTCAGCCGCACCTCGACAGTGTCACCCTCCTCGATGCCCTCGGCGCGACGTACCGCGACTTTCACCGGCAGGACATACAACCCGTTCTTGGGGAACAGCGAGGTCCGCCACTCGGTGCTGCCGATCCGAGCCCGGACCAGGATCATCCCCCAGCCATAGGTCACGGCCTGGCACACCTCGTACAGGTAGGAGCTCTGCTCGTCCGGCACCGAAACGAAGTAGTACGGCGCCGGACCGCGCCATTGCCAGATGTTACCGGTGAATTTCATCCCGTCAGGGTCGCTCATCACGCGTTACTCCAGGTTGCGTGCTCGGTTGGGGTCCGGAGGCTAAGCTCCATTCCGGACGTTAGTCTTCCGGATCGGCGGAACGCGGTAATGCGGTGAATCGGAATGCGGGGAATCCCGACGCGAGCCCTACGGCACGGGCCCTGCTGGCTCTCGAACTGATCCAGGGCAGCCCGGGCGTCACGGCGGACCGGCTGGCCGACAAGCTCGGCGTCTCGGAGCGGGCCGTCCGGCGTTATGTCGGCATTCTCCGCGAGGCCGGCATTCCGATCGAATCCGTCCGTGGGCCGTACGGCGGCTACCGGGTCGGTCGGGGCCTGCGGCTTCCGCCGCTGATGTTCAGCGCCG
This sequence comes from Mycobacteriales bacterium, assembly GCA_036267955.1. Lineage (GTDB taxonomy): Bacteria > Actinomycetota > Actinomycetes > Mycobacteriales > QHCD01 > DATAVB01. Next base: position 17,442 of record DATAVB010000016.1, on the reverse strand, counting down.
CCGAAGCGCTCGGCCTGGTCATGGCTGTGCTCGACGGCCACCATGCCGCGAGTGATCCCACCGATCTGGTCGGCGGTGCGCTGGGAAAGATCGTGCGGGCACTGCCGGCGCCGGTGGCCGCTCAGGCCGAGGCGGTCCGGCGGACCACGGCCCCCGCGCCGGACCGCGCCGCCGCCCGGCCCGACCCGGAAACCACCACCGTTCTCGTACAGGCCTGCTCGGACCGCCGGCGGGTGCAACTCGGCTACCGCTCCGAGGCCGGGTCGGAGTGGGTCTGCGAGGTTGATCCGTGGGCGGTCGTCGTACGCCACGGCCGGTGGTATCTGCTGTGCTGGTCGCACGGCTCGAAGGCCCGGCGGGCCTACCGGATCGACCGGATCACCGCCGTGGACGTCCTGACCGAGACTTTCAGCCCACCCGCCGACCTCGATCCGGTCGCCGTGCTGGAAGAGCATCTCGCCGTTGGCTGGGAGTACGAGGTTGAGGTCGTCATCGACGCGCCCGTCGACACTGTCACCCGTTGTCTCCCGCGTACCCTCGGCCGGCTCGAGCCGGTTGACGCCGCGACCACCCGGTTGATCGGGAGCACCAGCAATCCGTGGTGGTATGCCGAGGAACTGGCGGCCGCCCCGGCGTCGTACCGGATCGTGCAGTGCCCCGAGGTCCGGAAAGCCGCGCGGATCCTCGCCCAGCGCATGTTCGCGGCGAGCGAACCTCCCGGGCCCTGACCGGTCAGCCGTTGATGGTGGATCGGCCCGGGGTTGGCTGCCATCGGGCCGGCGGATCCTCACCGACGACTCCGTCCACGGCCTCGCGGAGCAGATCGGCGTGCCCGGTGTGCCGGCCGTACTCTTCGAGCAGATCGCAGATGAGCCGACGCAGGCTGGGATGACGACCGCCGGGCCAGGCAAGATGTATCGGCTGGTCGAGCCCGCCGTCGAGCAGGGCCGCGTCGAGCCTCGCTCGGGACCGTTCGACCGCGCCGTCCCAGAGCGCATAGAGCTCGTCGGCCGAGTCATCGGCGGCAGAGGTGAATTCCCAGTCATGCTCGCCGGCGCCGTCCATGGCGTCCCACGGCGCGCCGATTGGCTCGCCACGCAGCCGGCCGGTGAAGATCTCGTCCTCAACGTAGGCGAGATGCTTGAGCAGGCTGCCGAGAGTCAGCGCGGAGGCGCCGATGCGGGTCTGGAGTCCAGCGGTGTCGAGACCGTCGGCCTTCCAACGAAAGGTCGTACGGAGTCGGTTGAGTGAGCCGAGCAGGTGCTCGACCTCGGTGCCGGCAAGAGGTGGTTCCCAGGGGTAGTCGCTGTTAGTCATGGCGTGACCGTAGGACCCATTGCGGACGTTTCGTGTCCGGAAACCATTCGGCCCGACGCGAATGTGCTTTGGCATGATTCGTGGATGACGTGGAACGGCTCGATGGCAAATTCCGGGGACACGACGGTTCAGCAGGCGGTGATTGGTCGGGTCCCGGAAGTTCTGGCGGCCGATGACCGCATTCTTGCCGGCTGGCTGGTGGGGAGTTTCGCCACCGGCCGGGCCGATGCGTACAGCGACATCGATCTGCACTGCCTGATCACCGATGAGAGCGCCGACTGGTTTCGGGAGAATTGGGCCCGAATCGCGTCGGACCTGGTCAGCCCGTTGGTGCTCGCGCAGGCAATTCCCGGAATTATCGGCGGCTACGCCATCACGCCCGACTGGCTGCACCTCGACCTCATTGTGCATCTGCGCGGCCACCTCGATCCCAAGACCGTCGCCGGCCTCCGCCCGCTCTATGACCGCACCGGCCACCTGCTGCCGAGCGAAACCGTTCCCAGGGAGGTCTTCGGTGAGCCGTACTTTCCCGACCGCGAGATCAGCCAATTCCTCTATTTCGTCGGCAACCTGCCGGTCCTGATCGGCCGCGACGAACGCGTGCTCAGCCACGGCAGTGTCAGCGGATTCCGGGACATCCTGGTCTCGGTAGTGCTGGCTGAGCGCGGCATTCGCAATCGCGGCGGCGCCAAACGACTCAATCCGTTCCTGACCGCCGAACAGCGGGAAACCCTCGAATCACTGCCCACCGCGTCGATGGACTATGCCGAGGTCATCGAGGCCCTGCGCGTCGTCACCCGGGTCGTGCGCCAGCGCAGCAAACAACTCGCCGTCCGTACCGGCGCTGTCTGGCCACAGGAACTCGAGGACGCGGCGCTTCGCTCCATTCACCCGGAGAGTGGGCCGAAGCTCGTCCTCGAAATCGTGCGGATTGAACGGTTGCAGCTCGTCGGGCCAGAACCGAATCGGATAGTCGATGTGGCCGAATACGTCGAAAGCATCGGACCCGGTGACCATCCGCGGTATTTCCGCCAGGTAATCGCGGAACACGGCGTCGGCCGGATAACGCGGAATCAGCTCGAACGGCTCGGCGAACTCGTCGCCGTCGAGCAGGCAGGGCAGTGAGCCGATGACCCGATCAAAGGTACCCATCGCCAGCAGGTCGGCCAGCTCGCGTGCGTGGAGATGTGGCTGACCCACCTCCATTCCGGTGCGGATCCGCAGGTGCGGATATTTCGCTCGACACCGCTCAATAGATTCCAGATGGTTCGGTGAAGGTGATCGCCGGCAGCCCAGCTCGACCGCGCGGGCGCAGGTCGCGTCCATCGACCCGAGATCGCCATCCCAGGACCACTCGCTGTGAACATGTCCATCTGCTGGTAGCACCATTCGCCGAGTCTGCCAGTTCTCGCCGACGGGCCGCGATCAGCGCGGAGGGGCGGGTCAACGTCACACCGTCGGCTACCGAAAACCGTTCGCTGTCGGACGCTGGGCTCCGTACGCTGGCAACCGTTATGCGCGACTTCCCACCTCAGACTGTCGCCTACGGGGCGGCGACCTCCGAGGCAGATCCCGACACCGGCAGCCCGGGCCGCTTTTTGCGTTGGCTATTGCGTGACCAGGCCGACGTACTCGCGGCCAACGCCGGTGCCGGTCTCTTGTGGTACATCCCGCCGACTCTTGGGCCGTGGCTCCTGGGCAAGGCGATCGACAACGGCATCCTGGCCCATTCCCGTTCGGGCACGCTCTATTGGGGCCTCATCCTGGTCGCGGTCACGATGGCCGGCGCCATGTTCGGCATCGCTTTTCACACCAGCGCGGTACGCGGCTGGCTGATCGCGCTCTACGGCACGACCAAACTGGTCAACCGCAAGGCCGTACAGCTCGGCCATGTGCAGGCCCGCCGGCTGCCGACCGGGGAAATCCTCAGCGTCTCCTCCTCCGACTCCGACACCTTCGGCTCGCTGATCGAGGTCACCGGCCGCGCGGTGTCCTCGCTCGTCGCGTTCCTCATCGTCGGCGCGATCGTGCTGGGCACGTCGGTCAAGCTGGGCTTGCTGGTACTGGTGGGCACGCCGCTGCTCGTCGCGCTGGCATTCCCGCTGCTCAAACCGATGGAACGCCGGCAGGCCGTCGAACGCAGCCGCAACTCGGAATTGACCGGCATGGCGACCGACATCGTCGCCGGGCTGCGCATTCTGCGCGGAATCGGGGGCGAGTCGACGTTCGGCCGCAACTACGCGACGCAGTCGCAGCGGGTACGCCGCGCCGGGGTCGCCTCCGGTCGCTGGCAGGCGGCCACCGACGGTCTCGCGGTGTTGCTGCCGGGCATCTTCCTGGTGCTGATCATGTGGCTCGGCGCCCGGGACGTGCTGCATGGCCAGCTCTCCACCGGCGAGCTGGTGGCGCTGCTGGGATACGCGATGTTCCTCACCGGCCCGGTTTCCAACTTCTTCCAGTTCTTCCAGAAGTGGACCCGGGGCATGGTCTCGGCCCGCAAAGCGGTGGCGGCGCTGGCGATCCGGCCGCCCTGGCCGGTGGCCGACGCGCCTCGGGAGCTGCCGAGAAATGCCGCGATAACCGACGACGCCAGCGGGTTCACTGCCCGGCCGGGCGAGCTGACGATCGTGGTCAGCGCGATACCGGACGACTCGGCCGCGCTCGCCGACCGGCTCGGTCGCTACCTGCCGGCGGCGGTGGGTTCCGCGCCGGCCGTCGACGACGAGGTCGCCGGAGCCGCGGCCAAGCGAGCCCACGCCCAGCGCCTTGCCGCGGCCGCGGAGATTGCGCGGTCCGACGAGGAGGCCGCCGCCGGGACGTGGGGCGTGCGGGTCGGCGATGTGGACCTGGCCGAGGCCCGACTGGCCGACGTACGGGAGCACATCCTCGTCTCCGATACCGGGTCGATGGTGTTCGCCGGCACCCTGCAGGACCTGCTCGACCCGCACGATGTCCTGACCCGTGAGCAGGCCGAGACCGTGCTGCACGTCGCCGCGGCGCAGGACGTCTTCGAGGCGTTGCCCGGCGGCTGGCAGGGTCGCATCGACGAGCGTGGCCGTGGGCTGTCCGGCGGGCAGCGCCAACGCATGGTGCTCGCCCGCGCGCTGGCCCGGGACGCCGAGATCCTGGTCCTGGTCGAGCCGACCTCGGCCGTCGACGCGCACACCGAGGCCGCAATCGGGGCGCGGTTGGCGGAGTTCCGGCGCGGCCGTACCACCATCCTCATGTCCGTATCGCCACTGTTGCTGCATCACGCCGACCGGGTGGCGTTGCTGCTGGACGGGCAGGTCGCGGCGGTCGGCACCCACGACGACCTGCTGCGTGACGTTCCGGCTTATCGGGATGTCGTCGCCCGCAATCTCGACGAACCGGCTCTGGAAGGAGGCATCGGTGAGCACTGATCTGTCAGACGGCCTTCGAGCCACTCCGCCCGCGCCGGACGTGCCGGTGCTCGCCGGTTCGACCGAGACGTGGCGCGATCGACGCGCCGCGGAATCCTCCGTGCCGCCGGAATTGATCCCACCGCGCAGCGGATCCACCCGGGAACGGCTGGCGGCCTGGCGAGCGCGACACCAGCTCCGGGCCGGCCGGGCGGAGCGGTATTTCGCCGCGTCCCGCAATCCGGAAAACGGGCTGCCGGTGGCCGATCGCAGCGCGGTGATGTATTTCCTGCGCGGTCTGCTCGCCGACCGCAGGCGCGGGCTCGTTCTGCTGATCGCGCTCAACGTCCTGGCCGCGGTGACCGGGCTGCTCGGCCCGCGGTTGCTGGGTTCGCTGGTGAATGCCACCGCCAAGGGCGGGACGGCGATGGGCCGCGTCGACTCGTTGGCGCTCGCCGTCGGTGCCGTGGTGCTGGTGCAGAGCCTCTGTGTTTTTGCCGCGAATGTGAGCTCGGCCGTCTTTGGTCAGGACCTGCTCGCGGCGGCCCGCGAATACGTCGTCCGCGCGGTATTGCGGCTGCCGCTGGGCACCGTCGAAAAGGCCAGCACCGGCGACCTTGTCACCCGAATTACCCGTGACGTCGGGACGATGAGCGGGTCGGTGCAATGGGCCCTGCCGCAGGCGATCATCTCAAGCCTCACGGTGGCGTTGACCTTTGTCGCGCTCGTCGTCAACTCGCCGATCCTGGCGGTGCCGTCCCTGCTGCTGGTTGCGGTCGCGTCGCTGCAGATCGTCCGCTACCTCAAGCGGGCCCCGCAGGGATACGTGACCGAGGGCGGTACGTACTCGCAGATCAACACCACGATGACCGAGACGGTCGAGGGGGCCCGGACGGTCGAGGCGCTCGGCCTGCAGGAACGGCGGACCGCCCGTACCGAGGACGACATCGAGGTCTCGGCGCAGGCCGAGCGCTACACCATGTCGCTGCGGAACCTGCTGTTCCTGGTGATGGACGTGTCGTTCAACGCTCCGCGCGGAGTGACCGTCCTGCTCGGCGCCTATGCCTATTCCAAGGGGTGGGCGAGCATTGGCCAGATCACCGCCGCGGTGCTTTATATCGAGGGTCTTTTCGGGCCGTTGGACCAGCTCGTGTCGACGATCGACCGGCTGCAGGTCGGCGCGGCATCCACCACGCGGCTGCTCGGAATCGCCGCCGTGCCGCCGGATCGCACGGCCGGCGAGGACAGCCCGCAGGATGTGCATCTCGCCGGTTCCGATCTGCGTTTCGCCTATCGGACGGGGCACGACGTATTGCACGGCATCGACCTGGATCTGGGCGTCGGGGAGCGGTTGGCGATCGTCGGGCCGTCCGGATCGGGCAAGTCGACACTCGGTCGGTTGTTGGCCGGCATCAACGCGCCGCGGACCGGATCGGTCCGGGTCGGGGGAGTGGATCTGATTTCGCTGCCGCTGCCGGTGTTGCGCACCGAGGTGGCGTTGGTGACGCAGGAACATCACGTGTTCGTCGGCTCGGTGCGGGACAACATCATCCTGGCCCGCGAGGACAGTTCCGACGAGACGGTACGGGGAGCGTTGGAGACCGTCGACGCCTGGTCGTGGGTGTCGCGGCTGCCGAAGGGGCTCGACACGATGCTGGGCTCGGGCAATACCGCGCTGACTCCGGCGCAGGCGCAGCAGATCGCGCTCGCGCGGCTGATCATTGCCGACCCGCATACGTTGGTGCTCGACGAGGCGACGTCCCTGATCGACCCGCGTACGGCCCGCCATCTGGAAGGCTCGATGAGCGCGCTGCTTACCGGGCGGACCGTGGTTGCCATTGCGCACCGGCTGCATACCGCGCACGACGCGGACCGGATCGCGGTCGTGATCGACGGACGCATCGTGGAGTTGGGCAGTCACGACGAACTGCTTGCCCGCCAAGGTGAGTACGCCGAGCTGTGGGAAGCCTGGACGTCGTAAGCTCATTATGGAGCCGGCCGGACAGTTTCCGCCGTGGTCAGGACGATCATGGCCGCGGCGGCGACGGCGGCACCCGCGATTGCCGCGGCTCCCGGCCAGTTGAGCCAGTCGACGATGCTTCCACCGATGCCGGTCCCGACGCTGCCACCGACGAAATAGACGACCATGTAGGCGCTGTTGAATTTCGCCGGGTGTTTTGGATCGAGGCCGAGGACCCGACTCTGATTGGTCACCTGGGCCGCGAAGAGTCCGGCGTCAAAGAGGGCCAGCGCGACGAGCAGGATGGGGGCGGTGTCGAGGGTGAAGACCATGGTCACTGTGGACACGAAGGACAGCGCCAATCCGGCGAGAATGATTAGGTGCGCCGGGTGGCGATCCGCCAGTGCGCCGGCGATGCGGGTGGCGGCAATGCCGAGTAGACCGGCCAATGAGTACAGGCCGATGACTGCGGACGACAGGTTCAGCGGCGGAAGGGAAAGCGCGAGGGACAGGCTGACCCAGATCAGGTTGAACGAAAGGAACCACAGGGCGCCGGACATGGCGGCTATCCGCAGCACCCGGTTGGACGCCAGCAGTCTCGGCAGGGAGCGGATCGCGGCCCGATAAGGTTCGGCCGCAGGAATCACATTCCGGGGCAATATGCAGAACGCGGCGACAGCGAAAAGGCCGCAGGCAAAGGCGAACGTCAGTAGCGTGGGCCGCCAACCGATCCAGTTGGCCAGCGCTCCGCCGACGATCCGCCCCAGCAGAATTCCAGCAGAGATTCCCGCGGTCACCGTGCCCAACACTCGACCGCGGCGTTGCCGCGGCGAGTACTTTCCGGCCAGCGTACTCATTTGCGCCCCGGTGCTCGCGCAAACACCCGCGACGAACAGACCGACCCCCAGGATTGCCGGATCCGGCGCGGATGCGGCAATCAGCAACCCCACGCCCAACACCAAGAGTTGCCCGGTGACCAGAAAATGCGCGCGTATCCGGTCTACCAGCGGAACGAGCAGCGCGAGCCCGAGCAGGTAGCCGACGACCGCCGAAGCCGCGACAAGGCTGACCACCGGCAGTGACGAGTTCAGGGCGCGGGCGACAGCTTTCAGCTCCGGTTGGATGATGTAGCTGGTGGAGGTGGCAAGCGCCGCGGACAGCGTCAAGAAAGCGACGGCCGGTCCACCAAGGGATTTGACTGCAACGTCCGTACGGGATGTTGAATCCAATGCGATATTCACTGAATCGACAGTATTGGCCCGATCGCCGCAAAGCTGGCGTATTTCGGACCTCACCATCGCCAACCGCGATCTCACGCGATGCGGCGATCCCGGTCTGGCCCGGACCAAACCTGCGACGGTCGGCCGCAGCCCTCAGAGTGTCGGGCCGGAAACCCGAACCCGTACACAAGGTCAACAGCCATAGCGCTGCACAATTGGATTGCTCTGCGGGTGTTGCTCGATCCAGACTCTTCGCTATGACCTTGACTGATGATGAGCTGCAGAGACGCGCAACGCTGGACGGCTATCCGCTGTCGGCGAACTATTCGGCTCGATGGCTGCTGGACAACAACATGGGGCCGAATCCGGCCTGGCAGGTCGAGGCGCTGGCCCAGGTGATGTCGTTCCGCCCGGGCATGCGGGTGTTGGACCTGGGTTGTGGAAATGCGCTGTCCTCGATCTTTCTGGCTAAAGAATTCGGCGTGCAGGTGTGGGCGACCGACCTGTGGATCAAGCCCACCGAGAACGTCGCCCGAATCGAAGAGCAGGGCGTCGCCGATCGGGTGTTCCCGATCTACGCCGAGGCGCATGCGCTTCCCTTTGCCGAGGGATTCTTCGATGCAGCGATCAGCATCGGCGCGTACCACTACTTCGGCACCGACAGTCTCTATGCCGGGTACTTTTCCCGTTTCCTCAAACCCGGCGGCCAATTCGGATTCGTCAACCCGGGACTCACGGCCGAGCCGGCAACGCTCCCACCGGAGGGGGTGGCCGAGCATTGGCTGTGGGACTTCTGCGCGTGGCACAGCCCGGGCTGGTGGCGCAACACTCTGGAACGAACCGGCCAGGTCGCGGTCGAGCAGGCTGAGATGCTCCCGGGCGGTTGGCATATGTGGACGCTGTGGAATCAACTCGCAAACCTCGCCCACGGCAAACCCGAGAACGACCCTGACGTGCCGCTACTACAGGCAGACGGCGGCAAACTGCTCGGCCTCACCCGCGTCGTAGCCAGCCGACATTAACGTCTAGACCCCGATCGAAGCGCGCTTTACCCGGCTCGGCCGCGAATTTCCGGGGTAAAGCGCACTTCGATCGGATGCAGAGGGCCACCCGGACCGGTGCGCTGCTGATGAACGACGTCAGATGCCCGCGGCCACGGTGGCCAAGAGTTGGGCGAGCTCGGTCGGCTTGGTGAACATCGGCCAGTGGCCCGAGTCGATATCGACGAAATCGACGTGCTTGGCCTTGGCGAGCTCCGGCACGTCGCCCGCCTTGATCCATTCCTGGGCTTGGGCGGGACCGAATTCGGGGCACACAATCACGACCGGGACGTCGTACCGTCGCTCGTCCGTCAATCGCACCACGCCCTTGGCGACCCCTTCGGGAACGGGAATCGCGGCGGCCGCAATGTCACGCCTGGCCGCCTCATCGAGGTCGGCTGAGTCCGGGCCGTCGAACGGACCCCAGCCGGGAAAGGCCATGACGCCGTCCTTCGTTTCGAAGAAGTCGGCATACGACTCGCCGTCGGCGGACGGGAATCCGCCGATGAGCGCGATTCCGGCCACCTTCTCCGGTCGCGCGTCAGCGGCCAGCCACGCCAGGCTGCACGCCGCGGAATGTCCAACCACCAGGGACTTTCCACTAGACGAGTCCACAGCGGCCAGCACAGCCGCCACCTGGTCGTCGAGCGTGGCCGATACAGCTCCGTCGCCCTGACCCGGAAGGGTGACGGGTACGGGACGGTGGCCGAGTGACTCGAGTGCGGGCACGACCTTGTCCCAGGCGGACCCGTCGAGCCAGAGGCCGCCGATAAGCAGGATGTCCATAATCAGTTCGCTCTCTCCAGTGCGGTCAAATCGCGTTCGGCATAAAGCCGGTGTTCCCATTCCTCGTTGAGGACGATGCGGAGACATTCCTTGAGCGGGAAGTTTTCCATTCGGGGCCATCCGGGCCCTGTCTGTGTGACGTCGGCGGCTAGTTGTTCCTCGGTGAGCGATTCCATGACATTGCGGACCATCCTCTGGCGTTCGCCTCGTACGGCGAGCACCTCGTCGAGCGACGGGCGGGCGTCGCGGTCCCACGGAATTCCGTCCCACCCGGGCGCCTCGTCCCACGGCAGATCCAACGGGTGCCACGGTGTGGCGTTACCGAGGATCATCCGACCCACCCAGGCAGCGCTGGCGAAGTTGAGGTGCCGCAGGGTCTGAATGAAGGACCATTCGTCGTCGATGCCACGGTGCAGCGCCGATTCGGGAAATGTCCGCGCTCGCGCAACCGTGCCCTCCCACAACCGCCCCAGGATTGCCCACGCTGTCCGGAACCCGTCGCTATCGGCCGGGCGCATCCGAGCCCGGTCCGGCATGCGACGGTTCAGCTCGGCCTCGACGAGCGGTGCGATGTCGACGCCGTTCACCAGGACGTTCTGCAGCTCGCCGCTGATCTCGACGTCGACCAGCTCGACGCCGATCAGCCGGCTCCCGTGGAGCAGCCCGCCCCGGATACGCGCCCCGCTGAGGTCAACGGCCCGCATCCGGGCGTCGCGGAGATTCACCCGTTCGAATACAGCGCCGGTCAGGTCCTGCTCGTGGAACTCGGTCATGGACAGCACCCTAGAACCAGTTCCGGGCGATCTACTACCGGATCAATTAGGCTCCTCCCGTGCCGACCGATCTCAGCCCGACCGCACGTGCGCTGCGTGCCCTCGAGATCCTGCAGACCCGTTCCCTCGTGACGGCCGAGGAACTCGCCGCGAAGCTGGGTGTCACGGAACGGGCCGCCCGGCGGTATGTCGAGATCCTTCGCGAGGCGGGCATTCCGGTCGAATCGGCTCGCGGACCGTACGGCGGATACCGGCTCGGGCGCGGTACGCGGCTGCCTCCGGTCTTCTTTGTGGAGGCCGAGGCACTGAGCCTGGTCATGGCGGTGCTCGACGGCCATCCGGCCGCCACCAACGCCGACGATCTCATCGGTACGGCGCTGGGCAAGGTCATCCGGGCCCTGCCGGAGAGCGTGGGCCGGCAGGCGGCGGCGTTGCGGGAGCATGCCTCGGCCGCGCCCGACCGGTACGCGGCGCATCCAGATCCCGCCATCACCAGCGCACTCGTCGCTGCCGCCGCGGCCCGACGGCGCGTGCGCATCACGTACCGGAGTGAGCCCGGCAGCGAATGGGAAGCCGAGGTGGATCCGTGGGCGGTGGTCGTCCGCTACGGCCGCTGGTACCTTCTGTGTCATTCCCATCGTGCGGGCGCGATCCGCACCTACCGGGTCGACCGGGTCCGCGCGGTCCAGCCGACCGGGCACGAATTCGAGCCGCCCGACGATCTCGATCCGGTGGCGGCGCTGGAGGAAAACCTGGGGATGGGATGGCCATTTCCCACCCGCGTCGTTTTCGACGCCCCACCCGCTGAGGTCGCGCCGTGGATCGCGCCGCCGATGGGGCGGCTCGAATCGTCCGAAGAGGGATGCGTGCTCGTCGGAAGTACGAACAATCCGGCGATGTACGCGCAGGAGTGGTTGGCGAGCGTGCCGTTCGCCTTCCGCGTCGACGGCGGGCCGGAGCTCCGGGCCGAGGTGGCGGCGCTCGCTGCCCGCTTTACCGCCGCCATAAGGGATTGACCGCATCTTGGGAGGTTGGCGATGCCGGATCTGATTGAGCAGGCCAGAAGTGTGGTCATTGCGTTGGAACGCAACGACGTCGATGCGGTGGCCGCGGCCAGATCGCAGCGCCTTGCTAATTGGTCGCCCGGTCCCTGGATACGCGACAGATGGACGCCCCGGATGGCCGAGTTGGCGGGTCGAGATCGCCGGATCGTCACGGGGTGGCAGGTGCACGACCGCATGGTGCGCTTCACCGTCGAGGGCGACCGCGGGCCGGTGTTCGTCACGGTCGTGCTGGCGCAGGACGGTCTCGTTGGTCTGGCGATCGACGAAGAGGTCCGCGACGGCCTGTTCGGTATCTGCATCGGTTGTGCCGACGAACAAAATGCGACGCTCAAGTCATTCTGGGGCCGGTTGGTACGCGCCCCGCTGGGATTCGGTGAGGGCAATCCGCATCCACCCCGCTGGCCGGATCCCGCATACCCGCAGCAAATGCACCTCGACGTAGTCGTACCGGATCTGCCGGCCGCGGACGCCGAGGTGGTCGCCAACGGGGCCGTACGATTGCGGGACTCGGGTGACTTCCGGGTCTATGCCGACCCGGGCGGTCATCCCTTCTGCCTGTACGCCGACCCGGGCGGTCGATTCGAGCCCGATCGCCTTGGCGCACTGGTACGGGTGGTCATCGACTGCCCGGACCCGCAGGCGCTCGCGACCTTCTGGGCCGGACTGTTGGGCATGACCGAGCGGGTCGAGGACTCGCCAGACCGTGTCGTGATCGCTCGCCAGGATGGGAAGCTGCCGATGATCGGCCTGCAGCGGGTCGAGGATTATCGGCCACCGAAGTGGCCGGATCCAGAATATCCGGCGCAAATGCATTTCGATATTTCCTTTGACGATCGCGAGACGGCCGAAACCTTGGCGGTGCGGCTCGGCGCGACCCGGCAACCGCCGCAGGGCGGCAGTTGCCCGGTCTACGTCGATCCCGCGGGACATCCGTTCTGTCTGTGCATGACCGGCGAATAGCTCAGTCGTTCGAAGCCGGGCGCGGCTCGGCGTCTGATGAGCCGGTCGTGTCCGAGAACGAGTGGTGCTCGTGCGTGACAACCCAGCGTTCGTCCACCTTGCGCAGTCCGATTGTCAGCCGCAGCCGCTGATCAGGCTCGCGCTCGAAGTCGGCCGGCGTGCCGCAGCGCAGCAGAGCGAACGCGAACGCGACGTCCGTACCGGCGGTGACCTCCAGCGACTCGATCTCGAACACCGCGCCGGAGGCCTGCCACTCGAAAAAGCCCGGCCAGGTCTCGCGGTAGGCGTCGAGGCCGCGGACACCCTGCTCGGGCGCAGGAACATCGAACATGACGATGTCTGGCGCATGGTCGGCCAGGACGGTGGGCAGGTCGCCCGCATGTACGGCGACGGTCCAGTGCTCGATCAACTCGCGGATCTGCTGTTCGTCAGTCATGGTTCCTCCTCGTGGGATGGTCTCGCTGGTGAAACCCGGGTGGCAGCCGGAAATCATCGCGGCCGGCCAAACTTTTTTCTCCGCCGCTGGCGGCGCTCTCATGCCATAGTTGGCGCGTGGAGCGACTCAGCAACCAACAGATCCTTGATGCCGGCCGCACTGACTGGCGCAAGCTGGCCCAGGCACTGCACACCCGCTATTCGGTCCCGGACTACAACGTGGCGGCGGCATTCGTCGCGGCGGTGGCGCAGGTCGCCGAGGCCGCCGGGCACCATCCCGATGTGAGATTGACCTACGGCGTCGTCGACGTCTCGCTGTGCACCCATGAAGACGGTCTGTGGGTTACTCAGAAGGACATTGATCTGGCCGGCAGGATCAGCGAGATCGCCCGCCAGCACGGCCTCGTGCCAGAGCCGACCGCGGTCACCCAACTGGAGATCGCGCTGGACACCGCACACGAGGACGGCATGGGCGGCTTCTGGTCGGCCCTGCTGACGGGCAGCGCGGACAACAAGATCCACGACTCGGTCTTCGACCCGACCGGCCGGGTCCCGAGCGTGTGGTTTCAGCGCACCGACGACCACGAAACTCCCCGGCAGCGCTGGCATTTCGACCTCTGGCTCGCCGCCGATGCGGTCGACGATCGGATCGCCGCGGCCGTGGCCGCCGGCGGATCCATTGTGGACGATTCTGGGGCGCCCTCCTACACCGTGCTGGCCGACCTGGACGGAAATCGGGTCTGCGTATGTTCTGCGCTTGGACGGGACTGACTCCGAGTTCGGATCGACGCGTCGGCTCGAACGGTTGTCTGGGAGAGACGGCTGAGCGTTACGGAGCCGGGCTGGTGGCAGAGGCGGTGAACGAGCACTGGTCGTGAGTGACAGATCACTTACTGGTCCTGGTGGCCGTTCGGCGGCGCGCGAGGGCTGTCCAGGGTCGATAAATGGCGATGAGCGCAATCACGACTACCGCTACTCCGGCGGCGGTGACGATTCCTGCCGTACGGCGCCGGGCTCTGACAGTGTCCTGCGGAACGGTGATGCCGGCGTGCCGTAGGTCGTCGAGGGTGGGATGGGCCGGCATCGGTGCGTAGGTGGCCCATCCGAACACTCCGTAATGCGGCCAGAGCGCGTTGCCGCTGAGGCCGGCGCCGCGCAGCGGCCAGAGGAACAGCACCACACCGACCGCGACAGCCACCAGTCCGGCGGCCGCGAGCCAGCGGCTGATCGATTTCATTGTCATGTTCCAGTACCCGTGGCGGCGTCGACATTGATAGTGCGTTGCCCGAGGGGGTGGACAGTTTTCACATAGGCAATGGTCGTGCTGAGTGGATCTGCACAGATATTCCTCGAGTCGTTTTTCGCCGCGTAGATGTGGATCGTGACCGCCTGTGTCGTCTCGGCGACGGTCGCTACGACCGGGTCGGCGCAGTGATAGTTACTGGCGGCGACACTGATTCTCGAGCCCGTTTTCGCCAGCTGCCAGGGCACGGCTACGGCGTTTTTCGGAGCCGTGGCGACCGTTGGCCAGTAGCCCGGGCGTGCCTTGGGCACGGCGAGCGTTGGTGGGCCGGTTGGGTTTCCCACTGCTCCGGGTGAGCTCCCCGCGCAGAGCGCTCCGGCCACGGCAACCGCGATGAAGACCACCACCCGGCTCGCCGTCGTGCTGTGCATCAGCCCAGCATGACACCGGCCCGCCCGGCTCGCCGCAGCGCATGCCCGGCCGCGGGAACAAGCGCCAGAGTAAGCAGCGCCGAGACCAGAATTCCGGTCCGAGTTCCGGTCAATTGAATCAGCGGACCGCCGAGTAAGAGCCCGATCGGCGACGCCACTGCTGAACCCGCCGCCCACAGGGTGAGCACCGGTTGCTGCTGGTCGGCGTCGAGCCGGCTCTGCACGAGGCTGTAGGCGACCGGCGTGAACGGGGCGTAAATCAGCCCGCCAATCGCGAAGGCGCCGACCGCAACGCCGATATTCGGTGCCGCCGCGAGGACACCGACGCAACAACCCCAGCCGGCAATGATCGCCACCAGCAGCGCGGTCTGCGGCAATCGCCGCAGGTGGTTGGTGGCGAGCGCCCCGACAAGGGCACCGACACCGAAACCGGTCCAGATTCCGCCCAATGCCGCGCCAGAAGCATGCAGCGGTCCGCGCACGAGCAGCGGCAGCGCGACCTCGATCGGCATATAGAACAGGTTAAACAGGAACACGACCGCGAAAAGCCAGGCCGCGATCGGAATGCGCCGCAGAATCGTCCAGCCCGAAGCGGAACCGCGCGGCCCGCGTACCGTCTCGCTCGTGCCCGGCGGTACGGCGACAAGGACGACCACCAGTAACCCGGCGAAACTGAGCCCGTCGAGCAGCATGACGAAGCCAGGACTGACCGCGGTTGCCAGAATGCCACCGAGAACGGGACCGATGACGTACGCAGTGAGGCTGTCGCTGGTGCCCAGCAGTCCGTTGACCGCGAACCGACCCTCGATGCCGGCCATGCCGGTTGCGACCAGGCGTCTGCTGCTGGCAGCCAGCAGGCGCAGCCCGGAACCGGCGAACAGCGCAGCGCCGAGCAACCACAGCGGAAGTTGCCCCGCCATTGCCAGCAGCGCCAGTCCAGAGAGGACAGTAAAGCGCAGTACGCAGTCCGTGGTGAGCAGTGCACGAGGTCGGAAACGGCGGCGGCCCAGCCCGAATGCCAGACTCACCGCCACGGCGAGTACATAGGGAGCGGCCTCGATCAGCGCCACCGCCAGAGCCGGATTGACGTCGCTGTGAATGCGCAGCGTCTGCAGCGGCAACGCGACGATGACCATGCCGTCCCCGACCTTGGACACCATGTCGCCGCCGATCAGCAGCGTGAGCCGACGATTCTGCAGCGCCTGCCAATAGGACTGCTCGATACGGTCGGCCACGAGCGACATCCTCGACCCTCAAGTGCACTTCAGGGCAAGGAGCGGAATGCAGATCCTGCCGACGCTGTGTCTAGTGGACGCTGGCTGATCGGTTGGGTGCCCATAGCTGGTCGGCCTCACCGGCAGCGAGCCGACCGCGGTAGACGTCGATCTTGTGGTCGATGACTTTCAGGCATTCCTGGATTTCGGCGAGTTTGGCGGTCACGTCTGCGCGGTGCGCCTCCATGACGGCAAGCCGGTCGGGTTCGTTGCCGGGCCCGGCGGCGATCAGCTCGGCGTAGCGGCGGATGGTCCTGATGGGCATGCCGGAGGCCCGCAGCTTGGTGCAGACGGTGATCCAGTCCAGGTCGAGCTGCCGGTAGCGCCGCCAGCCGCCGCTGGTGCGATCGATGGGCGTCACCACCAGGCCGGCACGTTCGTAGTAGCGCAGCGTGTGCACGCTGACTCCGCTACGGGCGGCCGCCTCGGCAATACTCATGCCGTCGTTTGGGTCGGGTCCGGACTTGACTTCGAGCATGCTCTAGATCTTACCGTCGTTGGCATGACAACAACCCTGATTACCGGAGCAAACAAGGGCCTCGGCTTCGAGACCGCCCGCCGACTCGTCGCCGCGGGGCACACCGTCTATCTCGGCAGCCGCGACGCTGAACGCGGCCGCCGGGCTGCCGAGCACCTTGGCGCGCGGTTGGTTCAGCTCGACGTCACCGACGACGCGTCGGTGACGGCTGCGGCGAAGGTCATTGAGGTCGACGGTGGGCTGGACGTGCTGGTCAACAACGCGGGCATCGAGACGCGGGGAGCGAACAACTCCGTGGTCGGCGCGGAGGACCTGACCGCGGACATCATGCGAGCCACCTTCGAGACGAACGTCTTCGGCATGGTGCGCGTGCTGCATGCGTTTCTCCCGCTGCTGCGGCAATCCGCGGCCCCGGTCGTGGTCAACATCAGCAGCGGTCTCGCGTCGCTCACCCGGGTCGGCGCCCCGGACAATCCGGCGTACGCGTACCCGGGCGTCGCCTACCCGGCATCGAAATCTGCCGTCAACATGGTCACCCTGCAGTACGCGAAGGCGTTCCCGACGATGCGGATCAACGCGGTCGAGCCGGGCTTCACGAAGACCGACCTGAACGGAAACACCGGTCACCAGACCGTCGAGGAGGGAGCCGAGATCATCGTGCGGATGGCGCAGCTGGGGCCCGATGGCCCGACCGGCGGTTACTTCGACGCCGAGGGCACCCTTCCCTGGTAGCTCGCCTTCGGACGCGGCGGCGGTGCCGTGTCGATCGTGTCGATCTGGGCGGGCGTCGGTCGTCGTACATGATGAGACGGCCCGTTCGGGCGCCGGCAAGGATTGGACGCGACATGGCGAAGTACCTGATTCTCATTTACGGGAACGAGCAGCGCTGGGACGCGATGGGCGCCGCGGAGCTGCAGGCGATCGACGAGGGCCACCGAGCGTTCCGGGAACGTGCCGGTGTGGCGGTCACCGCCTCGGGCCAGCTCGATTCGTCGGGCACCGCCCGGACCCTGCGCGCCGGAGAAGACGGACCGGTGGTCAGCGACGGGCCGTTCATGGAGACCAAGGAGGTGGTGGGCGG
>DATAVB010000015.1:0-23051 GCA_036267955.1 Mycobacteriales bacterium | reverse complement strand
AATCCGCCGCGCGGGCAAGCCGCTTATCGATAGGGCGGCGCCCTGCTCGCCGTCTCAGTTTCCGTCTCATTCATCAAGGTTCGCGGCAGTACCTCAGGGGTCATCGACTCTCATCCACCCGCTTGCCGAGTGCCAGTGACCGTCAGCGAACCGTCGGATGCAGACTTGGAAAGCGTGTTGGGGGAGACCCCTCAGGGGTTCGAATCCCCTATCCTCCGCCCTTTTGACCAGCACAAACGCCGGATCGAGCCCCCGCCCGGATCGGTCCGGCGTCCCGCAGTTGCAATCGCAGTTGGCATTGGATCGCACGCCCACGCGCGAACGGTCGACCTCGAAGACGTTTCGGAGACCTCATCGAGGAGCCGCCAGCACCTCGCGGATGGCGTGCCGCGCGTAGTTCGCCGTCGCCGGGTTGGCGTCCTTGTAGTGCGGCAACACGATCAGCGCCTGGGACAGCACGCGGCCGCGGCCGCGGAGCCACGTCGCGTCGTCCACGTCCAGCGCCGCACGGAACTCGTCGCGGACGTTCGCGGGCAGCAGATACCACACGGGGAACAGGTCGCACGCCGGAT
This sequence comes from Mycobacteriales bacterium, assembly GCA_036267955.1. Classification (GTDB taxonomy): domain Bacteria; phylum Actinomycetota; class Actinomycetes; order Mycobacteriales; family QHCD01; genus DATAVB01. Next base: position 22,479 of record DATAVB010000015.1, on the reverse strand, counting down.
CGCCGACACCGCACGTCTCGAAGTCGAGCACCGCGGCCAGCCGGCCCTCCGCCGACACGAGCAGATTGCTCGGCGTCAGGTCCGAGTGCACCCACACCTCGCGCCCGTCGTACGGCGCGGCGAGCGACTCCTCCCACGACGCCAGTGCTGCGCGAGTGTCGATCAGGCCATCCAGCTCGCCGATCGCTTTCCGCGTCGCGGAGTCCATCGAGACCATCGGAGCGCGCGTCCGGCGCTCGCCCGGATACGCCGGCGGCCGGTCTGGCAGGTCGATCCGCCGGATCGCGTCGACGAACGCCGCGAGATCTGTCGCCAGCCCACGCGGATCAACCAGCGCGCCGGGGGAGGGGTGCGTACCGGCGAGCCAGCGGTGGACGGACCAGTTGCCCGGGAACGCGTCGGTGGGTGAGCCGATCGCCTCGACAGAAGGGATGGTCGCAGGCAGGAACGGCGCGAGTGAGGCGAGTTTCGCCTGCTCCCGTTGGACTACGTCGCTGCCCGCGGGCCAGAGCGACAGCCGTACGGACAGGTCGGAACCGAGGCGGTAGATCGCGTTGCACAGTCCACCGGAGTCGACCGACTCCAGCGGCAACGCCTCCCACTGCGGGAACTGAGCGGCCACCAGCGAACGGACGAGCGGCGTGTCGATGTCGGCCTGGTCGGCGTGGATCTTGCGGGGACTCATGAGCGCCCATTCGAACGGTCGGACCCGTCCGCTGTCAACGCGGTTTCGGTTCGAGTGGTCCCACGTGACAGAGCCCAATTGGACCCACGCGTGCGGGCCTGCCGCCGCTCGCAGAGACGCCGTGCCGGCCTGACGCCGTTCGTGCGAGCAACACCCCGGCCGCGGGCCTCCTGGCCGTTCGAAAGCGAATCCCCCGGCCCGGCCCGCAGCGGCACCGAGGTCGATGTCGAGCGGATCGATCGGGACGACGCTTTGCCTGCCGTGTAGGGATTTCAACCACTCAGCGTTGTCGTGGTTGCCAGTCACAAACAGGATTGGCTCTTCCATTTCCAGCGTCAAGGAGCCGTCGAGCGTACCCGCCAAGGTCGCCGACCTGAATGGTCAGATCGACATCGAGTGCGCGCACCGCCGCGGCGGCATGTTGTACGCAACCGTGAACATCACCGCGGAATGCGATTCGACTAGCGTGTGGCCTCGGGCGGACGAGCTACTTGGCTGGGAGATCCTGATATGACCAGTAAGTTCACCGAGCTTGCGATTGACTGTGCCGATCCCAACGGGCTCGCCCGGTTCTGGTGCTCGGTCCTTGGCTACCAGGTGCAGGACGAAGACGACGGAATTGTCACCATTGGCTCTCCCTCGGTGCCCGAAGGCAAGAACCATCCTGGCCCGGTGCCACCGACGTTGACCTTCGCGCCAGTGCCCGAAGGCAAGACCGTCAAGAACAGGCTCCACCTTGACGTCAACCCGACCGACACGGAGCAGGAGGAGGAGGTCCGTCGCCTGCTCGACCTGGGTGCTCGCCACGCCGACGTCGGCCAGACCGGCGATGAAAGCTGGGTCTGTCTTGTCGACCCGGAGGGGAACGAGTTCTGCGTCCTCGCCGGCCGCCGCCCCTAAGTTCTCGGGCTGGGCTCTCCTTCCCGCTCGCGGAAAGGACGATGTAATGGATTCGGCCAGGGCAAGGGCTGAGAGACACTGGCGGGCATGGCGCCGGTCAGCCAGCCGGAGTGCGCACCAACAACAGGTGCTCCATTTCGCCGAGACGGCGTGATCGTGTCAGAGGTTGGCGAAGGGCGGCCAGGCCGACCCGGGTTTCGCGATTAGGTCAACCGGCGGAAACCCAGATCGAGGAACAGCTCGATCGCCCTGGGCGCATTTTCCTCGATCAATCCGTCCAGCTTCATCAAGGTCCAGAATGCCCAGTACGCGCGCAACGTAGTCAGATCGATTCTCGCCTCGAGAATTCGATCCAGGTGGTCGATAGCGGCGCGCTCGACCCCACCGGCACCTTCTGGAAATAGGGCGCTCCACTGCAGATCGCTGCGCAGGCTGACCAGTGCGAGTAGCCGATCACCCCTGGCCACACCGAGATTCCAGTCGACAACGCCGGTTATGCGACCATTCTCGTCCGACAGCACATTCCCCCGCGCGTAATCGACGTGCAGCAGGTCGTCGCCCGCAATATGGTCGGGCACCTCGTCGCCGATCTCCTGGATCAGCTGAAGCATTTCCCGGGTCCGGGCGCTGTAGCGATCCAACAGTTCGTGGCGGGGACGGTGCTCGGCGCTCCGACGCAGGCACAGGGACGGGCGTGGCACGTCCGGTCGACCTGAGAGCAGTCCGGCGAAGCGGTCATTCATCTCCACCAACGCATCGACCATCGCGACGTCGACCTGCCTGATGTGCCGGCCGGGAAGGCGTTCCTGCACCACGGCCGTACCTCCGTCGGCCAACTGGACCACCAGATCGTGCCGGGGAACCGGAAGACCCCGCGATTTTGCCAATGCCAAGATCTCCGCAGTGAGGTGCATTAGCTCCGTGGAGACAGGTGGACAGGTCACGACGCCGTCCCGACCGTCGGGCCAGCGCACGTACGCAGCTCCACCGGAATAGCCCTGCCGAGCCATGGTGATCAGCTCCAGAACGACTCCGGTGCGATCCGCGATCTGCGCGAGCACCGGTCCGGGAACGAATCTCTCCTCGGTCACCGCGTTATCGTGCCACGCCGCCGCGGTCTGCGTGCGCCGTCACGAATCGTCCACCCGGTCAGTTGAAGAGTTCCGCTGGCAGGTCGGCCCGGTCGGGATAGCTGGTCTGGGTGCCGCGCCTCTGCACGCTGCGAGCGGCGATCGCGGTCGCGCGCGATGCGCCCTCGCGCAACGAACGTCCGGCGGCCAGGAAATACGCGAGTGCCCCGACGAACGCATCGCCGGCACCGGTGGTATCTGTCGCCGATACCGCGGACCCCTCGACGTGCTGCACCTCGTCATCGGCAGCCACTACGCAACCCAACTCGCCCAGGGTGATGACGACGCTGCCCGCTCCCCTATCGATGAGGGCGCGCGCCGCCGCGAAAGCGTCCTCAATGGACTCGACCGGCTTGCCCGTCAGTACGGCCGCCTCACCCTGGTTGGGGCACAGCACATCACTGAGCTCCAGTGCCTCGGCCGGCAGATCGTCGCGGGCCGGTGCCGGATTTAAGACCGTACGCACGCCCTCCGCTCGAGCGATGCGCAGCGCCCGAAGCGTCGTCTCCATCGGAAGTTCCAATTGGCAGGCCAGCACGGCCGAGGCGGCGATCACCGGGTGGGCCCGGTCGAGCTCCGCAACGGAGAGCAGATCATTGGCGCCGGTAACGATGACGATCGAATTGCGTCCCTCCGCGTCCACCATGATCGGAGCCACGCCGGAAAATGCCTCGTCAGTCATCAGCACATGGGACACGTCCACGTTCCACCGGCGGAAATTGTCCATCGTGCCTTCACCAAATACGTCCCGGCCGAGCTTGGTCACCATCGTCACGGCTGCGCCGAGCTTTGCCGCCATGACGGCCTGGTTGGCGCCCTTTCCGCCATATCCCAGCTGAAAGGCGCTGCCGTGCAGGGTCTCCCCCATCTCGGGCAGCCGCGGCACGTAGCTGATCAGGTCGATGTTGGCCGCCCCGACGACGCACACGCGTGGTGCGCTGCTCATGACTCGCTCCTCGATCGTTGCTCCTGCCGCCATTCATCCGAGACCTGACGGAACCGCTCGAACGTCGATGATGTCACGCGCAGCCCGAATACCTCGGCGAGGTGCTCACTCCAGCCGTGCAGAAAATACCGCCAGCCGTCGAAAACGGTCAGATCGCGCTCCGCTGCCTGCGCCTTCGCCGATTCGAGAAAGGGCAGCGTCCCGCGATAGTTGAGCTCCCATACGACCGCGGAACGCGGGAACGGGACGCCAGGTTCGATCGGCGAGCCCGGTACGTCCTTCCCCATTCCGGTGGCATTGACGATCAGCGACCCGGCCGGCATTGCATCGAGCAGCTCCGTGGTCCGCGTCGCCTCCGCCGTCACGAGCGCAGGCGGGTCGGCACCCTGGCGTTCGTAGATCTCGCGTACGACGTCGAGGCGCTGCCGGGAGGTATCGGAGACGACGATCCGTTCCGGCCGCTCCGCCGCCTGGACCTGAGTGAGGAAATGGACCAGGAGAGCGACGCCCGCTCCGCCCGCACCCAGGCAGAGCACCTGTCCGCCGGTGCGGGAAAAATGGTCGGCACCGAGCATGCCCGCCAGCGTCCGGCCCGCGGTCACCGGATCCTTTGCGTGGCCGATGAGATGTCCGGAGCGCTTGGAGATGCAGGAGACCTCGCCGCAGAGCTGGGCCAGCGGATCCAGCTCGTCGAAACGGTTCGCGGCCGAGGCGTGAATGCCTACCTTGTGGGTCGTCACCAGGGCTCCGACGATATTTGATTCTCCCGCAATGGACTCGACCGCCGAGCGATAAACGTCCGCACCAGCATTCAACGGCAGGTCGCGCCCGACGAGCCGCGCATCGGCGACGCCGAGAACCTCGGCCCACCGACCGAACAATTGCAGACTTGATGAACCCGCGGTGCTCACACCAATGAATTCCATCGTCCGTTCAGGCGCCATCGAACCACGGTTCCAACCGCTCGTACGCATCGAGGAAACGGGCGTAGTGCCGCTGATACCGCGTGTGCGCCGCCGGATCGGGAGCTATCTCGGTCTCAATTGCGGAGAGCGCTGGTGCGACGCTGAAATCGTCAAAGATCCCGACGCCGACACCGCCGACCACGGCGGCACCGAGACTGCCGGCGTCGGTGACATTGCGCCGGCGGACCGGCTGTCCCCACACGTCGGCGAGTATCTGCAACAGCGGAGCACTGACTGCGCCACCGCCGATCGCGTCCACGCCGCTGAATTGCGCACCATTCTCGGTGAAAGCCCGTACTCCGGTGTAGAGGTTCATCGCGACGCCCTCGAGCACGGCTCGCGTCATATTCGCCCGGCCATGGTGGCGGGCCAGGCCGACAAAAACTCCGCGGGCCCGCGGATTCCAATAGGGCGACCGTTCACCGAGCAGATGCGGCAGGAAGAACAGTCCGTCGTCCGCGGCCTGCGCCCGCGCCGCCGCTGCATGCAGGGCACCGTAATCCGCTGCCCTGTCGGCGCTCAGCACGTCCGCGAACCACTCCACCGACGCGCCGCCGGCCTGCATTGTCGCGGTCGGAACGAAGCGGCCCGGCACGACATGGTTGAAAGTCATGGTCCGCATCGACGGGTCGTGCAACGGTGCCTCGGCGGCGAGTGACACCCACGAGGACGAGCCGAGATAGAGGTACGCGCCCGAATCCGAAGCCACGATGCCGGCCCCGACCGCCGCACATGGTCCGTCGCCGCCGCCGATCACGACCGGGATGCCCTCCACCAGGCCGCAATGCCGCGCCGCATCGCGCCCGACCGTGCCGATCACAGTCGTCGACGGCACGATCTCGGGCAACACCGCACGTGAAAGTTTCGCCGTCTCCAGGATCTCGTCCGACCAGGTACCGGTTTGCTGGTCGAACGCATTCGTACTGGAGGCATCGGACGGATCGGTGACGAGTACACCGGTCAGGCGGTAGGCAATGAAGTCCTTGGCCTGGACGAATTTGCGGCTCCGACCGAATGCGGCTGGTTCGTGCTCCCGAAGCCAGAGAATCTTCGTCAGCGAATAGGTGGGATTCAGCCGGTGGCCGCAGATGCGGTAGGCGTCGCTCATTCCGATCCGGTCGACCAGCCGGTCGCATTGTTCCTGCGATCTCGTGTCCGCCCAGATGATCGCCGGTCGGACCGGCTCGCCGGCGCCGTCGAGAGCCACCACACCCATCATCTGGCCAGAGAAACTGATGCAGCTGACGTCCTTGGGGCGCGAGCTGTGGCGGGCCAGGACCTCGCGACTGGCTCGCCCGACCGCATCCCACCAGTCCTCAGGCGACTGCTCGGCCCGGCCGCCCGAGCCGAAATCCGTGCCGTACGGAGCGGTTGCCGCTGCGACGATCTCGCCTTGGTCCGAGACGAGCGACACCTTGTCGCCGGTGGTGCCGAGATCGTGCGCCAGAATCACCGGCTCCACCAACCGTCCACACTCGTAACGTACGCTCGCCGAAATAGCGCGATGCGCACTCTCGAGTTGCAGTGTGAATACCTCTCGCCGCGTTCGCAAGTCGAGCCGACCGCGTGCCAGCGGTTGCGGCGACTGTGCGCTTGACGACGTCAATGCCCGACCGTAGGGTCACAACACGGATATCTCGACGTAACGTCCGGCCGATTGCGAGGCCGCATTCGACCGTCGTCGAGAACGTGTGCAGTACGACCCGATGAGTTGGGCGGGTGGTGAGATGAAGCGACGCGATTTCTTCAAGAGCATGGCGGCGGGAGCCGCGTTGTCAGCCGGCGGCGGCGTCCTGGAGGCATGCTCATCGGACAGCGGAAAAAGCGGCCCGCTGCGGGTATTCACCCAGACCGGACCCCCGATCGCCAGCGCGGTCACGGCCTCGGCCGCCCCGTTCAAGAAGCAGACCGGCACCGGAGTCGAGCTTCTGACCTCACCGTTCGGCCAGCTCTACACCAAGATCCTCGCCGACTTCGAGACCGGCGGTAATTCGTACGACGTCGTGCTCTGCGCCTCGAGTTGGCTCGGCGACCTGCATCCGTTCGTGATCGACCTGACCGACCGAGTGAAGAGCGACAAGGCGCTGGACTGGAATGACGTCAGCTATCAGGGAAATGCACAGTGGGACGGCCGCCAGGTCGCCATGCCCATCGACGGCGACAATCAGCTCTGCTACTACCGCAAGGACATTCTGAGCGACAAGGGCCTCGGCCGGCAGTATCAGAAACAGTTCGGCAAGCCGCTCGGGCCGCCGGAGACCTGGGACGACTTCATGGATATCGCCCGGTTCTTCGGGGACGGCAAGCACGGCATCCACGGCGTGGTGGAGGCCTATCGGCATGGTGGCCAGGCATTCTGGTACTACATCTCCAACTGCATTTCGTACTGCGCGCTGCCCGACACCCCGGGCGCCCTCTTCTTCGACCCGGTGAATCTGAAGCCGCTCGTCGCCAACGACGGGCACGTCAAGGGAATGCAGAACTACGCCGAGGCCGTCAAACTCGGCCCGCCGGGAATGATCAATTTCGACAGCAATGAGGTGCGCCAGCGCTTTGCCCACGGTGAAGCCGTGCTGGCGATCGACTGGGACGACACGCCGATCATCGGAGAGCTGCAGTCCGACAGCAAGGTGAAAGGCAAGATCGGTTCGGGCCTGCTGCCCGGCTCGAAGAAGGTGTACGACTACCGCAAAGAGGACTGGGTCACGCTCGACAACGTGAACCGGCCCGCCTGGTTGGGCTACGGCGGATGGGTTGGCGTGATTCCCAAGACCTCGAAGCGACCGGACCTTGCCTACAAATACCTCTCCTTCCTGGCCGGCCCGCAGTTCAGCTTGAAGATGGTGACGACGGCCGACAGCGGCATGAATCCGTTCCGGCTATCGCAATTGTCCAACAAGGCGGCGTGGCGGAAGGTCGGCTACCCGCAGTCGGATCTGGACGGATATCTGGAGGCGATGCGGCGCAGCGACACCGATCCACACGCCGTCTACGACCTGCGGCTGCCTGGAGCGGCATCGTTCCAGGACGACACCGAGGTCACCGCGCAGGAGGTGGTGTCCGGGCAGAAGAAGGCCCAGGACGGGCTGAACGACCTCGCCAAGAAGTGGGACACGCTGAATCAGCAGAAGGACAAGAGCAAGCAACTGGAGCAGTATCGCGCGTCGCTCAAGGTCAAAGTGGTGAACGGATGACCGCCATCAGAGCAGAGCGGACCGGCATCCCGGTGCCGCGGCGGGGCCGGGCGCCGAACGGCTGGGCATTCGTATTACCCGCGGTGCTCGTCCTGCTCGCGCTGAACATCTTCCCGCTCATCTATTCGATCCTGCTGAGTTTCACCCACGTCAACACCAGCACCGGGCTGTCGTTCGGTCACGTGACTTTCATCAACTGGAAGATCCTCTGGCACGATCAGGACTTCTGGGGTTCGGTGAAGTTCACCGTGATTTTCACGGTCATCGCCGTACCACTTGAATACCTCTTCGGCTTCTGTCTGGCACTCCTGTTGCGTCAACAGATCGCCGGTGGCGGTTTCTTCCGAGTGTTGTTCATCGTCCCCATGCTGCTGGCTCCAGTGACGATCGGCTTCATGTGGCGGATGATGTACGACGAGAGCAACGGCCCCATCGATGCCATTCTGCGCGGTCTGCATCTGGGCTCGCCGGGCTGGCTGTCGGACAACAGTCTCTCGGTCGTCTCGGTGGTCATCATGGACATCTGGGAATGGACACCGCTGCTCTTTATTCTGCTGCTGGCCGGTATGCAGGGGATCGGGCAGGAGGTGTTCGACGCCGCCCGCATCGACGGCGCCAACGCAATGCAGGTGGTGCTGCGGATCATCTTTCCGATCGTCGCCCCGATTTCGGTGATGGCCGTGTTCCTGCGGATGATCGACTGTTTCCAGGTGTTCGGGCAGATCTTCCTGCTCACCGGCGGTGGGCCTGGCACCGCGACCACCAGCACAACGCTCTTCGCGTTCTTCCAGGGCTTCCAGACGTTCGACCTGAGCTATGGCGCGACGATTTCGCTGGCCCTGCTGGTGTTGGTCATCGTCGTTTCCCTGCTCTTCCTGATGATCGCGCGGCGAGTGACCCGGCGGGTGGAGACATGAGAGTCAAGGGAAACTGGCGCTACGTACCGCTCGGCCTGTGGACCCTATTCGTACTCTTTCCGCTCTACTGGGTCCTCATAACCGCATTCAAGGACAACGGCTCGATCTACGGGCACGCGCGCTGGTTGCCGTTCGTCGACTTCCACCCGAAACTGCTGGCCTGGCGCAGCATTCTCGGCGGCGACAATTCCGCCCTGGCACCGCTGGCGCACAGCCTCATCATCGTCGCGGTCAGTACCCTCATCGCGCTCACGCTCGGATCGATGGCCGCCTACGGCCTCGTGCGATTCCCCGTCAAATTCGCCTGGATGAAGTCCAACGACGTCTCATTCTTCATCATCTCCCAGCGCATGATGCCGCCCGTGGTCATCGTCATGGCGTTCTTCGTACTCTTCCGGAATCTGCATCTGCTCGACAGCCTGCAGGGCATGATCATCGTCTACACCGGCTTCGCCCTGCCGATCGTCGTGTGGTTCATGCAGAGCTATTTCCGGCAGATTCCGATCGAACTGGAGGAAGCCGCGCAGATCGACGGAGCCAGCCGGACCAAGGTTTTCTGGCGGATCGCGTTGCCACTGACCGCTCCCGGAATGGTGGCGACGTTCCTACTCGCATTCTCGTTCTCCTGGAACGAATTTCTATTCGCCGTCATGCTGACCCAGACGCGAGCGACGACCCTGCCGATCGTGATTGCCCAGCAGCAAGGGGAGCAGGGCACGTCGTGGTGGAACATCTGCGCGATCTCGCTGATCTCCATCGTGCCGATGGTGCTGGCTGCGATATTCCTGCAGAAGCGGCTGGTGACCGGCCTGCTCGGCGGCTCGGCGCGCTGATCAGGTCACTGCGGGCAGATCCCGAAGACAGCTGACGTGGGCATCGGCGCGGCCTGGTCGTGCACGGTCGGCGTACAGCCGCTGACTGCGTACGCCCCGCTCTTCAACAGCAGGGTCTGCCAATATTCGCCGCCGCTGGCGTAATCCGGTACGTAGTCGTCGATCGGTACCTGAAGATCCAGATCTCCGTCGCCGTCGAGATCCTGGGCGTGGATCCCGGGCGAGTCCGTGGTGACCAGCGGCGGCAGTACGAACTGGCCGTCGACCACCAGGTAGAGCTGGGCCTGCGAACTGTGCGCACCGACCCCGGCCAGCACCACACAATGCAGATGTGGCGTTTTCGTCGAACATTCCATATGCGGCTGGTATTCGTCGGGCTCGGTGTTCCACTGCGTGGGGACGCCGTCCGTCACGAGTTCGACGACGGACGTCACCGCCCCGTCCAGCTCCGACGTTCCGCTGCGCAGCACGATCTGGTAGCCGTCCTTCACCTCGGAATGGGACAGCTCCGGACACTGTCCGGAGGCGCATTCGGCGGGTGGAACCTGCGGCCGCGGTGCACCCGTCGTCGGAGCGGGTGACGGGGTCACGGTAGCCGTCGGCGTCGGGCGCGGTGTCGGCGACGGGCTGGCCGATGCGCTTGCTGTGCCAGCGGTCGGTGGCGCGGAACTGGTCGAATTCGACGGTGCGGCAGCAGCGGTCACGGCCGAACGGATTGCCTGAGCGCCGCCGGCCACGCCCTGGCCCTCGACCACCGATGAACATGCCCCTATGGCGCCAAGCCCCAGCAGACCCGCTGCAGCAATGGCGGCCCCCCGTATCCGCCGCATAATTGATGGTCACACAGAAATCGCGAAGACGTAGCGCAATTCCAGTAAAGGCAATTGCCGGAATTGTTAGCCGAGTAGCTCTCGTCGAGCTTGACCTTGCGGCTGGACATATCGGACGGGATCCAGCCACAAGGTCAGGATCGGCGAGTGGAGGGCGGATCGGCGGCCGACCGATCGTCGATGCGAACCTCCGACTCGAGGACTCCAGGTCCACCGCGCTCGGACGATATGCGTAAAGATGGCTGACCGTGGAAGCTGCCGATGTGAACACAGCCGATGCCGCCTCGGGACGGGCGGGTTACCGACGCTCGGCCGGATCGCCGCGCGGTGAGGCCAGACGCCGCGAGCTGCTCGACAAGGTCACCGCCGACCTCGGCGTCAACGGCCTGGTCGACTTCTCGCTGCGCCGGGCCGCCCGGGCGGCCGGGGCCACCCACAAGGTGCTGCTCTATCACTTTGACGGCGTCGAGGACCTGCTCACCCAGGCCGTCCTCCAACTGCGCGAGCGACGCATCGACAATGCCGTGGCCGCCGCCACCCGCGGCCCGGCCCAGCGCTCGCTGGCGACCCGGGTCCGCGCCATGTGGCCGGTACTCACCGACGATCAGTCGTGGGTCCTCGATCAGGCGATCGGCCTGGCGATGTACGACCCCGGCCACTACGCCGAGCTGGCGCGGCGGGCGTCGAAGCAGTATTTACCCACGTTGCTGTCCATTTGCCCGGAACACTGGTCTGACGAACGCAGGCTCGAGGTTGCCGAACTGATCCTCGGCGTGCTCCGTGGCTTCCTGATCGAGTGGCGGACGAGCGGGGACGCGGCCGGGATCGAGGCCGGGTTCCAGGCCCTGGTCCGGGCCTTGGAGCGCGAGGAAACCGCCGCCGACTGAGCGTCGCTCGGCGCACCTGGACAGTTTGAGAACCGCATGGTTCACTTTCGGTAAAGAAGGCGCGTGATCAACCAGAGGTCGGTGGGCGAATGTCTGTGGAACGCGAGAAGGTCCGGTTCGTCAGCGGCGGTACGGAATGCGTCGCCTGGCACTATCCGGGATCCAACGGCGCCTGTGTCGTCATGGCCGGTGGGTTCGCGGTGCCGCGGGGTCCAGCCACCGACCTTTTTGCCACCCAATTTCACAACGCCGGCTTCGGTGTCCTCGCCTTCGATTATCGCGGCGTCGGAGAGAGCGGTGGCCAACCGCTGGTGCTGCCGATCCGGCGGCAGCTCGAGGATTGGCAGGCCGCGCTCGACTTCGCCAGGACGCTGCCCGGCGTCGATGCGAGCAGGATTTCGATCTGGGGTTTCTCCGCTTCGGGCGGCCACATCTTCCGGGTCGCGGCGCGCAATCCGCAGCTCACCGCCGCGATCGCGCAGACCCCTAATGCCGACGGCGTGGCCGGCGGACGCAATGCCGCCCAGTACCAGAAGCCGCTGGCGATGCTGCGTTTCACCGGCCGTGGCATTCTCGACGTGCTCGGCAGTCTGGTGGGACGCCCGCCGCGGATCGTCGCGCTGACCGGGCCGCCGGGCACCGTCTCGATGCTCACGACTCCGGATTCCCTCGACGGTGACCGGGCGCTCAATGCCGACCGGTACCCGGAATGGCGAAAGGTCGTCGCGACCCGCTCCGCGCTCCGCCTGACGACGTACCGGCCCGGCCGACTCGCGTCCCAGATCCGCTGCCCCCTGCTCGTTGTCGTCTGCGACCAGGATCAGACCTCCCCCGCCGGACCCGCGGTCAAGGCGGCTAATCGGGCTCCCCGCGGTGAACTCGTCCGAATGCCCGGCGGCCACTACGAGCCATTTCTGGACGGACACGAGCAGGCCGCCGCGACCCAGATCTCCTTTCTACGCCGGCATTTGCTCGTGGAAGAGAGTGAGCGGCAGCGGGGTGCCCGGGCATGACGGCAATTGCGCTGTCGGCCGGGACGGTCGAATATCGGGACACCGGCGGAATGGCCCCACGGTCGTGTTGTTGCACGGATTGCTGATGGACGCCTCGCTATGGGACGGCCCGGTCGCCGATCTGTCCGCCGATCACCGCTGCGTCGTACCGACCCTGCCGCTCGGCGCGCACCCGCACGCGATGTACGACGACGCCGACCTGTCGTTACCCGGAATAGCGCGCCTGGTGGCCGAATTCCTCGAACGGCTCGACCTGCGCGATGTCACGCTCGTTGGCAATGACACCGGCGGCGCACTGGTCCAGCTACTCCTGGGCGAAGGCAGTACGCGGGTGGGTCGGGTCGTGCTCGCCTCCTGCGAGGCGTTCGACAATTTCCCGCCGGGGTTGACCGGGAAAACGCTGGTACTCACCGGAAAGCTGTCGCCGCGGATGTTCGGTCTGTTCATGCAGCAAATGCGCCTGCGGCCGGCCCGGCGACTGCCCATGTCGTTCGGTTGGCTGACGAAACGCGGCGATGCCGCCACCGCGCGGTGGTTGAAGCCGGTGCTGACCCAGCCGGAAATCAGACGGGACGCCGTACGGATGCTGCGGGCTTTGGCCGCGGATACCGACGTTCTGCTGACCGCGGCCGAATTCCTGCCGGCCTTCGACCGGCCCGCCCTGGTGGTATGGGCGAGCGAAGATCGCGTCATGCCGCTGGACCACGGTCGGCGGCTGGCCGAGCTTTTCCCACAGGGAAAGCTGATCGAGGTGGCTGACAGCTACACGCTGATTCCACTGGACCAGCCGGCCGTATTAGCGGCGGCAATTCGGGAATTCGCCGCTGCACCCTCGCGTCGATCCTGACCGCGATCATCGCGCCGATCTTGAAGATAACGCCCCACATTTCGGACATTGACGGGCGATAACTTCAAGATCGGCGGAGCTCCAACCAGAACCATCCACTCGTTAATGCTGTCGATCGCGACCGCTCCTCAACACCCCCAAGGCAAACTCTCCTTGGTTGACGGATCACCCGTTGGTCGGTGCCGTCGACGAGATCTTGACGCGTGCCGGAAGATATTGCCGCGAGGATGTCAAGGCGGCGCTGCCGGCTCCGACCATCCGTCGACGAGCCCGACGCGGTTCGCAGCTGACACGAGGAGTCGACATGAAGTTTCTGCTCAATATGCACATGAACCCGACGGTCTGGGAGGCACTGACCGAGGAGGAGCGCACCGAGGTGATGGAAGGGCACGGTGCCTTCATCGAGCTGATCACCAAATCCGGCGAGCTCATCACCACGCAGGCTCTCGCCGATCCGTCCCAGGCGTCGGTGGTGCGGGTCCGCGGCGGCCAGCCGGTCGTCAGCGACGGTCCGTACCTGGAAGCCAAGGAATTCCTCGGCGGCTTCTACCTGATCGACGTCGAGAACAAGGAGCGGGCGCTGGAGTTGGCGGCGTTGATCCCCGATGCGAAGGTCGAGGGCATGGGCATCGAGGTACGCCAGGTCATGTTCTCCGACGGACAACTGGAGACGTGAGCATCGACCACGCCACCGAGGGCCTGCTGCGCGAACTGGCGCCGCAGGTCCTCGGCGCGCTGGTCCGCCGCCACGGTCAGTTCCAGGAGTGCGAGGACGCCGTACAGGAGGCGGTCCTCACCGCGAGCCTGGACTGGCCGAAGACCGGCACTCCGAACAATCCGCGGGGCTGGTTGATCACCATCGCGTCGCGCCGGCTGATCGACCAGATGCGCAGCGACCGGGCCCGCCGCACCCGGGAAACGACCGTGGCCGCCCAGGCGCCGGAACCTCTCGCCGGTCCCGGCGAGGACGCCGTGCCGGACAGCGACGACACGCTGATCCTGCTGTACCTGTGCTGCCACCCGGCGCTGACCGTGGCCTCGCAGACCGCGCTCACCCTGCGCGCCGTCGGCGGCCTGAGCACGGCGGAGATCGCGCACGCATTCCTGGTGCCGGAGCCCACGATGGCGGCCCGGATCAGCCGGGCCAAGCAGCGCATCAAGGCCGCCGGCAGCCAGTTCAGCCTGCCGCCGCTCGCGGAACGCGAGGAGCGGCTGCAGGTCGTCCTGCAGGTGCTCTATCTCATCTTCAACGAGGGCTATACCGCCTCATCCGGGGCGGAGTTGCACCGCGCCGACCTGTCGCACGAGGCCATCCGGCTGACCCGGATGGTGCGCCGGCAGCTTCCCGACGACGGCGAGGTGGCCGGGCTGCTCGCCCTCATGCTGCTGACCGACTCCCGGCGCGACGTGCGGACCGGCCCCGGCGGCGAGCTGATCCCGCTGGCCGAGCAGGACCGCACCCGGTGGGACGGCGACCTGATCACCGAGGGGACCGAGCTGATCACCGCGGCGATGGCCCGATCGCCACTCGGCCCGTACCAACTGCAGGCCGCCATTGCCGCCACCCATGCCAGCGCCGAACGGGCCGCGGACACCAATTGGCAGCAGGTGCACACGCTTTACAAGATTCTGGAACGCATCGCGCCGAATCCGATGGTCACCCTCAATCGCGCGGTCGCATTGGCCGAAACAAAAGGACCGCAGGCAGGGCTGGAATTACTGTCCACACTGGATAGTGATGACCGGATGAGCGCGCACCACCGGTTACCCGCGGTACGGGCGCACCTGTTGGAGAAGGCCGGCGAGCCGACCGCCGCGCGGGAGAGTTACCTGCTCGCCGCCCGGATGACCGCCAGCATCACCGAACGGCGATACCTCGAATCCCGCGCCGCCCGGCTCAACTAGCGGTCATGCCACAGCCGGGTGCGCACCGGCCGGGCTGGTGTGGATGGTCGCCGCTGCCAGCCGCCGTACCTGCCGGACGAGGTGTCGTTCGGCGTGATGGGCGACGTCGTGGGCCTCGGTCACGGTCAGCGCAGGATCGACGGTGATGTCGGCCTCGGCGTGCAGGGTGTGGCCGATCCAGCGCACCCGCAATGCGCGGACCGCGACGACGCCGGGGGTGGTGATGAGGGTTTCCTCGGCCTGGGCGACCAGAGCCGGGTCGACGGCGTCGAGCAGTCTGGCAAACACCTCGCGAGCGGCGCTGCGCAGGACGCCGAGAATCGCGACCGTGATGAGCAGCCCGACGATCGGGTCGGCCAGCGGGAATCCGGCGGCGACCCCGATCGCGCCGAGAACGACGGCGAGGCTGGTGAATCCGTCCGTGCGGGCATGCAGTCCGTCGGCCACCAGCGCGGCTGAGCCGATCCGGCGGCCAACCGTGATGCGGTACCGGGCGACGACCTCGTTGCCGAGGAAGCCGACCACGCCGGCGCCGGCGACGGCCGGCAGGTAGTCGACGGTATGCGGGTGGACCAGCCGGTCGACCGCGACCCAGGCGGCTGCGATCGAGGAGCCGGCCATCACCAGCAGTACGACCAGACCGGCCAGATCCTCGGTACGCCCGTAGCCGTAGGTGAATCGGCGGGTCGCCGGCCGGCGGGCGAGGCTGAACGCGATCAGCAGTGGGCCCGCGGTCAGCGCATCGGCCAGGTTGTGCAGGGTGTCACCGAGCAGCGCCACCGACCCCGACAGTACGACGACGATCGCCTGCAACACGGCGGTGAGGAGCAGTCCGCCGAGGCTGATGAGCAGGGCCCGCCGGCCGGCGGCATCGGCCTCCAGCGCATCGTCGAGCTGGTCGGCCGGGTCGTGTGAGTGTCCAATCAGGACATTGCGGACGGTGCCGAGGATGCCGTGGTCGTGGCCGTGCGCGTGACCGGGCTGGTCGTGGTCGTGGTGATGCTCGTGGCTGTGCGAGTGGTGGTGGTCGGGCGGTGTCTCTGGCATGGCGCGGGCTTTCGTCGGAGCGAGGTCGGCGTATCTGCGATAATACGCACATGTGTGCAGCCAGACAGGTATCGCAGGCTCGGCCGAAACCGGCCCACCTCGCCGCGCCCGGCGGGGCCCACCCGGCCGACCCGACCAGCGACCAGGTCGCCGCAGCCGTAGCCTCGTTCGCGATGCTGGCCGACCCGACCAGAGTCCGGCTGCTGTGGGCACTGCGCGACTCCGAGCAGGACGTCTCCAGTCTCGCCACCGCCGCGGGCACCAGCCCCAACACCACATCCCAGCACCTCGCCAAACTGCGCCTGACCGGGCTGGTGAGCACCCGCCGGGACGGACGACGGGTCTACTACGAATTGCGCGGCGGGCACGTCCGGACGCTGCTGCGGGAAGCCCTGTTCCACGCCGATCATCAAATTAGCGGCGCACCGATTCACGACTGAAGGCCCGGTAGGGTTCGGCAGTGGAATATCCCCTGACCGCGGCTCGCCGTGGGGCCGTACTCGATCTGCTGGAGACGGTGTCCGGCGAACGACCGACGATAGCGTCCGAGGAGCCGCTCGGACATCAGTGGGCTCCGGTCACCCGGCTGACGTTCCAGCGGGAATTGCCGGGCGTGGGTCTGACGGTGGTGATAAAGACCCGGCGGGTGGACGGAGACGGCTACGGCGGTCCGGCCTATTTCCGCCGCGAACAGTCCGGGCTGGCGACCGCCGGAGAGTCGAGGGTCACGCCCCGACTCATCACTGCCGACGACGTCGTCGGAGTCGCCATCACCGGCGATCTCGGTAATTGGCCGACGCTCGAAGACATCCTCCGCGGCGCCGACGCCGACGCGGCCACGGCGGCGATGATCGGTCTGGGCCGGGCGGTCGGACGGCTGCATGCCTCGACCCTCGACCGGGCGACATGTCACGGCGCGGCGCTGAATGCTCTCGGATCAGCCGTCACCCGCGAGGATCGGCTGGGCCGGTGGCCGGGAGTGGACCGTTGGCGCGACGTCGAATCGGCGAGCGTGGAGTTCGGTTTCCCGGACGCGCACGTGGCGGCCGGCGACATCGCTTTCATCATCGAACGGCTGCTGGAACCGTCTCCGTTCGCCGCGCTGATCCATCTCGATCTCAATCCGACCAATGTCCTAGTGACGGCGGACGGAGTGAGGCTCGTCGATTTCGAGCAGTCGACATTCGGCCATATCGGGATCGACGCCGCTGCCCTGCACTATCCGTTTCCCAATTACAGCCCACACTGGGCGGTGCTTCCTGAGGAGGTCACGGGCGAGGCCGACCGGGTCCATCGCCTGGAACTGGCTGCCGTACTGCCGTCCGATGTCCTCGCCGGTTACGACGAAATGCTCGCGATCGGTGCGGCGGCAGCATTGTCCATTCGGGTCCAGCGGCTTGCCAAGCTCACCGAACCGGGCCAGACCGCGCATGACCGCTGGCGCCGGCGGGCCCAACTGGTCCAACAGATCCGGGTCTTCGAACAGCTCGCCAGCCGGGCCAACTGCCTGCCGGCACTCACCGGCTGGTTCACCCGCCTCGCCGACGCAATGACCGAACGCTGGGTCGACGCCGCCAGCCCGCCGCCTCCCTTGTTCCCCGCCTTCCAGGCCCGCTAGACCGCCGGGCTTTCTTGGACGTCGCCCGTCGATTTCGGCGATCGAAGTACGTTTTGCCCGCCACCCGTGTGGTGATCATGCAGAAATGGCTCATCGGGACGGCGTGTCGCGGACCCTTTCTGCATGATCGCCGCCGTGGGCGGGCAGCCATAAGGTCAAGATCGGCGAGGGAGAGCGCCTTCCGGCGGGTGCGGGTCGCGGATCGGTGTCGCCAAAGGAGATCAGCGGAGGCTGTTGGCGATACGGATCAACTCTGCGGCAGAGAGCGCGGTCCGGGATGTCTGATGCGCCATCTGAGCGAGGGTGACCGCGTGGGTGCTGTCCTCGTTCCAGGCGACCAACATGTCTTTCGGATATCCGGCAGCGTGCGACACGGTGGCGGCATGTCCGCGAATTGTGGTGTGCTCGGTGATTACCTGCTTCGGGCGATTCAAGATAGCCGGCCCAGACGTGACGGTGAGAATGACCCCGAAACCCCTGTATTGCCGCTGAAAGGCGTTCCGGTTCTCATCGGACCAGGTCGCGGTCCCGCCGGCGTATCCCTTAGGCAGGTACGTCACCTTCATAACGGCGTTGGCGTCGAGCACCGGCCGCGCGACCTTGCGGTTGCCGTCCACCAGTGAGCGATTTCCCAACGGCTGGGCGAGGGTCACCTTCAACCGGGCCAGCGGATAGCCGACTTCCGCGCAAGCAACCGGGGCTTGTGATGTGGGTGGGCGCGCGACGTATTTCGCCGCGATGACTGTTACAGCGGTCGCGGTCTGGGCTGTCACCCGCGCAGTAACAGTTATGGGGCCACAGTAATATCCCCAGCTCGCCCTACCATCACCATTGTCGGCATAGACATAAACGGATTTCGGGTCGGACCTGTCCAGGGTCGCATTTCGCCACGTCTCGTCGCCGGCATAACTCAACGTCTTTCCGTCGCGCTGGATGGTTGCCGGCGGTCTGCTCGGATGAGCAACCGGATTCGGGCTATCAGAATGTCGCGCCAGCTGCACCCCCGCGACGGCGCCCGCGATAACGACGACACTTGCCGCCGCCGCCAGCCAGGCGCGATTGCGGTGCCGCGGCCGTACTGCCTCATCGAGCATCGCATCGAGATCGGGCACCCCGGCCGGCCCCCGGCGAAAGTCCACTCCGGCGCGCGCCAGCCGGTCGTTCAATTCCTGGTCGTTCATCGATAGTCCTCTCCGAGCTCACGGCGCAACCGCGCGCGGGCGTCCGACAGCGTCGACTTGACCGTGCCGACCGAACAGGTCAGCACCTCGGCGACGTCCGCGACGGGCAGGCCGAGGTAGTAGTGCAGCACGACGACGGTCCGTTGCCGGACCGTCAACCCGGTCAGCACCCGTTCGAGATCCGGATCAGCGACCTCGTCCTCGCGCTGCTCGACGGCCGACCGGACCGCCGGGCGGCTGGCCCGGCGGTGCCCCTTGCGGGCCTGGTCGGCGACGATGGCCAGCAACCAGTTGCGCGCCGTACCGCGCTCCGCGTCGAACTGGGCCCGCTTGCGCCACGCGGCGGTCAACGCGTCCTGCAGGACGTCCTCCCACTCGCCGGCCGGTGCCAGCCGGCGGGCGAGCCGGGAGAGCCCGTCCCAGTGCGGGCGGATCCAGGTCGCGAAGGCGTCCCGGTCGTCCAACGCGACCGGACGCACCGCTGAGCCCGATCCGGAGACCATGGCATCGTCCACATCTCTATCTACCCGGGAAAGGTCCGGTCGGTTGGCCTCAGCGCGAATCAAAGTGCTTGTGAAGGCAGGTGCGGCCTTGTGAGGATCGCACGATGAGTGCGATGAACGGCGGCGATGTCGGGATCGCCATAGCGGAGATGATTCGCGTACTGAGCCCGCACGAATCGGCCGACTGGACCGTCCCGGCCGGTTCGCTGGAGTGGACCTGCCGGGCGACGGCTGAGCATGTCGCGCACGACCTGCTGGCGTACGCGGGGCAACTGGCCGGGCCGGCCGGGGACGGCTATCTGCCGTTCGATCTCACCATCGGGGCCGAGGTGACCCCACTGGACGTGCTGCGGGTGGTGACCGCCTGCGGGCAGTTGCTGCGCACCGCGGTGGACGCGGCCGGCCCCGACGTCCGTGCCTGGCACTGGGGTTCCTGCGATCCGGCGGGATTCGCCGCGATGGGTGTCGCCGAGGTCCTGCTGCACACCTACGACATCACCCGCGGGCTCGACGTGGCGTGGTCACCACCGGACGTTTTGTGCCGGGGCGTGCTGGACCGACTGGTCCCGGACGCCCCGGCCGGAGAGCCGGTCGCGGTCCTGCTGTGGTCGACTGGCCGGGCCGAATTGGCCGGCCGGCCCCGGCGCCCGTCCTGGGTCTGGAAAGCCGCGTTGTCAGATCCCGGCGTCGATTCGGCGGCGCAAGCCGGATTCAGCCGAGGGCACTGACGGCGGCCTGATCGGTCGACCCGTCAATTCTGTTCACCCGCACCTGCCGGGCCACCACCTCGACGGTCGATTCCTTCAGCGGAAACACGTGATGCGTCAGCCCGGCGAATTGTTCCGGATTATGGCCGGGATGGACCCGGTTTTGCTTTTCCAGCTGGTCGAGGAATTCACTGTCGCGCACCACACCGACCCAGAGCACGTCGCGCAATCCCCGTTCATACAACCGATGCCCGGCCAGCGCCTCATCATTCGGCCCGCCCATGGACGCGGCCTTGACCCCGGTCCACACAAAGACCACGGAGCGCTGATCCGGGTCGTCGTCCTGCGCATTCAACGCCAATACCGCGCGCCCGTCGTCGCGACTGAGCAGCACCGCGTCCGGCACCGACGGCTCCCAGGTGACGCCTGGCTTCCATTCCTCGACGTGTTCGGTCACGGCCGCAGCTTAGCGGCCGGCGATTCGACGGAAAGGCGAACCGCCGGCCGTACGGTCAGCTCCGGTTCCGTTCCAGCGCCGCGGACCACGGGCCGCGCGGCCGGTCCGGGTTGGTGTACCACCACGCGCCGGCCAGGAGTGCGCCCGGAATGGCAAAAGACCATATCCACCAGGGGTTTTCCAGGTGCAGCGTGACCAGGCACATGATCGTCCAGATGACGATATGGATGAGATTGATCCCGGCCCAGGCCATCGTCACCAGCCGCAGGCCGCGCCGGTCGACCCGCGCCGCTCGATCAGGCTGCGGGGCCGGCGCCGAGGTGTCAGCCGGCAGGTCCATGACCAGCGCCTGCAACTCCGCCGGCGTACCCACCTTCCAGACGGCCGCCAGTCGCTCGTCGAATTCGGTCAGGCTGAGCCGACCGTCGGCGTAGCCGAGGCCGATCCGCCGCGCCGCGGCCTCGCGTTGGGCCTTGCTCAGGTACGCCTGGCCGGGCCACAACTCGTTCACCGTCGCGCGCAGGCCATCCATAGTCAGTCGATCCGTTGCCATCGTGGCGGTCCTTCCGAAGCGGGCCCGGCCGACCGGGCGTCAGTGGTTCGAGAACCATGTTGCTTGGTTGGCGGCGGCTCGCCGATGGCCCTAGGACGCCGATCCCGGTGGAGTTATCTCCCCGTCGCGGTTCGGGCGTTCGGGTGCTTGGTCTCGCGGACCGCATTTCGCTCGTCGATCTTGAAGTTATCGCCCATCGATGTCCGAAATGTGGGGCTATAACCTCAAGATCGGCGGAGGGGTGCGGCGCCGTGAAGATCATCCGATCGAAGTGCGCTTCCATCCGCAGATTCGGCTCCTGCGACGGGTAAAGCATCACTTCGATCGGAGGGAGACTGGCGAACGGGCCGGGCGAACGGGCCGGGCGAACGGGCCGGGCGAACGGGCCGGGCGCGCCACTAGAGTCGCTGCCATGGCGGACCAGGAGCGAATACCACCGTTGTGGCTTGAGCCGTGCGACCTGGCCTGGGAAAGCCTGCGGATCGGCAGCTTTCCGGTCGGCTCAGTGGTGCGCGACCGAGCCGGCGCGACAGTAGCCACCGGCCGAAACCGGGGCGCGGAACGGGACGTCCCGGCCGGGCAACTCGGCAACACCGCCATCGCCCACGCCGAAATGAACGCCCTCGCCCAACTTCCGGCCGACGACTACACCGAGCACACGCTCTACACGACCCTCGAGCCGTGCCTGCTCTGCACGTCCGCGCTGCGAATCTGCCGGGTCGGCACGGTGGAATACCTTGCGCCGGACCCGATCTGGGACGGGGTCGCCGACATTCCGACGCTTCTCAACGGCCGCGGCGCGCGCCACTGGACCGTACGGAACGGCCCGGCGGCAGGACCGCTGGCGACCTTCTGCGCCGTGCTGCCGGCGTACTGGTACCTGCAATATCGACCGGCCGCCGTCCACGACGCCGACCCGCTCGCCTCCAGGGAGCATGTCCGGTTGGCCAAAAAACTCCGGAGTTCCGACGTATTCGCCGCCGACACATTCCGGGCCGCCCTCGACCTCGCCTGGAACGAGCTCGTCTGACAGATTGCGGCCCTCCGCCGGGTCCGAGCGGCTAACGTCGCCGGCATGACCTTCGATGTCGCGGTGGTCGGTGGCGGAATTGTCGGGCTCGCCACCGCGGTCGCTCTGCTGGAGCAGCACAAATCGGTCGTCGTCGTGGAGAAGGAAAGCCGCTGGGCCAGTCATCAGACCGGCCACAATTCCGGCGTCATCCACAGCGGGATCTACTACACCCCAGGCAGTTTGAAGGCCAAGCTGTGTGTCGCCGGTGCCCGCGAAACCGTCGCGTTCTGCCGGGCGGAGAAGCTGCCGGTCGAGGTGTGCGGCAAGCTGATCGTCGCCACCGACGAGA
>DATAVB010000014.1:0-4965 GCA_036267955.1 Mycobacteriales bacterium | reverse complement strand
GTAGTCGACCGAATTTTGGTAGTCGGCCGAATCCTCGTCGGCGTCAGTGTCGGCGTCGGTCTCGGTGTCGGTCTCGGTGACGTCCTCCACCGGACGGATCCGTGAACCCTGCGGCGACATCGCATCGCGTGACGCGGCCCGCCGGGGCACCGCGACAACCCGCGAACGCCGCGCGGGGGCACCGTCGGTCGGTCCTTCGCTACCGGTCATGTCCTGCTCGCGCTCGGTCGCCTCTGTCACGGGTCTGCCCCCAATCGGATCGCCAGTACCCGGCAACTGGCCGAGTCACACCACCGCACGTTACCGACGAGCCACGCAGCGCCTCAAACGGTACGAGGATAACCGTCCGGTCCCAGGCAGCAAGCAGACCCGTACGGGGCCGAAATCATACCCGCGTTACGACTGCGGCGTCATGGCCGAGATCACGCGACAGCGCGTCCGCCGCGGCCCGGACCGCAGCGACGACCCCGGGCGCCGGGGCGGCGCCGTCGTCCGCGACGGCCAGCTCGATCGCGGCCAGCACGATGCCGCGGAAGTCCCGGATCGGCGCGGCGACCCCCGAGCGCCCGCTACCGTCCGTGTCCTGGTGGACCGCGTGGCCGCGGCTGCGCACCCGCTCGACCTGCTCACCGAACCCGTCGCCGACCCCGAGCTGGTCGAGCGTGTCCGGTGGCCAGTCCAGCAGCAGGGCCGACCCGGCCGAGGTGGCGGTTACCGGGACGCCGGCCTCGGCGGAGCTGTTCTCCTGAAGCGTGCGGCCCGGGGTGATCATCACCAGGGTCAGCACCTGGCCACCGATCAGGACACACAGCCGGACGATCCCGTCCTGCTCCTCGGCCAGGCCACGCATCCAACGCGCCGCCGCGCGCACCATGCGGGTCTCCACCCCACGAGCGGCCAGCGTGTAGAGCGCCGGACCCAACTGAAATGTCCGGGTCCGCGGGTCGCGTTCCACCATCTGCTCCGCTTCCAGGGCCCGCAGCGCGCGCGACACCTGGCTCTTCTCCCGACCCAGCCGTTCGGCGATCCGTACCACTCCGAGGCCGCCGCGGCGCAACGACTCCTCACTGGCCAACTCGGTGAGGACCTCGAGGTCACGGCGCAGACCCGCTGACTGCGGCGACGACTCTCCCACGGGCGTTCCGCTCCTGTCGATCGCGCTGTACGGATCCGGTCCCTGCTCTGCACCGTCACTCTAGGCCGATTACGCGGTGGGCTAGCATCACGATTGGTTTGCAATGAGCGCAACGCCCTTTGCACGCAGTCGAACGTCTCGTTTAGGGTGCACTGAGCGCTGAGGCGCTCGCAGCGCCCGTATCCGCGCTGCGGGGGCGGCATGGCCGCCGGTACGGCGCGGCGGAGGCGACCAGCCATACGGCCGGACAACCAGTCGACGACGACGGGAGCGAGCCCTGACCCTCACCGAGTACACCCGTGAAAACTGGATCGACATCGTCAACGACACGATTCATCACGTCGATCTGGTTCTCGGCGCGATGGCAATCGCAATTGTGATCGGTGTCGCTCTCGGTGTCGTGACCCATCGACATTCCTTCTTCGCCGAAGCGTCCACCACGGTCACCGCAGCATTTCTCACCATTCCGTCGATAGCCCTCGTCGGCATCCTCATTCCCGTGCTGCACCTGGGTCTGAAGAATGTGCTCTTCTGCCTGGTGATCTATGCGCTATTGCCGATCACCCGCAACACCATCGTCGGCCTCACCGGCGTCGAATCAGCCGTTGTCGACGCCGGTCGCGGAATGGGTATGAGTAATCGCAGACTGTTATGGCAGGTCAAGATTCCCTTGGCCTGGCCGGTGATCCTGACCGGCATCCGGGTCTCGACCCAGATGATCGTCGGTATCGCGGCCATCGGGGCATATGTCAACGGCCCCGGCCTGGGTAACGAGATATTCGGCGGCCTGGCGCGTTTCGGGTCGGTCAATTCGCTGAACCAGGTCCTCATTGGAACGATCGGCATCATCATCGTCGCGCTGCTCTTCGATCTCGTCTTCGTCGTGATCGGTCGTTTCACCACCTCGAGGGGAATCCGTGTCTAATTCGAATTCCAGCACCACTGATTCGAGCGGCGTTGCGGCACCGAAAGGTGGCGCCACGATCGTCCTCGAGGACGTGACCAAGCAGTACCCGGGCCAGAATGTTCCCGCCGTCGACCACCTCTCCATGGAAATCTCGGCCGGCGAGATCGTCGTCCTGGTCGGACCGTCCGGTTGCGGGAAGACCACCTCGATGAAGATGATCAACCGTCTTATCGAGCCGACGTCCGGCCGCATTCTGATCGACGGGGTCGATGCGCTGACGCTGGAGCCGGACGAGCACCGCCGGCACATCGGCTACGTCATCCAGCAGATCGGCCTGTTCCCGCACATGACCATCGCGGAGAACATCGCCCTCGTGCCGCGGATGGAGAAGTGGAACAAGTCGCGGATCCGCTCCCGGGTCGACGAACTCCTCGACCTGGTCGGGCTGGCTCCCAGCGAGTACCGGGATCGCTATCCGCGTCAGCTTTCCGGCGGGCAGCAGCAGCGCGTCGGCGTCGTCCGCGCGCTCGCCGTCGATCCGCCGGTGATGCTGATGGACGAGCCGTTCGGCGCCACCGACCCGATCACCCGCGAGCGGCTGCAGAACGAGTTTCTCCGGCTGCAGCGCGAACTGCGCAAGACGATCGTATTCGTGACGCACGATTTCGACGAGGCGCTGAAGATGGGCGACCGCATCGCGGTCCTCAAGGAGCAGTCGGTCATCGCGCAGTATGACACCCCCCGTGCGATCCTCGCCGATCCGGCCGACGACTACGTGTCGAGCTTCATCGGTGCCGGTGGACAGCTCAAGCGTCTGGCGTTGATGCCGTTGCAGGACGCTGATCTGCACGCGGCTCCCAGTGGCTCGAACGGACAACTGCCCACTGTGGAGGATGCCGGCAGCATGCGGGATGCGCTCGACGCCATGCTGCACGCCGGTGAGGACACCGCCGTGGTGCTCGACGCGGCCGGCAGCCCGCGCGGGTCGCTGAATATGAGCGATCTGATGGCCGCCATCAAGGCACCCGAAGGACATTCAGCTGGCGGAAGTCGCGATGCCGTGGGAACGGGTTCATAAATGAGCATCGCAGAATTCGACGTTCCGCTCGCACAGGATCAGCCGCCCACGCCCCGCCAGAACCCGCGCGGCCGGTGGCGGGCCGGCCTGCTCATCCGCCCGGCGTTCCTCGTCCTGATCCTGCTGATCCTCTTCCTGTACGTGCATTCCCAGAAACTCGACTCGATCGAGAAGCGGAGCATCAACCGGCACGCCATCGGCACCGCGCTGGGGCAGCACGTCCGACTCTGCGTCATCGCGACGGCTTTCGTCATCGTCATCGCGGTGCCGTTGGGGCTGCTGCTGACCCGCCGGTCCGCCCGCTTTCTGCGGCCCGGGGCGCTGGCGCTGGGCAACCTCGGCCAGGCGATCCCGTCCATCGGACTGTTGGTGCTGATCGCGTTCTGGCGCGGAAACGGCTTCTGGTCGGCGGCTATCGCGTTGGTCGCCTATTCGATCCTACCGGTATTGCGAAACACGATTGTCGGCCTGCAGCAGGTCGACCCGTCGTTGATCGAAGCCGGCCGGGGAATGGGAATGTCCCGTACCGCCATTCTCTTCCGGGTCGAGCTGCCGCTCGCCGTACCGGTCATCCTGGCCGGCATCCGTACGGCGCTGGTCCTCACCTTCGCCACCGCGACCCTCGCGACGTTCATCGGGGCGGGCGGCCTGGGCGACGGGCTGATCGCCGGAATCAAGCTCGACCGGACCGTCGTCATCCTGACCTACGGCGTCATCGTTGCGGTGCTGGCGCTTTTCTTCGACTGGGTCGGCAGTCTTGCCGAAAATTATCTGCGGCCGCGTGGTATCTAGCCGGCTGCTGTCCGATTGCATACATTCTCTCTGGAGGAGCACCTGATGACATCTCGACCAGTACGTACCATCGCCCTGCTGGCCGGCGTATCCGTACTGGCTGGAGCGTGCGGAATCTCGAAGAAGGACTCGACGGACAAGAACCTCGGTGGCGGTTCGATCAAGAACACCACCCTCAAAGGCGCGTCGCTGACCGTCGGTTCGAAGGACTTCGACGAGCAACTGCTGCTCGGGCAGATCAGCATTGTGGCCCTCAAGGCGGCCGGCGCCAAGGTCAAGGACAAGACCAACATCCAGGGCACGAACAACGCCCGGAAAGCCCTGACCGACGGTGATATCGACCTCTACTGGGACTACACCGGCACCGGTTGGATCGACTTTCTGAAGAACACCACGCCCATCGAGGACCCGCAGCAGCAGTTCGAGGCGACCATGAAGGAAGACCTCACCAAGAACAAGATTGTCTGGGCCGACCCGGCGCCGGCGAACAATACGTACGCGCTGGCGGCGAAGCAGGCGACCCTGAACAAGTTCAAGGTCAAGACGCTGAGCGACTACGCCGCACTGGCGAAAAAGGACCCGGCCGACGCCACGCTCTGCGTGGAGAGCGAATTCAAGTCCCGTGACGACGGATTCCCCGGCGTCGAGAAGAAATACGGCTTCACCCTGCCTGGCGGTGACGAGAAGCTGATGGACACCGCGGTCGTCTACACGACCCTGGACAAGGGCAAGGACTGCAACTTCGGCGAGGTGTTCGAGACCGACGGCCGGGTCGCCGGGCTGAACCTGAAACTGATCACGGATGACAAGAAGTTCTTCCCGATTTACAACCCGGCGGTCACGATGACGCAGGCGATCGACAAGAAGTATCCGAAGATCGCGGATGTCTTCAAGCCGATTGCGGCCAAGCTGGACACCGCCACCCTCTCGGCCCTGAACAAGAAGGTCAGCGTCGACGGCGAGAAGCCGAACAAGGTGGCCCAGGACTGGCTCAAGCAGGAGGGCTTCATCGGCTGACCGCAGGTCGATAGCGGCTCGGAACGGCGGGGGGGG
>DATAVB010000013.1:0-2702 GCA_036267955.1 Mycobacteriales bacterium | reverse complement strand
CCGTCGGACAGCAGCGCCGGGAATACCTCACGCTCGACCGAGACCTCGCGGCCGCGCGGGATGCGATCGATGGTCTCGCGGGAGAACACATAGCAGCCGGCGTTGATCTGATCGCTCGGAGGATCTTCCGCCTTCTCCAAGAATGCTGTGACAAGGCCATTTTCGGTCGGGACGCAGCCGAAAGCCCGCGGGTCGCTGACCCGCACCAGGTGCAGGGTCAGGTCGGCCTGCTGCTCGTTGTGGTAGTCCAGCAGCTGCCCCAGATCGGCCCCGGAGAGCACGTCGCCGTTGAACACCAAGGCCGTGTCGTGCCGCAGATAGCCTGCAACGTTGGCGATTGCGCCGCCGGTGCCCAGCGGGCTCTGCTCGGTCACGTAGTCGATCTGCAGACCCAGTTTGGAGCCGTCACCGAACTCCGCCTCGAAAACCGAGGGCTTGTAGGACGTTCCGAGGATCACGTGCTCGATCCCGGCCGCAGCGATCCGCGACAGCAGGTGGGTCAGAAAGGGCAGCCCGGCCGTCGGCAACATCGGCTTGGGCGCCGACAACGTCAACGGCCGCAGCCGGGTGCCTTTGCCGCCGACCAGAACGACCGCATCAACGTGCTTCGTCATCAGCGCCGCTCCTCCTCAGAATTACGCACCATCAAACGCGACCGCACCGCCAGACCTGCCCGAAAGCCCCAGCGCAGCGGAGCACGCCAAGGTCCAGAATGCCGGTCGGCGAGGTAGATGTAGGTGCTTTTGTGATGCACAACCAGATTGCGCGACGATTCTCGCGCGGTGGCGTGACCCTTGTGGTGTAGCACTTCCGCCGTCGGCACGTAGACGTTCAGCCAGCCGGCCCGGCCCATCCGGTCGCCGAGGTCGACGTCCTCCATGTACATGAAGAAGCGCTCGTCGAACCCGCCGATCTGCTCGAAGGCCGCGCGACGCACCAGCAGGCACGACCCGGACAGCCAGCCGACCGGTCGCTCAGTGGGCTCCAGCCGCTCCTGCCGGTAAGCCGCAGACCACGGATTCTTCCTCCACAGTGGACCCAGGACCGCGTGCATGCCGCCCCGGATGAGGCTGGGTAACTGGCGCGCCGAGGGATATACCGACCCGTCGGGGTCGTGAATCAACGGCCCCAAGGTCCCCGCTTGGGGCCAGCGCGCCGCGGCGTCGAGCAGCGCATCGATGCTGCCCGGGCCCCACTGGACATCCGGGTTGGCCACCACGATCCACTCGTCGGCGACTCCCTCGTGCTCGTCGAGCAGCGCTATCGCACGGTTCACCGCGCTGCCGTAGCCGAGGTTGGCCCCGGTGGAGTACAGCCGCACGCCGGGGTAGCGCTCGACCGCGGCCTGTGGTGTCCCGTCGGTGGAGCCGTTGTCGGCCATCAGGACGCTGACCGGCCGCTCGGTCGCGTGCGACAACGAGGCCAGAAACCGGTCCAGGTGCACGCCCGGCGAATAGGTCACCGTGACCACCGGTAGGACGTCACTCACGGGTCGAGGGTAGCGGTCGGGACTGCGCCGCCGCCCCCCGAGCAGCCGCGAGCGCCTCGGTGAGCGCGTCCCGCCACGGCCGCAGCGGCGACAGACCGGCGTTCTGCGACTGCCGACCGGACAGCGCCGAGTACGCCGGCCGCGTGGCCGGACGGGGGTTGTGATCGCTGCTCACCGGCCGCACCCGATCCGGGTCGGCGCCGACGATTTCGAACACCGCGCGGGCTTGCCCGCAACGGGTGACCTCACCTCCGTTGGCCGCGTGCACGATGCCGTTCGGTGCATTCACGCGACCGTCGGCCACCTCGAGCAGTGCGCCGACCAGGTCGGCGACGTAGGTGGGCGAGCCGGTCTGGTCGTCCACCATGTCGAGGACACCATCGCCGGCCGCCAGTCTGCGCATGGCGGCGACGAAGTCCTTGCCGTTTGCGCCGGTGTAGACCCACGCGGTGCGGACCACCACGGCCTGTGGCAGCGCCGCCAGCACGGCCTGTTCGCCGGACAGCTTGGTCTCCCCGTAGACGCTCAGCGGCCGGGCCGGGTCACCCGGCTCGTAGGGGCGGGGCGCCGCCTCGCCGAAGTCACCGTCGAACACGTAGTCGGTGGAGATGTGCACCAGCTGGGCCCCGGCCCGCGCGCAGGCCACCGCGATGTGTTCCGGGCCGACCACGTTGATCGCGTACGCCCGGCCCTGATCACGTTCGGCATCGTCGACGGCGGTGTAGGCCGCGCAGTTGATCACCACGTCCCCGGCCTGCACGATCTCGCCGGCACGAAGTGGATCGGAGATGTCCCACTGCGCCGATGACAGCCCGAGCACGTCGCGCCCCTGCCGGCTCGCCTCGGCTGTCAAAAAGCGGCCGACCTGTCCGCCGGCGCCGGCGATCACGATTCTGCTAGGCATGGGTCTCAAGTCTGGCACGCCGAGACTCGGCTACCGGAGTTACCGCTGTTACGCAAGTAACCTGATGCGATGCCTGAGCAACGGGTGACCCGTGTGATTGCGACCGTGACGGCCGTGTTGGTCGTCCTCGTGACGGGGGTGGCGTGGAGCAAAGTCCGCTCCTTCGAAGACGGGATCTACCACGTCTTCGCGCCGTCGCTGGGACACGGCGGCGATGACGGCGCGCTCGACATCCTGCTGGTCGGCATGGACAGTCGCACCGACGCGCACGGCAACGCGCTGAGCCCGCAGGAACTGGCGTCGCTGCGC
>DATAVB010000012.1:0-14760 GCA_036267955.1 Mycobacteriales bacterium | reverse complement strand
CGGTAGTTGTACGAGGTGACAAAGCGCTGGCCGAGCGCGTTGAACCCGCCGAAGCGCTTCATGCCGTCCGGCACCTCGTCGACCGTGACCGGCCCGGCGCCGAACGCCGTCCCCTCGACCGTCCAGCCGTCGTAGGTGGTCCGTTCCCAGTTCTCCACGATGATGTCCGGCGCGTTGGTGAGGAGGATCTGGTCGACGCTGACATGGCCCCAGGCCGCGGTGACCGAGTCCACGATCTCGATCGTCGCCGTCTTTCCCTTATGCGGCCGCAGATCGAAGGCCACCGGCAGCAGGGGCTCGGTCTCCGACCCGGTCGCTGTGCCGACGACGGCGCCGTCGACGACGACATTCACACAGGTCGTGCCGGGATTGTTTCCGCCGGAGACGCGGGTCTGCACGTAGTCGTGGTCGATCGTGAACGGCTTGCTGGTGAGCTTCCCGGTGGACCCGTCGGGGTTGTCGGCATTCCCGCGAAAGTCGTACGAGGTGACGATGCGTCCATTGTGGACGTTTAGGTCACCGTAACGGCTGACTATCGCCGGCAGCGCATTGACCTGGACCGGCCCATCGCCGAAGGCGGCGCCCTCTACCGTCCAGCCGGTGAAGTCCTGCCAGTCCTCGAATACCACGTCGTCGCCGGTCGCCGCTGCCGCCGCGGCCGAGAATTCCACCCCGCGGGCGTTCTCGCTGGAAAAAGCCTTACCGGACAGGGTGATCGGCCGGGAGGTACGGCTGCGCAGGCAGACCGGGTTCTCGCTGAAGCCGAGCAGCTCAGCCTCGACGGAATACCGCGAGGTGTTGCGCAATGTGTAGACCAGCACCGTGGCCGGCGTCGTCGAATCGTCGGTCGAGAGCGGGATGAACGGCGAGAACGCCTCGAGGGTCACGGCGACGGGACAGCCGGCCGTTGTGTAGTCGACCCGGCCGATTGGGTACTGCCCGGTGAAGCGCACGTCGTCAAACCCGGCCGCGTCCAGGGTCCAGGTCCGGGTCGATCCGCCGGCCTTCGTACGCAGCACGAATCCCTGCTTGAACGGCGCGAACGGCTCCGGCGGCTGGGCATAGGCGACGTCGCTGGTGCCATTGGCCGGCTCGTTGAGAATGTCCCAGCGCCAGAGCGTGCCGTCGCCGCCGAGATACAACTCGCCGCAGCAGCCGCCGCCAACCGGCATCCCGATGTATTTCAGCGCCTTTCCGGAGCTCACCGTCGGATTGCCGCGATGGCGCAGCCCGGCGATCCATTCCTTGGAAAGCCCTTTGTCCTCCGGGACGAGTACGACGCAGCTCTCGTCCACGCCGAGGGCCGCGGCGGCCTGCGCCCGGCTCGCGATGACCGTGGTGGCCGCTCCGGCGCCACTGAGGGCCAGAAAACCCCGCCGGCTCAGCGAAAGCGGCTGCGATCCACTCGGACAGCAGTCCTCGCCCGGGCAACAGTCCTGATCTGTCGTGGTCATTCAGACTCCTCCACAGTGGACGGAACGGGGTTCGCGGCCGTCAGGGTGCGCATCGGGTCACCGCGGGATTGGCGAAGCTGGTCGACGAGGTGAACCAGTAGGCGCCGGTGATGTAGGCCCCGACGGCATAACCCGCGGCCCGCGCATTTCCGGCTCGGACCACGCAGAGGATCACCATCAGCAGACCGAAGGTCGCCACCGCCTCGGCGAGCCAGAGCCCGGCGGAGGAGCGGTGGTGTCGGGACACCGCCACGAGCGGCAGGCCGAACATCGCGTTGGCGGCGAGCACGCCGACCGCGCCGCCGGCGAACTGCGCGAGCACGTACGGCACGAGAGTCGAGCGGGGTCGGCGTCCCAGCGCCACGTCGACGGCGGTGACCACCGGGTTGAAGTGCGCGCCCGACACCGGACCCAGTGCGAGAATCAATGCCACCAGGGCCGCGCCGGTGGCGACCGAATTCTCCAACAGCGCCAGCCCGGTGTCGTGCGGCGAGAGCCGATGAGCCTGGATTCCGGAACCCACCACGGCGAGCAGCAGAAATGCGGTGCCGGCGAATTCGGCTACACACCGGATGCCGAGCGGATATTCGCCGGCGGGCTCCCGGCGTACGGCGGGGCGGTCGACGGTCGCCGCGAGGGAGATGGCCACGCCCTCACATCCGGTGGATCGGGACCGGAAAGCCCGGTCGAAATACCTGTCCGGTACGTTCTCCGGCCCGTACCGTGCCGCCGGCTCCGGCCGCGTCGACCGAACGGGCGATCAACTCGTCCAGCGCGATCGGCCGCGTCTGCACCCGGGCGTTGACCGTGACGGCCGCCGATTCGGCAGAGCCGCCACGCAGGTCGAACACCGGTGTCGGCACGCCGCCGGTGATGCTGGCCTTGGTCACGCCGGATCCGCTGTCCGCCAGGACCTTCACGTGCCCGATGGTGGCGGCGGACTCCGCGCTCGCCCGGCCGAACTCGACCAGCAGCCGGTCCACCCAGCCGACCGGGTCGAAGGCCTCGCCGGCGTCGGCGCGCAGGGTGAAGGTCTGATTGGTCCAGGCCAGCGCCGCTTCAGCGGCGCCGTACCGGTCGTAGTCGATCTCAAAGGCATGCCGGTCCGCCGTCTCAGCGCCGGTGCACGCTGACAGGATCTGGTCCAGGCCGGTGCCTCCCGCTGCCGACACCGGGAATACCCGGGCGGCCGGAAAGCGGTGCCGGATTTCGGTGCACACGGTGGCCATTTCGTCGCCGGGGACCAGATCCGCCTTATTGACGGCGATCACCTCCGCCTCGTCGAGCTGGTGCCGGTAGAGATAGGCGAGATCTGGCTCGTCGGCCAGCGGCAGCCAATGGGTGCTGGTCGGCCGGTAGAGCAGCGGATCGACGACCACGGTCAATGGCGAAACCGCCATCGCGTCGCCGTAGAAATGGCGCAGCGGACGGATCACGGTGGATTGCAGATCGGTGCAACTACCGACCGCCTCGGCCAGTATCACGGTCGGATCGGCGTCGTCCCGCAGCCGGACGATCACCTCGGCGAGATCGTCGAAACGGCAGCAGAAGCACCCGCCGGTAATTTCCGCGACCTGACCGGCGCCATTTCCACGGGCCAGCACGGTGTCGACCAGGTCGGTGCCCTGGTCGTTGGTGATGATCGCGACCCGTTCACCAGAATGTTCCAAGCGGCGCGCGAGAGCCAGCATGGTGGTGGTCTTTCCGGCGCCGAGAAATCCGCCGAAGGTAATTATTCGCATCACGAAGCGACCTCCACATGGTGTGACGCGCTGATTGAGCGGTCTGGGAGAAATCGTTTTCAAGCGAGTGCCGTGGAAACTCTAAAGATGCCGGCAACCGGGTGTCAAGAGTTGATCCGCCTGCCGGTGGATTCGAGCGGACCTGTGGACGGCGCGCATCACCGGCACCGGAGAATCGCTAATGTCCCTTCTCGTGCATCTGGTGACCGCGTTGTGCTGCGCCGTGATCGGTCTGGTGGCCGGTCCGGCGTTGGCCTCATTGACCGTCACGGTGCCCGCGCCCGGCCCGGCCCGGGCACCGGGTTGGTGGCGCGGCGCCGCGGCCGACCGCCGCCGGCTGATGGTGGTCAATGCGCTGTCCGTCGTGGTGTTCGCGGCGATGGGCGGGGGGATCGGCTGGCGCCCGTGGCTCCCGGCCTATCTCTGGCTCGCCGGCACGGCCGTGGCTCTGGCCGTGATCGACGTCGACTGTCACCGGCTGCCCGACGCATTCACCTTCCCGGCGTACGGAGCCGGGATCGTGCTGCTCGGGATCGCCGCGCTCGCCGGCGGTGAGGGCCATTCCTACCTGCGCGCGCTGATCTGCATGGCCGCGGTCTTCGTCGCCTTCTACCTGTTGGCCTTCCTCGGCGGCATCGGTTTCGGTGACACCAAACTCGCCGGCGCGCTGGGCCTCTATCTGGGGTGGCTCGGAGTTGGGCCGCTGGTGCTCGGTCTGGTGGCCGGATTCTGCATCGGCGCCGTGGTCGCGCTGGCGTTGCTGGCCGCGCGGTCGGTCGGCTGGAAGACGGACGTCGCGTTCGGGCCGGCGTTGCTGGGTGGTGCGCTGTCCGCGGTCCTGGCCGGCCGGCATCTGGTCGACGCCTACCTCGGCACGGTTACCTGAGCAAGGACACCTGAGCGGGCGCGGTTGGCCAACCAGCGTGCACGGCGTACGGGTAGTAATGGAAGACTCGGCGTGTGCTGCGTTGGATAACCGCTGGTGAATCGCATGGTCAGGCGCTGGTCGCGGTCCTGGAAGGGCTGCCGGCCGGCGTGTCGGTGACCACTGCGGTCATCGCCGACGAACTGGCCCGCCGCCGGGCCGGCTACGGTCGCGGCGCCCGGATGAAATTCGAGCGGGACGAGGTCGAGCTGACCGGCGGGGTCCGGCACGGCCTGAGCCTCGGCGGCCCGGTCGCGATCCGGATCGGCAACACCGAATGGCCCAAGTGGGAGACGGTGATGGCCGCCGACCCGGTCGCCGCCGACGTGCTCGAGGGCCAGGCCCGCAACGCCCCGCTGACCCGCCCCCGGCCCGGTCACGCCGACCTCGTCGGCATGCAGAAGTACGGCTTCGCCGATGCCCGCCCGGTGTTGGAACGGGCCAGCGCCCGGGAAACCGCGGCCCGGGTCGCGCTGGGCACGATCGCCCGCGCGCTGCTGGCCCAGACGCTCGAGGTCGAGGTGCTCAGTCATGTCGTGGCGATCGGCACGGTTGACGCGCCGGCCGGTTCGATCCCGGGTCCTGGCGACCGGGCGGCGATCGAGGCCAGCCCGGTGCGCTGCTACGACGCGGATGCAAGCGCCGCCATGGTGGCCGAGATCGACCTGGCCAAGAAGGAGGGCGACACGCTTGGCGGGGTCGTCGAGGTCGTGGTGCACGGTCTCCCGCCGGGCCTGGGCAGCTTCGTGCACGGCGACCGCAAGCTGGACGGCCGGCTGGCCGGCGCTCTGATGGGGATCCAGGCCATCAAGGGGGTCGAGATCGGTGACGGTTTTCAGACCGCGCGGCGGCGCGGGTCGCAGGCCCACGACGAGATCGAGTCCGGGCCGGGCGGGATCCGCCGCCTCACCGGGCGGGCCGGCGGCATCGAGGGCGGCATGAGCACCGGCGAGATGCTGCGGGTCCGGGCCGCGATGAAGCCGATTTCGACCGTGCCGCGCGCATTGTCCACAGTGGATGTTTCGACCGGAGAGCCGGCCGTTGCCATCAACCAGCGCAGTGACGTCTGCGCGGTGCCGCCGGCCGGGGTCGTCGCCGAGGCGATGGTGGCCCTGGTCCTGGCAGAGGCGGCGGTGGAGAAGTTCGGCGGCGACTCGGTGACCGAGCTGCGGCGCAATGCCCGCTCGTACCTGGAAAACCTGGCCATCCGATGACCGGGACAACGAACCCGGTCCTGGTGGTCGTCGGCCCGATGGGGGCCGGCAAGACAACCGTCGGCGGGTTGGTCGCCGAGCGGCTCGGCGTCGCTTTCCGTGACACCGATGTCGATATCGAAAATGCCGCCGGGAAGCCGATCTCGGAGATCTTCATCGACGAGGGCGAGAAGCATTTCCGGGCCCTGGAGCGCGCGGCGGTCACCGCCGCATTGCGCGAGCACGACGGAGTGCTGGCCCTGGGCGGGGGAGCGGTGCTCGATCCGGAGACCCGCAAGGACCTGATCGAGCACACCGTGGTCTACCTCGCCGTCGAGGTGCCCGACGCCGCACGCCGGATCGGTCTCAACCGGGATCGCCCGCTGTTGCTGGGCAATCCGCGTAACCAGCTGCGCGCGCTGCTGGACCAGCGTCGCCCACTGTATGAAGAGGTCGCCACGTACGTCGTCGACGGCAGCCCGGACGCCGAAGTGGTCGCCGCCGACATCGCCGGCCGGCTGGCATGAGGGTTACCGTCACCGGCGCCGCGCCGTACGACGTGGTGATCGGCGCCGACGTACGCGGCGAACTGGCCGACCTGCTCGGCGCCGCGGACCGCGTAGCGGTGATCCACGCGCCGCCGCTGGCCGCGGTCGCCGATCGGATCCGGGCCGATCTCGCCGGCCGCCAGGTCGAGCTGATCGAGGTGCCCGACGGCGAGGCGGCCAAGACCCTCGCGGTCGCCGGCCGGTGCTGGGATGCCTTAGGCAACGCGGGATTCACCCGATCCGATGCGGTGGTCGGGCTCGGCGGGGGAGCGGTCACCGACCTCGCCGGCTGGGTGGCGGCCGCGTGGCTGCGCGGGGTGAAGGTGGTGCATGTGCCGACCACGCTGCTGGGCATGGTCGATGCGGCGGTCGGCGGCAAGACCGCGATCAACACCGACGCCGGCAAGAATCTGGTCGGGGCCTTCTACCCGCCGGCCGGGGTGCTCTGCGACCTGAACACGCTGGCGACCCTGCCGCGGGTGGACTACGTGGCCGGGCTCGCCGAGATCGTCAAGGCCGGCTTCATCGCCGACCCGGTGATCCTCGACCTGATCGAGCGCGACCCCGCGGCGGCCGCGGATGCGTCCGCCGCAGTCGCTGGAGAGCTGATCGAGCGGGCGATCCGGGTCAAGGCCGAGGTGGTCGGCGTCGACCTCACCGAGTCCGGGCTGCGCGAGATCCTCAACTATGGCCACACCCTCGGGCACGCCATCGAGCGCCGGGAGCACTATGGCTGGCGGCACGGCGAGGCGGTGGCGGTCGGCTTGATCTACGCCGCGGCGCTGGGCCGGCACAGTGGTCGGCTGGACTCCGGTACGGCCGACCGGCACCGCGACATCCTCACCGCACTCGGGCTGCCGACCGGTTATCCGGCCGCGGCCTGGCCGGAATTGCGGGACGCCATGCGGGTGGACAAGAAATCGCGGGGCAGCCGGTTGCGGTTCGTCGTCCTCGACGGCCTGGCCAAACCGGCGATCCTGGATGATCCGGAGCCGGAGCTGCTCGAGGCGGCGTACGCGGAGGTGGCGACATGAGCGGTGACCCGACGATCTGGGTGCTCAACGGACCCAATCTGGGTCGGCTCGGCGTCCGCGAACCGGAGAAGTACGGCCGGACCACGTACGCCGAGTTGGTCGAGCTGTGCCAGCGGACGGGCGCCGAGGTCGGCGCGAAGGTCGAGGTGCGGCAGACCGACACCGAAGGCGAAATG
The DNA here is from genome assembly GCA_036267955.1 of Mycobacteriales bacterium. Classification (GTDB taxonomy): domain Bacteria; phylum Actinomycetota; class Actinomycetes; order Mycobacteriales; family QHCD01; genus DATAVB01. The sequence goes on along the minus strand of DATAVB010000012.1, from coordinate 7,688 downwards.
ATCGGTTGGCTGCACGATGCGGCCGACGGGTCGATCCCGGTGCTGCTCAACCCGGGCGCCTGGTCGCACTATTCGATTGCGGTCCGGGACGCCTGCGCGATGCTGACCGGGCCGCTGCTCGAGGTGCACATCTCCAACATTCACACTCGCGAGGAGTTCCGGCACCACTCGGTGATCTCCGCGGTCGCTGCGGGCGTCATCGCCGGCTTGGGAGTGGACGGGTACGCGGTGGGTCTGCGCTGGCTCGCGACCCGGTCGTCCGCCACGTGAGCCCTGGGTAGCTACGGCTCGGCGTGCTGGGTCAGCCGGCGCAGGATGCGCAACAGGGATTCGCGCTGATTCGCCGACAGGCCTGCCACCGCGGGGTGATCGACGGCGATCCGGTCGGTGAGCCGGTCCCGTAGCGCCAGCCCGGCCTCGGTGAGCCGGACCCCCTTCACCCGGCGGTCGTCGGCCGAGCTGCGGGTGATGAGTCCGCGGCCCTCGAGCCGGGACACCACCACGGTGACGTTCGAGGGGTTGGCGTGCAGCCGGGCGGCGATCGTGCGCATCGGCACGTCCTGGTCAGGCTCCAGCGCCTGCAGCGCCTTCGCCTCCGGCATCGACAGCCCCAATTCGGCGACCCGGGCGGTGAACTGGGCCCAGACCCGGCCGACGAGTCCGTTGACGTGATCGATGATCTCCGTCTCGACCGCGCGGTCGGCTGGTTCGGCAGATGAGGCCACGTTCCACAGTGTAGGGCCGGGTGGCCCGCCCGGTCCGGAGTGTGACGTCGAATAATGGTGCTGTCGAATAATAGTGCTAACGTATAACTATCAAACTTCCTGCGGAGGCAGCATGAAACTCGGTATCTCCCTCGCGACCTTCCCCGGGGCGCCCGAGCGTCTCGGTGCGGACATCGTCGAGATCGCGCAACACGCCGAAACAGCCGGATTCGCCTCGGTGTGGGTGATGGACCACTATTTCCAGATCCCGATGAACGGGTCGGTCGAGGACCAGATGCTGGAGGGGTACGCGACGCTGGCCTTCCTGGCCGGGCAGACCGAACGCGTCGAGTTGGGCACCCTGGTGACGGGTGTGCACTACCGCCATCCCGGCCTGCTGGCGAAGATCGTGACGACCCTCGACGTACTGTCCGGCGGCCGGGCCGTACTCGGCATCGGCGCCGGCTGGAACGAGGACGAGAGCCGCGGTCTCGGCGTGCCGTTCCCGTCGCGGGCCGAGCGTTTCGAGCGGCTGGAGGAGACGCTGCAGATCTGTGACCAGATGTGGTCCGACGACGACAGCCCGTACGTCGGCAAGCACTACCAACTCGATCGGCCGCTGAATTCGCCGCAGCCGCTGCGCCGGCCACCGATCCTGATCGGCGGGAGCGGGGAGAAGAAGACACTGCGGCTGGTCGCGAAGTACGCCGACGCGTGCAATCTCTTTCCCAGTCCGGAGATCCCGCACAAGCTGTCCGTGCTGCGGGAGCACTGTGCGGCGGTCGGCCGGGACTACGACACGATCGCCAAGACCAGCATCTTCCTGGTGCAGGCCGGCGCCGACGGCATGCTCACGGCCGAGGAGGGACTGCGCGGGCTCGCCGGAATGGGTATCGACACCGTTTATCTCGGAGTGGTGGATCCGCTGGAGGCGGGGCGGCTGGAGAAGCTGGCGGAGATCGCCGCCGACCTGTGACAGCCGCTTTTTGATTCCCGCCAATGTGGCGTTGGGGTGACTAGATTGCCCCAACGCCACATTGGCGGGAAACGGGTGCGGGGTGCAGCGGTACCGTCTGAGCCGTGCCAGACCTTCACGCCGCCCGGCGAGACCGGCTCCGTGGCGCCGCCATCGACCGTGGCGTCGACGCAGTGCTCGTCACCTCGCTCACCAACGTCCGCTATCTCACCGGTTTCACCGGGTCGAACGCGGCGCTTCTCGTGGCCGCGGACGGCTCCGACCTGTTCGGCACCGACGGCCGGTACCTGATCCAGGCCGAGCAGGAGGTGCCCGACGTCGAGCCGCACATCGACCGCCGGACCGTCGAGGCGCTCGCCGGCCGGCTCGCGCGGCGGCGCACCGCGACGCTCGGGTACGAGTCGCATGTCGTGACCGTCGATGGGCTGCAGCAGTTGCGTGACCTGCTTCCGCAGGCCCGGCTGGTGAGCATCGAGCAGCAGGTCGAGGAGTTTCGTCAGGTCAAGGACGAGGCCGAGATCGAGCTGCTTCGGACGGCCTGCGGGATCGCCGACCGGGCGCTGGCCGACCTGGTGGCGGCCGGGGGAGTGCGCGCTGGCCGGACCGAACGCGAGCTGGGGCGGGACCTGGACTCCCGGATGCTGGAACTCGGCGCCGAGGCGGTGTCGTTCGAGACGATCGTGGCGAGCGGCCCGCACTCGGCGATGCCGCACCACCTGCCGGCCGACCGGGCGCTCTGCGACGGTGACTTCCTGACCCTCGATTTCGGCGCCGAGTACGGCGGCTACCACTCGGACATGACCCGTACGTACGTCCTCGGCGAGCCGGCCGACTGGCAACGCGAGCTCTACGACCTGGTGGCGGCGGCGCAGCGGACCGGCCGGGACGCGCTCGAGGTCGGCGCCGACGTGGCGGCGGTGGACCGGGCCGCCCGTGAGGTAATCGACGCCGCCGGTCACGCGGAGGACTTCGGGCACGGCCTCGGACACGGTGTCGGCCTGCAGATCCACGAGGCACCCATGCTCGGACCGACCGCCACGGGTACACTCGGCGGGCTCATGCCGGTGACCGTCGAGCCCGGGGTATACCTCGAGGGTCGCGGTGGCGTCCGGATCGAGGACACGCTCGTGGTCCGGGTGGACGGGCCCGAGCTGCTCACCCTGACATCCAAGGACCTCACCGTTCTTTGAGTATTTTCTAGAGATAGCCAGCCCCGCCCGCAGATCGAACAACCCCCGTAGGAGAAGTACGCACCGTGGCCAGCACCAACGACCTGAAGAACGGCATGACCCTCGACCTCGACGGCCAGCTGTGGAATGTCGTGGCGTTCCAGCACGTCAAGCCCGGCAAGGGTGGCGCGTTCGTCCGCACGACGCTGAAGAACGTCCTGACCGGCAAGGTGGTCGACAAGACCTTCAACGCCGGCATCAAGGTCGAGACGGCCAACGTCGACAAGCGGACGATGACCTTCCTCTACCGCGACACGGGCGACTTCGTCTTCATGGACGGCGAGACCTTCGACCAGATCACGGTGCCCGCCGACACGGTCGGGGACGCCGCCGACTACCTGCTGGACAACGCCGAGGCGACCGTTGCCACCCACGACGGGCTCCCGCTGTACGTCGAGCTGCCGGCCAGCGTCGAGCTGCTCATCGAGCAGACCGACCCCGGGCTGCAGGGCGACCGCTCGACCGGCGGCACCAAGCCCGCCACCCTCGAGACCGGCGCGGTGATCCAGGTGCCGCTGTTCGTCACCACCGGCGAGAAGGTCAAGGTCGACACTCGCGACGGGCGTTACATCAGCCGCGTGTCCAGCTAGTGGCCGCTCGTCGCAAAGCACGCAAGCGTGCGCTGGACCTGTTGTACGAGTCGGAGCTTCGTGACTCCGACGTGGTGACCATGATGGCGGAGCGGCTGGCCTCCGCCGACCCGCCGGTGCCGGACTACGCGGTGTCGCTGATCGAGGGTGTCACGCGCGAGCAGTCCCGGATCGACGAGGTGATCGCCACCTACGCCGAGGGCTGGACGCTGTCGCGGATGCCCGCGGTCGACCGCGGTCTGCTGCGGATCGCCGTCTACGAGTTGCTGTGGTGCGCCGACATTCCGGACGCGGTCGCGGTCGACGAGGCAGTGGAGCTGGCAAAGGAGCTGTCCACCGACGACTCGCCGCGTTTCATCAACGGGTTGCTCGGCCGGATCCTGCTGGCCCGGCCGGCAACCACCTGAAAGTTCCCATCTGAGAGTTACAGCTCGTCGTCGGCGCTGCGGGCCTCGGCGGACAGCACCCGCCACTCGATCAACTGCTCGGTGATGGCGGCCGGCGACATGTCGTAGATGATCGCCAGCGAGCGCAGATCCTCGGCCCGGATCGACAGCACCCGGCCGTTGTAGTCGCCACGCTGGGTCTGGATCGCGGCGGCGTACCGGGCCAGCGGTCCGGCCATTTCGGCCGGCAGCGCGCCCAGGCGCTCGAGATCCAGCACCACCCGCTGGGCCGGAGCGCCACCGGTGGTCGGGCGGGGATCGGGCAGCAGTTCGCTGACCGGGACGCCGTAGAAGTCGGCCAGCTCGGCCAGCTTCTGCACGGTCACCGCACGGTCGCCGCGCTCGTAGGAGCCGACCACGACAGCCTTCCAACGGCCCGCCGACTTCTTCTCCACGCCGTGCAGGGACAGCCCCTGCTGGGTGCGGATCGCGCGCAGTCGTCCCCCCAGCGCCTTGGCGTACTCAGTGCTCATCGCCGGACTCTCCTAGCTGTGTACGAAAGAGCTGACTTCGCTTGGTTCTCCGGGCCGCGGTCGCGGGCCTGGATCCACCATAACGCTTGCGACTACGGAGCGTAACCATAAAGCCGGAAGTCGGGCCGGTCAACAGGCGATCTGTTGCCTGTGCCACATTTCTCCCCTGGCACAGGGTGGTCGCCCGCACCTGCCGGTCGCGTTTCCGACGCCTCTTGTCAAGCTGCTGGTGTCGGGTCCGGCGCCTGCCGGTGCGGCTGCTAACGTCGATCCGACCGACGTCCTTTAACGATCCGTCCCGTGAGGCGGAGAAGGAGGTCTGACGGTGCCACGTGCCCGCGACCCGATCCCGGCCGACGATTCCGATCGGCATCCTGACAGTTCTCCAGGCTCCGCCCACGGCCGCGAGTTGCTCTCCGCCGCCGATGTGGCCCGGACCGTCGACCGGATCGCGCACCAGATCCTGGAGAAGACCAGCGGTGCGGCTGACACCGTGCTGCTGGGCATCCCGACCCGCGGGGCGCCGCTCGCCCGCCGGCTCGCCGCCCGGATCCGGGCGTTCGAATCCGTCGACGTACCGGTCGGATCGCTCGACATCACGCTCTACCGGGACGACCTGCGGCTGCGCGGAGTACGCGCACTGGAGCCGACCGCCGAGCCGCCCGGCGGCATCGACGGCAAGCTGGTGGTGCTCGTCGACGACGTGCTCTTCTCCGGCCGGACCGTACGGGCCGCGCTGGACGCGATCGGCGAGCTCGGCCGGCCGCGCGCCGTACAGCTGGCGGTCCTGATCGACCGCGGTCACCGCGAGCTGCCGATCCGGGCCGACTACGTCGGCAAGAACATCCCGACCGCCCGCGACGACAAGGTCGCCGTGCTATTGGCGGAGATCGACGAGCGCGACTCGGTTGTCCTGGGGGCCAATGTGGGGGCCAATGCGGTGGGGGACCAGCGATGAGGCATCTGCTGTCGGCCGGTGATCTGGACCGGGACGAGACACTGCTGATCCTCGACACCGCCGAGCAACTGTCCCGGGTGGCCGCCCGGCCGGTGAAGAAACTGCCGACGCTGCGCGGCCGGACCGTGGTCAACCTGTTCTTCGAGGACTCAACCCGCACCCGGATTTCCTTCGAGGCGGCGGCAAAACGGCTTTCCGCGGACGTGATCAACTTCTCGGCCAAGGGATCGAGCGTCTCCAAGGGCGAGAGCCTGAAGGACACCGCGATGACGCTGGAGGCGATGGGCGCCGACGCCGTTGTGATCCGGCACAGCGCGTCGGGCGCGCCGCACCGGCTGGCCGCGAGCGGCTGGATCGGCGGCAGCGTGGTCAATGCCGGCGACGGCACCCACGAGCATCCGACCCAGGCCCTGCTGGACGCGTTCACCATGCGCCGCCGGCTGGTCGGCGGCCGCGGCGACCTGTCCGGGCAGCGGGTCGCGATCGTCGGCGATGTGCTGCACAGCCGGGTGGCCCGCTCCAACGTGTTGCTGCTGAACACGCTCGGCGCGAAGGTCACGCTGGTGGCCCCGCCGACGCTGCTCCCGGTCGGAGTTGGCAGCTGGCCGTGCGACATCTCCTACGACCTGGACGGGCTGCTGCCGGACTGCGACGTGGTGATGATGCTGCGGGTGCAGGCCGAACGGATGACCCAGTCGTTCTTCCCGACCACCCGGGAGTACGCCCGCCGCTACGGGCTGGACGGCGCCCGGGTCCGGCGACTGCCCGAGCACGCGATCGTGATGCACCCCGGGCCGATGATCCGCGGCATGGAGATCACCCCGGAGGTCGCCGACTCGGCCCGCTCGACGATCGTGGAACAGGTGACGAACGGGGTGAGCGTACGGATGGCCGTGCTGTATCTGCTGCTCGGCGGTGGGCCCGAAGCCCCTGCCGGTACGGGAATGGAGTTCGAGTGACGGTCCTGATCCGCGGTGCCCGCCCCTATGGCGAGGAGCCGACCGACCTGCTGCTGCGCGATGGCGTGCTCGCCGACCCCGCCGGCGTGGTCGCCGACGAGGTGATCGAGGCCGACGGGCTGATCGCGCTGCCCGGCCTGGTCGACCTGCACACCCACCTGCGCGAGCCGGGCCGGGAGGACGCCGAGACCGTCGAGACGGGCAGCCGGGCCGCCGCGCTGGGCGGGTTCACCGCCGTGCACGCGATGGCGAACACCGAGCCGGTCGCCGACACCGCCGGCGTCGTGGAGCAGGTGTTCCGGCTCGGCCGGGAGGCCGGGCTGGTCGACGTGCAGCCGGTCGGCGCGGTGACCGTGGGCCTGGCCGGCGAGCGGCTGGCCGAGCTGGGCGCGATGGCCGACTCCGCGGCCCGGGTCCGGGTCTTCTCCGACGACGGCAACTGCGTCTCGGACGCGATGCTGATGCGCCGGGCGCTGGAGTACGTCAAGGCCACCGACGGCGTCATCGCCCAGCACGCGCAGGAGCCGCGGCTGACCGAGGGTGCACAGATGAACGAGGGCGTGCTGGCCGGGACGCTCGGCCTGCGCGGCTGGCCGGCCGTCGCCGAGGAGGCGATCATCGCCCGGGACGTCCTGCTCGCGCAGCACGTCGGGTCGCGGCTGCACATCTGCCACGTCTCCACCGCCGGCTCGGTGGAGATCCTGCGCTGGGCCAAGGCCCGCGGCTGCCAGGTCACCGCCGAGGTGTGCCCGCACCACCTGCTGCTGACCGACGAGCGGGCCGCCAGTTATGACCCGGTCTTCAAGGTCAACCCGCCGCTGCGCACCGCCGCCGACGTGCAGGCGCTGCGCGCCGGCCTGGCCGACGGCACGATCGACGTGGTCGCCACCGACCACGCGCCGCACACGCCGGAGACGAAGGACTGTGAGTGGGATGCGGCCTCGCCCGGAATGCTGGGGCTGCAGAGTGCTCTTTCGGTGGTGCTGGAGACGATGGTCGGCACCGGTGCGCTGGACTGGCGGGCCGTCGCCGACCGGATGTCGGTGACCCCGGCCCGGATCGGCCGGCTGACTGGGCACGGCCGGCCGCTGGCGGTGGGTGAGCCGGCGAACGTGACGCTGGTCGACCCGCATGCACGCACCGTGGTGGATCCGGCCGAGCTGGCCAGCCGCGGCCGCAACACCCCGTACGCCGGCATGACCCTGCCCGGCCGGATCGTCGCGACGTTCCTGCGCGGCGAGCCGACAGTGCTCGACGGAAAGGCGGTCAAGTGACCGGCGCAGCGGTTCTGGTGCTGGAGGACGGCCGGTCATTCACCGGCGAGGCCTACGGAGCGGTCGGCGAGACGTTCGG
>DATAVB010000011.1:0-90832 GCA_036267955.1 Mycobacteriales bacterium | reverse complement strand
TGGGACGCCCAGGGTCGGCCGTTCGTCGACCCCGAGGTGGCCGCGCTGTTCCAGACCGGTTCGAACGCCTCGACCGAGGACGAGGTACGGGTACGGGCGCTGTCGGCGATCGCGCAGGAGGCCAGGCTGATGCTCGACGAGGGTGTCGTCGCCGGAGCCGCCGACCTGGACCTGTGCCTGATCCTGGGCGCCGGCTGGCCCTTCCACCTCGGCGGGATCACGCCGTACCTGGACCGGGCGGGCGTTTCGGAGCAGGTGACCGGCCGGCGTTTCAATCCGCCCGGAGTGGCCAGCGTCTAGCTATTCCAGGGCGGACAGCACGGTCGCCTTCAATTGCACGAAATCGGGATCGGTGACGATGTCGCGCTGCCGTGGCCGGGGCAGCGACACCGCGATCTCGGCCACGATCCGACCGGGTCGGTCCGAGAGCACCACAACCCGGTCGGAGAGGTAGATCGCCTCCTCGACGTCGTGCGTCACGAAGACCGCCGTGCGCTGATCGACCAGCCAGACGTCCTGCAGCCAGCCGTACATCTGCCGGCGGGTGATGGCGTCCAGCGCCCCGAACGGCTCGTCGAGCAGCAGTACGTCCTTGTCCAGCAGGAAGGTGCGCAGCAGGGCCAATCGCTGGCGCATCCCGCCGGAGAGCTCGCTGGGCCAGGCCCGTTCGAAGCCGGCGAGCCCGAACTGCTCGAACATCGACAGGGCCCGCTGCCGCGCCTGATCCAGCGGTATACCGGCGATCTGGGCGCCGAGGACGGCGTTGTCGAGCGCCCGACGCCACGGCAGCAACAGATCCCGCTGCGGCATGTACGCAACCAGGCCGCGGTGCCCGGTGGTCGACCGGCCCTCGACCGTCGCCGTCCCGCTGGTCGGGACGAGCAGCCCGGCGAGCACCTTCAACAGCGTGCTCTTGCCGCAGCCGCTGGGCCCGACAATGCTGACGAACTCCCCCGCCGCTATGCCGAGGTCGATGGGCGCGAGGACTTCCCGATCGGCATAACGATGAGAGACTCCGGCAATTTCGACAGCTCTCAAGAGGTCTCACCGAGATATTTGTTGCTGAATGCCTTGTTCACGTCCACCTTGCCGTCGATCATTCCGGCCTTCTGCAGGAACGCCGTCATGCGGGTCCAGACCGCCTTGTCCTGCCAACCCCACCGCGCGGGATCGCTGGCATACCGGGAGGCGAGGTAATGCGCGGACAGCGTGACCAGTGAGCGATCCAGATCCGGTGCCGCCTTCATCAACGCCGAAACGGCCTCATCCGGGTCTTTCATGGCTTCCTGATAACCGCGCCGGGTCGCACCCATGAATGCCGACACGGTCGACGGGTCCGCGTCGATGAGACGTTGGCTCGTCGCGATCAGCGGCGTGTACCAGTCCGGAATGCATTTCTGGTATTTGGCGAACGGAATCCGGGTCACCGGGAGATGATCGACCTTGCTGAGCTGCTGCCATTCCCATCCGTCGTAGATCCAGGCATAGTCGTAGAAATGCTTCGTCAACCCGACCCGATAGTCGGCGTCGCCGGCGTTGATGTATTTGATTTTCGCCGGATCGCCACCGTCGCAGGAAATGAGTTTCCCCAACACCGCCTTTTCCAGCTGCCCACCGAAACCGCCGTATTTCTTGCCCATCAGGTCGCGCGGCCGGGTGATGCCCGACGACTTCAGCGCGATGAGACTCGAGGTGTTGTGCTGCAGAATCGCGCCGACCGAGACGACCGGCAGGCCCTGCGCGATCGCCGGCGTGACGTCCTCCTCGGTGCTGATCGCGAAATCGACCTTGCCCGTGGCCAGCATCTGGGTCGCGTTGCTGTCCTGGCCCGGCTCGATGATCTTCACATCCAGGCCGGCCTTCTTGTACCAGCCCTTCGCCTGGGCGATGTAAATGCCGCTGTGGTTGGTGTTCGGCGTCCAGTCCAGCAACAGGGTCACCTGCTTGCGACCGCTGGCACTGCGTGTCGGTTTCGCGTTGTCCGCGCAGCCGGCGAGCAACAGGACCACCAGAGCGGCGGCCAACAACCTCGATTTCACAGCGATACCCCATTATCGGTACGGGACGCGTATCGCCACGGCGACGCGATCCGGGCCAGCAGGCCGACGATGCCGAACAGCACCATGGACAACACCGCGACGATGACAACGGCGACAAAAACCCGGTCGACCCGGAAACTCGCTTTCGAACGGTCGATGAACAGCCCGATACCGCTGCTGGCGCCGACCCACTCCCCGACCACGGCACCGGCGACCGCATAGGCGGCCGAGATCCGCAACCCGGAGAAGAATGCCGGCACCGCCGCCGGGACGAGCACCATCCGCAGCACCTGCCGCCGGCTGGCGCCCATGCTGCGCACCAGATCCACCATTTCGGCGTCCACCGAGGTCAGTCCGGAGACCGTGCTGACCGCGACCGGGAAGAACACGATCAACGCGACCACTACCACCTTCGGCGTCAGGCCGTAGCCGAACCAGAGCACCAGCAGCGGCGCCAGCACGATCATCGGGATCGTCTGACTGCCCACCAGCAACGGGTAGAGAGCTCGACGGACCAGCGGCACCGACGCGACCGCAATGGCCAGCAGGCCACCGATCACGGCGCCGGCGAGCAGGCCCAGCACCGCCTCCTCCGTGGTGGTCAGCACGTCGCCGCGCAATACCCCCTGGACACCGCCGAAAGCGCGCGCGACGCGGGTGGGCGCCGGCAACAGGTACGGCTCGATGTGCCGGACCACAACGACCAGCTGCCAGCAACCGATCAGGGCGACGAGCAGCAGCGCGGGTGGCAGGACCTGAGCAAACCAGCGCCCGACCGGACGCCGACGGGACGGGGCGGTCGGCACCATCAGCGGAACTTGCGGGTCAGATCGTCCATCGTCCTGGCGCCCGGGCCGTGCAACTCGGCGATCTTGACCACCGCGATCGAACTGCCGGCACCGGCGGCGAAGACCGCCTCGTGCGCCTGCCGCAGCACCGGCCAGACCTCGTCCGGCTCGCCCTCCAACGTGCTGCCCAGCGGACCGACCTCGTAGTGCAGGCCCGAGCCGGCGATCACGGCGATCGCCGCCTCGACGTGGGCATGCGGGTTGTCGGCGGTGCCCGACGGACTCGGCAGCACCTGGATTTCGACGATCATGATTCCTCCAATTGAGGGTGAAACGGTTGCGGGGTAGGCATTTCCGGGCCGGGCTGCACGGCCAGCAACACACCGGAAGTCAGCCGCACCTCGGCGTGCGGCTCGATGAATTCGTTGCTGATGCCGCGGCTGGAGCCGGGATGCAGCGTCTCGGCCCGCAATGGGAACCGCAGCCCGGACGTCACCACGCCGTGCGCCGGTCCGTGCAGTGGCAGCAGGCTGAGTAGTTCGCCGGGCACGCCAGCCAACGTCGCGGCGGTCCGGACAACCCGCAGCGTCGCCGGGCCCAGATGGGCGGTGACGACACTGTCGGCGTAGGCGGCACGGCCCAACAGCAATGCCGTACCCAGCAGGTGATCCAGCCGGCCGGCGGACCCGCCCACCACCACGATCCGGTCGGCAACCGAATGCGCGGCGTCCAGCGCCAACTCCAGATCGGTGGCGTCCTTGGCGGTGGGATGGCGCTCGACCCGGGCGCCGCCCGCCTCGGCGTCGGCCAGGGTGGCGGGCTTCACCGAGTCGAAATCGCCCACGACGTGGTCGACGGCCACGCACCAGGTGGTGGCATGGTCGAGTCCACTGTCGGCGGCGATCACGTACGCGTCGGCCGGCAGCAATTCGCGTACGTCGGCCGCCGGCGGATCGCCGCCGCTGAAAACGATCGCGGTCCGCCCGGCACGGCAGGGCCCAGCACCCATCGCTTCCCTCCGCTGGCATTACCCAGGTCAGGTTGGTACGGGTCGGTGGCGCTTCCGTGCCGCTGTCAGACCACTTGTCAGATCCCAGCGGACGGACGGTCACCCTCTCAGCCCGGCTGTCCCGAGCTCCCCGGCGTTTGTCAGAGCAAGTCTAACCGCGCGGCGCGCGGGCGTGAGGGCGGGACGTCGTATCGGGCGGCAACGCCGGCTGGATCGCTAAATGGAGGCGAGCGCCGTCACGGCCTTCGGGCCGTCGGACAGCAACCAGCCGTGCGGGCGGCCGCGCATGTAGGCGACCAGTTTGCCGTCCGGGCGGACCGCAACGACCGTGCCGCGCGCGACCCACGCCGGAGCCGGCGTCGCCCGGAACCGTCCGCCGTCGAGCGGGATGACATTGGGCTGGCGCGGGGTCCGGCCCAGCAACAAACCGACGACGAGCCGCTCCCGCCCGGCGGTGCGGGCGATCAGGGCGTAGCTGCGCCCATCCGGCGAAAGACTGCCCGGGCCACTGGCTACCAGGGCCGACGGCCACGGCAGGCGTTGCACGACCCGCCGGTCGAATCCGACCAGGCTCAACGAATTGCCCCGGGCGACGAGGACGCGGTGCTCGGTGACGGCAACGGCACGGCCAGCGACCAACAGGTGCGGAGCCCGGCCGTGGGTCAACACCCAGATATGGCCGGGCAGCAGGCCGGAGGCGCCGGTGACGATGAGTCCCCGACCGTTCGCGCCGACCAGGACACAGCCGGCCGGAATGACCAGCCGCTCCTGTCCGGTGTTGCCGGACGTGTCGACCGAACGGGCGACATCGCGGTTGACCAACCACACCGAGCGCCGGTTGACCGAACGGACGGCGGTCTCCGCCGGCCCGAGGCTGCGGGTGTGACCGTTGTGCAGGTAGTACGCCGTCGGGCGGCCCAGCCGGTCGGTCGCCACGACCACCGTGGACCCGCCGGCCAGACCGAACGAGAGTTGCGCCTTGGCACCGCGCGGCAGGCCCTGCGGCCAGACGATGCCGTCACTCGGGTCGTAACGGTATGTGGTGCCGCGGGAGACGACCAGCACCGGCGACATGGTCACCGGCGCGGCGTTGGCCGCCTGTACGGGGACCGATACGCCGCTGGCCGGCGCGGCCGGTCGAGGCTGCCCCATGCCTGCGACGACGGCGACGGCAGCGGCCATCGCCACCACCGAGAAGAGCCAATGCCACCGAGTGAGCCGACCAGGGCCGCGGCCGGACTTACCGGATGCGGGCACGACAGAGTCGGCTGGCTGCTGAGCCGCTCCGTTGTCGGCCGGGCCAAACCTGTCGTGGGTACTCGGTGTGCTCACTGCTCGGCGGTGTCCTCAGATCTTTGCTCGTCCGACCGGCCCGACGACGCCGAATCGCTGCGCTCAGCGGCGAACTCGGCTCCCATGGGCTGCTGGTCGGAGTTCTTCCTACCCTCGATGCGGGCCGCCCATTCGACAACCCGGCGCGAAATGTCCTGGGCCGTCATTCCTACTTCGGCCTGGACCTGATCGACCTTAGCGTGTTCCAGGAACTTCCGCGGGATACCGATCTCGCGGGTGACAACGTCCACATCGGCGTCCCGCAGTGTCTGGGACAGCTGCGATCCGACTCCGCCGGTCCGGCTGCTGTCCTCGATGGTCACCACGAGCTGGTGTGCGGCGGCCAGACCGACGAGCTCGGGCTGGATCGGCAGCACCCAACGGGGGTCCACCACGGATGCGGTGATTCCCTGCGCGCCAACCCGGTCGGCGACATCCAGGGCCAGACCCGCGGTGGCGCCGACCGCCACCAACAGCACCTCGGCGTCCGCCGGCTCACGCAGCACATCGGTCTCGCCGACCCGCCGCACGGCCGGGATGTCGTCGGTCAGCGGGGTTTTCGGGAACCGCAGCGCGGTCGGCCCCTCCGACCATTCGGTCGCTTCACGCAATTCGGCCCGCAGCGTCGACTCGTCCCGGGGCGCGGCGACCCGCAGCCCGGGCACCACGCCGAGGATCGACAGGTCCCACATGCCGTTGTGCGACGGGCCGTCGTCGCCGGTGATGCCGGCCCGGTCGAGCACCAGGGTCACCGGAGCGCGGTGCAGCGCGACGTCCATCAGCACCTGATCGAAGGCCCGGTTGATGAAGGTCGAGTAGATCGCCACCACCGGATGCATTCCGGCGGCGGCCAGGCCGGCGGCCGAGGTGACCGCGTGCTGCTCGGCGATGCCGACGTCGTACGCGCGGTCCGGATACGCCTTGGCGAAGGCGGCGACACCGGTCGGGTTGAGCATGGCGGCGGTGATGGCCACCACGTCGGGCCGGTCGGCGCCGATCTTCACCAGCTCGTCGGAGAAGACCGACGTCCAGGCCCGGTTGTTCCGCGGCAGCGCCTGACCGGTCTCCGGGTCGAACGGATGCGACTGGTGCAGGCAGTCGGCGTCATAGTTGTCCTGCGCCGGGGCGTAGCCGAAACCCTTGCGGGTGACGCAGTGCACCACCACCGGGCCGCCGAAATCGCGGGCCCGGCGCAGCGCCGACTCGACGCTGGCGGTGTCGTGGCCGTCGACCGGCCCGACGTACTTCAGCCCCAGATCGCCGAACATGCCCTGCGGTGCAACGAAATCCTTGAAGCCGACCTTGGCGCCGTGCAGCATGTCGTAGATCGGCTGCCCGACCACCGGGGTGCGACCCAGCGCGCCCTTCACCACCGACAACGCCCGCTCATAGCGCGGCTGCAGCCGCAGCGCGGCGAGGTGGTCGGCCAGCCCGCCGATGGTCGGCGAGTATGAACGGCCGTTGTCATTGACGATGATCACGATCGAGCGGTCCTGCGCCCCGGCGATGTTGTTCAGCGCCTCCCAGCACATGCCGCCGGTCAACGCGCCATCGCCCACCACCACGGCGACCGTGCGCTTCTCGCCGCGCAGGGCGTACGCCTTCGCCATGCCGTCGGCGTACGACAGCGCGGTCGAGGCGTGCGAATTCTCGATGATGTCGTGCTCGGACTCGGCTCGGCTCGGATAGCCGGACAGTCCGCCGCCCTGGCGCAGCTGGTCGAAACCCTGCTGGCGGCCGGTGAGGATCTTGTGCACGTAGGCCTGGTGGCCGACGTCGAAGAGCAGTTTGTCCTGCGGCGAATCGAAGACCCGGTGCAGCGCGATCGTCAGCTCGACGGCACCCAGGTTGGGACCGAGGTGGCCCCCGGTACGGGCGACCCGGTCAACCAGGAAATCACGGATCTCGGCGGCCAGAGCCGGCAGTTGGGCCGGATCCAGTTCCTTCAGATCTTGCGGGGACCTGACTCCGGCCAGTAGCGCCGGGACATTCTCCGGCTGATCCGAGTCCGGTTCATGAGGTTGAGTCGCCACAGGAACACTCTAGTCGCGCCCCACGACCTCCTTAGGTGCGGGACTCGCCCCGCGTGTCGGACAGGTCCGATCAGACCGCCGGCACGAGCAGGGCGACGCATTCCACGTGGTGACTGTTCGGAAAGAGGTCGAACACCCGCAGCGCGGTCAGCTCAAATCCGTTGTCCCGCGCCACCCGTACGTCGGCCGCCAGCGTCGCGGCGTCGCACGAGACGTAGCCGATCGCCCGGAGTCCCGAGTGCACCAGCGCCTCAATGACCGCCCGCCCAGCGCCGGCCCGCGGCGGGTCCAGGACCGCGATGTCCGTCGGCAACACCTCATCCAGCAGCGCCGCCACGTCGCCCGAACGCACCCGGACCTGCGGCAGGTCGGCCAGATTCCGGGTCGCGTCCTCGGCCGCGGTGACATCTGACTCGACCGCCGTCACCAGACCGTCCGGTCCGACGGCGGCGGCAAGCGCGCCCGAGAACAGTCCGACCCCGGCGTAGAGATCCAGCGCCCGCTCGCCCGGGAGGGGCGCGAGGAAATCCAGGGCGCAGTCGACCAGCGTCCCGGCCGCCTCCGGATGCACCTGCCAGAAGCCGCCGGCGTGCACCTCCCAGTCACGGCCGATCGCCCGTTCGTGCAGCAGGTCTCCGGGCGGACGCTGCCGGCCGACACGTTCGCCAACCGACACCTCACCGGTCGCGGACGCCGCGACGTCGAGCATCGTGCCCGGTCGACGCGGACCGGCCGCTAGCTCGGCCCGGATCGCCGGCACCGTGAGCAGGCAGTCGTCGATCGGCTGGATGGAGTGCTCGCGGCTGCGCCGCAATCCGGGTTGCCCGCTGTCGTCCACCGCGAACTGCGCCCTGGTGCGCCAGCCGAACGAACCGCCGGGCACCTCCTCCACCCTCATGTCGCCGAGCTCGAGCTGGCCGATCCGAGCGAACAGTTCGCGGACGACGTCGGCCTTGAGCCGCCGCTGCGCCTCCGGCGTCGCGTGCTGCCAGTCGCAGCCACCACAGCGGCCCGGTCCGGCGAACGGGCAAGGCGGCGCCACCCGGTCCGGCGAAGGCGTGAGGATCGACACGGCGTCGGCCCGGCAGAACGAGCCGCCCTTGTCCTCGGTGACCATCGCCACCACCCGTTCCCCCGGCAGCGCATGCCGGACGAAGACGACCCGGCCCTCGTGCCGTGCGACACAGCAACCCAGATTGGCGACGGCGCCGATCTGGAGCTCGAGCCGCTGGCCGAGCAACGGCCCGGCCCGTCGCCACTGACGACCGCCGCTCACTCCGGCCCGCCGTTGGAGTCGTTGGAGTCACTGGAGTCACTGGAATCGCTGGAATCGCTGGAATCACGGCCGGCCGAGGCCGCGCCCCGGTACTCGGCCCGGATCGCCTGCCGCCGCGCGTCGCGCTGCCGCACCCGGTCCAGACGCTCGGGCGTCACCAGCCGGTCGGTCGAATGCAGCTGCCACGGGACATTGGTGACCATGACGCCGGGCTGATACAGCAGCCGACCCTTGAGCCGCAGGGCACTCTGGTTGTGCAGCAGATTCTCCCACCAGTGACCGACGACATATTCCGGAATGAATACCGTGACCAATTCCCGTGGGCTTTCCCGCCGGATGGATTTCACGTATTCCAGAATCGGCCGGGTGATTTCCCGGTACGGCGACTCGATCACGGTCAACGGTATAGGCAGACCGCGCGCCTCCCACTCTGCCTGCAGGGCCCGGGTCTCGGTGTCGTCAACGTTGACGGTCAACGCCGTCAGGGTGTCCGGCCGGGTCGCGCGGGCGAACGCGAGCGCCCGCAACGTCGGTTTGTGCACTTTGGACACCAGCACCACGACGTGGTTGCGGGACGGCAGCACCGTCTCCTCGTCGGTCGGGGTCAGTTCTTCGCCGATGCGGTCGTAGTGCTGTCGGATCCCCCGCATCGTCAGGAAGATCACGATCATCGCCACGATGGCGATCCAGGCGCCGAGCAGGAATTTGGTGATCAGCACGATCACCAGGACCGCCGCGGTCATGCACAGACCGAACGTGTTGATCATCTGGGAGCGACGCATCCGCCGCCGGACAGCAGGATCGTGTTCGGTGCGCAGCAGCCGGTTCCAGTGCCGGATCATGCCGGCCTGACTGCAGTTGAACGAGACGAAAACGCCGACGATGTAGAGCTGGATCAGGTTGTTGACATTGGCCTCGAACCCGACGATGAGAACGATGGCCATCAGCGCCAACATCAGGATGCCGTTGCTGAATGCGAGCTTGTCGCCGCGGGTGTGCAGCTGCCGCGGCAGATACCGTGCCTGCGCGAGAATCGACCCCAACACCGGAAAACCGTTAAAGGCCGTATTGGCAGCGAGGACCAGGATGACACCGGTTGCCGCCGCGACGAAGTAAAAGCCGGGAGTGAAATTACTAAAGACTGTTTTTGCTACCTGGGCAATTACCGTTTTCTGCTCGTAGCCGTGCGGCGCCCCGATCAGATCTGAGGCGTGCTCGGCGATCTTCACCCCGGTTTTCCGGGCCAGCACGATGATGCCCATCAACATGACGACGGCGATCAGGCCCATCATCAGCAATGTGGTCGCGGCATTCTTGCTCTTGGGCTTACGGAACGCCGGAACGCCGTTGCTGATGGCCTCCACGCCGGTCAGAGCGGCCGAACCCGACGAGAATGC
Organism: Mycobacteriales bacterium; assembly: GCA_036267955.1. Taxonomy (GTDB): domain Bacteria; phylum Actinomycetota; class Actinomycetes; order Mycobacteriales; family QHCD01; genus DATAVB01. The sequence goes on along the minus strand of DATAVB010000011.1, from coordinate 80,958 downwards.
GCGGAGCACCAGAAAGGCCATGCCCAGTCCCGCGTAATGGCTCTCGGAGTGCAGGCCGAAGTGCTTCGACTCGGCGTCCAGGTGCGCGCCGGTCGCGATCCGCAACAGTCCGTACACGACCATGGACAGCACGCCGAAAATGAAGCAATAGACCGGAATCGCGAACGCGGTGCCGGATTCCCGGATACCACGCAGATTCAGCGCCGTGAGCAGGACCACGACGCACAGCGAGATAAGCACGGAGTGCCCGGCGAGCGAGGGAACGGCCGAAATGACGTTCGCTACACCCGAGGACACCGAAACCGCGACGGTGAGGGTGTAATCGACCAGCAGCGCGCTGGCCACGGTCAGTCCGAACTGCGGTCCCAGGTTGGTGGTCGCGACCTCGTAGTCACCGCCACCGCTGGGATAGGCGTGCACATTCTGCCGGTACGAGGCGACCACGGTCAGCATGACCACCGCCACGATCAAGCCGATCCACGGCGAGAACGAGTAGGCAGACAGGCCCGCCAGACTCAGCGTGGTGATGATCTGCTCCGGCGCGTAGGCCACCGACGACAGCGCGTCACTGGCGAAGACCGGCAGCGCGATCCGCTTGGGCAGCAACGTTTCGCCGAGTCGTTCGCTGCGCAGCGGACGACCGAGAACTAGCCGCTTGGCCAGCTGAGTAAACCAGGACACGGGCGCAAGCCTAGGGGCACGGCGCACCGTTGCACGCCGGGCATCCCGTGTACCGTCTGCGAGGACCATCTGAAGACATCAGCGGGGTCGGTACGGCGCCGCGGACCGGCTCACGGCACGGATCGCCTGGGAGGCTCCGAGCGTGCACATCGTCGTCATGGGCTGCGGACGCGTTGGCTCCGGCCTCGCCCACCAGCTCGAAGAACGCGGCCATTCCGTCGCCATCATCGACCGCAACCCGCAGGCATTCCGCCGGCTGGGCCCGGATTTCAACGGCCTGCAGGTGACCGGAATCGGCTTCGACCGCAAAACCCTGACCAAGGCCGGCATCGAAAAGGCCGCCGCCTTCGCGGCGGTCAGCAGCGGGGACAACTCCAACATCATCTCCGCCCGGGTCGCCCGCGAGACCTTCGGCGTCGGCCATGTGGTGGCCCGGATCTACGATCCGAAACGGGCCGCGGTCTACGAACGGCTCGGCATCCCGACCGTCGCCACCGTGCCGTGGACCACCGATCAGCTGCTGCGAGCCCTGCTCACCGACGGGGCGTCAGAGGATTGGCGTGACCCCTCCGGCCAGATCTCGCTCGTCGCGGTGTCGCTGCACGCGGACTGGGTCGGCACCTCGGTCACCGGCTTCGAAGCGGCCACGGGAGCAAGGGTGGCGTTCATCACCCGGTTCGGCGCCGGCACACTCCCGACGCCGCAGGCCGTGTTCCAGTCCGGCGACCTCGTCCACGTACTGGTGACCGGCGACCTGATCCCCACCGTCGCCGCCAAGGCCGAAGCCGCTCCCGAAGGAGATCACTGATGCGCGTCGCCATCGCCGGTGCCGGCAACGTAGGTCAGTCGATCGCCGCCGAGCTGGCCGAGAACGGCCACCAGGTCATGCTGATCGAGCGCGACGAGAACGCCATCAACCCCGAAGCCGTGCCCGAGGTCGAATGGGTGCTGGCCGACGCGTGCGAGGTCGCGTCCCTGGAAGAGGCGGGGCTGCAGCACTGCGACGTGGTCATCGCAGCCACCGGCGACGACAAGGTCAACCTCGTCGTGTCGCTGCTGGCCAAGACGGAATTCGTGGTCAACCGGGTCGTGGCCCGGGTCAAGGACCCGAGCAACGAATGGCTTTTCGACGAATCCTGGGGGGTGGACGTCGCGGTCTCCTCGCCCCGGGTGATCGCCGCGCTGGTTGAGGAGGCCGTGTCGGTCGGCGACCTGGTCCGGCTGATGACGTTCCGCCAGGGTCAGGCCAACCTGGTCGAGGTCACGCTGGCGCCGGATTCGCCGTTTCAGGGTCGGGCCGTGCGGGAGTTGAGCCTGCCGCGGGATGCCGCGCTGGTGACGATCCTGCGCGGTGGCCGGGTCATCGTGCCGACCGGGGACGAGCCGTTGGAGAACGCCGACGAATTGCTGTTCGTCGCGTCGGCGGATGTCGAGGAAGAGCTGCGGGACATGATGTGCGCCGACCGGCGGCCCAACAGCGCCTGAGACGACTCAGGCCCCGCTCTGCTCCGCGTCCTCCCGGCCGGCCCGGCGCAGCGCCTTGGTGTCCTTGCCGACCCGACGCACCGCGAGCACGGTGACCGCCAACGCCAACCCGAGCAATGGGTAGCCCATGGCCAGCGACGTGCCGGCCAGCCAGCCGGTGGCGTTTCGTTCATAGAAGAAGTGCTGCACGATGACCCGGGCGAAGAACACCGCGGCCCACAGCAACGTCACCCAGGTATAGGTACGGCGCAGTCGGGTGTTCTCCCGCCAGGCCGTCCCGTTGCCCTCGAAGTACTCCCACAGCACGCCGATCAGCGGCCGGCGCACGACCGCCGAGATGGCGAAAACCGCTCCGTAGACGAGATTGCGCCAGATTCCGAGCAAAAAGAAGCCGCGGGCCTGACCCATCCGCCAGGCGATGAACGCCGCGATCCCGACGCCGAACGCACCGCTGATCGCCTGCTGCACGGACTCCCGGCGGATCAGCCGGAGCACCAGGAGCAGCACCGCGGCGCCGACCGCCGACCAGATGCCGACCCGCAGCCCACCGGCCACGTTGGCGATGACGAAGACGACCACCGGCAGGCCGGAGTCGACCATGCCGCGCCAGCCGCCGATCGAACTGATCAGCAGGGTCCGGAAATCGCTGTCCTCGGGCGCCCTGCTCAGCGGGCTGCCGGCGGCATGCCGGGGCCGGTGACCGTCGTCGGACCGCGCCTCGGACACCGGATCAGCCGCGACGTCCTCCGCTGCCGAGCCCTCGCTCACGAGGCGGTCTGCTTGAGCTCGTACCAGGGGTTGAACATGATCCGCACCCCGTCGCACTCGGCCACCCGGCCGTAGACACACAACGCCCGGCCGGGCTCGATCCCCGGAATGTGCCGCCGCCCCAGCCAGATCAGGGTCACCGATCCGGTGCCGTCGAACAACTCGGCCTCCAGAGTCGGCACGCTGCCGCGGGGTTTCAGGACGACCGACCGCAGTCGGCCGGCGACCCGCACCCGCTCGCCCCGACAACAGGTGGCCACCGAGGTGGCGCCCGTCTGCTCGGCATCGTCGCGGAGTTCCTCGGCGTCGAGCTCGGCATCGTCGGCGACCAGCCGGCGCATGGTGCGCGACAACCAGCCGCGACTGCGCGCTTCCGCCCGGTCGGACATCATCAACGCCCCCTCAGTGGCGTATCCGTGCACAGCACCGATGTGCTGCCTCCGGTAACTCCAGCGTAGCGACCGGTGCGCCGTCCCGCTGGCCGTGCAAAAGCCTGCCTCATCTCACTCGCTGTCCTCATGCTGCTCGAGGAAGGACGGATCGCCCTGCGCCGCGATCTGCTCGGCCACATCCTTCGGAAGTCGCAGCGGCAACGGCTCGCGGACCGGCATCGGATCATTGCCCCGCACCACGATCACGTCGCGCAGCGCCTCCTCCAGCGGCTTCGCCTGTTCCGGGTCGGTCGCGACCGGCCCAAGCAGCAGCGCACGCAGGAACCAGCGCGGTCCGTCGATCCCGAGGAACCGGGCGGCGGCGTGCCCGTTGGGCATCGGCACCCGGCCGGCGAGCTCGGGCCCGAAATCGCCGGTCTGCTCGGTGATGGAGCCGCCTTCGGACCCCACGGTCGCCTTGATCTCGGCTCGCACCTCGTCCCAGATGCCGGCGCTGCGCGGGGCGGCGAAGACACCGAGCTGCATCTCTCCACGCGGGCTGGCCAGCGTCGCCGCTACCACCTGCCCCTCGGGGCTCACCTCAACCCGCAGGTCGTAGCCGGGCAACGCCGGGACGCGCAGCGCTCCCAGGTCGATCCGCTCTCGGGCGTCGTCCGGGGCATCCACCACATCCCAGGGCCCGTGGGTCGGCTCCTGGGCGTGCTCACGATGTTCCTGGCCCGGCACGGGCAACTCCTGACGAGCTCGTCGTCGATGCTTGCGACGCGCGAGCGCCATCACTGGCCATCCTTTCGCGGGACACCCGCACCCGAGCCAGTCCGCGGGACACCCGCACCCGAGCCACTCAGTCCGGTGAGCAACGGATGGCCACCGGTCGAACCGTGTCCGCCGGTGCCGCGCGCCGAAGTCGGCAGGTCGTCGACGATCTGGAACCGGGCGTGCTCGACGCGCTGGATCACCAACTGCGCGATTCGGTCGCCGCGGGACAGTTGCACGGAATCCTGCCGATCGTGGTTGATCACAATGAGTTTGATCTCACCCCGGTAGCCGGAGTCGATCGTTCCCGGCGCATTCACCAGCCCTACGCCGCAGCGGGCGGCCAAGCCGGACCGTGGATGTACGAAAGCGGCGAACCCCTCCGGCAGCGCGATGGCCACACCGGTCGGGACGACCGCGCGTGCCCCCGGCGCCAGCTCAATGTCGACCGCGGACACCAGGTCGGCGCCCGCGTCGCCGGGCTGGGCGTACGCCGGTGGCGGAAGATCGGGATCTAGCAGCCTGACAAGCACTTCCGGCGAACCGGCGGTAGTTGGCAGCGGGGTCATCGGCACAGCGCGAAAGGCTACACGGCGTCGTCGGTCACCCGATTCCGTCGTCCGCGCAGCTGTCCGAAGGACGTCCCACTGGGTCGTCCGCGCAGCAGCCTCGGCGGTGTCACCCACCGAGGCCACTGCGATGAGCCGCACTCAGGCGGCACAGTCACGGCAGATCGGCTGGCCGTTTTTCTGGCCGGCAAGCCGACTGCGGTGGTGGACGAGAAAACAGCTGGAACAGGTGAATTCGTCTGCCTGCTTTGGCAGCACCTTCACCGTCAACTCTTCACTGGACAGGTCTGCACCCGGCAGCTCGAACGTCTCCCCCAGCTCGGCCTCGTCGGTGTCGACGGAGGCTGACTGTGCCTCCGACCGCCGTGCCTTCAGCTCCTCGAGCGAGTCTTCGCCGAGGTCGTCGTTCTCGTTGCGTCGAGGTGCGTCGTAATCGGTCGCCATACGCTGGTCACTCCTACCATCAGGTTCTAGCGCGTGGGTAACGCACTGACTCGCCGAAATGTGCCCGGCCCACGCCACATTCGCGTGACCTTTCTCACGCTTGCTGTGCCGCCTGACTCGCGGCGACATCCAGCCGGCTCCGGGCGGGCGCCGAAGGGTACCGAAAACGATGCCCGACCATGACCACGACGCACCGACAGTGTGCGTTCAGCGGTACCTGATCCGGACACCGAACCCGCCCGCCACCGTACGTGGTGGCCCGGATTCGTTCGCTCCGCGGTGCAAGTGTCGTTACAGTCCCGGTGTGCCTGCTGCGATGCTCACGCTGGAGACGGCCTCATGACGATGCTGAGCCCGTTGGGCAAACTGCCGCGGCGGGCACCCGACGCGCACCGACGGGGTCGGCGCGCCTGGCCGATGGTCGTGTTCATCCTCGTCTTCGCCATCGCGGCCACAGTCGTCTGGTGGCGCGTGATCAACACCGACAACGGGAAGGCCAAGCACCCGGCGTGCACGGCCAGCAGCGCCTCGACGTTGACCGCGCACGACGTCCAGGTCCGCGTGTACAACGCGACCTCCCGGTCCGGACTCGCCGCGGGGGTAAGCAAGGACCTGCGCAGCCGCGGCCTCGATGTGATCGCCACCGCGAACGACCCGACCACCCGCAAGGTCACCGGCGTCGCGGAGATTCGGTACGGGTCGAGCGGAGCCCAGCAAGCCAAGCTGCTGAAGGCCGCGGTGCCTGGCGCAACTCTCGTACGGGACCGGCGCACCGACGCCACCGTCGACGTGGCGTTGGGTCCGCACTTCCACAAGATCGCGACCGCCCCGGTGATCGCCGGCGCCGTCAAGCAGCTCGCCGCGAGCGCATCGCCGTCCAAACACTGCTGATCCCATCAGCCTGATCCGGTAGCCGCCGAACAGTGGCCCCCGGCCAGCTCAGCGGCTGAACGGTTGAGTCGTGCATCCGGGCAGCGGGCGCGGCCGGAGCGCCCTAGGATTTGCCGAACATGTGGCGCGTCAGAGTCGCGCCCGGATTCTTTCTGACCACGGATCCCCTGATTGCGCGAGGAGACGGCCGACCATGACGGACAAGAAACACCAGGCGTTCGGGATCGACATCGGCGGCAGCGGCATCAAGGGCGCCGTCGTCGACCTTGAGACCGGCGACCTGGTGACGGACCGGGAGCGCGTCCCGACACCGCAGCCGTCGACCCCGAAAGCGGTCGCCGAGATCGTCGCGCAGATCATGCGCGACCAGAACTGGTCGGGTCCGGCCGGCGCGACCTTCCCGGCGATCATCAAGAACGGCACGGCCCGTTCGGCCGCCAATGTGGACCCGAGTTGGGTCGGCGTCGACGTGGACAAGACCTTCACCGAGGCCAGCGGCACCCCGGTGGCGGTCCTCAACGACGCGGACGCCGCGGGCCTCGCCGAGGTCCGATTCGGCGCTGCCAAAGGAGTCTCCGGCGTCGTTCTGGTGCTGACGTTCGGCACCGGCATCGGCAGCGGGCTGTTCATCGACGGCCGGCTGGTGCCCAACACCGAGCTCGGCCATGTCGAGTTGGACGGCCATGACGCCGAACGGCGCGCATCGTCAGCAGTGCGCGATCGCCATGAACTGTCGTGGGAGAAGTGGGCCGAACGTGTCCAGCACTACATGGCGCACATCGAGGCGCTGTTCTCCCCCGACCTCTTTGTCGTCGGTGGCGGTGTCAGCAAGAAGGCGGACAAATGGGTGCCGCACCTCGACCTGCAGGCGCCGGTACGGCCCGCCGAACTGCTGAATAACGCCGGAATCGTCGGGGCGGCCCTCGCCGTCGACGAGCGTCTCGGCGAGTAGCCGCACCCTCACCGACCGGTGGTCGTTGAGCCCGTTATGTGCCGCACGCCTGCCCGCTCCGAACCGGACGGCACGGGTCTTCGACGCGTCGGAGACCGGTGGCTGAGCAGCGGGCGGCGCGACACGAAGTTACACTGGCACACACGGTGTTGGCGGCTCAGGAAAACTGGCAGTCGAGCGACTAGACGCCTTCCTCCCAGGTGGGTGTCCTCGGCGCCACGGATCTCCCGCTTTCCCTGGGTCGCCGAATCCGAACCTTGCCGTCATGGCACCGCTTCCTGAAAGGGCGTTCGTGGTACCACCAGACTCGCCGTCACAATCCCCTGACCGTGCAGCAATGACAGCGACGACAGCGATCGACCGCCTGCTGGAACGCGGGCGCCAGACCGGTTCGCTGAGCGTGGTCGAGGTTCAGGCCGAGTTCCACCGAGTTGGGCTTTCCGCTAGCGAGGGACGACGCGTGCTACGCAGCATCAGCAATGCCGGGATCACCGTCAACATTGATTCGGAGACAGCTTCGGCTGCGCGACCACGGGTCGCTGCGGCGGCCTCCTCCGTCCGCTCGGCGGTGACACAGTCCGCGGTGGACGCCGAGCCGGCGGGCAACCACAGCCCGCCGGTCGTCGAGGACACCGCGCCAGCCAAGCCGGTCAAGAAGGCTCCGGCCAAGGCGACCAAGGCCGCCGCGAAGACCGCTGGCAAGAAGGCGGCCGGCAAGGACGGCGCCGAAGGTGGCGAGGGCCTCGCCATCGACGAAGAGGTCGAGATCCAGGTCACCGGCGAGGCAAGCGAGTCGCCGGACTTCACCTGGGACGAGGAGGAGTCCGAGGCGCTGCGCCAGGCGCGCAAGGACGCCGAGATGACCGCCTCGGCGGACTCGGTCCGGGCGTACCTCAAGCAGATCGGCAAGGTCGCGCTGCTCAACGCCGAGGAGGAGGTCGACCTCGCGAAACGCATCGAGGCCGGTCTCTACGCGGCCGAGCGACTGCGCCAGGCCGAGGACGACGGCGAGAAGCTCACCGTGCAGCTGCGCCGCGACCTGGCCTGGATCGTGCGTGACGGTGAACGCGCCAAGAACCATCTGCTCGAGGCCAACCTGCGCCTGGTCGTGTCATTGGCCAAGCGCTATACCGGCCGCGGCATGGCCTTCCTGGACCTGATTCAGGAGGGCAACCTCGGTTTGATCCGCGCGGTCGAGAAGTTCGACTACACCAAGGGCTACAAGTTCTCCACGTACGCGACCTGGTGGATCCGCCAGGCGATCACCCGCGCGATGGCCGACCAGGCCCGCACCATCCGTATTCCGGTGCACATGGTCGAGGTCATCAACAAGCTGGGCCGGATCCAACGCGAGCTGCTGCAGGACCTGGGCCGCGAGCCCACTCCGGAGGAACTCGCCAAGGAGATGGACATCTCCCCGGAGAAGGTGCTGGAGATCCAGCAGTACGCCCGGGAGCCGATCTCGCTCGATCAGACGATCGGCGACGAGGGCGACTCGCAGCTCGGCGACTTCATCGAGGACTCCGAAGCGGTGGTCGCGGTCGATGCGGTCAGCTTCACCCTGCTGCAGGACCAGCTGCAGTCGGTGCTGCAGACCCTGTCCGAGCGCGAGGCGGGTGTCGTACGGCTGCGGTTCGGTCTGACCGACGGCCAGCCCCGGACCCTGGACGAGATCGGTCAGGTCTATGGGGTCACCCGGGAACGGATCCGCCAAATTGAGTCCAAAACGATGTCAAAGCTGCGGCACCCGTCGCGGTCGCAGGTCCTGCGTGACTATTTGGACTAAATGACCCGAGGGTTCGCCAGAACGCCCCCAGATGGCCGAGCGAGGTTGCGGCCGATTGGGGGCGTTCTGGCTGCGACCGTCGGCTATCACAAGATCAGTCACGGACTGTGACGTTCGCTGCAAGCGATACGGGAACGCGGGAGGGCCTGCGTAGGTTGTGCTGTGTGCAGAGCAGTTGGAACATCAGGGCAGTTGGAACATCAGATCAGTAACAACATCACAGCAGTTGCACCATCTACGAACGATCACCGCGCCGACGACGTCACAGTGATCCAGCAAAGACGTCCCAGTGGTGAGTCGGGCTCAGCAGCCCGGCCTCGACCGAAAGGAATGCCGTGACTACTCCCGCGCTCACGACCGAGGCCCCCATTACCGCTGCCGACCGCTGCGACCGCTGCGGCGCCAGGGCGGCCGTCCGAGTTGTTCTCCCCACCGGAGGCGACCTCGTCTTCTGCGGCCACCACGCCCGCGCCTACGACGCAAAGCTGCGGGAAGTGGCCGCCGAGATCATCGGCGACTGATATCGCGTAGCTGATATCGGGCATACCGGCCGGGTCTACCCCGTCATCCACTCAACTGGGCGGCGCCGTAGGCCCGGCCGGACCGTATCCGGACGGCGTGGTGCGGCAACCAGGACGGGCATTCAGGCACGGCCTGAGAGATGATCGAGGCCCGCGGGGCGACCTGCCCGGCGGTCGGTGGAGTAGTCGCCGCCGGTCGAGACGATTGATGAGACGACCCGAGTGCCCAATATTCTCGACTGGGTACCGGGGGGTCGCTCACCGACATTGCAGGACGGACAGGGCATCCTAGGTAATCGTGGCCGTCCGACCTGAACCCCTGCCGCGACGCGACGTCGTGCCGCAGACCGCTCGCCGAGCGGTGGAGCGCGCCGTGCTCGAGCATGGTCGGCTGCGCGACACCGTCAAGGAGACCGTGGCTCCGGTGACCAACCATCGACCGATCAGACTGCTCCGGCAGACTGTGGCGAAGGCTTGGGGCGACCGTGTCTGGGGTCTGTCGGCCGAAGCCGCCTTCTGGCAGCTGCTGTCGATCCCGCCGCTGTTCCTCGCCCTGCTGGGCAGCCTCGGTTACATCAGCGGCCTGTTCGGTCGGGAGACGGTCAATTCCGTCCGGACGCAGCTGATCTCCTCGTTCCGGCACGTCCTCACTCCGAACGTGGTGGGCCTGATCGAACCGACCGTCAACGATGTCCTGAGCCGCGGCCGCGCCGACGTCATCAGCATCGGCTTCCTGCTGTCCCTCTGGGCCGGCTCGTCCGCCATGGCAACCTTCGTCAACACGATCACCATCGCGTACGACATGCGGGACATGCGGGGGGCGGTACGCAGCCGGCTGATCGCCCTCTGGCTGTACGTCGTGACGATGATCGTCAGCATCATCCTGCTGCCGACGTTGGTGCTGGGTCCGGCCAAGATCGTCTCGCTCTTCCCGGACAGCCTGCACGGCGACGTCACGACCCTGGTACACGATCTCTACTGGCCCGTCGTCGGCCTGCTCCTACTCTGCGGCCTGGCGAGCCTCTACCACCTGGCGGTGCCGATCCGCCGACCGTGGCACCGTGGGCTGCCCGGTGCAGTGCTGGCCGGGTGCATCTTCCTGCTCGGCAGCTACCTGCTCCGGATCTACATCGACTTCGTCGTACGGCACGCCTACAGCTACGGCGCGCTGGCCGCCCCGATCGCCGCGCTGCTATTCCTGTTCATCCTGGCCCTGGCCATCCTGCTGGGCGCTGAGTTCAACGCCACGCTGGAAAGTGTGTGGCCGGCCAAACTGACCCGCCGGCAACGCCGCAGGGCAGCACGGGCGCTCACAGGCACCGAGCAACGGCCGATGCTGCCAAAGGCAGCAGAGCCTCCGGCTGTACCCGGAGACGAAAACCGTCCGGCCGGGCCACAACAGCCGGGCGACCTCACGTCAGCTGCGCCAAAACCAGCCGCACCCAGGACAGCCGCACCTAAGCCGGCCGCAGCGAAAGCCGCGCTACCGAAGCCAGCGACGCGACGAATCGACCAACGGCCGATACCGGAGGCCGATCCGTCCGAACATGGCGCTCAGGCACCGCCGCCGGGCAAGGACTCGTAGATCTTCTTGCACTCGGAACAAACCGGCGAGCCCGGCTTGGGAGTGCGGGTGACCGGGAAGACCTCTCCGCACAGCGCCACGACATTGTTGCCCATCACGGCGCTCTCGGTGATCTTGGACTTGCGCACGTAGTGGAAAAGATCGTCGCTGTTGTCGGTCTTGGCCTCTTCCGGCCGAATATCGGTCTGGGTGCTCACCGCAGGCTGCCTCCTCGTCGACTTTTCAGCAGAGCGTCACGGTATCCCACGAAGATCGCCGCGGGCAGCCGCCGCTACTCGTCAATCACTCTGGACGGATCGGGCTTCTGCGCCAGCTGCTCGGGACCGGCGCCCGCGTAGCGCTGGAACCGCGTTGAATTGGTCGGCAGTCGGTCGTTGGCAAGCAGGACCGCGATCCAGGGCAGCGCCAGCGCACCGAGCGCGAAGACCGGCCACAGCCAGACGATGGTGTGGAACGCCGCAGCGAGGATGAGACAGACGACCCGGATACCCATCGTGATCGCATACCGTCGGCGGCGGTAATTCAGCTCCGCCTGGGGGCTCTGCGGCGCCTCGGTGATGAGGATGGGCTCTTCGGACCGCTTCCGTCCGGATCGGTCCAGACCGTGCTCCTTGTGCATCCGCACCGTCCTCCTCGCTGACCGCCAGGCGCGACCCGACCATCGTCCCACCCTTTCGGTGCCCCGCGCAGGTCGGCGGGGCGGCAATCTACCGCCGCGTCACTTTCGAGCCGCCGCCTTGCGTTCCTGCTTGAACTGGCGGACCCGGCGCAGCGAGTCCTCATCGGTGATGTCGGCAATCGACCGGAACACGTCTGGTTCGCCGTACTCGCCGGCAGCCTTCCGCCACCCGGTCGGCTTGACCCCGAGCTGCTTACCCAGCAACGCCACCGTGATTCGGGCTTTCTGGTCGCCGAACCCGGGCAGTGTCTTGAGCCGCCGAAGCAGGGTGGCCCCATCGGTCACGCCGGCCCAGACGTTCTCGGCCCGACCGTCGTAAGTCTCGCAGAGCAACCCGCACATGGCCTGAACGCGCTTGGCCATCGCTGCCGGAAATCGGTGCACCGCAGGCGGTGTGGCGAACATGACCGCGAATTCGTCGGGGTCTGCGGCGGACAGTTCGGCGGCGTCCAGTGCGTGACCCAACCGCTCTACCATCACGTGCGGACCGACGAACGCCTTCTCCATCGGCACCTGCTGATCCAGCACCAGTCCGATGAGCAATGCGAGCGCGTCACTGGACAGCAGTGCGTCGGCTGGCTCAGATCCGCTGAGCCGAAGCGCGGGAGCGTTCATCGCGGCGACATCCTTTCCGGCCGGTGCGGCGTGGCCATCGGTGCGGCATCTCGGTGCGGGCATCTCGGTATGGGCAGCTTGGCATGCGCACCGGCAGAATACTGCCCGTGCCCCACTCAGACACCGCTGTTGTGCTGCTACACGGCCAGCCTGCCACCCACGTCTCCTGGCTGCCGGCACGTCGCCTGCTGGACGACGCGGAGGTGCTGACCGGCGTCGACGTTCTGAACCCTGATCGACCCGGGTACGGGGCCAACCCGGCGTCGGCGACCGACTATCCGGGCAATGTTGAGTGGCTGATCCGGCTGCTCGACGGTGCCGGACTGCGGCGCGCCGTGCTCGTCGGCCACAGCTGGGGCGGCGGTATCGCGACACTCGCTGCAGTGCGCCATCCCGACCGCGTCGCCGGGTTGGTCCTCGTGTCGTCGGTGGGACCGCGTTGCCTGCTCCCCCAGGACCATCCGCTCGGCTGGCCGGTCCTCGGCGACCTGCTCGCGTACGCCGGTCTGAGCGCGGCCGGGCCGATCCTGCGCCGCCGCGCCCGCAGGGAACTGGGCCGGCGAGTGGCTCCCGCCGACCTCGACGAGGTTGGGGAATCATTGCGGGTGCAGTTCGAGCGGCCGGTGTGGCGGAGCTTTCTGCTCGAACAGCGGGCGCTGCTCGAGCAGTTGCCGGCGCTCGACGCGGCGCTGGCCGCCATTCGCGTGCCCGCCATCGTGCTCACCGGCACCGAGGACAGAGTCATCCCCGCGGCCACGCCGCGGCTGCTGTCGAGCTGGATCCGCGGTGCCGAGCTGCGAGTGATCCCACGGGTCGGACACATGCTGCCGCTGGACGCCCCGGACGTCGTGGCCCGGGCCGTGCTGGACGTGGTGGGCCGGGTGTCCGCGAGATACCCGCGATGAGGGCGGTGGTCCAGCGGGTGAGCTCCGCTCGCGTCGTGGTGGCGGAGCAGACGGTCGGCGAGATCGGCGCCGGTCTGCTCGTGCTGATCGGCGTGACCCACCACGACACTCGTCGCGAGGCGACCACGCTGGCCCGCAAGGTGCACGAGCTGCGGATCTTCGACGCAGACCTATCTGCATCCGATCTAGGATTGCCACTGCTGGTCGTCAGTCAGTTCACGCTGTACGGCGACACCCGCAAGGGCCGGCGGCCGTCCTGGGCCGCAGCAGCTCCCAGGCCGGTGGCCGAACCGCTGATCGACGCGGTGGTGTCTGCCCTGCGCGGTCGTGGGACGGATGTCGCAACCGGGCGGTTCGGCGCCCACATGTCGGTCGAGTTGGTCGGCGACGGGCCGGTAACGGTCATTCTGGACGTTGATCCGCCGGCCTGACCCGACCGTCCACGTGGCCGATGTCATCGTCGACAGCTCGGTGCACCAACCAATTCGGGAACATCGCGTCCTATCAAACGTTGGAACAGGTGACTGTCTTGGTACCAACGAGGGGAGGCAGCCATGGCAAACACAAGAACCACACCACGGCGCACGGCGTCGGTCGAGCCACGCATCACGTCGCGGCGGCACCGCACCCAGCGGTCCGCCGTGCCCAACTCGACCGATGAGGTCGAGGTCAGCCCGGTCGACCTGGAAGCACCTGCCGTATCCGCTGATCTGGTCCGTGTCTATTTGAACGAGATCGGCAAGGTCACTCTGTTGACCGCGGAGCAGGAAGTCGACCTGTCCAAGCGTATCGAAGCCGGACTGTACGCCGCACACCTGCTCGCCGAGCGCACCGACATCGGCGCGGCACGCAAGCGGGATCTGCAGCAGCTGGTTCGCGACGGGCAGCGTGCCAAGGAACACCTGCTCGAGGCCAACCTGCGTCTCGTCGTGTCATTGGCCAAGCGCTACACCGGCCACGGAATGCCATTCCTGGACCTGATTCAGGAGGGCAACCTCGGTTTGATCCGCGCGGTCGAGAAGTTCGACTACGCCAAGGGTTTCAAGTTCTCCACGTACGCGACGTGGTGGATCCGCCAGGCGATCACCCGCGCGATGGCCGACCAGGGGCGCACCATCCGGCTCCCGGTCCACCTGGTCGAGCAGGTGAACAAACTCCAGCGAACCCGCCGACTGCTGCACCAGCAGTTGGGTCGCGATGCCTCCGATGAGGAGCTCGGCGCCGAGCTGGACATCGACCCGAGTCGGATCGCCGAGCTCACGGCACATGCCCGTGACCTGGTCAGCATCGACCAGACGGTGGGCGACGACGGCGAGAGCCAGCTGGGTGACTTCATCGAGGACACCGACGCCCCGATCGCTGAGGACGCAGTGGCCTTCGGGCTGATGCGTGACCAGCTGAACGACGTGCTCACCACGCTGGAGACCCGCGAGCAGCAGGTGGTCCGACTGCGGTACGGGCTCGACGACGGCCGGCCGCGCACGCTGGATGAGATCGGGCGCACGTTCGGGCTCAGCCGCGAGCGGATCCGGCAGATCGAGCGCGAGACGATGACAAAGTTGCGTCACCCGTCCCGGGCCCAGGTGCTGCGCGACTACGTGGAGTCATAGCAGCGGAGTCCTAGCGACGCCCAACACGATTACTGAACAGGACGAAGACGGCGAGGGCCAGGATTGGCCCTCGCCGTTGCCTGTCCCACGGTCACCGTAGCGCCGAGCACCGTCAGGGACTCACGGCCGACGAGGATCGGGTCGAGCGCCACGGTGAGCACTTCCGGGTGGTCGTCAGCAAGCCGGGCGACCCGCAGCAGCAGCTGCTCCAGGGCTGGCAGGTTGACCGCTTCCGCGCCGCGATAGCCGGACAGCAGTGGCGCGGCGCGCGGTGCCCGCACCAAGCGGGCCGCGTCCAGATCGGTCATCGGGACCGTCGCGTAGGCCCGGTCACCCAGCAGTTCGCTCGTCACTCCCCCGATTCCGAAACTGATCAACGCGCCGAACATCTGATCGTCGGTCATCACGATCGTGACCGGAACGCCCTCCGGCGCCATGCGCTGCACCGCCTGGACACCGGCCGACATTCGCCCGCCGTACACGGCCCGCATTTCCTCCGCGTCGGCAATGTCCAGCACCACCCCACCGAGATCGGGCCGGTGCCGCAACGGCCCGTCGACCGGCTTGAGAGCCACCGGATAACCGACTTCGTCAGCCGCCCGCAAGGCGTCCTCCATTGTGGACACCAGCCGTCGTGACAGGACGGAAATCCCGTAGCACAAAAGCAGGTTCGCCATTTCCTCGTCGCTGAGCTGGCGGGTGCCCGGCAAGGTCTGGCCGATGATCGAGGTCGCCGACCCGCGGTCGATGCCGGGCAGCTCCGGCACCGTGCCGACCGGACGCGCCCGCCACCGCGCGTACCTGGTGGCCCGCGCCAACGCGTGGACGGCTCGTTCCGGCGACGGATAGGACGGAACCGAGCCACGGGTCACGGACCCGTCCCCGGTCCGGCGGGCGAGCCCGGCCGCGATGCCCTCGATCCCCAGGAAGGTCGAGACCACGGGTTTGTCGTGTGCCGCCGCCGCCGCCACGATCGCCGCCGCATGGTCGGTGCCGGCGCTGGGCAGCGCTGGGACGAACGCCACAATGACCGAGTCGACGCCAGGATCGGCGAGAGCCACGTCCAGCGCACCCGCCAGGGTCTCCGGGGAAGCGTCGGGTCCGAGGTTGACGGGATAGTCCGGCGGCACGGCCAGACCGGCGCCCGAGCAGGCGTCAACGGCAAGCACGCCGAGGGCGTCGGAGTTGCCGACGATCGCCACCGACCCACCCGTGGGCAGCGGCTGATAGCCGAGAAGCATGCCGACGTCGAAAAGCTGGGCCAGCGTGTCCACCCGGATCAGGCCCAACTCGTCGAACAGGCGTTGCAGCCCAGGAGCATCGATGCCAGACCACGGACCCCGCCCCAGCAGCGCGACGGGTTTGTGCCGAGCCACCCGGCGCGCGAGCCGGGCGAACTTCCGTGGGTTGCCGAAACTCTCCAGCCACATGAGCACGACCTCGGTCGCCGCGTCCTCGGCCCAGTACTGCAGCAGATCGTTGCCGCTGACGTCGGCCCGGTTGCCGGCGGAGACGAAGGTCGAGAGCCCCATCCCCCGGGCCAGCACCGCCTGCAACGTGACGCTGCCGAGAGCACCGGACTGGCAGAAGAAACCGATGGGTCCGCGAGGTACGACCACCGGTGCGAGAGTCGCATTCAGCGAGATCGCGGGATCGGTGTTGAGTATTCCGAGACAGTTGGGCCCGACCACCCGCATTCCGTTCTGGCGAGCGGAGTTGACCAGCTCAGCCTCGGCGCGGCGGCCGGACTCGTCGCGTTCGGCGAAGCCAGCGGAGACGACAACCAGAGCCCGCACGCCCTTCTCCGCGCACTCGGCGGCGACCCCCGGGACCTGATCGCGCGGAATCGCCAGCACCGCCAAATCAACCGCCTGCGGAATGTCCGACACCCGCGGATACGTGCCGACGTCCAGAATCTGATGCGGCCGCGGGTTCACCGCGAACACCGCGCCGGCGAACCTCGACGCGGCGAGGTTGGCGACAAGCACGTGTCCGAGCTTCTGCTCGTCCGCGCTGGCGCCGACGACCGCGACCGAGCGCGGGGTCAACATGCGTTCGATGGAGCGGGCCTCGGCTCGCTGCTCCCGTTCGTAGACCACCGCCATCGACCGGGCGGTCGGCTCGATCGGGAAGACGAGATGGACCACGCCACCCTCGAAGGAGCGTTCGGCCTGGTAGCCGGCGTCCATGAAAACCCGCGCCATCCGCGGATTCTCGGCGAGCACCTCGGCGACGAAGCGCCGGATGCCCCGTTCCCGGGCCGCGGCGCCGAGGTGCTCGAGCAACACCGACCCGAGGCCGTGGCCCTGGTGGGCATCTTCAACGACGAACGCCACCTCGGCGTCGTCGCCGCCAGCAATTCGGTCGTACCGGCAGACCGCGATCAGCGCACGCCCGAGCTCCGCCACCAGCGCCACCCGATCGAGGTGGTCAACGTGGGTGAAGTGCTCGAGATCCCGCGGTGGGATGCGGGGATAGGGCCCGAAATAGCGCAGGTACCGGGTCCGCTCCGACAGCCGACCATGCAGGGCGACGATGCGTTCGGCATCATCCGGGACGATCGGCCGGATGTGCGCCGTGCTGCCATCGGAGAGAACGACGTCGGCCTCCCAATGCGGCGGGTAGTCAGTCACGGGGATCGTCCGGATCCAGTCCGAGCAGCGGGAAGGTCGCCGCCCGGGATGCGGTGATGGCCCGGTCCAGCGGCGACTCACCACCGGGCTGCCACCGCTGGTACGTGGTGACTCCGCCGTCGGTCATCGACACCGGAGGAGAGGTGCGAAGGCCGCGACGGCGCACCTCGGCCGACCAGGACTCGGGGATCTGGCGGCTGGGGTCGACGGGCGCACCGGACGCGATCGCCAACAGGTGGGTCCACGCGCGCGGCACGACCCGGGCCAACCCGTATCCGCCGCCGCCCAGAACGAGCAGGCGACCACCGCAGAGCTCGTCGGCAAGGCCGGCGGCGGCGAGATAGGAGGCGCGTTGACCGTCGACGGTGAGCTCGAGGTTGGCCAATGGATCCTCGCGGTGGCTGTCGCATCCGGCCTGCAGGACCAGCACGTCCGGCCCGAACGCGTGGATCACGGAGGGAGCGACCGCGTGGAACGCCCGGAGCCAGCCGGAATCATCGGTACCGGCCGGCAGCGCCACGTTGACCGCGGTCCCGAGCGCCGCGCCCGAGCCGGTCTCGTCCGGATAGCCGGTCCCCGGAAACAATGTCTGCGGGCTCTCGTGCAGGCTCACGGTCAGCACCCGTGGATCGGCGTAGAACGCTGTCTGGACGCCGTCGCCGTGGTGGACGTCCACGTCAAGGTATGCGACCCGCCGCACACCGTTTCGGAGCAGCGTCGCGATCGCCAGGGCGGCGTCGTTGTAGACGCAGAATCCCGATGCGCATCCACGCATGGCGTGATGCAGCCCGCCGGCGATGTTGACCGCGTGTTTCGTGGAACCGACAGCGATGAGTTCGGCGGCACGCGCGCTGCCACCGGCGATCAGAGCGGCCGACGTGTGCATCGCGGCGAAGACCGGATTGTCCGGAGTGCCCATCCCGTAGCCGACGTAACTCGGATCACCGGAAGCTGCGACCACGGCCTCGACGTACGCCGCATCGTGCACCTCGCAGAGCATGTCGTGCGTGGCGGGATCGGGCCGCACCGTTGACATCCGCTCCAGCACGCCGAACTCACGGGCCAGCCGCAGCGTCAGCTCCCAGCGGATCGGGTGCATGGGATGGTGGCCGCCCAGGTCGTAACTCAGATAGCCGTCGTCCCAGACCAACGTGCAGCCGGCGTCGCTCAGCGCCGACGATTGATCAATCTCATGTTCTGGCACGCTCACCGAACCTCCTGGCCGCGTTCGAATCTGGTCGGTCCCGCCCGGAACCGCTATCCCCGATCAGCGGTCCGACCGTGACATCTAGGATGCACCGGTCACCAACGAATCGGACTTCACATGACCTTCGCAACTGTGTCGCGCACGATCGGCGCGACCGTAGCTGTGGCTGCCATCGCGCTCGTGACGGGATGCGCCTCCAAGACCGCCGGATCCGCGACCTTCGCCGCGGGCGGCGACACCAAACCGACCCAGGGACCGGTCAAGCCGTC
Source organism: Mycobacteriales bacterium (assembly GCA_036267955.1). Lineage (GTDB taxonomy): Bacteria > Actinomycetota > Actinomycetes > Mycobacteriales > QHCD01 > DATAVB01. Next base: position 62,210 of record DATAVB010000011.1, on the reverse strand, counting down.
GGGCCTCCCGTCCGGCCTCCCGTCCGGATTGCCGTCCGGACTCCCGTCGGGACTGCCCTCTGGCCTTCCCAGCGACCTGCCGTCAGGCTTCCCGTCCGGGCTGCCCAGCGGCCTGCCATCGGGTGCACCGTCCGCTTCGAGCTCATCCGACGACTCCGGCCCGTCCGGCGCCACCAGCAAGATCTGCGCGTCCCTGACGCCCGCACAGATCAGCGCTGCTTTCGGTGCGCCGGCGACCGCATCGGGCAAGAGCGGGAACACCAACTGCACGTTCGCAGCATCCGGCGGGAGTCCCAATGTGCTGATCGACGAGTTCAGCACGTTCACCGTCAACTCGCAGCGGAGCTCCGAGGGCGGCGGCAGCAACATCAAGATCGCTGGCCACCCGGCGACCGTCACCACTGAGAACGACGTTGTCGTGGCCGAGGGCTCGGGCGGCGACGACGAAGGCGTCCTCAAGGCGTACACCTCCAGCACGGAGGAGACGCAGATCGCGATCAAGCTGCTGACCGCGCTCATCCCCAAGTTCAGTCACTGATCGCCGGCTGCACCGCCGGCACGAGCCTTGCCGAATCAGTATCATCACTGAGGTGAATGACCTCGTCGACACCACAGAGATGTACCTCCGGACGGTCTATGAGCTCGAGGAGGAGGGCATCGTTCCGCTGCGAGCGCGAATCGCCGAGCGCTTGCGGCAGAGCGGTCCCACGGTGAGCCAGACCGTCGCCCGCATGGAACGCGACGGTCTGCTGACCGTTCAGGGTGACCGGCATCTGGAGCTGACCGTCACTGGGCGCAATCGTGCGGTCGCCGTGATGCGCAAGCACCGGCTGGCTGAGCTGCTGCTGCTCAATGTCATCGGTATGGATTGGGCCGAGGTCCACGTTGAGGCGTGCCGCTGGGAGCACGTCATGAGCGAGGACGTCGAGCGCAAGCTCGTCCCGCTGCTGGACAACCCGGTCGAGTCGCCGCATGGCAACCCGATCCCCGGCCTGTCCGACATCGGAGGCAAGGCAGCTCCGGAGTTCACCTTGGAGTTGACGACATTGAACGACGCGGCAACCGCGGCCGGGCAGGTCGTGGTGTTGCGCCGTATCAGCGAGCAGCTCCAGCCCGACACTGAGCTGATGCAACTGCTGCACGAGTCCGGGGTGCGGCCGGGGCACACCGTCGAGGTCACCCGGGACGCCGATGGCGGCGTTCGGGTACGCCTCGCGGGCGACTCGGACAGCGATGAGATCCATCTCGACGAGCTCGCGGCTACCCATCTGTACGTCAGTCCCAACTGAGCGCTGGCAGACGGCAACGATCGTGATCGCCCGATCCTGCCGACGGCGTTCTCCCGCCATACCGCCCAGGCCGTGACAGATCTCGCGCGAATATGGCAGGGTCGGCATGAGATTTCCCGGTCATGGATGGCGCTGTCCGATCCGCGCACGTTCGGTCGGACCGACGACGAGGAGCACGCCGAACGATGGCTGACAGGTCCACTTCGCAGGAATCGCACGCCGGCCCCGACAACGCCTTCACCGTCCTCGCGGACTACGTAGCGCTGCCGCGCATCGGCGGGTTGGCGATATCCGCCGACGGGCAGGCACTCGTGACATCGGTCAGCACGCCATCGGCCGACGGAAAGAAATACGTCAGCGCGCTGTGGCAACTCGATCCGTCCGGCGCTGCTCCGGCACGTCGGCTGACCCGGTCGGCACCCGGCGAGTCCAGCCCGGTCTTCCTGCCGGATGGCGGACTGCTCTTCACCTCCAAGCGTGCCGACCCCCAGGTGACCGAACCGGATCAGGACCACGCGGCGCTCTGGTTGCTGCCGGCCGGAGGCGGCGAGGCGCGTCAGATTGCCGGCAGGCCACAGGGGATCGGCTCCGTAACGGTCGCGAAGGAGTCGGGAGACATCTTCTTCACCGCCGCCGTGACGCCTGGCTCGATCGACGCCGCTGACGACGAACGGCGCTTCAAGGCCCGGAAAGATGCCGGAGTGAGCGCCATCCTGCATGAGTCCTATCCGGTCCGGTACTGGGACCACGATCTCGGCGCGACCCAGACCCACGTGTTCGCCGGCGGGAAGCTCGCCGGCCGGTCGGCTGATCCCGGTTCTGATTCCGACCGCCTGGATGAGCCGCGGGATCTCACGATCCATCCTGGCGGCCGGATCACCGGTCTCACCGCGAATGCGACCGGCACGGCCGTCGCGTATGTCGAGCAGCGACGGTCCGGACCATCGGCCGAGCGCAGCGTCGTCGTCGTGCGGCATGCCACGACAGGCGACGTCCTGCTCACGGTCGAGGCCGACGACGCCGATTTCGACGAGCCGCAGTTCAGCCCGGACGGCTTGTCTCTGGTGTGCGTGCGTGGGCAGGCCGGCACCTACGACGAGGCGCCCCGCTACACACTGTGGCAGGTCTCGCTGAAGACCGGACAGGGCCATGACCCTGCCCCCTCCTTTCCACAATGGCCCGGCAGTCCGCGATTCGCGTCCGACGGCGGCAGCATTTTCTTCGTCGCCGACGAACAGGGACATTCGCCGGTATTCCGGCTCGACCTCGGGGACGGCTCGGTCACCAGATTGACCGCCTTCGGGTCGCACACCGACATCGTGCTCGCCGCTGACGGGAGGACCCTGTACGCGCTGCGGTCCAGCTACCGGGAGCCGCCCACGCCGATCGAGTTGGACACCGTCACTGCGGATCAGGACGGCGGCACCGTACCGAGTCCGGCAGATATCGGCGCGCTGCCGGGCACCCTGACGGAGGTCAGCACCCAGGCCGACGACGGTGTACCACTGCGCGCCTGGCTGGCGTTGCCCGACGGCGCCTCCGCATCGACCCCCGCTCCCCTGCTGCTGTGGATCCACGGTGGTCCGCTCGGCAGCTGGAACGCGTGGTCGTGGCGGTGGAACCCGTGGCTCATGGTCGCGCGAGGGTATGCGGTGCTGCTGCCGGATCCAGCTCTGTCCACTGGGTACGGTCAGGACTTCATCCGTCGCGGCTGGGGCGAGTGGGGTGCACGACCGTTCACCGATTTGATGGCTGCCACGGATGCCGCGTGTGCGCGTGCGGACATCGACGACTCGCGGACCGCAGCCATGGGTGGCTCCTTCGGCGGATACATGGCCAACTGGGTCGCGACTCACACCGATCGATTCAAGGCGATCGTGACGCACGCCAGCCTGTGGCACTTGGAAGGCTTTTCCGGAACGACCGACGCAGCCTGGTACTGGCAGGAGGAGTTCGGCGATCCACTGAAAAATATGGATCGCTATAACGCAAATTCGCCGCATCTTTATGTTGGCAACATTACGACTCCGATGCTCGTTATCCACGGCGACAAGGACTATCGGGTCCCGATCGGCGAGGGTCTGCGTTTGTGGTACGACCTTGTTCGCCATTCCGTGGAAGCGAAATTTCTGTATTTCCCGGACGAGAATCACTGGGTCCTTACTCCCGGCCACGCTCAGGTCTGGTACGAGACTGTTCTTGCGTTCCTGGAGCAGCACGTGCTGGACCGCCCCTGGAAACGGCCTGAGCTTCTATAACCCTTCGGCGGCCTTGATCAGCGGCGGATCGCTCCACGTCCGTGGGTCGATGCCGCGGTCGAGGATCTCCTGGATCAGCAGGGCGAAGGCACAGTCCGGATCGCCGGCAATCGCCCGCTCGACCGCGATCTGTGCCAACGCTCCCTCACCGGACCGCCACGCGAACCAGGCGACCAGGGCGTACGGCGTCACGTCCCATGGCGGGCTGGCCCGGCGGGCAAGCTGTCGGGCCACAGCTCGCGCTCCGTCCGCGTTCGGACCACCCGCCCAAGCGCAGCAGGCATCGCGCATACGGACGTCTCGCAATCCCTCGAGAAGCATCGCCGCCTCGGCGTCGGGAATCAGCGACTCGCCGCGCCGCTGCGCTTCGACTGCCTTGACCCACAGTGCCGCGGCCGCCGCCCTGTCGGCAACCCGGTCGCCCTCGGACGCCTTCTCTGCAAGGGCTTTCGTCCGCGCCGCGAGCGCCTCCCGTTTGGCGGCCGGCAGCGGCGCGAGGCCTTCAACAAGCGTTCCGCGATCGGCGGCGATCGTCATTCCGGCCACCGTCGCGGCCGCGGCCACCGAAGAAACGACATCGGCCGTCGCGACCGGGTGGCCAGTCGGCGGACAGCATGCGGGATTGCTGCACAGATAGGACCACCACCGGTCCTCTGTCACCAGGAGCGCGTCGGTGACGAGCAATTCCTGGTCGTGGAGTATCTCGGACACCGCCACGATGACATCGTTGTGTGGCAAGGTCGCGGGGTCACCATCGAACCGGTCCATCGGCACGTCCGTGTAGATCACGAGAATTACGCCGTCCGCGCCCGACCGGACGAGATGACCGGCGCAGGTGAGGAGTGCGGCAGGGGCGGCCTGCACCGCGGCGATGTCCAGGCGGAGCGTGATCCCGATTCGCTCACGTGGACCGTTGAGCCCAATGAATACGATGCTTTCCGTGGGATTGAATCCGACGAGATATGGCACGAGCTCGACCAAATCGCCGGCGTTGCTGATACGCAGGGCTGACTGTGGCTCGAGCAGGGGAACTGGGTCGATCACGCTGGCCTCTTTTCACCTGGGTCCGCTGGAAGCTGTCATGCGTCAAGATTGGCCCGCAGACAAGACCCATGGTGGGTGCCGTGACAATCTGTGGACAGCGCCCAACTCTGTGGACGAACCCACGCACGACGTCGCAACACCCTGCAATACTGGCGCGTTTATCACAGCGGGCGCCGGAAGCACCCGCGATGCACCTGCGTCGCAGTGCCGTGCGATGCTCTCGACATGAACGAATCGATGCCGGCACACGGAGTCAGGGACCTGCGACAGAAGGTCATTCGGCACATCGAGGAACTGGCCAACGAGGCGCTGGACAACGACGCTCTCGACCTGGGCATGGCCGCCCGGATCGCGGACGCTCTGCTGTCAATGATCAGCGCGAGCGCCGACTTCAGCGACGCGAATCGCGCGGCACTACGCGGAGCGATCGACTATTTCGTCCTCAACCGCGACGAGGCGCCCGATCTGGAGACCTCAGACGGTTTCGTCGACGACGCCCGGATCGTCAACGAGACCTGCGACGCCGTGGGCCTCCCTGAGCTGAAGGTTCGGATCAGCTGACCTGCTCCGCCGGCTTGGCTGCGCTCCGACGCACCGCATCGATGACTGCCGCGTTGCCGATGGCATCATCGACAGCAAGATGCCGCGGCGCAGCTCCGTCGAGCAACACCTCGTGGATGTGGCGCACCAGGCCGGCGAACTGCGGCTCGTCGCGCACCGCGTGTTCGACGTCGATGGTGTCGTCCGGGTGACGCAATTCGATGGTATCGACCGGCGTCCCTGCGTAGGGCCGACTGACCCGCAGCTCGCCGTCGGTCCCGAGCAGCCGGGTGGTCGTGTCGTACGCCTTGCTGAAGCTTCCGGAGAAGAGCAGGCGACGGTCCCCCGGGAAATCCACGACCCCCCAGGTCTCCAGGTCGACACCGTCGTGGGTAAGCCGTTGAGAGGCGCGCACGCCGGTCGCCTCGGCACCGAACACCAACCTCGCCAGCCGGATCGGATAGCAACCCACGTCGGCCAGCGCACCGCCGGCCAATGTCGGATCGAGACGAATGTCGCCGGGCTTGATGGTGAAATGGAACGCGGACTGGATCTCGCGGACCTCACCGATGGCACCGTCGGAGACCAGCTGCATGATCCGGTCGGTCTGGCTGCGGAACAGGAACGCGATAGCCTCCCAGAGCGGCCGACCGGATTTCCGCGCGGCCTCGACCACCCGTTCGGTCTCTTCCACCGAGCTACACAGCGGCTTCTCGCAGAGCACCGCCTTGCCCGCTTCGAGAGCGGCGATCGCCCACTCGGTATGCATCGAATTGGGCAACGGAATGTAGACGGCGTCGATATCTGGATCTTCTAGCGCCCGCTCGTAACCGGAGACCGCTTCAGCGACACCATTCTCGGCGGCAAAGCGCTCAGTCTTTGCCTGGTCACGTCCGGCAACCAGTTTCGGCACTCCTCGACCAACCGCGGCCAGCGATGGAAGAAAAGTCCGGTGTGCGATCCCGGCAGTGCCGATGATCGCCCATCGGACAACGTTACGATCGGGATCACTCACGTCGCGCCTCCAGGCTGGTAGAGAAACCGCGTCTGCAACCCTAGTGCCCTATGCAGGTGCCTGCCGAGGATCGTCCGGGTGCGGCTACCTGCCGAGTTCTGTTCATCCGAGGGCCGCGTTCCGTCGCTTGTCAAGGCATCCCACAGAATTGTGGATGTCGCTGCTCCTGTGGACGGCCGCTTGAACAGCACCTGATCCCGGGACATCCTCGCCGCATGACACCTCGTTGGCGCACTCTCCTGCGCGCGGTCCGCCCCTTCTGCGGATCGCCGCTACCCACCCTGCCGGTCCGAGGATGGAGCCCGCCGCGGCCGCTGCCGTGGTGGGAGAGTCTCGCGCTTCCCTACGGCACCATCACCATCCTCACCGCACAGGCCGCCGAATACGACGCGGCATTGGAGCGCTACGTGAGCGCCGTGTTGATCGACATCGCCGAGCAGGGTTGGCGGCGCACTCCGTCGGCGCTGGATCATGCGGGCACAGTTGTCCCGTTGATCGCCCGCCCTCCGCGACTGCCGCCCGCAGGATAATCGGCGATGCACGTGCTGGAGAGAAACGTCGCGACACCGACCGCTGATACAGGCGTGGCGGTGAACAACGGCCAAACGCGCCGTCGTCCACCGCCACGGAACCCGCGCAGCAGCGCTGGATCAGCTACAACCGCTGGTCGACCCGCATCCTTCGCACACATAGCACGAGCCTGCCGGGCGCATCTTCGTGCCACAGGTCAGGCACAGTGGCGCGTCAGCAATCTTGCCCTGCTGCAGCTCGAGCAATTCTGCCGACGAATGTGCTTTCGCGGTATTGGCCAACTCGGCGGCCGGAACACTCTTCACCTCCACCGGGGCAGAGGCGGCAACACCTTCGTGGTCGAACTCGTCCGATGGGTCGCCGTAGGCCGCTTCCACCTGGGTCACACGCTCGGACGCGGTGAAGATGCCCAACTCGGTACGCCGCTCCAACGACAGGTGATCCAGAGCCAGCCGCCGGAAGATGTAATCCATCACCGACTGGGCCATACGGATATCCGGATCGTCGGTCATGCCAGCCGGCTCGAACCGCATGTTCATGAATTTCTGAACATAGGTCTCCAATGGCACGCCGTACTGCAACGCCACCGACACCGCAACCGAGAAGGCGTCCATGACACCGGCGAGGGTCGAGCCCTGCTTGCCCAGCTTGAGGAAAACCTCTCCCAGGCCGTCGTCCGGATAGGACGACGCCGTCATATAGCCCTCGGCGCCGGCGACCGCGAACGACGTCGTCATCGACGGACGCTGCTTCGGCAGGCGCCGCCGGGTCGGCTGCGCCACCTCAATAATCTCCGGTGCGGCTTCGGCTTTCTTGGCCTTGCCGTCCGACAGCGGTTGACCCACCTTGCAGTTGTCGCGGTAGATCGCCAAGGCTTTGAGACCGAGCTTCCAGCTCTGGAAATAGATCTCCTCGACTTCCTCGACCGTCGCCGACTCCGGCATATTCACGGTCTTGGAGATCGCTCCGGACAGGAACGGCTGGGTGGCCGCCATCATGCGGACGTGCCCCATTGGAGCGATCGCCCGCTCCCCCATCGCCGCGTCGAACACCTCGTAGTGATCCGGTTTGAGGCCGGGTGCGTCGACGACGTGTCCGTGCTCGGCGATGTATTCGACGATGGCCTCGACCTGCTCGTCGGGATATCCGAGCGTACGGAGCGCACGCGGGATGGTCTGGTTGACGATCTGCATCGAACCGCCGCCCACCAGCTTCTTGAACTTGACCAGCGAGAAGTCCGGCTCGATACCGGTGGTGTCGCAGTCCATCATGAAGCCGATCGTGCCGGTCGGTGCCAACAGACTGGCCTGCGCATTGCGCCAACCGTTCCGCTCACCGAGTTGCAGACCCTCGCGCCACTGTGCCCCGGCCGCGGACAGGATCGCTTTGTCATCCGGGCCGACCGAGCGTGCATTGTCATTGGCGGCGGCGTGCTTGCGCATAACGCGCTTGTGCGCCTCGACGTTGCGCGCATAGCCCTCGTAGGCGCCGACCACGCCGGCCAGTTCCGCCGACCGTCGATACGCGGCGGCCGTCATCAACGACGTGATAGACGCGGCCAGCGCGCGACCACCGTCGGAATCGTATCCGTGGGCGGTCGCCATGAGCAGCGCGCCGAGGTTGGCATATCCGATGCCGAGCTGCCGGTAGGCCCGGGTCGTCTCGGTGATCTTCTCGGTCGGGAAGTCCGCGAACGTGATCGAGATGTCCATTGCCGTAATGACGAATTCGACCGCCTTGACGAAACGGTCGATGTCGAAGGTGTTGTCCGCACGCAGGAACTTCAGCAGGTTCAGCGAGGCAAGGTTGCAGGAGGAATTGTCCAGCGACATGTATTCGCTGCACGGATTGCTTGCAGTGATCCGACCTGTCTCGGGGTTGGTGTGCCAGTCGTTGATCGTGTCGTCGTACTGAATACCGGGGTCGGCGCAGTCCCAGGCGGCCTTCGCGATCTTGCCGAAAAGCTCCTTCGCGTCGAGGGTCTCGACGACTTCGCCGGTCTCCCGGGTACGCAACCCGAAGGTGCCGCCGGTCTCGACAGCCTTCATGTATTCGTCGGACACACGGACGGAGTTGTTGGCGTTCTGGTACTGAACGCTGACGATGTCCTTCCCGCCGAGATCCATATCGAATCCGGCGTCGCGCAGTGCCCGGATCTTTTCTTCCTCGCGGGCCTTCGTCTCAACGAATTCCACGATGTCCGGGTGGTCGACATCGAGCACGACCATCTTGGCCGCACGCCGCGTCGCGCCACCGGACTTGATGGTCCCGGCGCTGGCGTCGGCTCCCCGCATGAACGAAACCGGGCCGGACGCAGTGCCGCCCGAGGACAGCAGCTCCTTGCTGGAACGGATCCGCGACAGGTTGAGACCGGCGCCCGAGCCGCCCTTGAAGATCAGGCCCTCTTCGCGGTACCAGTTCAGGATCGAGTCCATCGAGTCGTCCACCGACAGGATGAAGCAGGCCGACACCTGCTGCCTGGAGCTGGTGCCGACGTTGAACCAGACCGGCGAGTTGAAGCTGAAGTACTGGTGCAACAACATCCAGGTCAGTTCGTCGGCGAAGACCCCCGCGTCCTGCGTCGACGCAAAATAGCCGTTCTTTTCCCCGGCTGCGCGGTAGGCGCCGACCACCCGGTCAATGAGCTGCCGCAGACTCGACTCGCGGACCGGCGTGCCAACCGCCCCGCGGAAATACTTCGACGTGACGATGTTCGTCGCGTTGACGCTCCAGAAGTCCGGGAACTCGACACCACGCTGCTCGAAGTTGATCGTGCCGTCGCGCCAGTTGGTCATTACGACGTCGCGGCGCTCCCAGGTCACTTCGTCGTAGGGATGGACGCCGTCACGAGTGAAGACGCGATCGACGTGCAAGCCACCGGCGACCGTGCGTTCCGGCGCGGGCGCCCTGGTCACTCCTGCCTTCTCCGCCATACCTTTCCAGTCCTTCCAGCTCCGTCGTGCTTCCGTATCCCGACTGCTGTGCCTCATGCCGATCTGACTGTCTTCTTCCTCGGGTATGAGCTGCTATCTGCTCTGCACGGGCGCTCTGGTGTCCGTGGGGTCAACTACCGCAGCGCCGGTCGACGTCGTGCCGGCGGCACCACTGTCCGTGAGCCTCTGGTGCTCGTGTCGCAGTGTCTGAATCTCGGCCTCGAAGTCCGCTATCGACGCGAACGACCGGTAGACGCTGGCAAATCGCAGGTACGCCACCTCGTCGAGCTCGCGAAGCGGACCCAGGATCGCCAATCCGACCTCGTTGCTGGGAATCTCGGCGACCCCGGTCGCGCGAACGGCGTCCTCCACCTGCTGCGACAGCAGGGCCAGCGCATCCTCGTCGACCGGACGGCCCTGACACGCCCGACGGACACCGGTCACCACCTTGCCGCGGCTGAACGGCTCGGTCACGCCACTGCGCTTGATGACGGCGAGGGTCGCCTCTTCCACCGTGGTGAACCTACGGCCGCATTCCGGGCACGAGCGGCGCCGGCGGATCACCTGGCCGTCCTCGACCTCGCGGGAATCCACGACTCGGGAATCCGCGAATTTGCAATAAGGGCAACGCACCGTCTCCACCTCCCGTGACCAACCACCCCGGCCGAACCATCCGCAACCGAACAACTACGCCCGGGATATGCACCCATACGCAGTCGCCCCGAGCCGAGCGCCACGGGGAGCCAAACAGGCGGTCCGGTGCATTTCCTGTGGATCACCTGATGACAACATGTGGACGGACAGACCCAATCTGTGGACTACTCACATCAGTGTAACCACTAGATGTGGTGCTAGACGGTAAGCCGCGGCACACCCGGAGCGCAAGTGTCGGCTCGGCGAGTCGTATCGACTCGCGGGTAAGAATCAACCGGTACGCGAGGATCGCCGCGTCGGCAATCTCGTGGGTCGGTCGCGGACGACCTCGATCGGGGAGCTCAATCGGGTCACACAGGAAGTCGGGCGGAATGATGCGGCGACGAGCACCGGTCTCGGCTCGGCATGAGCAGATCAAGGTCGAGGCGGGTCAGGAAAGTGCCGAAGGTGCGTCCGTCTCCGGACCAGTGTGACTAGCGGGGCACCACGAGGTGTTGACCGGCCTGCACCTCAGAGGAGACGAGGTGGTTGCGCTCGCGCAATGCGGCCACGACGGCCCGCGGGTCACGCTCTGGCGAAAGACGGGCCGCGATAGACCACAGGGTCTCTCCCGGGTGGACCGTGACGACGGCGGGCGCGGAGGACGGGACGAGCGGCGCGGTGAGAGCACCATGCACCGCGCCGACCGTGATCCAGACCGCCGCCGCTAATGCCACCGCACAGAGAACCGCGACAACCCGGCGACCACGGACCGTCAAGCGCACGCGCGCGCCTGACGCACCCGGCGCGATGCGGACCGGGCGTGCGACCGCCGGTGCTTCGACGACGGCAGCAACGGCGCAGCGACGCTCGGCGTCCGGCTCGAACGCCGGGACTGTCAGCGGATCGGCAGCAGCTCCGACGGCGGCGACGACCCGCCCGCCCTCTCGGCGAACCAGCAGAGCCTGCGGCTGCCGTCCGACCTTCGACGTCCCTGCGGCCACCCGGCTGTCCGGAGCGAGCAGCTGTCCCTCTCGGGCAAGTAGTTGGCTCTCCGAGGTGAGCAGTCGGCCATCCCGGGCAAACGCCGGAACCGCTGGCGCAGGCGCCGCGCGCTCTGGCGCGGTCACCTGCGGCTCCAAGGTGTCGGCCCCCACGGGAGCCGCAGCGCTCTCGACCACGTCGCGGCACGGGAATGGCAGCACGGCGGCGGGCGTACGCCGGATCGACCGGCCGGCCGGGGTCGGGACATCGTAGGCAACAGACACGACAGCCTCCTAGCGCTTCCTTCGAGCCCACCACGACGGAACGAGCTCGAACGGGCATTCGATCGAACGCCCGTGCGATGTCTATCACCGGGTACCGACAGAATCGAGGAGACACGGCGTGTTGTCGAACAGATGTTTGAAGTCGACACGTTTGATCGCTAGCGTGAACCGCAGCTCGACCATGCAGTGGTCAGGACAAAGGTGACCGGATCGACCGGCGTACCGATGAGGGATGTCGACTGTGACACCCCGGACGGCATCCGGACGACGTCCGGATCGGGGTCAGATCACTACGACAGGGATCACAACCGGGAGGACGGCCGTGGCCGACCGCACTAGTAAGAATGCCGAGCAGGAGCCGCACGTCGCGTCGGGCGCAGGCGCCCGGGCCGCGAGGTCGCCATCGCCATCGCCATCGCCGGTTAAACGGACCAAGGGGTCGGCGGCTAAGGGGTCGGCAGCCAAGAAGCTCCCGGTCGCTGGCGGGCCAGAAACACCACCGTCGTCGCCGGCCGCCGCCGCGTCGCCGGCTGAGGCAACAACGACCACAGCGACCACAGGCAAGCGCGCGACGCCGATCAAGCCCGGCGGCAAGCGCGCCACCGGCAAGCAGTCGGGCGACGCGGACTCCACGGTGCGCCCGTTCCCCGACCAGGCGCCCGATGTGGAGGGTTTGACCGCCCGCCAGCGTCGGGTGTTGGAAGTGATTCGGGATTCGGTCGAGCGGCGCGGCTACCCGCCGAGCATCCGGGAGATCGGCGACTCGGTCGGTCTGACCTCGACCTCCAGCGTCGCCCACCAGCTGGTTGCCCTGGAGCGCAAGGGATTCCTCCGCCGCGATCCCAATCGGCCGCGTGCAGTCGACGTACGCCGTCCCGGCGAGCAGCACAGCACCACCCGCCCGCCAGACACCGAGGCCCAGACCGACACCACCGACATGCCCACTCCCACCTATGTACCAGTCGTGGGTCGGATCGCGGCCGGCGGTCCGATCTTGGCGGAGGAGGCGATCGAGGACGTTTTCCCGCTGCCTCGAGCGCTCGTGGGCCAGGGCACACTCTTCCTGCTGCAAGTGGTGGGCGACTCGATGGTGGATGCCGCCATCACCGACGGCGACTGGGTCGTCGTCCGACAGCAGCCGGTGGCCGACAACGGCGAGATCGTCGCCGCAATGATTGACGGTGAGGCCACCGTCAAGACGTTCCGTCGCCGCGACGGGCACGTCTGGCTGATCCCGCACAACTCGGCGTACGCGCCGATTCCGGGTGACGACGCGACGATTCTCGGACGAGTGGTCGCGGTGCTGCGGAAGGTATGACCCGACTGGTCAGCTGACCCGCGGGCGGTCGGCGCTGTCCGGGGACCCGGCCGGAGATGGCCGGTCCGGTGATCCCGGGCCGGCCGATCCACCCGGCACTGCGGACGACCGGCCACGACTGGTGGCGCTGTCGCCCAACCTGCCGATCCGGGTGTCGAAGATCAGGTGCATCAGCCGCAGCAGCACGATGCCGAAGGCGACACCGGCAACCAGGTCCGACAGCCAGTGGTAATCCAGCAGAGCCATGCCCAGGAACGCGCACGCCGGCGCCACAAAGCGCAGCACGTTGAGGGTCCTTCGAAGCCACTCGGCAACCTGATACTCGACCGCGAGCCAGGCGATCAGGCCCCACATCAGCAATGAGTTCGGCACGTGGCCGGACGGGTACGACGACCCATTGGTGTGCAGCGTGTCGATCACCGGCGCGGTCCGCCCGACACCCCATTTGAAGGCGTAGATCACGATCGTCAGCAGGGCGAGGGCCGCGATGAACCGGAGGATCGGCTGGGCGGTGCGGCGAGCCCAGGAAAGCCAACAGACGAAGCCGCCGATCACAACGAGAATCGAAACCCGCTGACCGAACATGGTCAGCGGGTATACGACATCCCGTGGGAAGGGCACGTCATGCAGGCCCCAGGGGGCGATGACGTCGCTGGCATGGTGGTCGAGCCGGGTCCACGGTCCGAAATGCAGAACGTCGATCGTGATCCAGGTCGCGATAGCCGCAGCGACCAGCACGAGCGGCCAGCCGACGGCCCGCGCTGCCCGATGCCCGGTTTCCCGGTGCTCCGATGCCCGATGACCGCCGTCGGTCTGTTCCACCGAGCCGTGCGCCTGCTTCGACGAGCTAGGAACCACTCGTGGTCGGCGGGGTCGCTCCGGTCGACTCGGACGTCGCGTGCTGGGCCGGCTTCACCGGCTGGCCCTCAATGACTGCCGGCGCCTCGGTGCGCGGGGCGCTCTCGGGCTTCACTTCCGGCTCGTCGTCGTGCATACCCTTCATCTCGGACTTGAAGATCCGCAACGAACGGCCCACCGAGCGGGTGGCGTCGGGCAGTTTCTTGTAGCCGAACAGGGCCAGGAACACCACGACAAGGATGACGAGGTGCCAGGGCTTGAGTTCGTTGAAAAGCATGCGATCGCTCCCGTCCGCTTCCCTCGACTGAGGCAAGCCTACGCCGCCGTGGTCGAGATCGGCGACAGTTGGGTGTAGTTAAGCAGAAGCCACCGCAAAGGAGGCGAGAGCAACGGCCAACGGCTGATGGACCCGAGCCCGCAGATAGGTGCCCTCTGCGGTGTGGTCGCTGTCCAGCACCTCGCCCCTGTCGTGCACCTGCGAGACCAGGTCACCGCGGTCGTACGGGACGACGACGGTCACCTCGACCTGCGGTCGCGGGATCCGTTCCTCGAGCAGCGTGCGCAACTGGTCGAGCCCGGCGCCGGTGCGCGCCGACACGTAGACCGCATCCGGACAGAGCCGCCGCAGCCGCCCGATGACCTCCGGGTCGGCGGAGTCGATCTTGTTGACGACCAGCAACTCGGGCACCGACGCGGCGTCGATCTCGCCGAGCACCTCATGCACTGCTGCGATCTGGGACTCGGGATCGGGATGAGAGCCGTCCACGACGTGCAGCACGAGATCCGCGTCGCCCACTTCCTCCAGCGTCGAGCGGAACGCCTCGACGAGCTGGTGGGGCAGGTGCCGTACGAAACCGACGGTGTCGGTGAGGGTGTAGTCCCGGCCGTCGGTCGTCCGGGCCCGGCGCACCGTCGGGTCCAGAGTCGCGAACAGCGCGTCCTCGACCAGCACCCCGGCACCGGTGATCCGGTTGAGCAGACTGGACTTGCCGGCATTGGTGTAGCCGGCAATCGCGACACTCGGGACTTCGCGGACGGTACGCGCATGTCGCTTGGTGCCGCGCACGGTCGCCATCGCGGCAATCTCCCGGCGCAGCTTGGTCATCCGCGCCCGGATCCGGCGCCGGTCGGTCTCGATCTTCGTCTCGCCGGGACCGCGGGTGCCGATGCCGCCACCGCCGGCAACCCGGCCGCCGGCCTGTCGGGACATCGACTCACCCCAACCGCGCAGCCGCGGAATGAGGTACTGCAGCTGGGCCAGCTCGACCTGAGCCTTGCCCTCCTTGCTGCTCGCGTGCTGCGCGAAGATGTCGAGGATCAACGCCGTCCGGTCGATGACCTTGACCTTGACCAGCTCCTCGAGTTGCCGGAGCTGGCCGGGGGTGAGCTCGCCGTCGCAGACCACCGTGTCCGCGTCCGTGTCGATGACGACCTGGCGCAGTTCGCGAGCCTTGCCGGAGCCGACATAGGTTGCCGTGTCCGGCTTGTCGCGACGCTGGATCAGGCCCTCGAGGACCTCGGAGCCGGCAGTCTTGGCCAGCGCAGCGAGCTCGGCGAGCGAGTTCTCGGCGTCGGACACCGTGCCGTCGGTCCACACTCCGATGAGGACGACCCGTTCCAGCCGGAGCTGTCGGTATTCGACCTCGCTGACGTCCTGGAGCTCGGTCGCCAGACCGGGGACGCGGCGCAACGCGCGGCGTTCGTCCAACTCCAGGCCGGCGCCGTCGGCCTCGTAGAAGCCGGCGCCCTCCGGTTGATCGGCGAAATCGCCATCGAAGTCGCGATCGAAGTCGCCATCGAACGCGTGGTCGGTGACGTCGCTGGGGGCGACACTGTTGACTGGCGACACTGTCGCCGTCGATGCATGCGGCAGATGCGCCGCTGTTGAGTCAGTCATAAGTGATTTCGATGGTGGCACGATCTCGCGCGAATAGCACGCGACTTAGCCGTCCTGCTGTGGGGTTCGACGCCGACGGTCGGCATGTAGCGCGAAATAGAACGACCAGTGCTCGCCGTCCGGATCTGGTGGCCGGGCGGCGAATTCGTCCAGTACAGCGCCGAGTCGCTCAGTCAGTTCGGTGCGGTGCTCGGCGTTCAGCCGCAACCCCAGTCGGGCGCTGTCCACGATGTCCCCGCCGGCGTCGGCCAGCTCCTCCAGAAAGGTGCGCAGCATGATGTCGCCGGGACGCGGAATGCCGGGAAGGTCGACGCTGCTCAACCGCCACGATTTGCCGGTGGACCGGTACGGCACCTCACGTGCGCCCCGGGTGCCACGGCGGGCCGGCAGCGCCTCCAGGAAGCCGGTGTCCACCAGCCGCCGTACGTGGTGCAGCACCGAGGCCGGATCCCGTTCGAGCAGGCCGGCGATCTCCTTGTTGGTCAGGACGTCGTTCAGGCACAGCCGCAGGATCCGCATCCGCACGGTCGAGCCCAGCGCCCGGGCCTCGGCCTCGGTGGCCGGACGCCGGGGCATGCGGAGCTGGGTAGGCGCGGTGGCCGGATCGTCGTCGGCTGATGTCACCCCGCCAGCCTAGCGACTTCCAGAAAGTGATTGACTTTTCCCAATCAGTTATCCAGGCTGATCCGGTGAACAGATTCCGGGCCGGCCCGCTGCTGCGCCATCGGGACTTCCGGATGCTCTGGATCGGCGACTCGATCAGCCAGGTCGGCACGATGATCACGATGCTGGCGATGCCGCTGCTCGCGGTGAAGCAGTTGCATGCCACGCCGTTCCAGGTCGGCCTGCTCACCACGTTCGAAACCCTGGCGTTCCTGGTCGTGGGGCTGCCGGCCGGCGCCTGGGTGGACCGGATGCGCCGGCGCAGCGTGATGATCGTCGGGGATCTCGGCCGCGCGCTGACGCTCGGTTCGGTGCCCGCCGCGGCCCTCGGACATGCGCTCACCATCTGGCAGCTCTACGCCGTGGTGCTCGTCTGCGGTGTGCTCACGGTGTTCTTCGACGTCTCCTACCAGAGCTACCTGCCGTTCCTGGTCGGCCGCGAGCATCTGGTCGACGGCAACGCGAAGCTGCAGGCCACCCAATCCGTGGCCCAGGTGGCGGGACCGAGCGCCGGTGGCCTGCTCGTGCAGGCGCTGACCGCGCCGTACGCCATCGCGCTGGACGCGGTCAGCTATCTGTGCTCGGCCGCGTTCGTGGGCCGGATCCGTGCCCGTGAGCCACAGCCCGAACGGACGACGCAGACCCATCTGTTGCACGAGATCCGGGAAGGGCTGGCGTTCGTACTCGGCCACCGACTGTTGCGGGCGATCGCCGCCTGCACCGGAATATCCAACCTTTTCAACACGGCGGCGCAATCGATGCTGATCGTTCTACTTGCCCGCAACCTGCACCTTGCGGCGGGCGCGATCGGCGGCCTGCTGTCGGCCGGGGCGGTCGGTGGCGTGTTCGGCGCGCTGCTGTGCCGGCGCATCGCCGAGCGCATCGGGCAGGGCCCGACGATCTGGCTCAGCACAGCGTGCACCGCGCCGCTGGCGCTCGTCGAGCCGTTCCTGCACCGCGACGCGACGCTGGCGCTCTTCGTCGTTGCCCAGATGGCCGTCTCCGCCGGCGTCGTGATCTACAACGTGACCCAGGTCAGCTTCCGGCAGGCGCTCTGCCCGGAACGGCTGCTCGGCCGGATGAACGCGACGATGCGTTTCCTGGTGTGGGGCACGATGCCACTCGGCGGCCTGTTGGGCGGCGCGCTCGGGGCCACCGTAGGTGTCCGCACCGCGATTCTCATCGGCGTGCTCGGCACCAGTACGGCGTTCCTGCCGGTCTACCTCTCGCCGCTACGGACGATGCGCCGGCTGCCCAGTCACGAGCCCGAACCGGTGGCCCCGTAGGACAGCGCGTCGATGTCGATCTCGCCGCCGGCGACCAGCATCGCCGGTCCGGTCAGCAGCACCGAATCGCCGGCCCACCGCACCGTCAGCTCTCCCCCGGGCACGTTGACCGACCAGTCCTCGTCCCGCCCGGACCCGCCGTCCTGGATCACGGCGACCACGGCGGCACAGATTCCGGTGCCGCAGGACCGGGTCTCCCCCACGCCGCGTTCGTGCACGCGCAGCGACAGCCCCCGGTCGGCCCGCCGCACGATGAACTCGACGTTCTGACCGTCGGGCAGGGCCGGCTCGACCACCGGCGGCCGGGTCAGGTCCAAGGCCGCCAACTCCGTCTCGTCGTCCAGCGTCACGACGACGTGCGGGTTGCCCATCGACACCGCCCGACCGGGCCGCCCGGCCACGATCGGGGACGCCTCCAGCAGTCGGGGTACACCCATGTCGACGGTGATGTCGCCGGACTCCGGCGCCCAGACGGTGCGCGGCCCGGCGCGGGTGCCGATCGCGAACTCGCCCGGGGCAACCAACTCGGTGTCCACCAGGTAGCGGGCGAACACCCGCACGCCGTTGCCACACATTTCGGCGACCGAACCGTCGGCGTTGCGGTAGTCCATGAACCACTGACCGTCGACGCTGATCACCCGCAGCACACCGTCGGCGCCGAGGCCGGCCCGCCGGTCGCACACCGCCCGTACGAGCTCGGCGGTGAGATCCAGCTGGTCGTCAAGGTCCGGCAGCAGAACGAAGTCGTTCTCGGTGCCGTGGCCCTTGACGAATCTCATGGGTCGAGCGTATCCATCGCGGCACCGCGGATCACCTCGACCGCCGCCTCGACCCGGGCGGTGTCGGCCAACCAGTGCACGCGCGGGTCGCGACGGAACCAGGACCGCTGCCTGCGGGCGAACCGACGAGTCGCCTGCGCCGTGCCCGACCGGGCCGCCTCGATGCTGTGCTCCCCGTCCAGATACGCCAGGATCTGCTGGTATCCAAGGGCTCTGCTCGCCGTCCGGCCGGTGCGCAGCCCCAGTGGGATCAACGTCTGCACCTCCGCCACAAAACCGCGCTCCCACATCCGGTCGACGCGCCGGTCGATCCTGGCGTCCAGATCAACATGATCAAGTCCTAATTGGACACATCCTGGATCCGGATCATAGGTGGGAAGCGTCGCCGAAAACGGGCGGCCGGTTATTTCGACGACCTCCAGGGCCCGGACCAACCTTCGTCCGTTGCTCGGCAGGATCGCCGCCGCAGCAGCTGGATCCACAAGGGACAGTCGCTTGTGGAGTACGGCAGCGCCTTGGCCGGCCAGCTCCGCCTCCAGCACGGCCCGCACCCCGGGATCGGTGCCGGGAAATTCGATCCGGTCCACCACCGCGCGAACATAGAGCCCCGATCCGCCTACCAGTAAGGGAAATCGGCCCCGCGAGCGAATTTCTTCCACCGCACGCAAAGCACGCTTCTGGTATTCGGCGACGCTGGCCTCCTGCGTCACGTCCCAGATGTCGTACAGGTGGTGGCCGACCGCGGCCCGTTCGACCACGTCGGGCTTGGCGGTGCCGATGTCCATTCCTCGATAGAGCTGCATCGAATCCGCGTTGACGATCTCGCCGGGCAGCAATTCGGCCAGTACGACCGCGAGCTCCGATTTGCCGGACGCCGTCGGGCCGACAATCGCGATCAGCGGGGGCACGTTCGTCGTCATCGTCGGGTCCAGGAGGCGACGAAATAGCCGACGTCGTACGGGGCCTCGGCGTAGAGCAGCTCCCCGAGCAGCGGTTCCGCGCCAGCAGCTCCCGCGGCGACCTGCCACGCAGCGCGTCCACCGGACAACACCGCCTCGGCGAGCCCTGGATCCAAGGCCCGCATCGCGGTCGCGTCCGCGGCACCCAGAATCCGGCCGACCTCGCGGTCGAACGGCTCGCCACGGGGATCGAACGCGCCGGGCGACTCCGGCACGCGCCGCGCCGAACCGTCGCCCAGGACCAACAACCCCAGTCGCCGTCCCTCTACCAGCGCCCGCCCGAGCCGGGCACAGTCCTCCGGCGACGCGGACGCCGCAACGGCCTGCCCGACGAGCGCACCATCGTAGGCCGCCCCCTCGAGCAGGTATCCACCGATCGTCAGCGACAGCGGCAGCGTCGCGAAATCGGCCGCCCGCGGACCGAGCGAGGCCTGCCGCTCGAGCCCGTACCCGGCCAGACTGCCGTTCGCCCCGGGCGGATAGGCGCGGGTGTCGGGGCCCGGTCCAAGCACGCAGAGCAGTTCGGGCCGGGCCCGGACGAGGCGGTCGACCGCCACTGCGCAGGCCTCCCGCAATGAATCCAACTCGCCGGCCACCGAGCCGGCAACGTCGGGCACGAGAAGGGGCGGATGTGGGCAGAATGCCGCGGCGACGAGCACGTCTGTCAGGCTATCGAGACCACGCGCGGCGGTCAGCGACTGGACGGCACACCGGATGCCCGTACATGATCATCCGCAACCTGTGAGAATGCGGGCATCGCGCACCACATTCCACCAGTGGTCAGTTCGAGGAGGACCAGAGCGATGAGCTCTCCAGCCGACCAGCAGCCGGCCAACACCCCGGTAGGCGCCCCGGCAACCCCGTGGGGGCGGATCGACGCCGACGGGACGGTCTACGTCCGAACGCGCTCCGGGGAGCGGGCCGTCGGGTCCTGGCAGGCCGGTGACGCCCAGGCCGGAGTGGAACACTTCGCCCGGCGCTATGACGACCTGGTCACCGAGGTCGAGTTGCTCGAGCAGCGGCTGACCTCCGGCGCCGCCGATCCGAAAGCCACCGCGACGCACGCCCGCGAGCTGCGCGCCGGCCTCGGCGAGGCCAGTGTCGTCGGCGACCTGGACGGGCTGGACGAGCGGCTCGGCAAGCTGGTGCAGTCCGCGCAGGCACACGAGGTGGAGCGGGCGGCTGAACGGGCCGGTGCCCGGGAACGGGCCACGACCGCCAAGGAGGCGCTCGCAGTCGAGGCCGAGCAGTTGGCGGCCCACGAAGGCAACTGGAAGGCCTCCGGCGACCGGTTGAAGGCAATCGTCGACGAATGGCGCGCCATCAAAGGGGTCGACCGGCGCACCGATGACGCCCTGTGGAAGCGATTCCGGGCCGCCCGCGATGAGTTCACGCATCGTCGCGGGGCGCATTTCGCGGCCCTGGACGAGCAGCGCGGCGCGGCCCGGCTGCAGAAGGAACGGCTGGTCACCGAGGCCGAGAAGCTGATCGACTCCTCCGACTGGGGTCCGACCGCGTCCCGGCTCAAGGGGCTGATGCGGGAGTGGAAGGAGGCCGGCCGGGCTCCGAAGGCCGCCGACGATGCGCTCTGGACCCGATTCCGCGCGGCGCAGGACGCCTTCTTCACCCGTCGTCAGGAAGCGTTGAACGTCCGCGACGAGGTGGAGCTGGAGAATCAGCGGACCAAGGAGGCCCTGATCGCGGAGCTGGCGGCAATCGATCCGGGACGGGACGTCGCGCGAGCGCAGAGCGCCATGCGGGCGATCCAGGACCGGTACGACGCGGTCGGGCACGTGCCACGCGACGCGGTGCGGCCGTTGGACGAGCGGATGCGCGCCGCCGAGCAGCGCATCCGAGACGCGGCGGACAACCGGCGGCGCCGCGAGAGCGCCGCCGCCAATCCGCTGTTGGAGCAGATGCGCGACGCGGTCGCCAAGGCGGAGAGCACGCTCGCCAAGGCCCAGGCCGCCGGCGACGCGGGCCGGATCAAGGATGCCGAGGAGGCGCTGACCGCTCGCCAGGAGTGGCTGACCGAGGCGGAGCGGGCCGCTCAGCGCTAACCCGATCCCGCAGGGGTCAACTGGCCGGCACGATCTTGGGCATGCCGAGCAGGACACCCGGGGTGGTCGGCCGCCGGCCGGCCTCGCTGGCGTCGCCGGCACTGGTCCGCCGGTGGGACAGCAGCGCGCCGTCGGCGACCAGATGGTGCGGCGCCGCGTAGGTGATGACGGTCTCCACGACGTCGCCGGGCCGGACCGTGTCGTTGCCGGCGAAGTGCACCAGCCGGCCGTCCCTGGCGCGGCCGCTCATGCGACGGGTCTGCTCATCCTTGCGTCCCTCTCCCGAGGCGACCAGCAATTCGACCCGGCAGCCGGTCAGCGCCCGGTTTTCCGCCCAGGCGACCTCTTCGACGGCCTCGACAAGCCGCTCGTACCGCTGCTGCACAACCTCTTTCGGCACCTGACCGTCCATTGTGGCCGCCGGGGTCCCGGGACGCTGCGAATACTGGAACGTGAAGCAGCCGGAGAAACGCGCCTCCCGAACGATGTCCACAGTGGACTGGAAATCGTCCTCTGTCTCGCCCGGGAAACCGACGATGATGTCGGTGGTGATCGCCGCCTCGGGCATTGCCGCACGCACCTTGTCGATGATCCCGAGATAGCGGTCCCGCCGGTAGGACCGGCGCATCCGCTTCAGCACCTCGTCGGATCCGGACTGCAGCGGCATGTGCAACGACGGGCAGACATTCGGCGTCTGCGCCATCGCCTCGATCACGTCGTCGGTGAAGTCGCGCGGATGCGGGCTGGTGAACCGGACGCGCTCCAGCCCCTCGACTCCGCCGCAGGCACGCAGCAGCTTGCCGAAGGCATGCCGGTCACCGAACGAACGGCCGTACGAGTTGACGTTCTGTCCCAGCAGGGTCACCTCCAGCACACCCTGATCGACCAGCGCCTGCACCTCGGCGAGCACATCGCCGGGCCGACGGTCCTCTTCCTTGCCACGCAGCGATGGCACGATGCAGAAGGTGCAGGTGTTATCGCAGCCGACCGAGATCGAGACCCAACCGGCGTAGGACGACTCGCGGCGGGCCGGCAGCGTCGAGGGGAACCGCTCAAGCGACTCCAGGATCTCTACCTGCGCCTCGTCGTTGTGCCGGGCGCGCTCGAGCAGGACGGGCAGCGAGCCGATGTTGTGTGTACCGAAGACGACGTCCACCCACGGCGCCCGCCGGGTGATCTCACTGCGGTCCTTCTGCGCCAGGCAGCCACCCACGGCGATCTGCATGCCGGGGTTGGCGACCTTGGTCGGCCGGAGCTGACCGAGGTTGCCGTAGAGCTTGTTGTCCGCGTTCTCCCGCACCGCGCAGGTGTTGAACACGACAACATCCGGGGTGGCGCCGGCCGCGGGCCGGTAGCCCGCCTCCTCCAGCAGCCCGGACAGCCGCTCGGAGTCGTGCACGTTCATCTGACACCCGTAGGTGCGTACCTCGTACGTTCGCTCGTTCACGCTTCCCGGCCCAGGCTCCGACGTCACGGTCAGCCCGAGCGTACGCGGCGGACGGGGCTTGAGGATTTCGTGGGCAACATGCGCCCTAACTGTTGTACAGGCCATGAGATCACCAACTACGCTTTACCTTCATGACCGATCACATCGGCGTGACCGATTATTCGGGCGCCCCCAGCGGTGCCGACCACGCGCTCGTCAGTCTCGACGGCGTCAACAAGCACTTCGGCGACCTGCACGTGTTGCGCGACGTGTCCCTGCGGGTGGCCGCCGGCGAGGTCGTCGTCGTCATCGGTCCGTCGGGATCGGGCAAGTCGACGCTGGCTCGCTGCATCAACCGGCTGGAGACCATCGACTCCGGCACGATCACCGTCGACGGGCAGCCGGTGCCCGCCGAGGGGCGGGCGCTGGCCCGGCTGCGCAGCCAGGTCGGCATGGTGTTCCAGAGCTTCAACCTCTTCAGCCACCGGACGATCCTGGACAACGTCACCCTCGGCCCGATCAAGGTGGGCGGCCGGTCCAAGACGGACGCGCAGGCCCGGGCGCGGCAACTGCTCGACCGGGTCGGCGTCGGCGATCAGGCCGACAAGTTCCCCGGTCAGCTCTCCGGCGGCCAGCAGCAGCGGGTAGCGATCGCCCGGGCATTGGCCATGGACCCCAAGCTGATGCTTTTCGACGAGCCAACCTCCGCGCTCGACCCGGAGATGATCAACGAGGTGCTCGACGTGATGACCGAGCTGGCCCGGG
This sequence comes from Mycobacteriales bacterium, assembly GCA_036267955.1. Lineage (GTDB taxonomy): Bacteria > Actinomycetota > Actinomycetes > Mycobacteriales > QHCD01 > DATAVB01. The sequence goes on along the minus strand of DATAVB010000011.1, from coordinate 38,688 downwards.
ACGGCATGACAATGATCGTCATCACCCATGAAATGGGATTCGCCCGGCGGGCCGCGGATCGCGTCGTTTTCATGGCCGACGGCCAACTCGTCGAGCAGGCCACCCCGGAGCAGTTCTTCAACGACCCGAGTTCCGACCGGGCCAAGGATTTCCTCTCCAAAATCCTCAGTCACTGAACCGCAATTCGATGATCCGCAACCCACTGATCCGCATATCAGAAAGGACATTGCCGATGATGTTCCGACGTTTCGCTGTCGGGCTCGCCATCGCCGCGATCGCCGCCTCTGGCGCTGCCTGCGGCAACAGCGACGATAAATCCAAGCCCGAGGTCGACAAGAGTGCGACGTTCAAGGCCGGCACGACAATGGCCAAGCTGCACGACGCCGGCAAAATCACGATCGGTACGAAATTCGACCAGCCCGGGATCGCCTACAAGGATCCGGCAAGCGGCGATCTGCAGGGCTTCGATGTCGAGATGGGCAAGATCGTGGCCGGAAAGCTCGGCATCTCCCCCGACAAGATCAATTTCAAGGAAGTCATCTCCAAGAACCGCGAGGATTTCATCAAGAACGGCACGGTCGACTTCGTCATCGGTTCGTACTCCATCACCGACGACCGTAAGCAGATCGTCGATTTCGCCGGTCCGTACTACGTCACCGGTCAGCAGCTTCTGGTGAAGAAGGACGACGACTCCATCAAGGGCCCGGATGATTTGAAGGGCAAGAAGGTCTGCTCGGTTACCGGCTCGACCTCGATCGACACCGTCGAGAAGAAATACGGCGCCAATCCGGTGCCGTTCGGCACCTACACCGAATGCGTCAACCAGCTCACCGGCGGTTCGGTGGACGCCGTGACGACGGACGGCGCGATCCTGCTGGGATACGCCGCCAAGCAGCCCGACAAGCTCAAGGTCGTTGGGGATGCCTTCAGCACCGAGAACTACGGCATCGGCATCAAGAAGGGCGACACCGCGTTCCGCGGCTGGCTGAACGACCAGATCGAGGGCTCGTTCAAGGACGGCACCTGGAAGAAGTCGTTCGGCAACACGCTGGGCAAGTCCGGTGTGGATACTCCTGAGGCGCCGAAGGTCGACCGCTACTGAGCCGGCGGAGAATCCACCCGTGAACGTTCTGAGTGACAATATCGGGACGATCCTGCGCGGCTTCCGGGAGACGATCGCGCTCACCGTGATCTCGGCGGTGATCGCGATCGTCCTCGGGGTCGTCCTGGCCGCGATGCGGGTCAGCCCCGCGCCGCCGCTGCGCTGGGCCGGGACCAGCTATGTCAACCTGTTCCGGAATACCCCGCTGCTGCTGCTTTTCGTGCTCTTCGTTTTCGGGCTGCCGACGGTCGGGATCCATGCGTCATTCTTCATCCGGGCCGTGGTCGCGCTGTCGCTCTACACGGCCGCGTTCGTCTGCGAGGCGGTGCGCTCGGGTATCAACACGGTGCAGGCCGGTCAGGCCGAAGCCGCCCGGGCGGTCGGGATGACCTTCGGCCAGACACTGCGTCATGTCGTGCTCCCACAGGCGATGCGGGCGGCGATCCCACCGGTCGGCAGCATCCTGATCGCATTGACCCGGAACACATCCGTGGCCGAGGCGTTCGGCACCAAGGAGGCCACATACGTGCTGGACAGTCTCGGCCGTGACCACGCCAGCCAGCTCTACTGGATATTCGGCGGAATCGCACTCGGCTACATCATTCTCAGTCTGGCTATCGCCGGCGGATTCCGGTTGCTCGAGCGACATTTGGCGGTGGCCCGGTGAGCATTCTTTACGACGCTCCCGGCCCCAGAACCCGCCGCCGGCATGCGATCGGCGGTGTCGTCGGCGGTCTGGTGGTGGCGGCGTTCCTCGCGCTGATCGTCTGGAAACTCAACAAGGAAGGGCAGTTCAGCGACGCTTACTGGGCTCCGTTCCAGAATTCCGGTGTCTGGCAGAACACGTTGCTCCCCGGCTTGCGGTACACCGTGCAGGCGGCAGCCTTGGCGATCCTGCTGGCCGTCGCCTTCGGGATGTTGTTGTGTGCCGCACGATTGTCCGACCACCTGGCGGTCCGGGTGCCCGGCGTCATCATCATCGAATTCTTCCGAGCCTGCCCGCTGCTGTTGATGATCCTGTTCTTTTACCTGGCATTTGGAAAGCAGCTCGGAACGCTGTGGCCGCTTGTCCTCGGGCTGATGGTCTACAACGGCTCGGTGCTCGCCGAGACATTCCGCGCCGGCATCAATGCGGTGCCCCGCGGCGAGGTCGAGGCCGGCTATTCGGTCGGCCTGGTCAAGTCGCAGGTGACCCGTACGATCCTGCTGCCACAGGCGATCCGGGCCATGCTGCCAGCCATCATCAGCCAGTGCGTGGTGGCGCTGAAGGACACCTCGCTGGGATTCATCATCTCCTACGAGGAACTGGTCCGGCGCGGCAAAGGCATCTACGAAAGCTATTACGACATCATCCCGACAGGTCTGGTACTGGCCGCCATGTTCATCACGATGAACTACACGCTCTCCCGCGTCGCGACGTACATCGAGGCGCGGCTGCGTCGGCGCGGCCAACACACGGTGCGGCCCACGGTGGGTGAGAGCACGATCGAGGAGACGGGCTGATCTTCGGTCAGTGCAGGCCGTAGATCCGGCGGGCCGTGCCGCCGAAGACAAGGTCGCGTTCGCTGTCGGTCAGCCCCGCGGTCAGTTGGTCGGCCGTGTCGACCACCCGCTCGTACGGGGCCGCGAGCAGACAGACCGGCCAGTCCGAGCCAAACATCACCCGGTCCGGCCCGAACGCGTCCAGCACCACCTCGGCGTACGGCCGCAGGTCCTCGACTGTCCACTGTGCCCAGTCGGCTTCGGTCACCATGCCGGACAGCTTGCACACGACATTGTCCAGACCAGCGAGAGCCCGGATCCGGGTCTCCCACGGCTCCCGTTCACCGGCCGCGATCTCCGGCTTGGACAGATGGTCGACAACGAAGGTCAGGTCGGGTACGTCCACCGCCGCGCGCAGGGCCGCCGGCAACTGCGCGGGCAGCGTCAGCAGGTCGTAGACCAGGCCGGCCCGACCGACCGCCTCGAGCCCGCGCAGCACGTCGGGTCGGGCCAGCCAGTCCCCGTCGGGCTCCGACTGCACGCCGTGCCGGATGCCGACCAGGCCGGCCCCACCGGGCCCGGCGCGCAGGTCGGCGATCTGCCCCGCGACGTTCCCGGCTCGCAGGTCCACCCAGCCGACGACCCCGCCGATGAGGTCGCTGCCGGCGGCGATCCCGAGAAAATCGACCGTCTCCGCGATGGTGCTGATCGTCTGCACCAACACGGTCTGGGTGATCCCCCGCCCGGCGGTGGCCGCCACCAGATCGGCCGGGCCGAAGTCCCGCCGGATCGGAGCGCTCGCCGCGCCGTCGAGCCAGCTTGTGTCATGCCGGCCCAGCGTCCACAGGTGATGGTGGGCGTCGACGCGTCCCGCTCCGCTCATGTCAGTTCTCGATCAGGGTCTGGACCGATTCGGCCGGCAGCAGCCCGCGTTCGACCAACCGGGACCACAGCTGCGCCGGAATCGGGTGCTCGAACATCGCGACGTTCTCGGTGATCTCGGCCGGCAACCGGGCGCCGGTCAGCACCGTGGCGACGGCCGGACTGCCGAACGGGAACTGCGTGGCGGCCGCCTTCAGCGGCACATCGAACTCGCGACACACCTCGTCCAGCTGTTGCGCCCGGGCCACAATGTCGGCCGGCGCGTCGCGGTAGTCGTAATGCGCGCCGGGCCGCGGATCGGCCAGCACGCCGGAGTTGTAGACGCCGCCGATCACGACCGAGGCGCCGCGGTCGATCGCGGCCGGCAGCAGGTCGGCAAGCGCCGACTGGTCCAGCAGCGTGTACCGGCCGGCGCACAGCACGCCATCGATCTCGGTCTCCCGGACGAACCTCGCCAGCGGCGCCGAGAAGTTCATCCCGACCCCGATGGCCCCAATGACGCCTTCCGCGCGGAGCTGGTGCAGCGTCGGGTATGCCTCGTCTATCGCCTGATCCAGATGGTCGTCCGGGTCGTGGATGTAGAGGATGTCGATCCGGTCCAGGTTGAGCCGGGTGAGGCTCTCCTCCACCGACCTCCTGATCCCGTCGGCGGTGAAGTCGAAGATCGCGCCCGGCTGGCCCGAGTTGTCCGGCCGGCACAGTCGGCCGACCTTGGTGGACACCACCACATCGTCGCGGGCGATGCCGGACAGCGCCGCTCCGAGCCGCCGCTCGGCGATGCCGAAGCCGTAGAACGGCGCCACGTCGACGTATCGGATACCCAGCCGCAGCGCGGTCCTTACGGTGTCGGTCGACGCCTCGTCGGTCACCTCCGTGTAGAGGTTGCCCAACGGGGCCGTGCCGAGCGACAGCGCGCTCACCCGGACCGCACTGCGCCCGAGCGGCCGTGGCGTCGAGGCGAGCCGCTGCGCGACTGGACTCACGCCTGGACCAGTTCTTGGCGCTGACGGCCGAGGCCGTCGATCTCCAGCTCGACCACGTCACCGGCACGCAGGTAGGGCTTGTCGTCCAGGCCCATCGCCACGCCGTGCGGCGTTCCGGTGTTCACCACGTCGCCCGGCTCCAGGACCATGAACTGGCTCACGTACCAGATGATGTGGTCGACGGCGAAGATCATGTTGCCGGTGGTGCTGTTCTGTCGCTGCTGACCGTTGACCGAGAGGCGCAGCCCCAGCGACTGCGGATCGGGCACCTCATCGGCCGGCACCAGCCACGGACCGAGCGGGTTGAAGGTCTCGCAGGACTTGCCCTTGACCCACTGTCCGCCGCGCTCGAGCTGGAACGCCCGCTCGGAGACGTCATTGCTGACGGCATAGCCGGCAATCATGGCGCGCGAATCGGCCGGCGAGTCCAGGTAGCGGGTGCGCGCACCGATCACGACCGCGAGCTCGACCTCCCAGTCGGTCTTCGAGCTACCGCGCGGGATCAGCACGTTGTCGTTCGGGCCGATCACGGTGTCGGTGCCCTTGAAAAAGATGATCGGCTCGTCCGGGATCTTGGCCCCGGTCTCGGCCGCGTGGTCGCGGTAGTTCAGACCGATGCAGATCACCTTGCCGGGGCGGGCGACCGGTGCGCCGATCCGGAGCCCGGTCGGGTCTAGCTGCGGCAGCCGGCCGGCGTCCAATCCGACCCGGGCGCGGGCGATGCCGCCGTCGGCCAGGAAGGCGCCGTCGATCTCGGCGGAGATCGGACGCAGGTCGTGGACGGTGCCGTCATCGGCCCGTACCGCCGGCCGCTCCTGGCCTGGCTCGCCGAGTCTCAACAGTTGCACGAGATCTCCCTTGGATCGCTGGTCTGGCCACCGTAGGGCGGTGTGCCTGCAGATTATCGGCATGCCGGTGCCGAACCGAGACCGCACGCAGGGCTGTCCGAGTCCGGCCGTCTGCTTGTCCGGTCGATCGCCTCCTATAGGTTCCTATAGGAATTGCCGAACGAATCGTGCTCCGGGGCAGGCCCCGTGGGCGGCGCCGGACCGACGGTCCGTGGCGTCTGATCGTCCAGTGTGGAGGGACATGTGAGCGAGCAGACAGGTAGTGGCGGCGAGCTGGACGGACTGACGGCGTTGGTGACCGGCGGCGGTTCGGGGATCGGTCTGGCCGCGGCCACACTGCTGGCCCGACGCGGTGCCCGGGTCGCGGTGTTGGATCTCGACCCCAGCGGAGTCGCCAAGCCGCTGACCGGCTTCGCCGCCGACGTCACCGACGACGCAACCGTACGACAGGCCGTCGCGGCAGCCGTCGAGCATCTCGGCGGACTCGACATCCTCGTCAACAACGCCGGCATTGGCGCCGCCGGCACCGTCGCCGACAACGACGACGCCGAGTGGCACCGGGTCTACGACGTCAACGTCGTCGGCATGGTCCGGGTGACCCGCGCCGCCCTGCCGGCGCTCCGGCGATCCGAGCACGCGGCGATCGTCAACACCTGCTCCATCGCGGCTACCGCGGGCATTCCACAGCGCGCGCTGTACTCGGCATCCAAGGGTGCGGTGCTGGCACTGACCATGGCCATGGCCGCGGACCACCTGCGGGAAGGGATCCGGGTCAACTGCGTCCACCCGGGCACCGCGGACACGCCCTGGGTCGGCCGGCTCCTCACCGCCGCCGAGGATCCGCGGGCCGAGCGCGCCGCCCTGGAGGCGCGCCAGCCGATGGGTCGGCTGGTATCGGCCGATGAGGTCGCGTACGCCATCGCTAACCTGGCGAGCCCGCTGTCCTCGGCGACCACGGGTGTGGCGGCCTACGTCGACGGCGGCATGCAGAACCTCCGGCTTCGGCCGGAGTGATCCCAGTCCCGACTCCGGGCCTGCGCCCGGCGTCGGGCTTACGGCTTCAGCGCGCGACTTCAGTGGCCCGCGACTCCCGCACCACCGTGACCCTGATCTGGCCGGGGTAGGTCAGATCAGCCTCGATCTGCTTGGCGACGTCGCGGGCGAGCACCGCCGCACCGAGGTCGTCGACCTCGTCCGGCGAGACCATGACCCGCACCTCGCGGCCGGCCTGCATCGCGAACACCTTCTCCACCCCCGGCCGGGAGCTGGCGATCTCCTCGATCCGCTCCAGCCGCTGTACGTAGGACTCCAGGCTCTCCCGGCGCGCACCCGGCCGGCCGCCGGAACAACCATCCGCCGCCTGGGTCAGAACAGCCTCGATGGTCTGCGGCTGCACCTCGTTGTGATGCGCTTCGATGGCGTGCACGACGTCGTCGGGTTCGCCGTATCTACGGGCCAAATCGGCACCGAGCAGCGCATGGCTGCCGGGCACCTCGTGGGTCAACGCCTTGCCGATGTCGTGCAGGAACGCGCCGCGCTTGACCAGCACCGGGTCCACCCCTAGCTCGGCGGCCATCAGCTCGGCGATGTGGGCGCACTCGATGAGGTGGGCAAGGACGTTCTGTCCGTACGACGTGCGGTACCGCAGCCGGCCGAGCACCACGAGAAGGTCGGGGTGCAGCGGGCCGATCCCGACGTCGATCACGGCGTCCTCGGCGGCACGCAGGCACAGCTGCTCGATTTCGACCTTGCTCTGCTCGTGGATCTCCTCGATGCGTTGTGGGTGGATCCGGCCGTCGAGGATGAGCTTGTCGAGAGTCAGCCGGCCGATCTCGCGGCGCACCGGGTCGAAGCAGGACAACAGAACGGCCTCGGGGGTGTCGTCGATGATGACGTTCACCCCGGTCACCGACTCGAAGGCCCTGATGTTGCGGCCTTCCCGACCGATGATCCGACCCTTCATCTCGTCGCTGGGCAGGTGCAGCACGCTGACCACGCTCTCAGCGGTCTGCTCGCTAGCGATGCGCTGGATTGTGTCGGCGACGATCTTGCGGGCCCGATGATCGGCGGTAGCCCGGGCCTGGGCCTCGGTGTCCCTGATGATGATGGCGGCATCCCGCTTGACCTCAGTCTCGACGGCGGTGAGCAGCTCGGCCCTGGCGTCGGCGGTGGCCAGTCCGCCGATCCGTTCCAGCTCGCGGCGGTGCTCCTCGGCGCGTTCGGTGAGGAGTCGATCCTGCTCGGCGAGCGCCTGCTCGCGTTCGGTCAGCTCGGTGCTGCGGGTTTCCAGCCGGGTCCGGTCGGAGTCGACCCGCTCCTCGCGCTCAACGATCCGTTGCTCGCGGCGCTCGACATCGGTCTGCAGGCTGCGCAGCGCGGCGGTTGCCCGCTCGGCCTCCTGCTCGGCGGTCCGCCGGGCCTGCAGGATCGTGTTGGAGGCTTCCAGCTCCGCCCGCCGATGGGAATTCTCGGTCTCGGCCTGCAGCGCCTGGCGGGTCTCTTCGAGCTCCTTCTGGGCCGCGCGTCGGGTGGACTCGGCCTCCGCTTCGGCGATCCGCTTGGCCATCGCGGCCAACGTCTCGGCCTCGGCCCGGGTAGAGGCCGCGGCGTGAATCGCCTGCAGTCGCATTGCCTGGATCTCGATCAGCGCCTCGCTGCGGGCGGCCTCGACATCGGAGGGCTCACTGCCTGGATTGCTATCTGGGTCACTGGTTGGGTCACCGGTGTCGTGGCTGTCGGCGCTCCGAGTGGCGTGGCCAGTTTCGGCAGCCGCGGCGGCAACGGCATCAGAACCGCCGTCCGCGCTCTTCGTACGGGATGGCGAATCGTCGTCGGCGATGACCGCATTCGGCCGTTCGCCGGAGCTGCGCTGCGCGGTACGCCGACGTCGCTGGGTCGAAATACCCCACGCGCCGACGCCGCCGAGCAGGAGAACGATCAGCACGATAACCAGGACCAGCATCCGACCCTCCTCCCAGCTGATGCGGCGCACACGGCACCGCACAGCTTCCGTGAGGAGGGTCCTGCGATCCGCGACTGTGCCCACAGCGCCGCCGCCATAGCCACACAACACCGGACGAGCGAGCAGCCTCGACTGCCGCAATGCCAGGGGCGTGGCCGGCGTCGGGTGGCCGGAGCACGTCACCCGCTCCTTGCGAGTGACAACGTCGTCGTGTTGTGGCTTACATATGTGGTCTATATGGCTAGGCCGGGATGAACACCACCCGACACAGGGTTTGACTCCTCGTGTCCGAGGCTAGGTCTCGCCCTCTACCGGGTCAAGCGATGCGATCACGTGTCGTCGGGTGGGACGAGATCATCACAATCAGCTCCAGAGCGTGCCAACTCCTCCCTAATGACCCGGTAAGCCAGGCCGGCGGAGTAGCCCTTTCGCGCCAGCATGCCGAGCAGCCGACGCTGGCGGGCGGCCGGATCAACTGAGGCCATTGAGCGGAGCCGTCGTTGGACCAGCTGTCGCGCGGCCGACTCCTCGTCGTCTGCATCGAGGGCTGACACCGCGTCGCGGGTCGTCTCGGCGTCCACACCGCGTTGCCGCAGCTCGGCCGACAGCGCCCGCCGAGCCAGCCCTCGACCCTGATGGCGAGAGCTCACCCACATTTGGGCGAACATCGCATCGTTGATCAGGCCAACCTCGCCGAACCGGTCGAGCACCCGGTCCGCGACCTCGGCCGGCACCTCTCGTTTCACGAGGGCGTCAGCCAACTGGGCCCGCGTCCGCGGCGCGACCGTGAGCTGTCGGAGGCAGATCGACCGCGCCACCGCCTCGGGGTCGGCCGGAGCGTCCTCGGGGTGTCCGCCCGGTTCGCCGACCGGGCGGGCCCTCCGCGTCCTACGACCTGCCATGCTCAGAAGTCGACCGGCACAATGTCAGCGGTCTTGTCGGCCTCGGCATCGAGCTGAGCACCGATACCCATCTTTTCCTTGATCTTCTTCTCGATCTCGTCGGCGAGATCCGGGTTGTCACGCAGGAACGTCCGGGCGTTCTCCTTGCCCTGGCCGAGTTGGTCGCCCTCGTACGTGTACCAGGCACCGGACTTGCGGACAATGGACTGCTCGACACCGACATCGATGAGCGAGCCCTCCCTGCTGATGCCCTGGCCATACACGATGTCGAACTCGGCCTGTTTGAACGGCGGGGCCACCTTGTTCTTCACGACCTTGACCCGGGTGCGGTTGGCGACCGCGTCGCCACCGTCCTTGAGCGTCTCGATCCGGCGCACGTCCAGACGCACCGAGGCATAGAACTTCAGCGCCCGGCCACCGGTGGTCGTCTCCGGGCTGCCGAACATTACGCCGATCTTTTCCCGCAGCTGGTTGATGAAGATCATGGTGGTGCCGGAGTTGTTGAGCGCACCGGTGATCTTGCGCAGCGCCTGACTCATCAGCCGGGCCTGCAGGCCCACGTGTGAGTCGCCCATCTCACCCTCGATCTCGGCACGGGGCACCAGAGCGGCGACCGAGTCGATGACGATGATGTCGAGCGCGCCGGAGCGGATCAGCATGTCCGCGATCTCCAGTGCCTGCTCCCCCGTGTCGGGCTGCGAGACGAGTAGCGCGTCGGTGTCCACACCCAACGCCTTCGCGTAATCGGGGTCGAGCGCGTGCTCCGCGTCGATGAAGCCGGCGATGCCGCCGGCCGCCTGGGCACTGGCCACCGCGTGCAGCGCGACGGTCGTCTTACCCGAGGACTCCGGACCATAGATCTCGATCACCCGTCCACGCGGCAGACCGCCGATCCCCAACGCCGCGTCCAGAGCGATCGAGCCGGTCGGGATCACCCCGATGGGCGCGCGGGTCTCGTCGCCGAGCCGCATGACCGAACCCTTGCCGTACTGCTTGTCTATCTGAGCCAGCGCGACATCGAGTGCCTTGTCGCGATCGAATCCTGCCATCAGGTACACCTCGCTGTCGGCGACTGCTGAACCGGAGAACTGGGTCCAGTGCATCGCGTTGATTGCTGTCACCCGGTGACGTTAGGCCGATGCGCCGACAAAACCTGCCGGCCGCGTCCGACCTGTGGATCACCAGCTCTGCTGTGGATACCGTACCGAACACCCGTTCGAGATGGTAAGCAACACGCCGTACCCAGAAATCAGTGAAATCAGTGCCGGCGAGCGGGTGGCACATCGAACGCGGCGCAGATCGCTCGCCACACAACCCGTGGCTCGATGCCGCCCTCCAGCGCCTGCACGGCGGTCACTCCACCGAGCCCGGAGATGACATGGTCACGTGCCACCGACTCGGCGTACACGTCACCGAACTGCTCGCGCATCCGCGCCCAGAACTCAGTCAATCGCATGGTGCGCCCAGCATAATCACCGTGCCCGACAACGAATCCGGGACCGGCCGCCCGGACCCGGCCAACCCGGATCGATCGCCTTCCCGCAGCCTCCGACACCGGCTAACTTGATCGAGTCCGCTCCGCAAACCCGATTGGGGCAGCACGCGTGTCGCGCAATCCACTTCCGGCCGACTATCTCGAGCGTGTCTACGCCGGCGCTCTCGGCAAGGTGATCGGCGTCTACCTCGGCCGCCCGTTCGAGGGTTGGTCCCACGACCGGATCATGCGCGAGTTGGGACAGATCGACTACTACGTCCACGACAAGCTGGACGTGCCGCTGCTGGTCACCGACGACGACATCACCGGGACCTTCACGTTCCTGCGCGCGCTGCCCGACTACGGCAACGACGCCGACATCACGCCCGCGCAAATCGGCCAGACCTGGCTCAACTACATCATCGAGGGCCGGACGATCCTGTGGTGGGGCGGTCTCGGCAATTCCACCGAGCACACGGCATTTCTGCGGCTCAAACACGGGATCGAGGCGCCGCGCAGTGGGTCGATCGAGCTCAACGGCCAGGTCGTCGCCGAACAGATCGGCGCCCAGATCTTCATCGACGGCTGGGCACTGGTCTCTCCCGGCCGTCCCGACCTCGCCGCCGAGCTGGCCCGCCGGGCGGGCACCGTCAGCCACGACGGTGAGGCCGTGCACGCCGCCCGGGCGCTCGCCGCGATGGAGGCGCAGGCGTTCGTCGAGTCCGACCTCGACACACTCCTGGACACCGGTCTGTCGTTCATCCCGGCCGACAGCGTGGTCGCCCGGATGGTCCGCGACATCCGTGACTGGCACCGGACCGAACCGGACTGGCGGCGGGCACGTGACCTGCTCGACGAGTCGTACGGGTACGACAGCTACGGCGGCAACTGCCACGTCATCCCCAACCACGGCCTGATCGTGCTCGCACTGCTCTACGGGGGCGGCGAGTGGGATCGGTCGATGATGATCGTCAACACCTGCGGCTGGGACACCGACTGCAACTCGGGCAATCTCGGCTGCCTGCTCGGAATCCGCAACGGCCTCGACGGTTTCGGCACCGCACACGACTGGCGCGGACCGGTCGCGGACCGGATCTACCTGTCCACGGCCGACGGCGGCCGGGCAATCACCGATGTCGCGGCCGAGGCGGTCCGCATCGCGAATATCGGCCGGGCGCTGGCCGGCCAGGAGTCGGTCGATCCCAAGGACGGATCCCGATTCCATTTCGAGCTTTCCGGCTCCCTGCAGGGATTTCAGCTCACCGGTGGCTCGGGCGACGTGGCGAACGTCGAAGGAGCGCTCGCCGTGCGATGGGCGGACAGCTCCGGCGCGACGGCTACGACACCCACATTCATCCCGCCCGAGGCGACGACGATGCCCGGCTACAGCCTGATGGCCTCCCCCACGCTGTATCCCGGTCAGCGCCTGCAGGCCACCGTCTCCGCGGACGCCGGAAACGGCGACCCCGTCGACTGTCGGCTGGTGGTCACGCACTATGCCGGCGACGACGGGCTCGTCACGGTCGCCGGGTCGGAGACGACACTCCGAGCCGGTGAGGTCGCCGCGCTGACCTGGACGGTCCCGGACACCGGTGGCCAGCCGATCGCCTCCGTCGGGATCACCGTGACCCCCGGGGCGGACGCACCGGGGACGGTCCGCCTTGACCGGCTGACCTGGGACGGCGTGCCGGACGTGCTGTTCGGCCGGCCCGCCGACGGCGGATCGATGTGGCACCGCGCGTGGGTAGACGGCCTGGACGACTTCGGCGCGCGGTGGCCCGAGACGTACCGGCTGATCCAGAACGACGGGCGCGGGCTGCTGATGCAGGGCACCCGGGAATGGGCCGACTACCAGGTCAGCGCCACGGTGACGCCGCACATGGCCGAGGCGGCCGGAATCGCGGCCCGGGTGCAGGGCCTGCGCCGCTATTACGCCGTACTGATCGGAAATGACGGCCGGGCCCGACTGGTCAAGAGCCTCGACGGCGAGCGGGTGCTCGCCGAGACGGCGCTGGCCTGGGAGCTCGGCCGGGTCTACCACCTTTCCTTGACCGTCACCGGGAATCGGATCCAGGCGGCGGTGGATGGCGCGGCGCTGTTCGACATCGAGGACGCCGAGCGGCCACTGGACGGCGGCGGAATAGCTTTGGTGATTCAGAACGGGCGCGCCGGCTGCGAGGAGGTGCGGGTCCGACCGGCCGGCTGAATCGACGTTCCTGAATTCACAGCCCGAGATCGCGGCCGATGATTTCCTTCATGATCTCGTTCGTGCCGCCGTATATCGGCTGGACCCGGGAGTCGAGCCAGAACTGCGCGATCGGATATTCATTCATGTAGCCGTATCCGCCGTGCAGCTGAAGGCATTTGTCGGCCACCGTCGTCTCCAGGTCGGTGGTCCACCATTTCGCCATCGCCGCGTCGGTCGCGGTCAGCCGACCCGCATTCAATTCAGCGATGCAGTGGTTGAGGAACGTGCGGCCGATGGTGGTCCGGGTCGTCAATTCGGCGAGGGTGAATCGGGTGTTCTGGAAACTGCCGATGGTGCGCCCGAATGCCTTTCTGCCGTTGACGTATTCCACGGTCAGCTCGATCATCCGCTCGCACGCGGCAATCGCTCCGACGGCTATCGAGAGCCGCTCCTGCGGGAGATTCTCCATCAGGTGTACGAATCCACGGTCGCGTTCGCCGATCAGATTTGCCGCCGGCACCCTGACCTGGTCGAAGAACAATTCGGCCGTGTCCTGCGCTTTCAGCCCGATCTTGTCCAGATTGCGGCCGCGTTCGAATCCCGGCATTCCCCGTTCAACCGCGAAAAGGCTGATTCCGCGGGCGCCCTTCTCCGGATCAGTCTTGGCCACCACGATCACCAGATCGGCGTGGATTCCGTTGGTGATGAACGTCTTCTGCCCACTGAGCAGCCAGTCGTCGCCGTCGGCGACCGCGCGGGTCGCGATCCCCTGCAGGTCACTGCCCGCCGCCGGCTCACTCATCGCGATGGCGGTCACGATCTCGCCCGAGCAGAAACCCGGCAGCCAGCGCTGTTTCTGTTCCTCGGTGGTCAGGTCCAGCAGGTACGGCGCCACCACGTTGTTGTGCAGCCCGAAGCCGAGTCCGCTCGCGCCGGCCCGGGTCGACTCCTCGCTGAGCACGGCCTGATACCGGAAGTCCGCGACACCGCCGCCGCCGTACCGGGTGGGCATGTCCATCCCAAGCAGCCCGACCCGGCCGGCCTCGAGCCACACGGCCCGGTCGGTGATGCCGTCCCGCTCCCACTGTTTGTGGAACGGAATCACCTGTTTCGCGAGGAATGCCCGGACAGTGTCCCGGAATACGTCGTGGTCCTCGGTGTAGAGCCGCTGTCGCATGGCTGCTACCGCGGCGGGTCAACGGGTCGGAGCCGCCGAGACCGAACTGCGGTGGCCGAGGCGAGGGGCATGGAGTCATCCTGGCACAGGACGGTCGCGGGCTGCAGAGCGTTCTGTCGTACCCGCGGTGCACGATGGTTGCAGGCTTGCGGTCCGGTGGGATCGAAGCCGGCGACCGCGATGAGAGGAGGAACGTGAGCACACTCGAGCGTTTCTCGGCGCCGACCCGGGAGTGGTTCAGCGGCGCCTTCGCCGCACCGACCGCCGCCCAGGACGGCGCGTGGGACGCGATCGGCCGCGGCGACCACACGCTGGTCATCGCGCCGACCGGGTCGGGCAAGACGCTCGCCGCGTTCCTCGCCGCGATCGACCGGTTGGCGACCACACCGCTTCCGGACGAGCCCCGCAAGCGCTGCCGGGTGCTCTACGTCAGTCCACTCAAGGCGCTGGCGATCGACGTGGAGCGCAACCTCCGCTCGCCCCTGGCCGGCATCAGACAGGCGGCCTCCCGGCTCGGGCTGCCCGAGCCGGACATCGAGGTGGCGACCCGATCCGGCGACACTCCCGCCGATGCCCGGCGCACCTTCGCCCGCCGCCCGTCCGACATCCTGATCACCACGCCGGAGTCGTTGTTCCTGCTGCTCACCAGCTCCGCCCGCGAGGCGCTGCAGGGTGTCGACACGGTCATCATCGACGAGGTGCACGCGGTCTGCGGCACCAAGCGGGGCGCCCATCTGGCGCTCTCCCTGGAGCGTCTCGACGCGCTGTTGGAGGAGCCGGCTCAACGGATCGGGCTCTCCGCCACGGTGCGGCCGGTCGAGGAGATCGCCCGGTTCCTGGCCGGTGGACGCAAGGTCAGCGTCGTCAACCCGCCCGCCACCAAGACCGTCGAGCTGCAGATTGTGGTGCCGGTCGAGGACATGTCGGCCCTCGGCGAGCCGACCGACGACCTCTCCGGGAATGCCGCCGGGGCCGAGCGGCGGACCTCGATCTGGCCGGCCGTCGAGGAACGGGTGCTGGATCTGATCGAGACGCACCGCAGCACGATCGTCTTCGCCAATTCGCGGCGGCTGGCCGAGCGGCTCACCTCCCGGCTGAACGAGCTGGCCGCCGAGCGGCTCGAGCTTGCCGCCGAGCGGCCGGGTGACAACGCGACGACGATGCCGACCCAGACGATGCCGACCCAGACGATGCCAGCCCGGACGATGCCGGCCCAGACGATGCCAGCCCAGGTGATGGGTCAGGCCGGCGTCGGGGCCGGTGCGGTGCCGATCGTGGCGCGCGCCCACCACGGCTCGGTGTCCCGGGAGCAGCGGGTGATCGTCGAGGAGGAGCTCAAGAGCGGCCGGCTGCCCGCCGTGGTGGCGACGAGCAGCCTGGAGCTCGGCATCGACATGGGTGCGGTGGATCTGGTCGTCCAGGTCGAGTCGCCGCCGTCGGTCGCCTCCGGTCTGCAGCGGGTCGGCCGGGCTGGCCACCAGGTCGGCGCCACCAGCAAGGGCATCGTTTTTCCCAAGTACCGTGGCGATCTGGTCCAGTGCACCGTGGTGGCCGAGCGGATGCGGGCCGGCGCGATCGAGCAGATCCGTTATCCGCGGAATCCGCTGGACGTGCTGGCCCAGCAGATTGTCGCGATGGTGGCGCTCGATGAGTGGTCGGTGGACGACCTCGTCGCTCTGGTACGCCGCGCGGCGCCGTTCGCGAGCCTGCCTGACAGCGCGCTGGAATCCGTCCTCGACATGCTCTCCGGTCGCTATCCGTCCGACGAGTTCGCCGAATTGCGACCCCGGCTGACGTGGGACCGGGTCACCGGCGCGCTCACCGCGCGCCGCGGCGCCCAGCGGTTGGCGGTCACCAGCGGCGGCACCATCCCCGACCGCGGCTTGTTCGGCGTGTTCCTGGTCGGCGAGGCGGGCGAGCCGGGCCGGCGGGTCGGCGAGCTGGACGAGGAGATGGTGTACGAGTCGCGGGTGGGTGATGTGTTCCTGCTGGGCACGTCCTCGTGGCGGATCGAGGACATCGGCCACGACCGGGTCATCGTCAGCCCGGCCCCCGGCCAGCCGGGCCGGATGCCCTTCTGGCACGGCGATGCGCTCGGCCGCCCGCTCGAGCTGGGCCGCGCGGTCGGGGCCTTCCTGCGCGAGCTGTCCACAATGGATTCCACGGCAGCCCGGGCCCGATTGACGTCGGTCGGCCTGGACGAGTGGGCCGCGGACAACCTGATCGGCTATCTGGACGCGCAACGCCAGGCGACCCGGCACATCCCGGACGACCGCACTGTCCTGGTGGAACGGTTCCGCGACGAGCTGGGTGACTGGCGCCTGGTGGTGCACTCCCCATTCGGCGCTCAGGTCAATGGGCCCTGGGCCCAGGTGATCGCGGCCCGGTTGCGCGAGCGGTACGGCCTGGACGTGTCCTCGATGCATGCCGACGACGGGATCGTGCTGCGGCTGCCCGACACGGACACCGAGCCGCCCGGCGCCGAGCTCGCCGCGTTCGAGCCGGAGGAGATCGAGGGCCTGATCACCGCGGAATTGGGCGGATCGGCGTTGTTCGCCTCCCGGTTCCGCGAATGCGCCGCCCGGGCGCTGCTGCTGCCCAAACGCGATCCGCGGCGGCGTTCCCCGCTCTGGCAGCAGCGCCAGCGTGCCGCGGCCCTGTTGCAGGTGGCCAGTGACTACGGCTCGTTCCCCGTTGTGCTGGAGACGATGCGCGAATGTCTGCAGGACGTCTTCGACGTCCCGGGGCTGGTCGAGCTGATGCGCGACCTGCAGTCCCACCGGGTCCGGCTCCTCGATGTCGAAACCCCGCAGGCATCGCCGTTCGCCCAGTCCCTGCTGTTCGGCTACATCGGCGCGTTTCTGTACGAGGGCGACACGCCGCTGGCCGAGCGCCGGGCCCAGGCGCTCACCCTCGATACCGGTCTGCTGTCGGAGCTGATGGGCCAGGCCGAGCTGCGCGAGCTGCTCGATCCGGACGCGGTGACCGACGTCGAGTTGGAGCTGCAGCGCCTGACCGAGCAGCGGGCCGCCTTCGATCTGGACTCGACCGCCGATCTGCTGCGGATCGTCGGAGACCTCGCCACGCCGGAGGCGTTGGCCCGCGGCGCCCGCCCGGACTGGCTCGCCGAGTTGGAGGCGACCCGGCGCGCCATCCGGGTCCGGATCGCCGGCGAGGAGCGGTGGATCACCATCGAGGATGCCGGCCGGGTACGCGACGCACTTGGAGTGGCGCTGCCGGTGGGCGTGCCGGAGACATTCACCGAGCCGGTCCGCGACGCGGTCGGCGACGTCGTCGGGCGATATGCCCGTACGCACGGCCCGTTCCACGCGATCGACTGCGCCCGCCGGCTGGGGCTCGGTATTTCTGTCGTGGAAACCGCGTTGCACCGGCTCGCGGGCGGCGGGCGGGTGCTCAGCGGTGAGTTCCGGCCGGGCGGTTCGGGCACCGAGTGGTGCGACGCCGAGGTGCTGCGGATGCTGCGCCGGCGCTCCCTGGCCAAGCTGCGGGGCGAGGTGGAGCCGGTCTCGCCCCAGGCGTTGGCCCGATTCCTGCCGGCCTGGCAGAACGTCGGGCTGCACAGCCGGCGCGGGTTCGATGCGCTGGCCCGCGCGGTCGAGCAGTTGGCCGGTGCGGCCGTCCCGGCATCTGCGCTGGAGACCGTCGTACTGCCGTCCCGGGTTGAGGACTATTCACCCGCCATGCTCGACGAGCTGATGGTGAGCGGCGAGGTCCGGTGGGCCGGGCACGGCTCGTTGCCCGGCCACGACGGCTGGATCGTGCTGGCGCCAGCGGAGGTCGCCGGGTTGCTCCTTCCCGCGCCCGAGACCGCCGAAAGCCCGCTGCAGCAGGCGATTCTGGCCGCGCTCGACGGCGACGCGGCGCTGTTCTTCCGGAGCCTGTCCGACCGCGTCTACGCCGACACGACGCTCGGACCGCCCGATGACGCCGAGCTCACCGCAGCACTGTGGGAATTGGTCTGGGCCGGACAACTCTCCGGCGACACCCTCTCGCCGCTGCGGGCCGTGCTCGGCGGCAGCCCGCGACGCCGAACGCCGCCACCACGCGGGCGGTACGGCCGACCGGGCCGGCCCCGGTTGCCCAGCCGCACCGGTCCGCCGGTGGTGGCCGGACGCTGGTCCCGGCTGCCGGACCGGGTCGCCGACTCGACCCGGCGGACCCACGCCATGGCCGAGGCCCTGCTCGACCGGCACGGCCTGCTGACCCGCGGCGCGGTCGCCGCCGAACAGGTGCCGGGCGGATTCTCCGCGGTATATCGGGTCCTGCGAGCCTTCGAGGAGTCCGGGCACGCCAGGCAGGGGTATTTCGTCGCCGGTCTGGGTGCGGCCCAGTTCGGCACGGTTGGCGCCATCGACCGGCTGCGCACCTACTCCGGCGACAAGCCGTCGGCCCAGCCACAACGGGCGCTGGTCCTCGCCGCCTCCGACCCCGCCAATCCGTACGGTGGCGCGCTCGGCTGGCCCGATCGTCCGGTACGCGGCGACGCCGAGGACGGGAAGCCGGGACACCGGCCCGGGCGCAAGGCCGGGGCACTGGTGGTGCTGGTCGACGGCGAGTTGGCGATTTACGTGGAGCGCGGCGGCCGTTCGCTGCTGTCCTGGTCCGACGATCCGGAGGTGCTGCAGCCGGCGGCCGACGCGCTGGCGCTGGCGGTCCGCGACGGGGTGCTCGGCCGGCTCGCGGTGGAACGGGCCGACGGCGTGGGCGTGCTGGACAGTCCGTTGGCACAGGCGTTGGAGGCGGCCGGATTCCGAGCCACCCCACGCGGCCTGCGGATGCGTGCCTGAGCGGCTTACACCAGGGACGCCGCCGCCGTCACGACGACGCCTCCACGATCCGGACCTCCTCGGTCAGCCGGCGTACGGCACCGACCGCGTCGGCCAGGGCGGTCCGGTCGGACTCGTCGAGTCGCTGCACCGCTTCGCTCACCACGCCGGCCCGTCGGTCCCGCCACGACTCCGCGCGCTGTTGCGCCTGTGCGGTCAGTGACAACCGGGCCACCCGGCGGTCGGCGCCGTCGGTCGCCCGGCTCAACAGGTCGAGTGCCGTCAGCTGTCCGACCAGAGTCGACACGGTGTTGGCGGCGACCCCCAACTCCTCCGCCGCCTCAGCAACTGAGACCGCGGGCCGCCGGCGGACCACGCGCAGCAGCTCGATCTGTGCGGTATTCAGGTCCTCGACCGGCCAGGGGCGCCCGGCGAACCGGCGCAGCTGGCGACGCAGTGCTGCGATCGCATCGAGCAATTCGTCGGAATCGAGCAATTCGTCGGCGACGACGCCCGGATCTGTCTCGGCCACGACATAACTCTTACACAGAGGCTTCCGGTGGTTGTGCACGTTGACCCGATCGAAACCCGGCGCGGCAAACTGGACCAGCAAGCCAACACGAAAAGGAGGCCAGCCATGCCGGAACGGGTATACCGCCACGCCACGGCGCAGGACGCCGGCCGGATCGCCGACCGGCTGACCGACTCCTGGGGTGAGACTCGGGCCGTCGGTCACGGCGTCGTCTACGACCTCACCGCGTTGCCCGCCCTGCTGGCCGAGTCCGACGGCGAGCTCGTCGGCGTCCTCACCTATCAGATCGACGGCGACGACTTCCAGATCGTCAGCATCGACGCGACGAATCGCCAGCAGGGCGTCGGCACCGGGCTGATCGACGCCGCGACCGCCCGCGCCGCGGGATGCCGCCGGATCTGGCTGACCACGACGAATGACAACCTGGACGCGCTTCGGTTCTACCAGCGCCGCGGCTTCCGCCTGGTCGCGCTGCGTCCCGACGCGGTGCGCCTGTCCCGCCGGCTCAAGCCGTCGATCCCGGAGATCGGCGCGTACGGCATCGCGATCCGGGACGAGCTCGATCTGGAGCTTCCGCTGTCCGGAGGAGTCCGTCCGGAGTACGGAGACCACGCGTAGCAGGACCGTGATCAACGCGTTAGGTTCATGGAGGGCCCGGCACGAGCAGGGCCAGAAAGGCACCACAGCAGGGTAAATACCAGCGTTCACAGGGAGTACGCGTGCATATTGTCCGGTACCTCGACCGGAACGGCCCGCAGGTCGGCCTGCTCGACGCCGACTCGGGCACCATCACCGGGTTCGCCGGCATCTCCACCCTCGGTGAGCTGCTCCGACTCGGCGCGGCCGAGTTGCGAGAGCGCTGCGCTCACCCTGACGGCGCTGCCGTATCAGCCGAGACCGTCCGGCTGCTGGCGCCCATCGACGGCCGCACCGAACTGTGGGCCGCCGGTGTCACCTACGAGCAGTCGCGCAGCGCCCGGGTCGAGGAGAGCGAGCGGTCGGCCACCGTCTACGAACAGATCTACGACGCCGAGCGCCCGGAGCTGTTCTTCAAATCGGTGGCATGGAAGGTCGTCGGCGACGGCGAGCCGATCTCGGTCCGGGACGACTCGCAGGTCGACGTCCCGGAGCCGGAGCTGGCCATCGTGGCCAACGCGGCCGGCGAGATCGTCGGCTACACCGTCTGCGACGACGTGAGCTCGCGGACCATCGAGGGCGAGAACCCGCTCTATCTGCCGCAGGCGAAGGTCTTTCTCGGCGCCGCCGCATTGGGCCCCGGAATCCGCCCGGCGTGGGAGATCGACGATCCGTACCAGCTGGAGATCGCGCTGGAGATCATCCGCGGCGGCGGCACGGTCTGGAGCGGCAAGGCGAACACCTCGCAGCTGCATCGCCGACTCGACGACCTGGTCGGATATCTGCGCCACGCAGATATGTTCCCGGACGGGGTGATCCTGTCGACCGGCACCTGTCTGGTGCCCGAGATGCCGTTCACGCTGTCCCACGGCGACACGGTCGAGATCACGATCGAGAAGGTCGGCCGGTTGCGGACGCCGGTGGTCCAGGGCCTGTCGGCCGCCGCTGACGCACTGGCGGCACGGGACGATCGGGTCAGCAATTCTGACGTACAGGATGGAGCGAAGTCGTGACCGCAGTAGGCAGTGTCGACCCCCGTACCGGCGAGACCGTCGAGCAGGTGGCGCAGGAGACGACCGAAGAGGCCGTCGACGCGATCTGTCAGGCGGCCCTCGCGGCATATCCGCTGCTGGAGGCGATGGGCCGCGACGGGCGGGCCCGGATGCTGCGGGCCATGGCGGACGCGCTGGACGGCGACCGCGCCGAGATCGTCCGGCTGGCCGACCGGGAGACCGCACTGGGTGAGACCCGGCTGAACGGCGAATTGACCCGGACCGCGTTCCAACTACGCCTCTTCGCCGAGGTGCTCCTCGACGGCGGCTACCTCGAGGCGACCATCGACCACCCCGGCGACACCGCGATGGGTCCCCGCCCCGACCTGCGCCGGATGTTGATCCCGGTCGGGCCGGTCGGTGTCTTCGGGGCGAGCAACTTCCCGCTGGCATTCTCCGTACCGGGCGGCGACACCGCCTCGGCGCTGGCCGCGGGCTGCCCCGCCGTCATCAAGGCGCATCCCGCGCACCCGGCCACCTCGCAGCGGACCTTCGAGCGGCTGCTCGACGGGGCCCGGGCCGCCGGCGCGCCGGACGGCACGGTCTCGTTGGTGCACGGTCAGGCCGCCGGCGGTGTCCTGGTCCGGCACCCGGCCATCCGGGCCGTCGGCTTCACCGGATCGCTGCGCGGCGGACGGGCCCTGTTCGACATCGCCTCCGCACGACCGGACCCGATTCCCTTCTACGGCGAGCTCGGCAGCCTCAACCCGCTGGTCGTCACCCCGGCCGCGGCGGCCGAGCGCGGCGCCGAGATCGCGGCCGGCTACCTCGGCTCGGTAACGATGGGCGTCGGCCAGTTCTGCACCAAGCCCGGCCTGGCATTCGTACCGGCCGGAGCGACCGAGCTGACCGCCGCCCTGGCCGAGGCCACCGCGGCGGCACCGGCCGGCTGGATGCTGTCGGGCGGGATCCGGGACGCGTTCGAGGCCGGATCGGCGGCGATGCGGGAGCAGGCGGGCGTCAGCGAACTCGCCACCTCCACGGCGTCCCCCGACGGTGGATTCTCCGCCGTGCCGCGGCTGGTGCGGGTCGCCGCCAGTGACCTGGACGGACCGTTGCTGGAGGAATGCTTCGGCCCCACCGCCGTGGTGGCGGAGTACGCGGACGAGAACGAGTTGCTCGCGACGCTCGGCCGGCTCGAGGGCGCGCTGACCGCGACCCTGCACATCGGTGACGGCGAGACCGATCTCCCTCGTCGGGTCGCCGAGTCGCTGAGCCGGCGGGCCGGCCGGGTCATCTACAACGCCTACCCGACAGGCGTTGCGGTCACCTGGGCGATGCATCACGGCGGCCCGTGGCCAGCCACCACCTCGGAGCTGCACACGTCCGTGGGCACCACGGCGATCCGCCGGTTCCTCCGGCCGATCAGCTTCCAGGGCGCGCCGCAGGCCCTGCTTCCGGAGGAGCTGCGGGACGGCAAGACCGGCATTCCGCGCCGGATCGACGGCACCCTCACCCTCGACAGCTGACCCCACCCATTCCATGATCATGAGGCAATAGATCCGCGAATCGCCGACAAAATTGCCTCATGATCATGGGCGGCGCGGGTGCGTGGAACGACCTCGCCGGCGTCGGCCCGGTATCAGTCCTGCGCGGAGGTGAGGCGGGAGTGGATGGCGAGCCGACCGGCCCGAGACTCCGGCAGCGCCCCCTGGACCTCCTGCAGGCCACGCCAGACGGCGCCGCCGGCCCCGTCGCGGCCGTAGCCGATGCACAACCCGGACCGCTCGGTGAGCCCGCGGCTGACCGCATCCCGCAACGGCCCCTCGGCCAGCAGCACCCCGCCGGCCAGCACCACCCAGGACGCCGAGACATCGCGGAGCATCAGGGCGACCTCGCCGAGCAGCGCCTCGGCGGCCCGGTCGATCAACCGCAGCGCGATGGCGTCGCCCTGCGCGGCGGTCTGCGATACCAGCGGCGCGAATTCCGACAGGCTTACCGGCGTACGGCGGTACACCGCGGCGACCAGTTCTCGGATGCCCGGATCGGCGCCCGGCAGCATTCCCGGCGCCGGAGGCGCGACCGCCAGCCGCTCGGCCAGCAGCGCGGTCAACGCCGTCGGCTCGCCGCGACCCTCGCGATCGGCGACCGCGGCCCGGGCGGCTTCGCACCCCAACCAGAATCCGGACCCGAGGTCACCCAGCAGCCAGCCGGCGCCGTCAAGAAAGCGGATCATCCGCCGGTCGCGGATCTCGGCCACCGAGGCACCGGTGCCGGACAGCACCACCAGCCCGTCGTCCTCGGCGCTGCCGGCCGCGAATGCCGCCTCCAGATCGGAGAGCTGCACCCACGGGCAGTGCAGCCCGGCCCGCTCCCCCACGCCCGGCAGCACGCCGGCCAGCTCCTGGGCGAACGCCGCCGCACCGGCCATCCCGAGCGCCACAGCGGCAACCCGGGACCGGTCGACGGTGCACAGCGCCGCGTGCAGGGCGATCTCGAGCTGCTCGACGGTGCCGGCGATTCCGCGGGAGACCGGGTTGGCGCCGGCGGCCAGCCCGGTGCCGCGCCGAACTCCGTAGCGATCGCACACCAGCGCTCGCACCTTGGTGCCCCCGGCGTCGATACCGACCACCAGCAGTTCATCGTCCGCCATAAGCAGCGCAGCTTAGACCGATTTCCGGGTGGGATGTCGGGCGTTGCGGCGGATTCCCGAAACCGCACGATCAGATCGAGGAGTACGCGATGACAGTCGACCAGGACAGTTGTGCGGCGGCGATCCGCGACGTGCTCGAACGGGTCACCCCAACCCAGCGGGACAACATCGCCGAGGCGGACGCGCTGATCGCCGAGGCGGTCACCGCCGATGGGGTCGTGCAGGTATTCGGCACCGGAGGCCCTATCGATGGAGATCGCCGGCCGCGCCGGCGGTCTGGTCCCCACCAATCGGCTGGCGCTGTGGGACATCCTGCTCTACGACGCCCAGTCACTGGAGGGCGTCGTAGGCACGATCGGGCGTGATCCGGCCATCGCCCACCAGATTTACCAACTTGCGGAAATTCACCCCGAGGAGATATCGCCGCCGTGTCACGCCACCGGAGGCGGTGCGGGCCTTGCGGGGCGCCGGTTTCCAGGTGGTGGTGACCAGCCCGCACGGCGCCCACCTGCAGACGATGGCGCCGCTGCGCGGCCGCCGACTGGCGCTCGTGGTCGGCAACGAGACCGACGGTGTCGGCGCCGCCACGCTGGCCGCGGCCGATCTTGTGGTGCAGATCCCGATGGCCGGCCCGGTGGAGTCGCTCAACGTCGGGGTGGCGACCGGCATCAGCATCTACGACTGCGCATGAGGATGGTGTTGTCCATGCTGACCGTGCGGATCCGCGACACGCTCGGCCGCGACCTCAATGTGGCCGGATACCTTGCCCAGCAGGCGTTCGACTCCGCGCTGCGGCGGGCCGGCGACCTGGACAGCCGGCAGGTCGTGCTGGTGATGGTACGCCGGCTTCTCCACCGCCGAACGGGATCAGCTGCGCGAGCTGTTGCGGCGGGTCCAGACCAACGCGCAGCGCGGTCTCACGGACTAGCTGTCACCGGGAGGCCGGCGTGCTAGAACGGTGCGATGCCCGAGGGTGACACGGTCTGGCTGGCCGCACAGCGGATGCACCGCGCGCTGGCTGGCCGGCCGCTGACCCGGTCCGACCTGCGAGTGCCGGCGCTCGCCACCACCGACCTGACCGGCCGCACGGTCCGCGAGGTGCTCGCCCGGGGCAAACACATGCTGACCCGGATCGAACCCGATCTGACGCTCCGCACCCATTTCCGGATGGACGGCTCCTGGCGGCTGGTGCGCGCCGGGGCCCGGTGGAACGGCGGGCCGGCGCACCAGATCCGGGCCGTGTTGGCCAACGCCGACTGGCAGGCGCTCGGTTTCCGGCTGCACGACATCACGCTGCTGCCCACCGCCGAAGAGGCCGACCTGGTCGGACATCTGGGCCCGGACGTGCTCGGCCCGGACTGGGATCCGGCCGAGGCGACCCGGCGGCTGGAGGCCGACCCGCGCCGCCCGATCGGCGAGGCGCTACACGATCAGCGCACCCTGGCGGGCGTGGGCAACCTCTACCAGAACGAGCTCGTCTTCCTGGCCGGCGTCACGCCGTGGACCGAGACCGGCGACATCGGGACGGTACGGTCCATTGTCGACAATGCGCACCGCATCATGTCCGCCAACCGCCAGCATCCCGAGCAGTCGACGACGGGTGACCTGCGCCGCGGCGCGACGCACTGGGTGTATCAGCGCGCCGGGCAGCCGTGCCGCCGGTGCGGCACGTCAATCCGCACCGCCCGCCTGGGGACCGGCAATTACGACCGGGTCGCGTTCTGGTGTCCCCGATGCCAACGCGGGCCGGCGCCGAAACCGGCCTGAGCGACGCGACCCGGCCGTATCCCCTGTGCCGTAAGGTTTAGTCGTCACTAATGCTTGAATTCGGGAGCCTGTCAATGACGTCGCTCAAGGTCCTTTTCATCGGTGGTACCGGAATAATCAGCGCGGCCGCGGCCAAGCTGGCCGTCGAACGAGGCATCGATCTGTCGATCCTCAATCGGGGCCAGACGTCCAAGCGCGCGCTGCCGGACGGCGCGACGTCGATCCAGGCCGATATCCGGGACGCCGCGGCAACCCGAGAAGCGCTGGGCGACAAGGAATTCGACGTCGTGGTGGATTTCGTCGCCTTTACCGCCGATCACGTGCAGGCGGATATCGACCTGTTCAGCGGTCGGACCGGGCAGTACGTCTTCATCAGCTCCGCCTCGGCGTACCAGACGCCGCCGCGAAAACTTCCGATCACCGAATCCACCCCGCTGATCAATGAATTCTGGGCGTATTCGCGGGCGAAAATCGAATGTGAGGAGTTGCTCACGGCCGCGCACCGCGACTCCGGATTCCCGGCCACCATCGTCCGGCCGTCGCACACCTACGACCGCACCGGTGTCCCGTTCACCGGCGGTTGGACGGTCGTGGACCGCATGCGGCGCGGCAAGGAGGTCGTGGTCCACGGTGACGGCACCTCGCTGTGGGTGCTGACCCACACCGACGACTTCGCCCGCGCCTTCGTACCGCTGCTGGGCAATTCGCGCGCCGTCGGCGATGCATTCCAGATCACCAGCGACGACGTGCTGACCTGGGACCAGATCCACCACATCGTCGCCCGGGCCGCCGGCACCACCGCCCGGATCGTGCACATGCCGTCCGACGTGTTCGCCGAGGTCAACCCCGACTGGGGCCCCGGGCTGGTCGGCGACAAGACGCACTCGGTCATTTTCGACAATTCCAAGGTCAAGAGCCTGGTCCCGGACTACGTCGCGACGATCCCCTACGAGCAGGGCGCGCGGGAGATCATCGAGTGGCACGACGCCGACCCGGTCCGCCGGACCGTCGACCCGGAGGCCGACGCCTACTTCGACCGACTGGTCGAAATGCGCCAGCAACTTGCCAAAGGCTGACCCCCAACGAGAAATGTGTCAGCCTGTTGTCGATCCGTGTGCGTGCCGTTCGACATGGTGACGAGAACGCACATCGGCAACAGGAGGATCCAGATGAAGTACGCACTGCTGCTCGTCGGTCGCGAAGAGGCCTACACCGCCCTGACCGACGTCGAATCGAAGAACATGTACGCCGAGCACGAGGCATTCGCCGCAAAGCACGGATCGTCGATCGTGGGTGGGGCCGAGCTGCGCCCCACCCCGACCGCCACCACCGTCCGCCACTCGGGCAGCGAGGTGCTGGTCACCGACGGGCCATTCTCCGAAGCCGCAGAGCATCTCGGCGGCTTCTATCTCGTCGATGTGGCCGATCTGGACACGGCGATCGAGATCGCCAAGGACATCCCGGTGCTGCCCGACGACGCCATCGAGGTCCGGCCACTCGTCAGGTGAGCCGGGGTCTTTGACACCATCGGGCGGCCGAAGAATACTCACCGCCATGACAGCGGTCAGTGAAAAAGATTCCCCGGAACGGCGGCCCGGACCGACCGTTGACGGACGGATCCGCGGGCTGCTGCCCACCCTGACCGGCGCCGAACGCCGGGTCGCCGAGCAGGTGCTCGCCGACCCGGCCAAGGCCGCGGCCTCGACCATCTCCGCCCTGGCCCACCGGTCGGGCACCTCGCTCACGACAGTGACCCGGTTCTGCCGGGCGCTCGGGCTGCCCGGGTACGCCGAGTTCCGACTGCAGTTGGCCACCGAGGCCGGCCGCGCCGAGGCCCGCACCTGGACGAAGGGCCTGAGCGCCACCATCAATCCCCGCGATCCGCTCGACCGGGTCCTCACCAGTCTCGTCGACGTCGACACCCGAGCGATCGAGGAGACAGCCGCCCAACTCGACGTCGCGGCGGTCAAGCAGGCGGTCGCGCTGCTCGCGAAGGCGCGCAAGATCGACATCTACGCCGTCAGCGGCAGTGCCGTGATCGGGATCGACCTGCAACTGCGACTGCACCACATCGGCCGGGCCGCATTCTTCTGGCAGGACGTGCACGACGCGCTCTCCAGCGCCGCGCTGCTCGGCCGAGGCGACGTCGCCCTGGCGGTCAGTCACACCGGGCAGACCCGGGAGACGGTCGAGGCACTGCGCACCGCGCACGCCACCGGCGCGAAAACCGTGGCTGTCACCAATTTCCCGCGCTCACCGCTGGCTGAGGTCGCCGACATCACGCTGACCACTGCGGCCCGCGAGACCCCGTTCCGGGCCGGCGCGATGTCGGCCCGGCATGCGCAGATGCTGATCCTGGACTGCGTCTACATCGGCGTCGCGCAACGCACCTACGCCGCCACCACGGCCGCGCTCGCCGCCACGTCCGACGCCGTACGGGACCATCAGCAGCGGCAATAACCCAATGACCACAATGAAACTGTGACCTCACCGGCGAGCCGTGCAGTGGAGACGGTGCACCGTGCGCAATGGGCCAGGCTGCTGGCCCTGCTGACCGGGATCGTGCGCAGTCTCGACGTCGCCGAGGAGGCCCTCGCCGACGCGTTCGCCTCGGCCCTGGAGAGCTGGGAACGGGACGGGGTGCCCGGGCAACCCGAGGCCTGGCTGATGACGGTGGCGCGTCGGCGCGCCACCGACCGGTTGCGCCGGGACGCGACGCTGCACCGCAAACTGCCGCTGCTGGTCACCGACGATCTGACCGCGGGCCCGGAGGACCTGGTGGTCCACGACGCATTGCTCGACCCGGAGTCGGCCATCCCGGACGAACGGCTGCGACTGCTCTTCACCTGCTGCCATCCGGCCTTGGCTTTGGAGGGTCGGGTCGCGTTGACCCTGCGCATGGTCGGCGGCCTGACGACGGCCGAGGTGGCCCGCGCGTTCCTCGTTACCGAATCGACGATGGCGGCCCGGATCACCCGGGCCAAGAAGAAGATCGCCGCCGCTGGCATTCCGTACCGGATCCCGGCCGGCGACGAGCTCCCGGCCCGGCTGTCCGGTGTGCTGGCGGTGCTGTACCTGATCTTCACCGAGGGGTACGCCGCCTCCTCCGGAGCGGGCCCGGTGCGCCGTTCACTGGCCGGCGAGGCGATCCGGCTCACCCGGGTCATCGACGCGCTGCTGCCGGACGAGACCGAGCCAACGGCGTTGGCAGCGCTCATGCTGCTGCAGCATTCCCGGCGGGACGCCCGGGTCGATGACCGCGGCCGAATCGTACTGCTGGCCGATCAGGATCGTCGACGGTGGCATACCGGTGACATCACCGAAGGACTGGCGTTGCTGCACCGTGCCACGGCACGCGGCGACGTGGGCTCGTACCTGTTGCAGGCGACGATCGCGGCCGAACATGCCCGGGCGACGAACCCGCGGACGACCGACTGGGGCCGCATCGTCGCGCTCTACACACAGCTGGAGGACACCACCGGATCGCCGGTGGTCCGGTTGAACCGGGCAGTCGCGGTGGCCGAGTTCGAAGGGCCGGCGGCCGGGCTCGAGCTGCTCAACGGCCTCGAGGATCGGCTCCCCCGCTACCACCTGCTGCCGGCCTGCCGCGCGGACATGCTCCGCCGGCTGGGGAGATTGCAGGAGGCGGTGGTGGCGTACGACCGGGCGTTGGAGCTGGCCGGTACGGACGCCGACCGGGCGCTGCTCACCAGCAGGCGGGCGGCGTGCCTGCCGGACCGCTGAGCAGTCAGTGGGTGTCGATCTCGCGCATCCCGGCAGCGAAGCCGTTCAGCGCGTCGGCCGCGTCGCGCAGCCGAGTGTCGGCCAGCGCCGCGGCGGGATTGCCGCTGGCCGCCGACACCGCCTTCGCGGCGGCGGAAACGAGCCGCTCGTACGCATGCACGCCGCCGTCCAATTGTTCGTCGGCGACCTCCAAGGCCTGCCGCAGATCCGGCGCCGCGTCCGCCGGCGCGTCCCGACGGGCCGACTCCAACGTGACGATGCGGTCGGCACAACCCCGCAGCACGGTGGCCGCACTGCGTGCCTCGGCCGCCGTGTCGCCGGCCGCCGGACCCAGCAGAATGAGCAACTCGCCCAGGGTCCGTTCCCGGGCGGCGAGCGTCTCCATCGGCTTGCGGGCGCCGGATCCGGCCGGCGGCAGCGCAGGCGGAGCGACCGGCATCGGCGTGCGTTGCAGGTGCCAGACGACCAGCCCGGACTGCACGACCGCATAGATCAGGGCGGCAGTGAACAGTCCGATGAAGACGCCGATCAGCATGTCGCCGTCGGCGAATGCGATACCGGTCAGGACACCGGCAACGGCAGCACCGACGACCCGCAGGTAGAGCGCGATCCGGGCCCGCTGCCGGCGACGACGTAGTTTCGCCGCCGGATCGCGCCAGGAGCCCAGGGACTGCACGACGCTGTCCGCCAGTCCCTGCGCGCGCTTGGCCGTGGCGACCGCACGCACCGCCCGAGCTGCCAGACCGGCGACCATCATTCGGATTCCGAGCGGTTATGCGGGATCGGCGGGCTGCGGGGAACTGGCACTCTGCGGGTTGGCGGCGGTCTCGCCGGTCGGAGTCGTGCCGGCGGCCTGGCTGCCGTTGCCGGCCTCGACCGCCGGGGTCGCGGACCCGGCGATCGCCTGGGTGGAGGAGGACCCGCCGCCGATACTGGCCCGGATCTGCTCCAGCCGGGCTGCTCCGGCGAAGTCCATTGTCGACTTCTGCACCTCAAGCATCCGACCCTGCACCGAATTGTTCGCCAACTCGGCCTGGCCCAGCGCGGTGGCGTACCGGGACTCGATCTTCTCCCGAACCTCGCTCAGCGATGGGACGTTGCCCGGGGCCGCCATCTCCGACACCGACTGCAGCGACGCGGAGACCCGCTCCTGCATCTTCGCCTGCTCCAGCTGGCTGAGCAGCTGGGTACGCTCGGCGAGTTTCGCCTGCAGCATCGAGGAGTTCTGCTCGACCGCCTTCTTGGCCGCCTCGGCGGCCTGCAGCGACTGGTCGTGCATGCTCTTGAGGTCCTCAACCGACTGCTCGGACGAGACGAGCTGGTTGGCGAAGGCCTGGGCGCTCTGCTCGAACTCCTGCGCCTTGGCCTCGTTGCCGCCGGCACGTTCCTTGTCGGCGAGGACGAGGGCCTGCCGGGCCTGGCTCTGCAACCGCTCGACGTCGGTGAGCTGCCGGGACAGCTTCATCTCCAACTGCCGCTGGTTGCCGATTACCTGGGCCGCCTGCTGGCACAGCGCCTGGTGCTGCCGCTGTGCTTCCTCGATCGCCTGTGTGATCTGGATCTTCGGGTCGGCCTTCTCGTCCACCTTCGCCCCGAACCAGGACATGAAGTATTTATAGGACTTCACGAAGGGGTTGGCCATGATCGCGTGTCCTCCCATATGCGACGCACCCCTACGGTACGCCAGCTCTATCGTGTCAGGTCGGCCAACAATCACGCATCCGTCTCGGGCAAACCAGGGAGTTAGACCCACTATCCCCGGTACGGATAACGCCAACGTAGCCGACAGCGGCGACTCCGCCGCCAAAAGCAGCATTCGTGCCGTGACCAGCCAGGGTAGCGGCTGAGGATCAGACCGCACCGGGCGGGAACGGTGGGTTTGCCGGTCCACCCAACGCGCCGCGGGACAACTGCTCGGTTTCGGCCAGCCCGGCGCGCAGTCCGTCCAGCTCCGCGGCCAACTCGCCGATCTCGCCGGCGGCCAGATCCGGGGTCGACGCCTCGGCCATGGTGGACGCCTCGGCGGCCCGGGCGACCAGGCCCTCCAGGCCAACGGCGGCGGCTTCCATCCGAGCCAGCAGGGCATCGCGGGTCGACCGCAACCGGACGTCCGAGGCGAGTTGGGCGTCGATGTCGGCCACGGCCTGCTCCTGGCTGACCCGCAGTTCGTCCGAACCGCCGGCCGCGAGCTGCCCGGCAAGGCGGGCCCGGCGCTCGGTCAGCGCGGGACTGGGAATGCGCGCGATGGCCTGGTCCACGAGGGTCACCTGGCCGGCGATGCGCCGCACACTGTCCAGGCTGGAGGTCGCCCGCAGCTGGATGTCGACAAGTTGATCGGCCGTCGGGCCGGGTTGGATGGAGTGGCCGAGATCACCCAGCGACCGCACCGCTTTCTCCGACCGGCCGAGCCATACCTCGGCCGGGCTGCCACGCCGTGGCGCGACAACCGCGGCAGGCTCCGGCTTACGCGGGCGGGGTCGGAAGAACGGGAATCGCACGAGATCAGTGTGCACTGCGCGGCAGGGTCACCGGACGCACAGGTGGCCCGAACACCTACGCGGCGACGGTCACCCGGCCATCGTGCTGGTCGCGACTGGGCGGACCGATGACGACCTTCTCCAACGGCGGAAGCTCGCCGCCGGTGGCAAGAACGGGCTCCTCCGTCCGAGCTGGTGTCTCGACCTCGCGCATCGACACGCTGGCCTCCTCGAGCACCTCGGACAGCGGGACGTCGAGCGCACCGCAGATCGAGGCGAGCAATTCCGAGGACGCTTCCTTCTGACCGCGCTCAACCTCGGACAGGTATCCGAGACTGACCCGTGCCGCCGCGGAGACTTCACGCAGCGTGCGACGTTGGCGCAGCCGACGGCCACGCAGTGTTTCGCCGAGAACTCGACGGAGCAGAGCCATCGCCGCACCCCTTTCCTTACCTCGTACGGTCACCGTACCGTCCATTCACCATAGCCCGCTGGCCGGAACGGGGCGTGTCCGCCGAGGGCGTAACCCGCCCATCAGGTGGCGGATTCCACACCGAGAGCCCGCGCGAGCATGTCGACTGCGGCGGCCACGGCCTGGCGGCGAATCGTGGAGCGGTCGCCGGACAGCCGCAGTTCAACGACCTCCGGCTCCGGCTCCCCCGGCCGGGTGAGGTCCACCAGACCGATGTACACCAGCCCGACCGGCGCATCTCCCTGCGCCGCCGGGCCGGCCACCCCGGTGGCGGAGAGTCCGAAATCGGCCTCCAGCCGGGACGCCACCCCGAGTGCGAGAGCGGCCGCGACCGGACGGCTGACCGGGC
This sequence comes from Mycobacteriales bacterium, assembly GCA_036267955.1. GTDB lineage: Bacteria > Actinomycetota > Actinomycetes > Mycobacteriales > QHCD01 > DATAVB01. The sequence continues at coordinate 6,279 of DATAVB010000011.1, read as the reverse complement.
CGTGCCGGTCCAGGAGATCGGCCGGGACGCCGGCGAGGGTCGCCTTGAGATCGGTCGCGTAGACCACCAGGCCACCGCGAAAAGTCGCGCTGCTGCCGGGCGTGTCGGTGAGCGCCCCGGCAATCAGCCCGGCCGTCAACGATTCTGCGGTGGCCACGGTCGCGCCCCGGACGAGTAGCGACCGATGCACCCGCTCGGGCGTACCCATCGTCACTACTTCGGCCGGCGGTGCAGCGTGACGGCGCGGAACACGTAGTCCACCCCGGTGGCGATGGTGAGGCCGAGCGCCACCGCCATCATGAGCTCCGGCAGCAGAATCATGCTGTGCGGCAGCGGGAGCACGTACAGCCCGATCGCCACGGCCTGGAAGAACGTCTTCACCTTGCCGCCGCGGCTGGCCGGCATCACCCCGCGCCGGATCACCCAGAACCGCAGCAGGGTCACCGCCACCTCGCGGCCGACCACGACGATGGTGACCCACCACGGAAGGATGTCCAGCGCCGAAAGGCCGACCAGAGCCGTGCCGATCAGCGCCTTGTCGGCAATCGGGTCGACGAGCTTGCCGAACTCGGTGACCAGATTGCGCCGCCGGGCCAGATCTCCGTCGATCCGGTCGGTGATCGAGGCCACTGCGAAGATGCCGCACGCCACCAATCGCCAGCCGGTGCTGTCGCCGTCCTGCTGCAGCAGCGCGACCGCGAAGACCGGTACGAGGGCCAGGCGCAGCAACGTCAGCGCATTGGCGATGTTGAGCACACCGGCGGTCTGCGCCGGTGTCGCCGCCGGATCCGGCACGAGCCCCGTCATCCAGACACCGACGCCGGGTGATGAGTCATGAGGCCCCCCGGCGTTTCGTCATGGTGCCGTCTCCGACACCCCCAGCGTATCGGCGATCATGCCTTCAACGGCTCGGCCACGAGATCCACGCCGACCGAGTCGATCACGTGCGCGGAAATGATATCGCCGACCGCCACTGCGTCCGTGCCCCGCACGGTCGTGGTGCCGTCGACATCCGGACCCTGGTGTGCGGCCCGACCTTCGACACTGCCGTCCTCGTTGATCCGCTCGACCAACACCTCGACGGTGCTGCCGATCCGGTCCTCCGCGCGCTGCGCCACCAGTTCGTCGACCAGCGCGGTAACCCGTTCCACCCGGGCATCGATCTCGGCGGAGTCGATCTTGCCGTCCAGCGAGAGCGCCTCGGTGTTGTCCTCGTCGGAATAGCCGAAGACGCCGACCGCGTCGAGCCGGGCCGCGATCAGGAACCGTTCCAGCTCCTCGACGTCGGCCTCGGTCTCGCCGGGGAAGCCGACGATGACGTTCGTCCGGATGCCGGCCTCCGGCGCGATGCCGCGGATCTGCTCGATGAGCCCGAGGAACCGTTCGGTATTGCCGAAGCGGCGCATCCGGCGCAGCACCGGCTCGCTCGCGTGCTGGAAGGACAGGTCGAAGTACGGCGTGATCCCCGGGGTGCCGGCGATGACGGCGGTCAGCGTCGGGCGCATCTCGGCCGGCTGCAGGTACGAGACCCGGACCCGGTCGAGGCCCTCGATCGCCGCCAGCTCCGGCAGCAGGGTCTCCAGCAGCCGCAGATCGCCCAGATCCTTGCCGTACGAGGTGGAGTTCTCGCTGACGAGAAACGCCTCGCGGACGCCGTTCTCGGCCAGCCAGCGGGCCTCGTCGAGGACGTCGGTGGGGCGGCGGGACACGAAGGCGCCGCGGAACCGCGGGATCGCGCAGAAGGCACACCGCCGGTCACAACCGCTGGCCAGCTTCAGCGGGGCCATCGGGGCATCACCGAGCCGCTTGCGTCGCACCGCGCGCGGCCCGGACGGTGGCGCGAGCCCCTCGGGCAGGTCCGGCTCGCCGTGCCCGGGAACGTGCGCGGACGACCCGGCCCGGTCGACCGGGGAGATCGGCAGCAGGGCCCGCCGGTCGCGGGGAACGTGTGACTGGATCTCCTTGCCGGCCACGATCTCGGCGAGCCGGTCGCCGATCTGCGGGTAGTGGTCGAAGCCGAGCACCGCGCTCGCCTCGGGCAGGCTCTCGGCCAGCTCCGCGCCGTACCGCTCGGCCAGGCAGCCGACCGCGACGACCTTCGCGCCGGATCCGGCGGCCGCCAGCAGCGTGTCGATGGAGTCCTTCTTCGCAGCGTCGACGAAGCCGCAGGTGTTGACCAGGACCGCGTCCGGCTCGCCGTCTATCCCTTCGGTGACCTGCCAGCCGTCGGCCGACAATCGACCGGCCAGCTCCTCGGAGTCGACGTCGTTGCGCGCACAGCCGAGGGTGACGAGAGCGACTCTGCGGGCCGTGTCCGGGGAAGCTGAGGATTGATCCACCCCACGAGCCTACCGGCGGTTGTGGGCTGCTTCGTCCCACCGGGCGACCCGGACCGCGAATGTAGGGGGCATCACCCTCAGCCGAAGCCGAGTACGCTCGATCCGGCCGGCTTGAACTGCACCGTGCACACATTCTGGGCGGCGCAGGGCGGGGTGCTGGCCGCGCCGTTGAGCCGGACCGCGACAACCGGCGCATTGCCGAAAACGACGGTGAGCTGGGCCTTGTCGGCGAAGTGTCTGGTGTTTCCGTCGAACAGCTCGCCGGCGAACAGGGTGACCCCACTGGCGGACTTCACCTGCAGCCAGCTCTGCCCACCGTGCGCGGCCACGGCGAGCGAAACCCCTACAGGCGTGGGCTTCGGTGTCGGCGTGGGCTTGGGCGTCGGCTTCGGCGTGGTGGGACGCGGCGTGGGTTTCGGGGTCGGGCTGGGCGTCGCGCTGGTGGTCACGGCCGGCGGATTGGCCCGCGGTGTCGACTGGTGATCGGAGTGCCCGGAAACTGCCCGTACGACCAGGACCGCGATCAGCACCACGAGTACGGCGACGGCCGCGGCCGCCCAACGGGGCGCGGGCCGGCGGACGGTGGCGGCGGAGATCGCGGGCGGCGGGCCGCCACCGGGCTCGAGCACCTCGACCGGCGACCCGGAATGGCCATGTATACGGTCGAATTCGGCGACCAGAGCTTCGGCGTCGGCGTCGACCACCTTGGCGATCGCGCGCAGGTGGGCCCGGGCGTAGAAGGTCCCACCGCCGGCTTCGAAGTCGTCCCGTTCGATGGCCGACACCAGCGCGGCACGCAACCTGGTCGCGGCGGCGACGTCTGCCACCGTCAGACCCTTGGCCTCCCGGGCCGCGGCCAGGACCGAACCGATGGGCGCGGATACCGCCTCCGGCTCGTCCGTTGAACGGTCGCCGTCGGGGTTCTTCGGGTCGTCGGTCATCGGGCGCCCCCTCTACGCTCCCCACGGCGGGTTCAGTGTGCTGTCCGTTTCGAGTCTAGGGTGGCGGTCCGGCGGCACGCGCGGTCAGGTGGTGGCGATTGGGTCACTGCTCAGCGCGCAGGACGGTGATGATCCCGTCGAGCTCATCGGGCTTCACCAGAACGTCACGTGCCTTCGAACCCTCTGACGGCCCCACGACACCGCGTGTTTCCATCAGGTCCATCAGCCGGCCGGCCTTCGCGAACCCGACCCGCAGTTTGCGCTGCAACATCGAGGTCGAGCCGAACTGTGTCGTCACGACGAGCTCGATCGCCTGGCAGAGCACATCGAGATCGTCGCCGACATCGTCCTCCACCTTCTTCTTGCTGACCGGCGCCGCGACCACTTCCTCGCGGTAGGTCGGTTCGGCCTGCTTCTTGCAGAACTCGACGGTGGCCGCGACCTCGGAGTCGGGCACGTAGGCACCCTGGATCCGCTGCGCCTTGCTGGCCCCCATCGGCAGGTAGAGCCCGTCGCCCTGACCGATCAGTTTCTCCGCGCCGGGCTGGTCGAGGATGACCCGCGAGTCGGCGAGGCTGGAGGTGGAGAACGCCAGGCGGCTGGGCACGTTGGCCTTGATCAGACCGGTGACCACGTCGACCGACGGCCGCTGGGTGGCCAGCACGAGGTGGATGCCGGCGGCCCGGGCGAGCTGGGTGATCCGGACGACGGAGTCCTCGACGTCGCGCGGCGCCACCATCATCAGGTCGGCGAGCTCGTCGACGATGACCAGCAGGTACGGGTAGGCCTGATAGACCCGCTCGCTGCCGGGTGGCGCGACGATCTTGCCGGCCCGCACCTTCCGGTTGAAGTCGTCGATGTGCCGTACCCCGGACGCCTCCATGTCCTGGTACCGCATGTCCATCTCGCTGACGACCCACTGCAGGGCGTCGGCGGCCTTCTTCGGGTTGGTGATGATCGGTGTTACCAGGTGCGGGATGCCCTGGTACGAGGAGAGTTCGACCCGCTTGGGGTCGATCAGGATCATCCGCACCTCCTCTGGCGTGGCCCGGGACAGCACCGAGACGATCAGCGAGTTGATGCAGCTGGACTTTCCGGCGCCGGTCGCGCCGGCGATGAGAATGTGCGGCATCTTCGCCAGGTTGGCCAGAACGAAGCCGCCCTCGATATCCTTGCCCAACGCCGCCAGCATCGGGTGATGGTCGGCGGTGGCGTTGTGCGAGCGCAACACGTCACCGAGCATCACGATCTCGCGGTCGGTGTTGGGGATTTCGATGCCGACCGCGCTCTTGCCGGGGATCGGGCTGATGATCCGGATGTCGGCACTGCCCACCGCGTACGCGATCGTCTTCGACAGCGCGGTGATCCGCTCTGGCTTGACCCGGGCGCCCAGCTCGATCTCGTACCGGGTGACCGTCGGGCCGCGGCTGAACCCGGTGACCCGCGCGTCGAGCTCGAACTCCTCGAACACGTGCTGCACCGAGGCAATCACTTCGTCGTTCGCCTTGCTGCGGGCCTTGGCCGCGGCGCCGGCCGACAGCAGGTTCGACGGCGGCAGGATGTACGCGCCCTCAGGCGCGGTGAGTGCGAGTTGCTCGGCCCGCGTCGTGACGGGCGGCGTGGGCTCCGGCGTGCTCGCCGGTACGGAGCTGATGGTCGGGTCGACGGCCGGGCTCGGCCTGGCGCGCTTGGCCTTGCGCGGTGGCGTTGGCTCGTCCGCGGCCAGCGCGACATCGATCGGATCAGGCTTGTCGCCGGCCGCATCGGTCGGCGCCATGGTTGCCTGGCGACGGCGCGAGGGGCGGCGCAACCGGACCGGCTCGGGTTCTGACTCGTCGGCCGGCTCCTCCTGCGCGCCGTCCTCCTCCGATGCCTCCGGGCGGCGCATCAGCCAGTCGTAGAACTCGCGCAGCCGGGCCGGTACCTGGTTGACCGGAGTCGCGGTGAGGACGAGCACGCCGAAGATGCCAAGCAGGAACAACAGGATGCCGGCGACGTAGGAGGTGAAGGCGCGCGACAGCGGGCCGGCCGCGATGGCCCCGACCGCTCCCCCGGCCACCCGGCGTCCCGGGCCGGTGGTCGGCGAACCGTGCACGAGGTGGAACAGACCGAGAATCGAGACCGCGATGCCGAGCCAGGCGATCAGCAGCCGACCGCGCGCGTCCGGCTCCGGCGCCTGCCGCATGAAGGCGATGGCGGCGACGACGAGGACCGCGGGTACGCAGGCCGCCGGCGCGCCGACGACGGTCTGGGCGGCGGTGGCGATCCACCGGCCCAACGGACCGGCGCCATGGAACCAGACCCCGACCGCCAGTACGACGGCCAGCCCGATGAAGCCGAGCGCCAACCCGTCCCGGCGGTGCGCCGGATCCAGCTCACGCGCGCTGGCGGCCTGCCGGCCGACGGCCCGGGCCAACCCGCCGGTCCCGCGGGCGATCACCATCCAGGTGCCAGAAATGCCACGCCATATCGTGCTGCCATTGCGCTGCCCGCGGGCGGCGGGCTTGCGGCTGGCCGGTTTACGGCCCGACGGCTTGCGCGGCGCCGGTTTGCGCCCGCCGGAACGGGTCGCAGCGGAGCGCGATCGGCTGGCAGCCGCGCCGCGTTGCCCGCGGGTCGCCTGGCTGCGCGAGGGCGTCGAGGTACGGGCAGGCATGGTCAATACCGTACCCCGCCTGTCACCCCAGCCTCACGAGTCACAAGTTGCGACACGCTCACCCAACCGAACGGTCAGCGCTGGGTGTACACCGGTGTGACCGTCAGGAAAGGGCGACCGTGATGGTGCAACCGCCGCCGCGGCAATTCGACGACTTCGCCGGCTGGGTGCGACCGCACCTGGCTGCGATGAGCCGGCTCGCGGCGCGCCTTGCTCCGGATTGCGACAAGGACGACATCGTGCAGGAGGCATTGGTCCGGGCCTGGCGAAAGCGCCGGCTCTTCGATCCGGCCCGGGGCAGCGTGACGACCTGGCTGCTGGCGTTGACCGCCGACCGGGCCCG
>DATAVB010000010.1:0-66380 GCA_036267955.1 Mycobacteriales bacterium | reverse complement strand
ACCCGCGCCCCTCACTTCTTCCGGGATCGCTTCTCCTTGACCTTCACCGCGATGTCGATCGGCGAGCCGGCGAAGCCGAATTCCTCGCGCAGCCGGCGTTCGATGAACCGCCGGTACGACGGCTCCAGGTTGCCGGTGGTGAACAGCACGAACCGCGGCGGCCGGATGCCCGCCTGGGTCGCGAACAGCACCCGGGGCGCCCGTCCGCCCCGCGCCGGCGGCGGCGTCGCCGTCGTCACCGCCGACAGCCAGGTGTTGAGCGTGGCGGTCGGGATCCGCTGCTCCCACGACTCCAGCGCCGACCGCAGGGCCGGCGCCAACCGCCCGACGCTGCGCCCGGTCAACGCCGAAACGTTCACCCGGGCCGCCCACCGCACCTGCAGCAGGTCCCGTTCGACCTCGCGGTCCAGCCGGAGTCGACGGTCCTCGTCGACCAGGTCCCACTTGTTGAAGGCGACGACCAGCGCGCGACCGGCGTCCTCCGCCGCGGCGATGACCCGCTGGTCCTGCTCGCTGATCGGTTCGCTCGCGTCGATCAGCACGACTGCGACCTCGGCCGCGTCAAGCGCCGAGGCGGTACGCAGGCTCGCGTAGTACTCCATGCCGCTAGCCTCGCGTACCCGCCGCCGCAGGCCGGCGGTGTCGACGAACCGCCAGATCTGTCCGTCCAGCGACACCAGGCTGTCGACCGGGTCGATGGTCGTGCCGGCGACCGAGTCGACCACCGACCGCTCCTCCCCGGAGAGCCGGTTGAGCAGGCTGGATTTGCCGACGTTCGGCCGGCCGATCAGGGCGACCCGGCGCGGTCCGCCCTCCTGATCGGTCTCCAACGGCGCCTCCGGCAGCGCCTTGAGGATCGCGTCGAGCAGATCGCCGGAGCCGCGCCCGTGCAGCGCGCTGACCGTGTACGGCTCCCCCAGCCCGAGCCGCCACAGCGCACTCGCGTCGGCCTCGACCCGCGCGTCGTCGACCTTGTTCGCGGCCAGCACGACCGGGACCTCGCCGCGGCGCAGCACCCGGGCCACCGCATCATCGGTCGTCGTGGCGCCGACCGAGGCATCCACAACCAGCAGTACGGCGTCGGCGGTGGCGATGGCCCGCTCCGCCTGCGCAGCGACCCGCGCCGCGAGACCGGTCGCGTCCGGCTCCCAGCCGCCGGTGTCCACCACGGTGAACCGCCGGCCGTTCCACAGCGCGTCATAGGCGACCCGATCCCGGGTCACGCCCGGCACGTCCTGCACCACCGCGTCGCGGCGCCCCAGGATCCGGTTGACCAGCGTCGATTTTCCGACATTCGGTCGACCGATCACCGCCAGGACCGGGACTCCGGCGTCGGGCAGTCCATCGTCCGGCACCGTCACAGTCGGTCCACCGATCCAATCTCCATGACCAGCTTGGCCAACGCCTCGCGGATCTGTTCAGCGGCGTCGGCGACTGCCTGCCGCGATGCGGCGCCGGCCGGCACCTGCACCGGCGGGCCGATCAGGACCCGGACCTTCGGGCGGCGCAGCGACCGCCGCTGCAGCACCTCATTCGTACCGGCGCAAGCGATCGGCACCACGGGCGCCCCGGAACGTACTGCCAGATAGGCGATTCCGTGCTCAACCTTGGCCACATCGCCGCGCCCGCGGCTGCCCTCTGGAAATATCCCGACCGAACCGCCAGCGGCCAACGTGTCCAACGCCGCTGCCAGCGGGGCCCGTTCGACTGTGCCACGGCGGATCGGGATCTGTCCGATGTGGAGCAGGAACGGTTTGATCGGGCCGATGAACGCCTCGGCCTTGACGAAGAACGCGGTCGGCCGGGGCACCAGGCCGAACAGCAATGGGCCGTCGATGTTGTGCGTGTGGTTGGCGGCCAGCAGGACGCTGCCGGTCATCGGCAAATTCTCCAGACCGACGACCTCCATCCTGGTCAGCACCAGGATCAGGCCCTGCCCGATGCCGCGGGCGGCCCGCATCCACGGGGTGCCACCGGCCTTCTGCGCTCCGGTCAGCTCGGCCCGCACCGACACGTTCATCGAAACATTGATCGAAGGCAGTTTCATCGACGCACGCTCGCGTCCGGCACCAGGGACAGCACCCGGTCCACGACCTCGTCCAGCGACAGCGCGCTGGTGTCGACGAGTACGGCGTCCGCGGCCTGGCGCAGCGGACTGGTGGCCCGGCTGCTGTCGAAGGTGTCCCGCCGGTGCAGATCCGCGGAGACAGCGGCGACGTCCTGCCGGTCCTGCCGGGACCGCCGTTTGGCCCGCACCGCCGCCGATGCGGTGAGATAGATCTTCGGCTCCGCCTCGGGCGCCACCACGGTCCCGATATCGCGGCCCTCGACCACGATCCCGCCGGTCCCGATGATCTGCTGCTGCATCGCCACGAGGTGCGTACGCACCGCTGGCACGGCCGAGACGGCAGAGACCGCGGCGGTGACCTCGGCGCCGCGGATCGGCCGGTCGACGGGCACGCCGTCGACCGATATGGATGGCCGGTCGGGGTCGGTGCCGATCTCGATCCGGGCCGTGTCGACCACCGCCGTCACGCCGGCCGCGTCCGTCGGGTCTACGTCGGCCTGCAGCACGGCCCAGGTCGCGGCCCGGTACATCGCGCCGGTGTCGAGGTAGCGCGCGCCCAGCCGCCGCGCCACCCGGGTGGCCACGGTCGATTTGCCGGTCCCTGAAGGTCCGTCGAGGGCAACCACACCACCGAACGCCACCGGGCCCACCTCTCCTTGCCGGAGTTCTACTGGGGAAGGTCGGTGCGCAGCTGTGCCGCACCTCGCAGGTAGACGTGCCGCAGATCGCTGCGCTTCTTTTCAGTCTCCACATGCGCCATCATCCGCACCACCCGCGGCATCGCGCCGGGCACTGGGATCTCGGTCGAGCACAGCAGTGGAACGTCGACCAGACCGGCCTTGCGCGCCGCGTAGGCGGGAAAATCGGCGTTGAGGTCCGGCGTCACGGTGAAGATCGCGCTGATCAGGTCGTCCGGCACCAGCTCGTTACGCTCCAGTACTGCCAACACCAGCTCCGCACTACCGGTCAGAATGGCGTCGCGGTCGTTCTCGTCGACCTGAGTCGCGCCGCGAATTGCCCGTACCGCCACGAGATGTCCCTCCAGGAGTCAGCCGGCCCGCATCAGATCACGGCGATACGAGCCCGAGTCAGCGTACAAGCCGCCCGGCCCGGAGTTGTAACCCGATCAACAATCCCGAGCGGCGCTACATCCCGACCAATGCGTACAGCGCACCGAGTTCCTCCGCCGTCAACGGCCGCACCACGCCGGCCCGCTGCCCGCCGAGCAGCACCGGACCCACCGCGGTACGCACCAGCCGGCTGACCGGATGGCCGACCTCGGCGAGCATCCGCCGCACGATGTGCTTGCGGCCCTCGTGCAACACCAGCTCGACCATGGCCCGCCGGCCGGACGCGTCCACCACCCGGAACCGGTCCGCCCGGGCCGGCCCGTCCTCCAGCACGACCCCGTCCAGCAGCCGGCGGGCGACGTCGCGGCCGATCGGGCCCGGCACCTCGGCAAGGTAGGTCTTGCGCACCTCGTACGAGGGATGGGTCAGCCGGTGCGCCAGCTCACCGTCATTGGTCATGATCAGCAGACCCTCGCTGTCGGCGTCCAGCCGCCCTACGTGGAACAGCCGGCGCTCGGTCCCCTCTGACTCCGCTCCACTCCACTCTGCGACCAGGTCCGCCACCGTCGGCCGGCCGCGGTCGTCCGACATTGCCGTCAGCACGCCGCGCGGCTTGTTCAGCGCCAGGTGTACGACGTTGTCCCGCAGCTCAACCCGGGCGCCATCCACCCGGACCACGACCCGGTCCGGATCGACCCGCACGCCGTGCTCCCGCACGATCTCGCCGTCGATGCTGACCCGGCCAGCGGCGATCAGGTTGTCCGAGGCCCGACGCGATGCGACGCCCGCCCCGGCCAGCAGTTTGTTGAGCCGGATCCCTTCGCCGGCGCTGGACTCAGTCATCGGTGATGGCGGGATCCAGGTCGGTGTGGTCCGGCAGCAGCGGAGCCAGCGGCGGCAACTCGTCCAGCGAGTTGAGCCCCAGCTTCTCCAGGAACAGCGGCGTCGTGCGATAGAGCCCACCGGTGGTCTCCGGATCGGTGCCGCACTCCTCGATCAGCGCCCGCGTCGTCAGCGTCCGCATCACCGCGTCCACGCCGACCCCGCGGATCGCCGAGACCCGCGACCGGGTCACCGGCTGCCGGTATGCGATCACAGCGAGCGTCTCCAGAGCGGCCTGGGTCATCCGGGTCTGCTGCCCATCGAGCACGAACCGCTCGACGTACGCGGCGAAGTCGTCCCGTGAGTAGAGCCGCCAGCCGCCGGCGATCTCCCGCAGGTCCATCCCGCGCAGGCCTTCGTCGTACTCCGCCCGCAGCGCGTGCAGCGCGGCCTCGACATCCGGCTGTGGCACCGCCAGCGTCTGGGCCAGGCTGGTCGCGTCGATTGGCTGGTCGACGACGAGCAGGACTGCCTCGACCGCCGCCCGCAGCCGGGCCGGGTCGACCAGGTCGAGGGTCGGCTCCCCCTCGTCCTCCACAGTGGACTCGTCCGCCTCGGCAATCTGGCCGTCCACTATGGACTCCGTTGGTTCGGAAGTGTCTGGCGTGCTGTCCAACCCGCTGCTCACCCGTACTCCTCATCCATCTTCTGATCCGAGTCGGTGTCGGACTGCTCCGCGCTGCCGGTCCACCGGATGTGCAGGTCGCCCAACGGCGTGGCCTGGTCGAACGCCACAACGCCCTCCCGGAAAAGCTCCAGTACGGCCAGGAACCGTGCGATCACCTCGAGGGTGTGCTCGCAGTCCGCCACCAGGGAACGGAACGTCGCCGCGCCGGACTGGGACAGCCGGTCCCGCAGGATGCGGGCGTGCTCACGGACCGAGACCTGCACATTGTGCAGGTGATCGATGTTGACCATCGGCGGCAGCTTCGGCGCCAGCGCGTGCGCGGCGATGCGGGCGAACTCCGCCGCTCCGACACCCAGCAGCACCTCCGGCAGCGCATCGGCGTACCGCGGCTCCAGCGATACCGCGCGCGGGAATCGCAGCGACTGCGCCCGGTGCCATTCCTGCAGTTGCGCCGCGACCTGCTTGTACGCCCGGTACTGCAGCAACCGCGCGAACAGCAGATCCCGCGCCTCCAGCAGCGCCAGGTCCTCCTCGTCCTCGATGCTGGCCGCCGGTAGCAGCCGGGCCGCCTTCAGGTCGAGCAGCGTCGCGGCCACCACCAGGAACTCGGTCGCCTGGGCCAGGTCCCACGGCGCCCCGGCCGTCACACCGGCTTCGCTCCCGAGTCGCTGCGCCCCGCTGATGTAGGCGATGAACTCGTCGGTCACCTTCGACAGCGACACCTCGGTGACGTCCAGCTTGTGTTTGGAGATCAACCCCAGCAGCAGGTCGAACGGACCCTCGAAGTTGGCCAGGTGCACCTCGAAACCGGCCCGCCGACCGTCCGTCTCCAGAACGGCAGCCTCGATCTCCGCCACAGCTGAGGACTCGACAGCTGGGTCGGCAACGGGCTCGGCGACGGCTTCCTGCATCGAACGACCGTAGCGCGGGTCCTCAGCCACCCGCGACAGCCCGGAGGATGAGGCCCACGATCCAGTCCAGAATCTCGACCAGGATCGGTAGCCCGCCCCCGAGCGGCAGGGCCAGCAGCACCAGCAGGATGAGGATGCCGATGTTGCGTTCTTCCAGGTACATCCGGGTGCGCTGCCAGCTCGTCGTGGGTCGTACGAAGATCGACAGCACCCCCCAGCCAGGCAGCGGCGGCAACGGGACGAACGCCAGCAGGGCGACCGTCACCGCCTCCAGTCCGATGCAGAGCGGCAGCACCAGCTTGGCCGGGCCGTCGATGCCGGACAGCACGTCGCCGAGACTCGGTCGGCCCGACAGCGCCAGCCGACCACCGGCCTGTGCCGCGAAACCCGCCAGTGCGGCGGCGCCGAGGACCGCTGCGGCCAACGGACCGGAGATCAGCACGAGGCAGCGGCGGGCCCGCGAGCCCATCGCCGGCGTCACCGTCGGACCCCAACCCGGGCCGCCGAGAATGGCGGCCACCGCGCCGTAGGGATTGAGCCAGCCAGCGGCGCCCGGATCCCGCGGTCCGACCCGTACTCCCAGCATCCGGGCGCAGGCACGCTGCACCACCGAACACAGGGCGATCGCGGCCAGAAAACCGATCAGCAGCCCCAGGAACGACACCGGATGGCCGAGCGCACGCAGCACGCGGTCAGCCTTCCATACCGGCGGGGCAGGTCACCGCGCCAGGACTTCGCGGGCCAGGTTGCGATACGCCTCGGCACCGGCCGAGCTCGGTGCCCAGGTGGTGATGGGCTCGCCGGCGACCGTGGTCTCCGGGAACCGCACCGTGCGGGACACCACCGTGTGGTAGACGAGCTCACCGAACGCCTCGACAACCCGGTTGAAGACCTCGCGGCCATGCACCGTGCGCGGGTCGTACATCGTGGCCAGGATGCCGTCCACCGACAGGTTCGGGTTGAGCCGGTCGCAGACCTTCTCCACCGTGTCCATCAGCAACGCCACCCCGCGCAGCGAGAAGTACTCGCACTCCAGCGGAATGATGACCCCGTCGGCGGCGGTGAGCGCGTTAACGGTGAGCAGACCGAGCGACGGTTGGCAGTCGACCAGGATGTAGTCGTACTCGGGAATCAGCGGGCGCAGCACCCGGGACAGGGCCTGCTCGCGGGCGACCTCGCCGACCAGCTGCACCTCGGCCGCGGACAGGTCGATGTTGCTGGGCAGCAGGTCCATGCCCGGGACGTTGGTCTTGAGCAGCGTGTCCTGGACCGAGGCGTTTCGCTCCATCAGCAGGTTGTAGATGGTCTGGTCGAGCTGGTGTGGGGCCATGCCGAGGCCGACCGAGAGGGCGCCCTGCGGATCGAAGTCGACGAGCAGCACGCGGCGGCCGTAGTCGGCGAGCGCGGCGCCCAGGTTGATCGTCGTCGTGGTCTTGCCGACGCCGCCCTTCTGGTTGCACAGGGCGATGATGCGCGCGGGGCCATGGGTGTCGATCGGGGTCGGCTCGCCGACCGTGATCGCCCGTTCCTTGGCCGGGTCCAGCACCTTACGGGCGGTTTTGGGGCCGGCGTCGGAATGCTGGTCGTCGTCGTGCCCGGCACTCTCGTCCACCTGCGCCGGCTTGTCGAGCGATAGATGTTGGTCGACCGGAAGCTGTTTGGCCGGCGGCCCACCAGGCGTGACTGTTTCCTGCCCGGTCGTGCCGGGCGTCGAAATCGTCATACGGCCCGGACCTTTCAACGGTCGTACGGATGTGCTGGCGGCGGTCCGGCCGACTCTAGGGCTCGCCCGATGAGCCGTGCAAGCAGGCCGGTCCCCGACCAGTATCGCCTACCGCCCCGCGCAATCCCGCTTTGGCTCTCCCCGGCGTTTCTTCCTGCGCTCATGGGGCCGGTGCGGCGGCCCAAGCCGGATCGGTCAGCGGGCTCGCGGGTGCGCCGTCGCATAGACCTCGCGCATCCGGTCGACGGTGACGAGGGTGTAGACCTGGGTCGTGGTCACCGACGCGTGGCCGAGCAGTTCCTGCACCACCCGCACGTCGGCGCCGCCGTCGAGCAGGTGGGTGGCGTACGAATGTCGCAGGGTGTGCGGTGAGACGGTGACGGTCAGGCCGGCCCGTTCGGCCGCGGTCTGCAGAATGGTCCAGGCGCTCTGCCGCGACAGCGGGCCGCCGCGGGCATTGAGAAAGAGCGACGGGGTGCCCTTTCCGCGGGTGGCGAGATCAGGGCGCGAGCGCACCAGATAATCCTGCACGGCCTTGATCGCGTATGAACCGATTGGCACGACCCGCTGTTTGCCGCCCTTTCCGTGTAACACGACTGCCGAGATATCGGCGTCGATATCGTCGACGGCCAGTCCGACGGCCTCGGAAATCCGCGCTCCGGTGCCGTACAGCAATTCCAACAGCGCCGCGTCCCGCAGCGGCAGCGGTCCATCGCCCGCGGCCGCGGCGTGCAGCAGGCGTTCCACCTCGTCAACGCCGATCGCCTTCGGCAGCCGCCGTGGCGGCGCCGGCGGCCGTACCCGTCGGGTCACGTCGTCGGCGACAATCCCTTCCCTGGCGGCGAACCGGTGCAGTCCACGGACCGCAACCACGGTGCGCGCCGCCGAACTGGCCGACAACGGCGGATGTTCCTCGCCGCCCTCGCGCAGGGTGGCGAGGAATTCGGCGATCGCGGCCGCGTCGACCGTGCCGAGATCGTCCCGGTCGCCGAGATAGTCCAGGTACCGGCGCAGATCCCGCCGGTAGGACAGCAGGGTGTTGTTGGCCAGGCCGCGTTCGACCGCGAGATGGTCGAGATACGCGTCCGCGACACGCCGCGCGGACCGGCGACCCACCCGGGTCGCCGGTCCGGCGGATGCGTCGGTCTCGCTCAGGACAGCGCCTCCGCCAACGGAACCGCCGTCATGTGGTGCGCCTCGGCGACCGGCTCGTACGTCAACTGTCCGGCGACCGCGTTCACACCACGGGCCAGCGCCGGGTCCTTTGCCACCGCATTCCGCAAACCACAATTCGCCAACGCCATGACGTACGGCAGGGTGACATTCGTCAGTGCATGCGTGGACGTATTCGGCACCGCACCGGGCATATTGGCGACGCAGTAGAACACCGAGCCGGCAACCAGATAGGTCGGGTCGGAATGTGTGGTCGGCCGGGTCGATTCGAAACAACCACCCTGGTCGACGGCAATATCGACCAGCACCGAGCCGGGCTTCATCCGGGACACCAAATCGTCCGACACCAGCACCGGCGCCTTGGCCCCCGGAACGAGCACCGCTCCGATCACCAGATCGGCGTCCACACAGGCCTGTTCGACCTCGAAACTGTTGGATGCCACGGTCTGCAGGTGACCCTGGTAAATGCGGTCCGCCGCCCGGAGTTTGTCGATATTCCGGTCGAGCAGCAACACCTCGGCCTGCATTCCGAGCGCGATCGCGGCCGCGTTCATCCCGGAGACGCCGGCCCCGAGCACGACGACCTTCGCCGCGTAGACGCCGGACACCCCGCCCATCAGCACGCCCCGCCCGCCGGCGGCCCGTTCCAGGCAGTGCGCGCCGACCTGCGGCGCCATCCGACCGGCCACCTCGCTCATCGGCGCCAGCAGCGGCAGCGCCCCGTCGGCGGTCTGCACGGTCTCGTACGCCACCGCGTCGATACCGGACTTCAGAATCGCGTTTGTACATTGCTCCGAAGCGGCCAGGTGCAGATAGGTGAACAGCGTCTGCCCGGGCCGCATCCGGTGGTACTCCGACTCGATCGGCTCCTTCACCTTGAGCACCAGATCGGTCTCGGCCCACACGTCGTCGGCCGCACCCAGGATCTGGGCTCCGGCGGCGACGAAATCGTCGTCCGGGATCGAGGAGCCGACCCCGGCGTCCTTCTCCACCACGACCTGATGCCCGGCACCGGTCAGCTCGTGAACACCCGCTGGTGTGATCGCCACCCGGTACTCGTGGTCTTTCACCTCACGAGGGATACCGACCTTCACAATGCTTCCTTTCCGGGCGGGCGCACCCACCGCGTGCACAGACGGTCCCACCGGCGCCGTTGCCGATGCGATGCCGCCACGCCGCGCGCCCGGGGGCGGCGCGCCGTCGTTCGGAGTCTAGGCCGGACCGTGATCGAGATGCGGCCGACCGGCCAGCGCACGGTCCACCGCCGCGGCCACATGCAGCCGGGTCGTCGGGAAGACCGGGACGTCGATGTCGGCCGCCCCGACGAGCAGTTCGACCTCGGTGCAGCCGAGCACGACGCCCTGCGCGCCGCCGGCCACCAGCCGCCGCATGACGTCGCGGTAGCCGTCCCGGGACTCGGCCCGGACCACCCCACGGCACAGCTCGTCGTAGATGACCCGGTGCACCAGCGCCTGGTCGGCGACCTCGGGCACCAGCACCGAGACGCCGTGCGAGCGCATCCGATTGACGTAGAACGGCTGCTGGGCGGTGAAATCGGTCGCGAGCAGACCGACCGTGTCGAGCCCGGCCGCGATCACCGCCGCCGCGGTGACGTCCACGATGTGCAGCAGCGGGATGTCGATGCCGGCCTGGATCTGGTCGGCCACGATGTGCATCGTGTTGGTGCACAGCACGAGCAGGTCGGCCCCGCCCGCCTGCACCGCCCGGGCCGCGCGGGTGAGGACCGCGGCAGCGTCGTCCCACCGGCCGGCGACCTGCAGCTCCTCGATCGTCGCGAAGTCGACCGAATACAGCAGGCACTGCGCCGAATGCAGGCCGCCGAGCCGCTCGGCGACCAGTTCGTTGGCCAGCCGGTAGTACTCGCCGCTGCTCTGCGCGCTCATCCCGCCGAGCATCCCGATCGTGAGCATGTCGCCTCCCGGCCGGAACCTCAGTCGGGCTCGGACATCAGGTCGAACGGCAACCGGCGGCGGGCCCGATCCTTCGCCTCATCCGGCAGATCATCCGCTACCAGCAGGCGTGGCAACAACTCCGGCTCGATGGTCAGGGCGCGGAATACGAGCCCGACGCTGACATCGTGGTCCGGCCGGTGCTCGACCACCACCGAATCGCCCCGCCGTACCTCCCCGGGCCGCACGACCCTGAGATACGCGCCCGGAATCGCCCGCCGGGTGAACGTCTTGACCCAGCCCTGCTCGCCCAACCAAACGGCGAACGTACGGCACGGCACCCGCGGCACGGTCACCTGCAGCACCAGCTCGGCCCCGATCCGCCACCGCTCTCCCACCAGTGCGCCGTTCACGTCCACCCCGGTGGTGGTCAGGTTCTCGCCGAACGAACCGGACCTCAGCGGCCGGCCCAGGTCGGCCTGCCACCGGTCCAGGTCCTCCCGCGCGTAGGCATAGACGGCCTGGTCGTCACCGCCGTGGTTGGGCTTGTCGCAGATCTCGTCGCCAGCCAATCCGCTGCCACCGAGGCCCTTCGGACCGGGCGCGCTGACGGCCACCGCCACCTCGACCGGACGCTTGTCGATAGCGCTGAAGCCGGACTTCGCATCGATCGGGCTGGCCACCCCGATGTTGACGGACTCGATGAAGGACATTCCGGAACCGTATGTGCAGCAGGCCTAACTCTCAATCACAAATACCCGTCGGCAAATGCACCCTCGACCAGCCACCCGCCGACCCGACCCGGCAGGATGCCGGCCATGGGAGAACTCGAGTCGCTCGTCGACACCTGCTTCATGGCCACCATTCCCGGCACCGGCGGTGTGCCACCGGAGTACGCCCGCTGGCTGGAGCAGGGCCTCGGTTCGGTGATGGTGATGGGCGCCAACGTGCTGAGCCGCGAGCAGGCGACGGAGTTCGTCGCCGAGATCCGCTCGTACTCGCCCGGCGTGCTGATCTCCGCGGATGAGGAGGGCGGCGATGTCACCCGGTTCGAACGCAACGAGGGCTCGTCGTTCCCCGGCAACCTGGCCCTCGGCACGGTCGACGACGTCGCGCTGACCAGTGCCGTGATCGGCTCGCTGGCCGATCTGGTCGCCGAGGCCGGCGTCGACATCGACTGCGCACCCACTGTCGACGTCAACACCAACCCGGACAACCCGGTGATCGGGCCGCGGGCGTTCGGCTCCGATCCCGGCCTGGTCAGCCGGCACGCCATCGCCGCTATAGAGGCGATCCAGGCCCGCGGCGTGGCCGCCTGTGTGAAGCACTTCCCAGGCCACGGCGCGACGTCGCAGGACTCGCACACCGACCTGCCGATCGTGCGTTCGCCGCGGGAGGAGCTGGACCGGTACGAGCTGGCGCCGTTCCGGGCGGCGATCGCCGCGGGCGTGCAGGCCGTGATGGCGGCGCACATCATCTACCCGATCTGGGACGACCGCCCGGCCAGCGTCAGCCGGCCGATCCTCACCGATCTGTTGCGTGGCGAGTTGGGCTTCACCGGCGCGATCCTGACCGACGGGTTCGGCATGTCCGCGATCCGCGACGGCATCGGCCTGGAGGCCGGCGCGGTGGCGGCGTTCGCGGCCGGGGTGGACCTGATCTGCGCCACCACCAGCTACGAGGAGCAGCAGGCAATGCGCCGGGCGGTGCTGGACGCGATCGCCGCCGGGACACTGCCGGCGCAGCGGATGGCCGACGCGGCCGAGCGGGTACGGGAGCTGCGTGCCTGGTGCCGCCCGCGGCCGCTCGCCGCCGCCGATCTCGCCATCGGGCTGGCCGCCGCGCGCCGGGCCGTACGGGTCGACACGACCGCGCTGCCACTGCCGGCGGCCCCGTACATCATCGACGCCGGGGTACGGGTGCGCCCGGGCGTGGGAGTCACCTCGGTGAGCCTGCGCGACCTGATCCCCGACTCGACCGGGGTCACCGTGCTCGAGCCGCCGGCCGACGTCGCCGGCCTGGTCAAGGGCGCCGACGCGGACCGTCCACTCGTCGTGACGGTGCGGGACGCGCACACAAAACCATGGCAACGCGAGCTGGTCGCCGCCGCGCTCGCGGCCCGAGCGGACTGCATGGTGGTCGGCACCGGGACCGGGTACGACGGCCAGCTCGCGCCGGGGCATTACCTCGGTGCGCTGGGCTGTGCCCGCCCCAACCTGCGGGCGGTGGCCGAGCTGCTAACGGGAACAGAAACCCTTACCTAGCGCCATTTCGGGTCGCACGTGACGACCTTGTCCGTCCTGTGCGGCCAACCGTGATCGGTTCCGCTGGATATTCCTCAGGCGTCGGCGAGTTCGCGTTCGTAGCCGCGCATCGCGGCGATCTCCCGGGGCAGGTGGACCTCGCCCGGCTCCCAGCCAATCCATTCGCCGGACAGGAATCCGTCGTACCCGCCGCCGGACAGCAATTGCAGCACCCGCCGGTGGTCGAGCTGGCCGGTGCCCATGGCGCGGTGGTCGAGCATGTCCGGGCGCAGCATGCCGTCGTGGATGTGCACATGCCCGATCCAGGGGGCGAGCACGTTGTAGGCCTCATCAAGCGTCAGGCCGTTGATCCGGGCCGGATGCCAGACATCCCAGGTCACCCCGATGGCCGGATGGTCAACGGCGCGCATCACGTCCGCGACATCGGTCGGTGAGGTCCAGGCATCGTGGGTCTCCAGGCAGACCCGCACATCGTGTTTCCCGGCGAAATCGGCGATCGAGGCCAGCGCCGTCGCCACGCCCCGGGTCGCCGCGTCTCGCTCGACGCCGTCGGGCAGGGCGCCGCCGAAGACCCGCAGCCGGTGCGAACCCAGGTCCGCGGCCAGCTCGATGGCCGCCCGGGCGCTGGCGCATTCCGAATCGACGGTGGCCGGATCGGCGAACCGGCAGGAGGTCGCGATGCACGCCGGCGCGACTCCGCTGTCGGAAAATGCCTTCCGGACGGCCGCGCGCGCCGCTTCGCCGTTCTCCGGTTCGACCCCGTGCCCGTGTTTGGCGTTGATCCGGAGCTCGATGCCGTCGTACCCGTATTCGCGGGCCGCTGACAGCAACTGCTCGAGGTTCGCGTCCGGCAGGGAGAAACTCATGAAGGAATAACGCAACGAAACCAGGCTCCAGAATCAGACGACAATTTGTCCGCGGAGAGCCTATCGGCAATCGCCGGCCCGGACGAGGCCAGAAGCGGCCCGCTGTCCCTGCACCCGGCCGGTTGCCTAGAGTCTGAACACATCTGTACGGACGAGCGGAACAGGGGTTCGGGTGAGCGTGGACATCGCGGAAATCCTGTCGGCGGCAGTGCCGGAACACTGCCCGGGCGCGGTGGCGCTGGTGGTCCGGGACGGCGTCCCGGGCGAGCCGGTCGCCGTGGGCGAGGCGCTGCGGTACGCCGACGACGCCGGCACGCTGCTGCCGCCCGCCGAGCGGGTGCCGATGCGCGCGGACACGGTGTTCGACGTCGCCTCGCTGACCAAGTTGTTCACCGCCACCGTGGTGCTGGGCCTCGTCGAGGACGGCACTGTGTCGCTCGCGGACGCGGTGGTCCGGTGGCTGCCCGAATTCAGCCGTTCCGACGTGACACTGCGTCAACTACTTAGCCACACGTCCGGCCTGCCGGCCCACATCAACCTGTGGGAACGCGGCTCGACCGTCGCGGAATGCCGGACCGCGCTGCTCAGCACGCCGCTGGAGGGCGCACCGGGAACGGTGTTCTCCTATTCCTGCCTCGGTTACATCACCGCCGGCTGGCTGGCCGAGGCCGCGACGGGTATTCCGTTGCGGCAACTGGTGGCCGACCGGATCTGCGGCCCGCTCGGCCTGTCCGACACCGGATTCCTGCCCAGCGGCGAGGTGCTGCCGCGTATCGCTGCCACCGAGTACGAGCCGTACATCGACCGCGGGATGGTGCGCGGATCGGTGCATGACGAGAATTCCTGGCGCCTCGGCGGCGCGGTCGGGAACGCCGGAATCTTCAGTACGGCAAAGGATCTGGCCCGCTTCGGGGAAATGTTGCGGCGCGGCGGGGAGTTGGATGGAATTCGTATTCTTGGCGATTCGGTGGTGGCGGAGATGTTGACCGACCAGTTGCCGGTGTCGCTGGATCCCGGCTACCGGCAGGGCCTGGGCCCGCGCATCGGCGACCCGTCGTTCATGGGCAGCCTGGCCACCGACGGAGCGATCGGGCACACCGGATTCACCGGCACCTCGCTGGTGGTCGACCGGAGTAGAAATCTGGTCGTCGTGCTGCTGACCAACCGGGTGCACCCGAGCCGGGAGCGGTCCAGTGTCGTGGCGCTGCGCCAGCAGCTGGCCGATTTCTGCGGCGCGGCATGACGATCAGGCGGGCCCGGCCGGACGATGTCGACCAGGTGTTCGTTCTCGCCACGGAATTGGCGACGTCATTCGAGGTGCGGCGGGAGGAATTCGTTCGTACCTTCGATACCCTGCTGCAGCAGGATTCCGCACTGGTCTTGGTGGCCGACAACGGCGAATTCCTACCTGGATATCTCCTCGGATTTCGGCACCTTGCGTTTTTCGCGAACGGTCCGATCGGCTGGGTCGAGGAGCTGATGGTCAGCCCGGCGGCGCGGCGTACCGGGGTCGGCGCGGCACTGATGGCCGAATTCGAGAGCTGGGCATACGGGCACGGCTCCGCGCTGGTCGCCCTGGCGACGCGACGGGCGGCGCCGTTCTACCAAGCGCTGGGGTACGAGGAATCGGCCACCTATTTCCGCAAATTACGGTGAGATGTTTGGTACGCCGATGATGGCGCGGGTGCGGAGAATCATGGCGATCACCTCCGGATCCCCGGAAAACGCCAGGTCCTGCTGCGCCCGCGGATCAAGATTGTTGCTCAACAATCGCCACGCCTGATCGGTGCTCATCGTCAACCGCGCGACCACCGGTCCCCCTGCGCTGTCGACGAATGCGCAGTCGCCATGGTGCCACTGCAACGTCCAGCGACGGTCCACGGCGCCATGTATCTCGATGACGACCGCCTCGCCGTCCGGCCTCGCCAACTGCCCGAGACGGTACGGATAGGCCCAGCGCAGGGCATCCAGGACGGCTCCGGTCAGATCGGTTTCGAGTTCGCCGCCGCGGTTCGTGGCGATCTGCAGTTGCTGGCGATGGATCCAGTATTCGGTCAGCTCGCGGCCCTGGTCGAGCCACACCGGGGCCGCGTCGGGACCGGCCCAGCTCACCCGCGCGGTGCGTGCCGAAGGATCCTGCGACCGGAAGTGCGCCGCCAGTTGCGGTCCGGTGTGCCGGAGCAGGTCGATGACGAGCCGCGGACTGATCCGGCGCGCGGCAGTGACCCAGTCGTCCTGCAACCGGTCCAGCCAGCGGGCGAAGGAGTCGTTGTCGGCCAACCCGTCCGGTGGCTCGGTGCCGAAATGGCCGTCCCGCTGGCGGGACAGCGTGCTCAGGTCGCCGCCGAGTAGATGGCACGTCAGTCCGAGGACAGTCCAGCCCGGGCAGGGCGAGTCCCGGTCCCAGTCCTCCGGGTCGAGGCTGTCCAGCACGCGCAGCAACCGGTCGCGCTCGACCTCGAACAGCCCGGCATAGTCGGCGGTGGCGCGGTCCGGAATCGACATCCGGCCATCCTGCCAGCCGGTGTGCGGCTCAACCAGGCGATTTATCCGCCCCCTCATCCGTCCCGCTCTCGTTGCTCTCCCACCACCACCCAGCATCGCCGACTCTCAGGCGAAGCGCGCTTTCCCTGCCCCCGCCTGCCCCGCCTGCCCGCCTGCCCCGCCTCCAGGCGAAGTGCGCTTTCCCTGGCACCTCTCCGGTCACCCTCCGATCGAAGCGCTCTCTACCCGGCGACACGCCGGCGTCGGCCGGGCAAAGCGCACTCGGATCGGAGGCAGCCCGGGATCCGACCGGGTAAAGCGCACTTCGATCGGAGGCAGGGGCAACGTGTCGACAAGGCGGCGTGACCCGGCGATCGCGGTGTCGGGCAGCAGCGGGTCGAAGCGCGCGACGGCACCGCTGGCCGTCGCCGGGAACGAACGAACAAGACAGACACCGCACAGATCGAGATGCCTGAGACGCGCCGTGAACGCGTGATGACCGGGCGTCGCCGACCTATTTTTGAGGCTTGCCTCGACGCCCATCGCTGGTGTTATAGTCGAACTCGTGTTCGATTCGACGAGCTCCCCCGACCCGGTCCTCCCAGCGGGTCGCGGGGCGCCGTCGGAGCAGGAATGCCGCGAGCTGTGGGCCCGAGCTGAGGACAGTGGAGCCGGAAACAATGAGACCGACTGGTTCGCCGCGTACGATCCAGCGCTGGTCGGCGACGAGCAGATCGTCGAGATGATGGCCGACCTCCTGGATGAGGACAGCGGTCAGTCCGCGACCAGCTCCACCTCGAAGCCGTCGGAGTTCTCCAGATACGTGGCGTAGTGCTCCTCGCCCCCGGCGAACGGATGCCGGTCGGCGAAGAGCAGCGACCAACCGTGCTCCGGCGCCGCGGCCGTCAGCGTGTCGAGCGCAGACCGGCTGCCCGCGTGGAAAGCGAGGTGGTTCAGGCCGGGCCGGAGCCGTTCGTGACCATCAGCGCTCATCGCCGAAGACTGCTCGACCACGACGTACGTTGCACCCAACCGCCAGCTACGGCCGAGAGGCCAGTTCTGAAACTCCGCGTAGCCGAGCTCCCCCAACAGCCAACCCCAGCCGGCCACGGCGCGGTCGAGATCCGGCACCCACAACTCGACGTGGTGCAGCGCCCCCCGCGTCATCGCTCCCGCCGGAAGATCATGAACAGCACCCGCAACACCAGCAGGCAGGCAATGACCAGCAGGTTGTAACCGAAGAGTTGATAGAGGCTGACCGTCCTGGTCACGTCCGGTCCGCCGCTGGTGCCGAGCAGCAGGACGGCCATGATTCCGGCGGTGGCGCCGAGGAATCCGACCAGGATCTGGTGTGCCATGTCGACGATGAAGTGCCGGTCCCGTTCGTCGGCGAAGACTCGCATGTTGAGGCCGAGCCGGCCGTTCTCCAGCGCCCCGGTAATCCGGTCCAGCCGGCGCGGCAGCCGGCGCAGCACCGGCAGCACCGTCCGCAGTTCGCCGTAGAGCAGGGAGGACACCGAGTCCGGCGACAGTTGCGCCCGGGCCTCGGCCTCGGCAAACGCCCGCGACTCGGCGATGATGTCGAACCCGGGCTGCAGCGTCGCCAGCGTCCCCTCCAGGGTCGCGAGCGAGCGGAACACCGCGGCGACGGCCGGCGGGACCGCCAGGTCGTACCCGGTGACCAACCGGAACAGATCGCTGAACATGTCCAGGTTCGCGGCGCCACCGGCCCCGAGATGCCGCGCCATGAAGGCACCCAGGGCCCGCTCCAGCCGCTGCTCGTCCAACTCCTCGGGCCGGATCACGATCTCCAGGAATGCATCCCGGGCCGCCGCGGCATCGCCGGCGTCCAGCGCCGCCAGCAACTGCTGCAGGACGCTGCGGGTCATGCCGTCCAGCCGGCCGACCGACCCGAAGTCGAGCAGCCCGAGGCGTCCGTCGGTCAGGAAGAGGATGTTGCCCGGGTGCGGGTCCGCGTGGAAGATGCCGTCGAGCATGATCTGCTGCAACACGGTCGACAGCAGCGTTCGCGCCAACTCCGCCCGGTCCACTCCCGCGGCCTGCAGTTCCGGCCCGGCCGCCGACAGGGCGACGCCGTGCAGTCGCTGCATCACCAACACCCGCTCACCACTCAGCTCGCCGTACACAACAGGCAGCACCACCGGCGCACCCTCGCCGTGCCGCCCGGACGCGGCGACCGCGGCCATGTTCCGGGCCTCCACCCGGAAGTCCAACTCCTCCTCCAGGGCCACAGCGAAACCGCTGGCCAGATCGACCGCACCGATGGAGCGGCCCCACCGGGTACGGGTCTGCAGGGTCTGCGCGATCCGGCCGACGATGTCCAGATCCCGCTCGACCACCGGCCGGATCCCCGGGCGCTGCACCTTCACCACCACATCCGTGCCGCTCCGGAGCCGGGCCCGGTGCACCTGGGCGATCGAGGCCGCCGCCAACGGTTCCGGGTCGAACTCGGCGAACACCTCGGACGGATCGGCGCCCAACTCGGCCGCCAGCAACGCCTGCACCTCCGCCCACGGCGCGGGAGTTACCTGGTCCTGCAGGGCGGCGAACTCGTCGATGAACAGCGGCGGCAGCAGGTCGGACCGGGTCGAGGCGAGCTGCCCCAGCTTGACGAAGGTGACGCCGCCCTCCTCCATCGCCCGCCGCAGCGACCGGGCGAGGCCCGGCGCCGACCGCCGGGACCGGCCGCCGGTCAGCGCCGAGCCCAGGCCGTGCCGGAAGGCGATGCGACTGATCTGGGAGTACCGCCGGGCCCGCGCGAACCGGTTGCGCACCGCGCGCGGCCACTCCAGCACGCTCGGCACCGAACCGCTCGGCACCAGCGTTTCGGAAATCACCAGGAAGGTCATCGCCACGACCATCCCGATCCCGATCTGCAACGGGATGTACGCCGGCCGGGCCATGCCGGCGCTACGGCTCACCAGGCTGGCGGTCACCACCGCCAGCGCGCCGGCAAGCAGGGTCCGGAGCAGCCCGACCGGCACGCCGAGCATCCGCCGAGCACCGAGGGAGAAACCGCCGAGCACCAGCGCGATCGTCACAATGGTGATCAGTGCGAACAGCACCGGGTTGATCGACGTGTCGCTGTTGGCCGCGCTGGCGGACGGGATGATCACCGTGGTCAGCGCTGACATGGCCGGCAGCGTAACAGCGCCGACAGCTGGCAGCTGCCGGTCGGCCGTGACCCGCGACCTCTACAGTGATGCCCGTGTCGTCCGAATCCACGCTTTCCCCTACGGGCAAGGTCATCCGCCTGAGCCTCGTCGTCGCGGTCCTCGCGCTGACCCTGTTCGGCACGTTGCACGGGCAGGACGACTGGTTCCCATTCGGCCCGTTCCGGATGTACTCCACCCGGGACAATCCCGATGCGCCAGTGAAGTCCACGCTCATGCAGGGCATTACCCCGGCTGGCCAACGGATCACCATCAACGGAACGGAGACCGGTCTGCGCCGGGCGGAGGTCGAGGGTCAACTGGGCCGCTTCGAACGCGATCCCGCGTTGCTGGCCACGATCGCCGACGCCTATCAACGACGGCATTCCGGCCGGAAACTCTCGGCCATCGAGATCGTGGTGCGCGACTACGGGCTGCACGGCGGCGCGGCAAACGGCAGCTACACGCAAAAACTCCTGGCCCGTTGGAGCCGGGGATGAAGCGCTGGTGGTTCACCCCGATGCCGCTGGGCCGGATCGCCGCCCTGCGGACAATCGCGTACCTCTTTATTCCGCTGGACGTCTTCGCCTTCACCCCGTGGGTGCGCCAGCACGCCGACATCTCGACCAAGCTGTACGAACAGATGGAAGTCGGCCGGATCCTGCACCTGCCGGCGCCAACCCATTCCTTCGTCCTCACCATCCAATGGCTGATGGTGGTGGTTGCGGTTATCGCTGCCACCGGACGCGCACCGCGCATTCTTGGAATCGCCGTCTTCCTGCTGTACGGGGAATGGATGGTGATCGCGATGTCGTACGGCAAGGTCGATCACGACCGCTATGCCTACCTGGTGCTGCTGGCGGTGCTGCCGACGATCGGCGCCGCCCGGTACGGCAGCCGGGAACGCAGTGAGGCCGTCGGCTGGGCGCTGCGGTGCGTGCAGCTCGCCGTCGTCCTGACGTATTTCCTGTCGTCCTGGGCGAAGATGCGGTTCGGCGGCCTGAACTGGCCCACCGGCGCGATCTTCGAGCGGGCGATCGTCCGGCGCGGCACCTTCCTGTCCAACTGGCTGGTGCACTACCCGCACCTGCTGGAGATCGGCCAGTTCGCCATGGTGATCGCGGAGCTGTCCTCGCCGCTGATCCTGCTGGCCCGGTCCGACCGGGCCCGCTATTTCGTGGTCGGCGCGATGTTGATGTTCCATCTGGTGACCTTCGGCGCGCTGACCATCATCTTCCTGCCGCACCTGGTGGCGATCCTGTCGTTCCTGCCATTGGAGCGTTTCCGGCCGGTGCTGTGGGCCCGGGAACGCCGCTCAGCGGACCGGGCTGCCGCGATCCCGACCGACCCGGTGATGGCCAACCCCGCTCCTGATTAGTCCGCCGCGACCGAGAGCGACCCGAGCAGGTCGCTGTTCAACCGGCTGATGAAGGACAGCGGGATCCCCTTTGGACAGACGCTCGTGCACTCGCCGATGTTGGTGCACCCGCCGAAGCCCTCGGCGTCCATCTGCTGGACCATGTGGACGGTGCGGGTTTCCCGCTCGGGCTGGCCCTGCGGCAGCAGGCCGAGGTGGGTGACCTTGGCGGCGGTGAACAGCATGGCCGAGGCGTTCGGGCAGGCCGCAACGCAGGCGCCGCAGCCGATGCAGGCGGCCGCGTCGAAGGCGAGGTCGGCATCCGGTTTCGGTACGGGTGTGGCGTGCGCCTCGGGCGCGGCCCCGGTGGGCGCGGTGATGTAGCCGCCGGCCTGGATGATCCGGTCGAACGACGACCGGTCCACGATGAGGTCCCTGACCACCGGGAAAGCCTTGGCGCGCCACGGTTCGATGTCGATGCGGTCACCGTCGTTAAAATGCCGCAGGTACAGCTGGCAGGTCGTGGTCGCCTTCTCGGGTCCGTGTGGAATGCCGTTGATGACCAGGCCGCACATGCCGCAGATACCTTCCCGGCAGTCGTGGTCGAAGGCGACCGGCTCCTCGCCGCGGCGAATTAGGTCCTCGTTGAGGACGTCCAGCATCTCCAGGAACGACATGTCCGGGCTGAGGTCGCTCACCTGGTAGGTGACCATGCCGCCCTTCGCATCGGCGGCGGACTGTCGCCAGATCCGTAGCGTGAGGTTCATCAGGCGTAACTCCGCTGGGTGGGGTGGACATATTCGAATTCCAGCGCCTCCTCGTGCAGCACCGGCGGCTTGTCGACGCCGGTGAATTCCCAGGCCGCGACGTAGCTGAAGTGCTCGTCGTCGCGAAGCGCCTCGCCGTCGGGCGTCTGGCTCTCCTCCCGGAAATGCCCGCCGCAGGACTCCGCCCGATGCAACGCGTCCAGGCACATCAGCTCGGCCAGCTCGAGGAAGTCCGCGACCCGGCCGGCCTTCTCCAGCTGCTGATTGAGCTCGGACTCGGCGCCGGTGACCCGGACCTCGGTCCAGAACTCCTTACGCAGCTGCGGAATGCGGGTCAACGCCTTGCGCAGGCCGGCCTCCGTACGGGCCATGCCGCAGTGCTCCCAGACCAATTCGCCGAGCTCGCGATGGAAGGAGTCCACCGACCGGTCGCCGTTGATGCTCAGCAATCCTTCGATCCGGTCGTGCACCTCTTTCTCCGTCCGTGTCACGACTGGATGATCAGCGCCGACAGCGTCGAACGGGCCGCGGGCGAGGTAGTCGTTGATCGTTGCCGGGAGCACGAAATAGCCGTCGGCCAGGCCCTGCATCAGCGCGCTGGCGCCGAGCCGGTTGGCGCCCTGGTCGGAGAAGTTCGCCTCGCCGATCACGAACAGGCCGGGAATGGTCGACTGGAGGTCGTAGTCGACCCACAGCCCGCCCATCGTGTAATGGATGGCCGGGTAGAGCCGCATCGGCACGCGGTACGGATCGTCATTGGTGATCCGCTCGTACATCTCGAAGAGGTTGCCGTATTTCTCCTCGACCTGGTCCCGGCCCATCCGGGCGATCGCGTCGGCGAAATCCAGGTAGACGCCGAGCCCGCCCGGGCCGACGCCACGTCCCTCGTCGCAGATGTTCTTGGCGGCCCGAGAAGCGATGTCGCGCGGCACGAGATTGCCGAATGCGGGATAGCCGCGCTCGAGGTAATAGTCGCGTTCTGATTCGGGGATCTCGGCGGGTGATCGCGGATCGCCCGCCTGCTTCGGCACCCACACTCGGCCGTCGTTGCGCAACGACTCGCTCATCAGCGTCAGCTTCGACTGATGCTCACCGCTGCGCGGAATGCACGTCGGATGCACCTGGGTGTAACACGGATTGCCGAAATAGGCGCCGCGCCGGTGCGCCCGCCAGATCGCGGTGGCATTCGAGCCCTTCGCATTTGTGGACAGGAAGAATGTGTTGCCGTACCCGCCGGTGGCCAGCACCACCGTATCCGCGACATAACTACTGATCCGGCCGGAGACCAGGTCGCGGGCCACGATGCCGCGCGCCTTTCCGTCGATGACGATCAGGTCCAGCATCTCCGTACGCGGATGCAGGTCGATATTTCCCGCGTCAATCTGCCGGGACAGTGCCTGATAGGCGCCGAGCAGCAACTGCTGCCCGGTCTGACCGCGGGCGTAGAACGTCCGCGACACCTGCACGCCGCCGAAGGACCGGGTGTCGAGCAACCCGCCGTACTCGCGGGCGAACGGCACGCCCTGCGCCACGCACTGGTCGATAATCTCGCCACTGACCTGGGCCAGCCGGTACACATTGGACTCCCGGGACCGGAAGTCGCCGCCCTTGACCGAGTCGTAGAACAGCCGATAGATGCTGTCGCCGTCGTTGCGGTAATTCTTCGGCGCGTTGATTCCGCCCTGCGCCGCGATGCTGTGCGCCCGCCGTGGGCTGTCCTGGAAGCAGAACTGGATGACGTGATAGCCCTGTTCGGCCAGCGACGCGCCCGCCGAGCCGCCGGCCAGGCCGGTTCCGACCACGATGACCGAGTGCTTGCGGCGGTTGGTCGGATTGACCAGCATCGCCTCGAAACGGCGCCTGTCCCACCGCTCCTGCACCGGACCGCCCGGTGCCTTGGTGTCGGCGATCGGTTCACCGACGGTGTAATCGAGACCCATGTCAGTTCACCAGTCCAATCAGGACACACAGCGGGACGATGACGAATCCGACCGTGATCAACGTGGCGACGGTGACCGCGAGCGTATTCAGGCCGCGCTCACGCCCGTTCTTGTTGAAACCCAAAGTGGCCGCCGCGCTCCAGATGCCGTGTCGCAGGTGGACACCCACGAGAAGCACGGCCAGTACGTAGATCACGGTGATCCACCAGTGCTGGAAGCCGGCGATGACTTTCGTGTACGGAGACGCCGCCGAGCCGGCCGGATTGGCCACGCCGAAGGTGAGGTCGAGCAGGTGATAGACGACGAACAGCGCGATGATCGGGCCGCCCCAGCGCATGGTGCGCGAGGAATACGACTGCTGCACCCGCGCCCGGTGCTGATATCCGATCGGCCGCGCGTGGTGCGCCTGCTGTGCCAGCAGGATGGCCGACCAGATGTGCGCGATGACACTGACCGTCAGAGCGATCTCGATCAGCGTCAGCACGACGCGGTGCGGGAGCGCGGGCTCGCCGAGATTGCGCAACCACGCCGAATAGTGGTTGAACGTGGCGGCGCCGAAGAAGATCTTCAGATTCCCAATCAGGTGGCCGATCAGGAACAACACGAGGACGCCACCGCTGGCCGCCATGACGGCCTTCTTACCGATGGAGGACCGGTAGCCGGTCGCGATCGCACTTGCCATGAGGTCCAACGTATGGAGCCAACTCCAGAACGTCCAAGACATCGTAGCGCTTGACTCGGTAGCCTTAGGCTATCGTTGTCGGCATGCAGCTGCAGCACCTGTCGTACTTCCTCGCCGTCTCCGAGACACGGCACTTCACCAATGCGGCCGAGCTGTGCCGGGTCGCGCAACCGTCGCTGAGCAAGCAGATCCGATCCCTGGAGCGCGAGCTTGGCGCCCCGCTGTTCAACCGGGTACGCGGCGACGTCACGCTGACCCAGGCCGGCGAGGCGCTGCTGCCACTGGCCAAACGCATCCTGGCGGACGTGGAGACGGCGAAGCGGCAGGTGCAGGAGCTGACCGGGCTGCGCCGCGGCCGAGTGCGACTCGGCGCGACCCCGAGCCTCTGCGTAGGGCTGCTCGCCGACGCCATCGCGGTCTTCCACCAGCGGCATCCCGGCATTGAGATCCTGGTCGAGGAGAGCGGCTCACGCGACCTGGTCGCCGACCTCACCCGCGGCGAACTCGACCTCGCGCTGATCATCGCCCCGCTGCCCGCCGGCGACCCGACGCTGACGGCCACCGCGCTGCTCCGGGAGAATCTGGTCGCGGTCGCGCCCGCCCGCGCACCTGCCCTGACCGACGCTCCGAGCCTCCCGATCACGGCGCTGCGCGACCGGCCGATCGTGATGTTCCGGCGCGGGTACGACCTGCGCGAGTCCACGACGACGGCGTGCCGCGCGGCCGGATTCGAGCCCGAATTCGCCGTGGAGGGCGGCGAAATGGACGCTGTCCTGCGGTTTGTCGAGGCCGGGCTCGGCCTCGCCGTCGTGCCGAGCATGGTCCTGGCCGGGCATCCGCGACTGCGCGGCACACCGATCGACGGGATGACCCGCACCATCGCGCTGGCCCACCGCACTGACGTCGAGGCGCCGCCCGCCGCCCAAGCCTTCCGTACCGACCTGGCCCGATTTCTCGCCGACGCGGCCCGGCGCGATCGGCTCCCCCACGGCCTCGACCGGCTGACCTGAGACCGGGGTTACTGGTGTGCGTGGGCGCCGGGTCGTTGGTCCGGGGGCAGCGCGCAGGCCGGAGTCCCGCCCGGCAGCCGGCCACGATTGTCGGCGATCAGCCGGTAGATGCCGGCGGCGAGCCAGCAGAACGGCGGGTGAGGGCGATCCGGCCCGGGATGCGCCACCAGCCGCCGGAGTCCACGAGCAGCCGGCCGATCGCTGCGTGCCCAGAGCTGACCGTTCCGTCCGCGGCCACCCACTGCAGCTTGTCGTGCACCTGTTTCGTGGTCAGGCCCAGCGGACCCAGCTCAATGTGCTGCCAGGCGGCGATGGTGGCCGAGGTGTGCAGGTGCCGGTCGATGAACCCGACACAGGTCGTACAGAATCCGCAGTCGCCGTCGTAGACGAGGATTGCCGTCACCGGCGGCCGACCCACGGCGCGTCAGCGGGACGCAGACCCTGCCAGCCGGCATCCCGGGCGCGGGCGGCGGCCAGCACTCCGGCCACCGTCGCCGCGTTCTCCAATTCACCGGCCAGCGCGCGGCGGACCGCCTCGTCGAGATCGATCCGCTCGACCGTCATCTCGACCTCCTCATCGCCCCGCGGCACGTAGCGATCCGCTTCGTGCACATCGGACAGACCGCGGGCCAGGAACACCCGGATCGTCTCGGAGCTGATGCCGGGCGACGTCGCCAGATCCAGCAGCGCGTGCCAGTCCCGGGCCAGCAGACCCGCCTCCTCGGCCAGTTCGCGGCGCGCCCCGTCCACCGGCGGCTCACCGTCGACGTCGAGCAGCCCGGCCGGAATCTCCCAGAGATAGCGGCGGATCGGGTGCCGGTACTGCCGCACGAGCACGATCCGGTCCGCCTCGTCGACCGCCGCGATCACCACGGCGCCCGGATGCACCAGCACCTCGCGCACCGCGGTTGTGCCGCCGGGCATCGAAACCTCGTCGCGGCGCAACGCGAACAGCTTGCCGCGGTAGACCTCGACCGAGGACCGCACCGCGTAGTCGTGCGGGCTCACTGCGTCACCCATCTTTCCCGCCAACCCATTCCCCGCCAATGTGGCTTTGGGGCAATCTAGTCACCCCAACGCCACATTCGCGGGGAAGGGGTGGGTGGGTGGGTGGGTGGGTGGGTGGGGGCTCACACCTGAGCCGGCTCGGCCAGTTCCACCGGCAACCGCTCGGCGGCGGCGTAATCCAGGGCCGCGCCGACGAAGGCTCGGAACAGCGGGTGCGGGCGGGTCGGCCGGGACTTGAATTCCGGGTGCGCCTGCGTGCCGACAAAGAACGGGTGCACGTCCTTCGAGAGCTCGGCGTATTCCACCAGCCGGCCGTCCGGCGACAGCCCGGAGAACACCAGGCCGGCCTGCTCCAGCCGCTCCCGGTAGGCGTTGTTCACCTCGTACCGGTGCCGGTGCCGCTCGGACACCTCGTTGGCGCCGTACGCCGTCGCCACCACCGAGCCGGCTTTCAGCTCCGCTGTATAGGCGCCAAGACGCATCGTGCCGCCCATGTCCTTCTTGCCGTCGACCACGTCAAGTTGCTCGGCCATGGTGGCGATCACCGGGTCGGACCCGGCCTGATCGAATTCCGCGGAATTCGCGCCAGCTATTCCGGCGAGCCCCCGGGCGGCCTCGATAACCAGGCACTGCAGCCCCAGACACAGCCCCAGCAAAGGGATCTGGCGCAGCCGGGCGTAGCGCACGGCGCCGATCTTCCCCTCGATTCCACGTACCCCGAAACCACCTGGAATCAATACACCATCCACATTGGACAATGCGTGCGCGGCGCCTTCGGGGGTGATGCAGTCGTCCGAGGGCACCCAGTGGATCTCCACCTTCGCCTTATGGGAGAACCCACCGGCCCGCAACGCCTCGGTGACCGAGAGGTAGGCGTCCGGCAGGTCGATGTATTTCCCGACCAGAGCGATGCGGACGGTCTGGGCCGGTCGGTGCACCCGCTGGAGCAGGTCATCCCACTCGGTCCAGTTGACATCGCGGAACGGCAGGCCGAGCCGGCGTACGACGTAGGCGTCCAGGCCCTGTCCGTGCAGCACTTTCGGGAGGTCGTAGATCGACGGTGCATCCGCATTGGAGATCACCGCCTCCTCCTCGACGTCGCACATCAGCGAGATCTTGCGCTTCAACCCGTCCGGCAGCTCCCGGTCCGAGCGGCACACCAATGCATCGGGCTGGATACCGATACTGCGCAGCGCCGCGACCGAGTGTTGGGTCGGCTTGGTCTTCATCTCACCGCTGGGTGCCAGATACGGAACGAGCGAGACGTGCAGGAAGAAGCAGTTGTCCCGGCCGACGTCGTGCCGCACCTGCCGGGCCGCTTCCAGGAACGGCAGCGACTCGATGTCACCCACCGTGCCGCCGACCTCGGTGATGACCACGTCGATGCCCGCGCCGCCCATGTCCAGGACGCGCTGCTTGATCTCGTTGGTGATGTGCGGGATGACCTGGACGGTGTCGCCGAGGTATTCACCGCGCCGCTCCTTGGCGATGACCTCCGAATAGACCTGGCCGGTCGTCACGTTGGCCAGGCCGCGCAGGTTCACGTCCAGGAACCGCTCGTAGTGACCGATGTCGAGGTCGGTCTCGGCGCCGTCGTCGGTGACGAAGACCTCGCCGTGCTGGAACGGGTTCATCGTCCCGGGGTCGACATTGAGGTACGGGTCGAGCTTCTGCATCGTCACCCGTAGGCCGCGCGAGGTCAGCAGGTTGCCGAGACTGCTCGCGGTCAACCCCTTACCGAGTGAGGAGGCGACGCCTCCGGTCACGAATATGTGCTTCGTCGTCCGATCGGACTGCAACAAGGGGGGCTCCCGCGGTCAGTTCGCTGTAGGGCCGGTGTGCCGAGCCCCACGATCCACGGGAATTCACGGTAACACGCTCCGGCGGTCTCACTGGCCAGGCCATGCGCGCGGCGCGTCCCGATCAGCTGGACACCAGCTCGGCGTAGACGGCGGCGATCTGGGCCGCGGTGTCGGCCTCGGTCGGCCAGCCGGCCGCCAACGCCCGGCCGAGCTCACCGAGCCGGGCCGCCTCGACCGGATCGTCCAGCAGCTCCCGTACGGCCGTGGCCAGCGCCGCGACGTCGTCCGGCGGCACCAGCACGGCCGCGTCGCCGACCAGTCCGGGCAGCCCGCCGACGGTGGTGGTCACCAGCGGCCGGCCGGCCCGCATCGCCTCCTGCGCGGTCAGCGAACGGGCCTCCCACCGCGACGGAAGCACCACGAGGTCGGCGACGGCCAGCAGCTCGGCCACGTCAGAACGCCTGCCCAGCAGGCGAACCGGCGCACCCACCGCATCGATCTGGCCGGTCAGTTCGTCCCGCAACGGCCCGTCGCCGGCCACCAGCACCACCGGCGCGGGCTCGCGGTCGAGCAGGTGAGCGGCGGCCCGGACCAGCACGTCGTACCCCTTCTGCGGGTGCAGCCGGCCGACCGCCAGCACCACCGGCGCGGCACCGATGCCGAGCTCGGCCCGGGTCGCCGCGGCCGTCCGGGCCGGCGGCTCCAGGGCCGGCGCCGCCACCGCACCCAGCCGGACGTCCTGTCCGCCGAGCGACCGCACCCGGTCCACCAGATCGGCCGAGGCACCCAAGGTCACGTCGGCCGACCGCGCCACCACCCGTTCCAGCGGCGCCGCGACGCGGGCCCGCAGGCCGGTCGCCAACACCTGGTTGTGCCAGCTGACCACCAGCGGGGTACGGCGCCCGGCCACCGCCAGGGCCGAGATCAGACCGGCCCGCAGCCCATGTGCGTGCACCACGTCCGCGCCGCGGACCAGCCGCCGCAACCGCCCCGCCGCCCGGGCGTCGGCCACCGGCCGTGGCCCGGACGCGATCTGCACCGGGGCGAAGCTCGCTCCGACCGCGGTGAAGCCGAACAGCTCCTCCGTCGCGGCCGGACCGAGCACGGCGACCTGGTGACCGGCCCGCACCAGCGCACCGGTCAACGAGTGGACGTGCCGGCCGACTCCGCCGGTGCTGGTCGCCAGGACCAGGGCAACACGCATCTAGCCTCTCCTCATCCGCAGCAACCGCCGCACATCGTCCCGGGCCAGCACCGACAGCGCCGCCGCGGCCACCAGCAGGGTCACCACACCCACCACCACACACTGCCCGAGCGCTGCCACTGCGCCGCCACCGGCCAGCTCGGAGGCGAGCCACCGCCCGGCCGCGCCGGCCACCGCCGCGGCGATCAGGGCAACCGCGGTCATCCGCGGCACCCCACGCAGTGCGGCACCGCCGGCCCGGCGCAACAGCCCGCCCAGCAAGAGGATCGCCGCCACTGTCATCCCGATGCTGTTGCCCAGTGCCAGCGCCAGCACCCGAGATCCGGACGGCAACTCGGCCGACAGCACCAGGTCGGCCACCACCACCACCAGCCAGCCGATCACGGTGCAGACCGCGGGCGTGCGGGCGTCGTGCCGGGCGTAGAGCGCGCGGGACAACAGCGCGAGCAGCCCGTACCCGACCAGGCCGGGGGCGAAGGCGACGATGCCGCGAGCCAGCTCGGTGACGTCCCCGCCCCGACCGACACCCTGCACCAGCACCCGGCCGATCGGCACCGCCGCGGCAATCAGCACGGCAGCGGCCACCAGGGTCACCGCAACCACCATCCGGGACACCTGCCCCGAGGTGCGCGCGTACCGGTCGTCCTCACCTCGGTCCACCGCCGCCGCCAACCGCGGAAACGCCGAGGTGGCAAGGGGAACGGCCAACGTCGCCCACGGCAGCAGGAAGACGGTCTGGGCCAGCGTGAAGACCACCACGGTGCCGCCGGCGGTGTGATCGTTGGCCAGCCGCAGCGCCACCGCCACGGACAGCTGCTGGGCGACCAGCGCGGCGACCCCGGCGGCCGCGAGCCGGGCCGCCCGCCGGGCCGCGCCGGGCGGGAAATGGTAACTCGGTCGGAGCCGGATACCGGCTCTGCGTAAGGGAATCAGCAGCGAGAGCGACAGCGCAACCACCCCGATGGTGGTGCCGACCGACAGCAGCAGCTCCGCGGTGTGGCCCAGCCCGGCGACCGAGGCCGACGCCCCGGAATCGGCCCAGTAGAGCAGGTACGCGGCGATGACGACGAGGCTGGACAGCAGCGGCGCCAGCGCCGGGCCGGCGAACCGCTCGTGCGCCTGCAGCACGCCGGTGAGCACGACGCCGATCCCGTACAGCACGATCTGCGGCGCGAAGACGACGATCATCCTGGCGCCGAGGTCGGCCGCTCCCCCGCATCGGGTGTCGCCGAGCAGCAGAGCGATAAGCGGGTGCGCGAGGACGGCCACGACGATCGCCAGCGGCACCAGAATGCTGACGGTCCAGGTCAGCAACGCCGACGCCGTGGCGCGGACGCTGTCCCGGTCGCCGGCGCTCACCGCTCCGGCCAACAACGGCACCACCAGACTCGCCAGCGCTCCGCCGGCCACGATCTCGTACAGGATGTTCGGGACGGTATTGGCCGTCTGGTAGGTGCTGCCGACGCAGTTCGGCCCGACCGCCCTGGCGAAGACGACCTGCCGGCCGAACCCGATCAGCCGGGCCAGCAGGGTGATCGCGGCGATCAAGGCCGCACCCTGGGCGACCCGGCGCAGCCCGCCCGAGGCTGCGCCCGGTGCGCCGCCGGCGGATCCGGCCGTCACTGGACCGGTCTCAACGGGCCGGTCGGCGCCCCAGGGCGTCGAGCTCGCGCAGCCCCGGCGTCGCGGCGATGATCTTGGAGAAGCTGACCACCTCGCTCGCCGCCGTCAGCGCGGCCAGTCCGGCGAGCAGCGCGACCCGGCCGCGGGGCGAGGCGCCGGCGGCCAGTCGCAGGCCCAGCAGAGCACCCAGGCCGTTGGCTCCGGCGTCGCCGAGCATCACCCGCTCGCCCAGGTCGTCCGGCAGCATGGCCGACGCGGCGCCGACCGGTCCGGCGAGCAGCCCGCCGTACGGCCCGGACAGCAGCGGGGTGGCGGCGAGGGTGTACACCTTCAGGGCCCGGCCGGGGCGCAGATCCAGCAGGTTCACGAGGTTGGCGGCGCCGGCGATTACCCCGCCGGCTACGAGACGCTGCACCGGGTTGCGGGTCACCGCGCCGGCGGCGAGCACGCTGACCGCGCCGATGCCGAGCACCTTCACCGCTCCGCCGGACAGCCGGCCGGTGGCCGCGGCCCGCAGATGGCCGCGAAAACCCTTGGAGGTGGCCTCTTCGGCTCCTCGGGTGTCGTCGTAACGACCCACGGCGCCGGCGGCCAGACCGACGGCGAGCGCCGCGGCGCCCAGCTGCCGGGTCGGCGCCCCCAGGGCCGAGGTGACCGACGCCGCGAGCACCACGGCCGGCCCGGCCAGCAGGCTCACCGTCGCCCCACGGTGGTTGGTCCGGTCCCAAGCGGCGTTTCCGCCGGGCGGTCGCCGGCTCAACACCCGCAGCGATCCGCGGGCCAGCGTGCTCCCGACCAGCGAGAGCGGCAGCGGCGTCACGGGGTGATGGCGGGCAGCTGCGACCCGGCATTGCCGGCCAGGCCGTACTGACCGGCGGGCTTTCCGTTGCCCAGTGCGGCCAGGCCCAGCACGCTGACCACCTGACCCGACACCGAATCCGCATTGTCCACAGTGGACAGCTTGGCCGACAGCGTGTCGTCGGCCCGCACCACGCCGAGCAGCCCGTCCGACTCGGCCGAGGCGCTGTTGCCCGCGATC
Source organism: Mycobacteriales bacterium (assembly GCA_036267955.1). GTDB lineage: Bacteria > Actinomycetota > Actinomycetes > Mycobacteriales > QHCD01 > DATAVB01. Next base: position 34,796 of record DATAVB010000010.1, on the reverse strand, counting down.
AGGACGCCCTTGGTGCGTTGCTGCAATGCGCTACCCAGCGCGGCCAGCGTCTTGGCCTGCGCCTGCGGGTTGTCGCCGGTCATGGCGTCGCTGCTGACCAGCACCGCGTAGTCGGCCGGCTTCACGTTCGTCTCCTGCAGCCGCACCACGTTCAGCGTCCCGAAGCCGGCGAGCACCTGCTGCCGTTCGTCGTCGGTCGGCTCCTTCTGGTCGGCCTTGCCCGTGAGCACGTCGGCGAGCAGGGCTCCGGCCAGGACTCCGGCATCGTCGGTGGTCGGCAGCTTGAAACCGGCCGGCAGCGCGGAGGTGACGTACCCCTTCATGTCCGAGGCACGCCGCGGGTCGATGTAGTCGGCGGTGAGCTTGGCCTGGGCGGTGATCGTCGCGCCGGCGTCCTTCAGCTCCGAGGTGACCCCGTCGACCGTCGCACCGGACGCGCCGGGCGCCGCGACGACGAGCACGCTCGCGCCGGACAGTTTGTTGGCCACCACGGCCGGCGCCACGCTCTTGGCGAACGCGTCCCCGCCCTTGATCTGACCCTGCAGGGTTCGGGTGTCCTGCTGCAGATTGTGCTTGTCGCTCTTCAGCCCCTTGACCTGGTGTCGCAGGTCCGACAGGACCGCGCCGTTGAGCTGCGTCGTGCCGACGACGATTCCCAATGCCAGGGCCAGGAAGACCGAGATGAGCGAGACGATGTGGTACCGGAAATCAATCACTTGAAAAGACCCTCGACCCAGAAGACAAAGCTGTCCCACTTATCGCTCAGGATGTCCAGATACGTACGCCCCGCGGTGGACACGGCCAGCGCGGCACCGATCGCGATGAGCGCGGCGAGCACCAGGAACAGCAGCGCCTTGGTCGAGATGCGGCTGCGGTAGAGCCGGCTGACCCCCTTGGCGTCGACCAGCTTGCCGCCGATCCGCAACCGGGTCAGGAAAGTCGAGGCCATTCCACTGCGCCCCTTGTCGAGGAACTCGACCAGGTTCTGGTGGGTGCCGACCGCCACGATCAGCTCGGCGCCCTTCTCATCGGCCAGCAGCAGGGCGATGTCCTCGCTGGTGCCGGCCGCCGGGAAGGTGACCGCCTCCACGCCGAGATCCTGCACCCGCTCCAGCCCGGGCGCGCGGCCGTCGGGATAGGCGTGCACGACGACCTCCGCGCCGCAACGCAGCACGTCGTCGCTGACCGAATCCATGTCGCCGACGATGAGGTCCGGGGTGTAGCCGGCCTCCCGCAGCGCGTCCGCGCCGCCGTCGACGCCGATGAGGACTGGGCGGTACTCCCGGATGTACGGGCGCAGCGCCGCGATGTCCTCCCGGTAGTCGTACCCACGGACCACGACGAGGGCATGTCGGTGCTCCAGCTTGGTCTTGATGGCCGGGACGCCGACGCCGTCGAGCAGCAGCCCGCGCTCGCGCTTCATGTATTCCATCGTGTTGGCGGCGAACGCCTCCAACTGCGAGGCCAGACCGGCCTTGGCGTCGAGCATCTGCTCAGCGATGCTCGTCTCGTTCTGCGCCGTACCGGTGCCGATGACCTCGTCGTCGGCGTACACGGTGTCACCGTCGACGCGGACCTTGACGCCTTCCTTGACCGCAGCGAAGACATCCGTGCCGACGGCGTCCACGAGCGGGATTCCGGCCGAGACGACAATCTCCGGCCCCAGGTTGGGATACCGGCCGGAGATGCTGGGCGACGCGTTCACCACGGCGCCGACCCGGGCCGCCACCAGCGCGTCGGCGCTGACCCGGTCGAGGTCCACGTGGTCGATGATCGCGACATCGCCCGGGTTGAGGCGCGATGTGAGATTCTTGGTCCGGCGGTCGAGCCGGGCCACTCCGACGACTCCCGGAAGAGCCGTTCCGTTGCGGCCGCGACGCAGGGTGGCAAGCTTCATGGCCATGATCCTGCCACCGGCGACCCTGCTTTTCCGGTACGCCACGCCCTCACCGTCGCCTGCCTGCCGCGCGGGCACTCTCCTCGACTGAGGTCGATGTGCGCGAAAGCATCAACCAGTCCGGCTGTTACCTCGCCAGGATAGTTCTTTTCGCAGGGCCCGCGAGACCGTCAGTCAAGCACAGCCAACCGTTACCGGCTCAGGCGGTACGGCGACGCTGCGCGGTCTTCGTTGCCGCCTTGGCGGTTGGTTTGGATGCGGTCTTTGACGCGGCCTTGTCCGGTTTCCCGGTCGGCCCCTCGTTCTTGTGCGCCGCGTTCTCGTGCGCGGCGTTCTTGTGCGCGGCGTTCTTGTGCGCCGCGGCGGTGACCAGCAGCTCCTCGGCGTGCGCCTGACCGAGCTCACTGTCGGCCAGCCCGGCGAGCATTCGGGCGAGCTCGCGGGCCCGCTCACTCTCGGCGACGGCGTGCACCCCACTGCGGGTCACCGCGCCGGAACGGTCCTTGTCCACCACCAGATGCCGATCGGCGTACGCGGCGACCTGCGGCAGGTGGGTCACCACGATCACCTGGTGATCGCGGGCCAACGCGGCGAGCCGCCGGCCGACCTCGGCCGCGGCCTTCCCGCCCACGCCGGCGTCGACCTCGTCGAAGACCATCGTCGGCACCGGGTCCGCTCCGGCGAACACCACCTCGACCGCCAGCATCACCCGGGACAGTTCGCCGCCGGACGCCGACCGCTGCAATGGCCGGGCCGGGGCGCCGCGGTGCGGCACCAGCGCTATCGCGATGTCGTCCGCCCCGTCCGGGCCGGCGGCCACCTCGCTGCCGTGGATCGTGAGCGTCAATCCCCCGGCCTCCGCCGGCTTCGGCGTCACGCTGACCTCGATCGACGCGTCCGGCATCGCCAGCCCGGCCAGCTCGGCCGTGACCGCCTTGGCGAACCGGCGCGCCGCGGTCGATCGTGCCGCGGTGAGCCGGGCGGCGACCTCGGCGGTCTGCTCCCCGGCGACGTCGCGGCGCTTCGTCAGCGCCGCGATCGCCTCGTCCGATGTGTCCAGCTCGGCGAGCCGCCCGGTCGCCTGCTCCGCCCAGGCCAGCACCCCATCGACGTCCTCGGCGTACTTGCGGGTCAGCGTCTTCAGCGCGGCCCGGCGGGTCTCCACCACCGCGAGCCGGGTCGGATCGGCATCCAACTGGTCGACGTAGCTGGCGAGCTCGGCGGTGATGTCGGTCAGCAGGGTCGCCACCTCGGCGAGCCGCTGGTGCAGGCCGGTCAGGGCCGGATCGTCGGTCTGGCCCAGGGCGCGGCGGGCGGCGCCCACCAGCGTGCTGGCGTCCACCGCGTCGGCGGACGTCGCATCGCTCGCCAATGCCTGATGCGCAGTCTCGGCGGCGATCCGCAGCTCGTCGACGTTCGCCAGCCGGCGGGATTCGGCGTCCAGGTCGGTGTCCTCGGCCGGCTGCGGGTCGACCTCGGCGATCTCGGCGAGTCCGTGCCGGAGCAGATCGGCCTCCTGCCGGCGTTCCCGGGTGCGCCGCAGCCGGTCGTCGAGGTCAGCGGCCAGCTCGCGCCATTCGGCGAACGTCTCCCGGTAGCGGTCGAGCAGGGTGCCCACCGGCGCGCCGGCGTACCGGTCCAGCGCGCTCCGCTGCTCGGTCGGGCGCAGCAGCGCCAGCTGCCCGGACTGCCCGTGCAGCGCCAACAGGTCGTCGGCCAATTCAGCGAGCACGCCGACCGGGACCGAACGGCCGCCGAGATGCGCGCGGGACCGGCCCTCCGCGGCCACCGTCCGGGCCACGATCAGGGTGCCGTCATCGTCGACCTCGGCGCCGGCGTCCAGCGCGCGGCGCAGCGCCGGCGCATCGGGTGCCAGTCGCAGCCGCCCCTCGATCGAGGCCCGTTCCGTCCCGCTGCGGACCACGCCGGCGTCGGCCCGCTCACCCAGCAGCAGGGCCAGCCCGGACACCACCATGGTCTTGCCGGCGCCGGTCTCCCCGGTGACCACGGTCAGCCCCGGACCGAATTCCAGTGTCGCGTCCTCGATCACGCCGAGGCCGCGGATGCGCATCTCCTCGAGCACCGGCAACCTCCTGTAATCGTGCTCGGGCTGACCCTAACGGCTGACGAGCGCCGCACCGGTGAGGCTTTACCGGCGACGCTCGCGGAATCCGTGTGCCGGCAGGGCGAACTTCGCGACGAGCCGGTCAGTGAACCGGCGCGGCAGCACCCGCGCGATCCGGACCGGCTTCCCGCGGCAGATCTGCAGCCGGGAGCCGGCCGGGACCGGGACGGTACGCCGGCCGTCGCAGCACAGCACGGCGTCGTGCCCGGCGCGGGCCAGCCGGACGTTCAGGATCGAGTCGGCCCCGGTCACCAGCGGACTGGCGAACAGCGCGTGCGCATTGTTCGGCACCACCACGATCGCCTCGACCGACGGCCAGACCACAGGTCCACCGGCGGAGAAGGCGTACGCGGTCGAGCCGGTCGGCGTCGCGAACAGCACTCCGTCGCAGCCGAAGCTGGTCAGCGCGCGCCCGTCGACCTCCAGGACCACCTCGATGACCCGTTCCCGGTGCTGTTTCTCCAGCGACGCCTCGTTCAACGCCCAGGTCGCGACCGGTTCAGCGTCCGGAGCGTGCACCACGGCGTCGAGGGTGAGCCGTTCCTCGACCTCGTAGCTGCGGTCGACGACGCGCTGCAGCGTCTCCTCGACCGCCTCCGGCTCGGTCTCGGTGAGGAAGCCGACCCGACCCAGATTCACCCCGAGCAGTGGCGCTCCGGTCGGGCGGGCCAGCTCGGCGGCCCGCAGGAACGTGCCGTCACCGCCGAGGACCAGCACCATCTCGACCCCGGCCGCGGCCTGCTCGTCCGCAGCGATGGCCCGGACGCCCTCGACATGCAGCTCGCCGACCTCGTCGGCCAGCACCAATACTTCGAAGCCCGCGGCGATGAGCCGTTCGATGACGGGCCGGGCCAGCTCCACGATGTCCGATCGACCCGTATGGGTCACCAGCAGCACCCGCCGCACCATCGCCTCCCCGTTCACAGCCGACGTTCGTTGCATCTCAATGTGTGCATCTCATTGTGGTCCCGCCGCCACGGCGGCACCGACGGCGGTCGGGTCCGCGGGCGGCGCGTCGGCCCGCAACCACAGGAAGTACTCGACGTTTCCGGACGGTCCGGGCAGCGGACTGGCCACCACGCCGGCCACGCCGAGACCAAGCTCCCCCGCCGCGGCGGCCACCTCGAGTACGACTTCGGCCCGCAGTCCAGCGTCGCGCACCACCCCGCCGGCGCCGAGCCGGTCCTTGCCCACCTCGAACTGCGGTTTCACCATCGGCAGCAGATCCGCGCCGGGGCCGGCACATGCGGCCAGCGCCGGCAGCACCAGGCGCAGCGAGATGAACGAGAGATCGGCAACGACGAGGTCGACGGTGCCGCCGATGTCCTCCGGCGTCAGCGACCGCACGTTGGTCCGGTCGTGTACGACGACCCGGCCGTCGGTCTGCAGCTTCCAGGCGAGCTGGCCGTAGCCGACATCCACCGCTACCACGGTCGCGGCCCCGCCACGCAGCAGCACATCGGTGAAGCCGCCGGTCGACGCCCCGGCGTCCAGGCAGCGCCGGCCCGCCACAGCGATCGAGTCGAACTCCGTCAACGCGCCGGCCAGCTTGTGCCCGCCCCGCGACGCGTATCCGGGATCGTCGCTGTCCGCCGTGACCACCAGCGGTGTCGCCGGCTCCACCGCGGTCGCCGGTTTCGTGGCCAGCTGCCCGCCTACCGTCACCCGGCCGGCGGCCACCAGGTGGGCGGCCTGTTCGCGGGATCGGGCCAGCCCCCGACGCACCAGCTCGGCGTCGAGGCGCGCGCGACGTGGCACCGGATCAGGCCTGGCTGTCCGGGGCGCGGTCGATCTGGGCCAGGGCGCCGGCCAGCTCCGCATGCAGTTCTTCGTACCGGGCCGGATGTTCCTCGATCGGCAGCTCATCCAGCTCACCGAGTCGGCCTTGCACGGCCCGCATCCGAGTCACGGCCGGGTCGGTGGGCTCCGGCTCCTCCGCTTCAACCTGTGGCGCAGCCGGCTCAGCCGGTGTTGCCGCCGACTCCGCCTGAACTCCGACCGGCTCGGCCTGTGCTGCGACCGGCATCGCCGCCGACTCCTCATTCATCCCGGCCGAGCCGGATTCGCGGTCGTCCACTATGGACGGTCCCGGCCCGGCCACTGTGCCACCTTGGTCCACAGTGGACAATCTACCTTCGGTCGCCGATTCGACGTCGATGTCGGCGCCGATCGCCGCCGGCCCGACGCTGTCCACTTCGGACGATTCCGCCGGTGCGAGTGGCGACGCGGACGGCCACGAGTACGACCGGACAACCCCCGCCGAAGGCTGCTGCGACCACTCCTCTGCGGCCGGCGCCTGTTCATCAGGCGGCTGCGCGGCGGCTGGGGGCGAAGCCACATCGGCGTAGCTCAGATCCGCGGCGCTCGCTCCTGTCGCGTCCTGTCCGTCACCGGATGCCGTTGGGTACTGCGCTGTCATCGGCTGTCCTCACCACGGCGATCACCGGCCGGCACCGGACGGGTCAGCGCCTGTCGGCCAGACACGGTGGCCGACGCGGTCTTCTTCGCCGCCTTCTTGGCGGGCGCCGCTTTCGACCCGGACGCCTTCTTGGCGGCCTTTCCCGTCGTCGCTGCGGCCGCCGATTTCGACACCTTCTTGGCTGCGGCCTTCTTGCCGGCTGTCGACGACGCCGGATTTGCCGGGCGCGCCGAGGATCCGGCAGTCGATCCGCGCAGGGTCCGCAACTCGGTCTCGAGCAGGTGGACCCGATTGGTCAGGTCCCGTACGTCCTCGCTGGTGGCCAGGCCCAGCCGGCCGAGCCCGCGGTCGACCTCATACCGGACCAGTTGACGCAGCGCGTCGCGGTTGGCCCTGGATGTGCCGAGCAGGTCCTCGGCGATCGAACCGGCCTGCTCGGCGGTCGCCTCGCCCTGGCTGACCAGCGCCCGGGCCGCCCGCACCGCTTGTTGCCGAGGGACGTCGACCAGACCGCTGGCCAGTGACAGGTACGTGCGCAGCGCATCTCGGACCATGCGGGCCTCCCTAGGATGTGTCGGCACCACGCTACCGTCCACGTCCGGCCACACCGGAAACGCCACCGGCTCGGTGCGATACGGTCTCGCCCGACATTTGTGGTCCGACATTCACGGCCCGACATATGCGGTCAGATTTTCAGGGAGAGTTCGAATATATGGCGACGGTCGAGGAATGCGAGGCTGCGCTGCAGGCGGTCGCCGCCCGGCTGGCCCGGACTGACGCCGCGACCCGAGACCGCATCGAGGAACGCACGATCGCCTGCCACATCCGGGATCTGGACGTGACGTTCGTCGGCCAACTGCGGGACGGCGGACTGCACGACATCGAGCAGGCGCCGGCTCCCACCGACGCGGTCACCCTGGAGATGACCAGCGACGATCTGGTCGCGCTCACCGACGGCCGGTTGAAGCTGGCCGCCGCCTGGGCAACCGGCCGGCTGAAGATCAACGCCGGCATGCGCGACCTGCTCAAACTGCGCAGCTTCTTCTAGATCTTACGTTTCTGGGTCTTACGTTTCTGGGCCGCACGCTTCTGGGCCCTCAGGCGCCGGCCGGGACTCCCCAGTCTCGCAACACTGCCGCGGCCTCCTCGCCGCCGGCGCTCAGCACCTCGCCGAGCTCGTCGACGGACGTCGGCGACGCGATGCCGGTCGCGGACCACAGCGCCACACAGGCGGCCCGCAGCGCATCCAACCGGTCCGGGTCCGACACCGGGCGGGCATCGGTCGACGGGGCCCCGGATCCGACCCGCAGCGTGACACCGGCGCCCTCCCAACTGGCCCGCCACCGTCCGCACCGGTAATCCGACCCGGTCACGTCGACCGCGGCTTGGGCGTTCAACAGCCCGCCGACGTCCGCGGCGATGAAGGTCGGGCGATGCTTGGGGGCCGCGATCAGCACATCGGCCGGCACGGTCACCCCCGACAGCACCAGCAACGAGGCGCAACCGACCCGGTTGGCGCCCTCGATGTCGGTGCCGAGCACGTCGCCGACGGCGATCGGGCGCCGGGCGCCGGTCCGGTCCACCGATTCCCGGTGCAGCGCCGGATCCGGCTTCCCGGCGACGTCCGGCCGCCGGCCGAGCGCGGCCGCGACCGCGCCGACCAGGGAACCGTTGCCTGGCACCGGGCCGCGCGGCGACGGGAGCGTGATGTCGAGGTTGGTGGCCAGCCAGTACGCACCCCGACGCACCGCGACGGTCGCCTCCACCAGGTGGCGCCAGCCGAGCTCCGGGGAGAACCCGCAGACCACCGCCTGCGGGTCGTCCTCGGCCTCGCTCACCGGCACCAGTCCGCGGGCGACGACCTCGGCGCGCAGCGCGGCGGACCCGATGACCAACACCCGCGCGCCCGCCGGCAGTCGCTCGGCCAGCACCCGGGCGGCAGCCTGCGCCGAGGTCACGACCTCCGCCGGCTCGGCCTTCACCCCGACCTCGTCCAGCAGCGTCACCACCTCATCGGGGGTCCTGGACGCGTTGTTGGTGACGAACGCGATGCGCATTCCCCGTTCCCGGGCCGCGGCCAGTGCCGCGGCGGCCCCGGGCACCGGCTCGCGGCCGAGGTACACCACGCCGTCGAGATCGAGCAGCGCGACGTCGAACTCCTCCGCGGGTGGGCCACTGGCCGTGGTGAGCGCAGGGAGCGGCAGCTCAGTGGTCATGTCACCGGCCGATCATCGGCCTGGGCGGGGGCGCTCCCGTCATTTGCGAACGGCCGCAAGCGCGGCCCGCGCACCGCGCAGGGCCGTGCCGTAATGGGTGATGTCCGGCCGCATGGCGGCCGCGAGCGCAAGATGCTCGACGGCACTCTTGAGGTCTCCGATCTTCGCCGCCGCCAGTCCAAGTCCGAACTGGGCGTAGTCATCCGCCGGATTGACCGACACGATCCAGCCGAAGTTGGCGACCGCCTCCGGGTAGAAACCGGCGTCGAACTGGGCCCGGGCCAATGCCTCGCGAACGCTGCGCGACTCGGGCTCGGAATCCGCCGCACGCTGGATGAGGGTGATGGCGGCCGCGGGACTGCCGCCCTCGAGCAGCTCCACGCCCCGGATGTACCAGTCGTAGACCTCGCCCTCGGGCACCACGTCAGGCGGCGGTGGCACATCTTCGTACGGTTGGTGGGCTGTGCTATTGGAGCTATTGGAGATATTGGACGAACCGTCGTATTCATTCGGGCTGTACGCGGCCACAGGCGCTCACTCCTCCCTGCCCCTGCCGATGTCCTCTCGGACCTGCGGCAACGGGCACCTACGATGCGGCCATGACCACTGGCGATCACGTGCCGTCCGACTCCACCATTCCCTTCCCCAAGGGCCTCGTGCTCGCCCCGTTCCGTGCCTTGCGGTACTCCAGAGCCGCGGCGACGTCGCCCGCCGGACTGCTCTGCCCGCCGTACGACGTCATCGACGCGGCGCAGCAGGACGCCCTGGAACACCTGGAGCGGCACAACGCCGTTCACCTCATCCTCCCACGAGATGACCCCTCGGGCCCGGCAAGCAGATACCGACGGGCGGCTCGCACGCTCCGCGAGTGGCGTTCGACCGGCGTGCTCGAGCGTGATCAACTGCCCGGGATCTATGTCTACGAGATGTCCTCCGGCGCGGCGACGACCCGCGGATTGCTGGGCACACTGGCGCTCAGCGGGCCGGACGACGGGATCGTGCTGCCACACGAGAACACCATGCCGGGGCCGGTTGCAGACCGCCTCGCGCTGACCGAGGCGACCGAGGCGAATCTCGAACCGATCTACCTCGTGTACGACGGCGGGCCCACGGCCGGCGAACTCGTCGCCGGTGTGGACAGCACCCAGCCATTGACGGACATCCGGGCCGAGGACGGACAGCGACACCGGCTGTGGGCGGTGACCGATCCGGAGCAGCTGCGGACGCTCGCCGCCGAGCTCTACCCGGCGCACGCGCTCATCGCCGACGGACATCATCGCTACGCCACCTATCTCGCGCATCAGGCCGCACAGCACGGTGCCGGTCGCGGGCCCGGGCCATGGGATTTCGGGCTGACGTACCTGGTCGATGCCCGCCGGTTCGGTCCGCAGGTCGAGGCGATCCACCGGATAGTGCCCGACCTCAGCCTGTCCGACGCTCGCGCCAGGCTCGGTCCGGAATTCAGCAGCACCGCAGTGGCCGGCCCCGCGGCCGCCGCTCTGCAGGTGCTCGCCGACGCCGGCCGTTCGGGCACCGCGTTCGTGCTCACCGACGGCAGCGACTGGCAGCTGATCCGGCGGGTCCCGCCGGCACAGCCCGGTCGGACGTTGGACCAACTGGATGTCACGGTGGCGCACCGATCCCTGCTCGAGGGGTGTTGGAGAGTGCCGGAGGATCTGGTCAGTTACGACCACGAGGCCGAACGGGCGGTGGCCCAGGTACGGAACAACGGCGGCCTGGTGCTGCTGCTGAACGCCACCAGCGTCGACCAGGTTGCCGCGGTGGCGGCCGATGGCGACCGGATGCCCCGTAAGTCCACCCTCTTCACCCCCAAACCGGCGACCGGCATCGTCTTCCGCACCTACGATTCGGACTGAGCCGGCGGCTGAACAGACTCCGATTCAGCCAACTCCGATTCAGCCGACTCCGACTGAGAAGCCTCCGTCTCCGCTGCGGGCTTCATCCGGGTGCGGCGGACCACATGCGCTCGCGTCACCTCCACCTCGCAACGACTGATCGTGGCGCCGCCGGACCGCCAGAAGCGCCGGCGCAGCGACCCTTCGCACGCGATCACATCACCGGCCCGCCAGGACGGGGCGTACCGCCGCGGCGAAGCCGCCACGGCAAGGCAGTCGATCGTGTCGTAACTCGAACCGCCGGGTGGCACGACCGATCGCTGCACCACCAGCCGCCAGGTCACGGCCGCGGCACCGCTGCTGAGCGTCCGCCGGACAGCAATGTCACTGAGCTGTCCGATGATGCGCACGTCATTGCGATGATCGGTCTTCTGAATGCGCGGTGCGCGATCGTCTGCCACGGGAACCTCCGAGTTCACTGTCCGGTGAACTCAGATTGCTGAATAGAACGTATGTTCGATAGCGACAGCGGGCATCTGTGGATGACGGATTCGGCTGTGGACAACGGGTTGCGGCAGACCCCGCAACGAGGTAACTACCGCGCGGCGCCGTGGGCGTCGCAGAGCGACCGCAGCGCCTGCACGTTGTGCACCGCCAGTTCGCCGTCGGTTGCGCGCACAGCCATCACCGCCAGCAGATCGCCGTCCGGAAACTCCAGGGTGGCCCAGGGCGACCGGTCGTCGAACCGGACCGCGGTCACCAGATTCCACGGCACCTCGTGGGTGCCGAACGCATTGCGGACCCACAGCTTCTCGGAGTCGGCGCGCAACCGGGACCGGGCCGGCATCATGATGCCGGCCGCAATCGCCGCTCCCAATACAAAAACGGCGATCTGGTCGGCCACCCCGAAGGCATGTTTGCCGGACCCGACCCGAAGCAGCACCGCCGCCACCGTGAACAGCACGAACACCACGCCCGCGCCGAGCAGGCACCAGCGCCGCAGCCGTTCCGGGCGAGCGGAGATGATGGTGTCGGCCGTTGCGTCGCTTCCGGGTTGCGAAGTCACGGGTCCAGTCTCCCCCGGCCGCCGGCCGGGCGGACACGCGGCACCCGGCCGGCCAGCGCGACAGCCACGAACGTCAGCACCACGCCGACGATCACGCTCGCCGTGACGCCGCCGGACCGACCCGGCACCACGACGTCCAGCGTCACCGCGCCGGCGAGCTGGCCGGCGATGACGGCAAGCCCGAGCCGGAACACCCCGATCACGCGCACCGCCACCACCGCGCCGAGCACGACGCCGATCCCGAACAGGCCACCGACGTAGAGCCACCACTGGCTGGGCCACCGGTCCACCCCGGCCGATTCGACCGTGGCGAAACCACCGAGCGCGAGCAACAGCACCGCCGTGCCGACGACGAAGTTCGCGGTGGTGGCGACCAGCGGGTCGCCGGCCGCCTGCTGAACCCGGCCGTTGAGCGCCTGCTGCATCGCGCTGGCCGTACCGATGGCGGCCGCGGTCAGCACCAGCGGAATGGACAAGTCACCGGCGGCACCGGACTCGGCGATCACCACCGCCACCACGGTCAGCGCTGCCCCGGCCATCCGGGCCGGGGTCACCGGGCGCCGACCGCCGGGGCCGAGGCCGGCCCGGTCCACGGCGAGGCCGGCCACGGTCTGCCCGGCCACGTTGCCGACCGTGAAGAGCGCCACGCCCAGGGTCGGCACCACCAGCGCCGCGCCCGCGACCAGGGTGGCGCCGAACGCCCCGCCGGAGAAGCGCCACCACGGCAGGCCCGCGGCCCGGGCGCGGCGGAAACCGGCCCGCGCGGCCGGCCGCAGCCCGTACGCGACCGCGAGGACCAGCAGGCCGCCGGAGTTGGAGATCACCGCGGCCAGCACCGGCTGATCGAGATCGGCGCCGAGTTGGGCGTTGATCCGCGCCTGGGACGCGATCAGCACACCGGAGACGACGCCGATGGCCACAGCCAGTGGCGTCGTCAGTCCGGCGGCGCGGGTCAATCGACGATCTTGCCGATCGGCAGCTCGAGAATGTCGAACGCCCCGGCGGCCTTCAGTGCCGGGATGAGCTCGTTGATGCCGGTCTTGGGGACGACGGCCTCGACGGCCGAGTGCTCTCCCGAGGCCAGATTCATCAGGGTCGGCGAGCCGGCCGAGGGCATGATGTCCAGCACCGCCGCCAGATCGGCCGCAGCCACGTTCAACTTGAGCAGGACCCGGCCCCGGGCCCGGATGGCGCCGCGCAACAGCAGCGCGATGTCCTCCATCGCCGCTCGTTTCACCGGGTCCGCATAGGCATCGGCGTTGGCGACCAGTTCGGTGTAGCTGGTGAGCAGAGTGCCGATGATCTTCAGGCCCGCCTTGCGTAGCGATGAGCCGGTCTCGGTCAGGTCGACGATGGCGTCGACGATGTCGGGCACCTTCGCCTCGGTGGCACCGGCCGACGGGATGATGGTCGCCTTCACACCGGCCTCGTCGAAGTATCGGCGGGTCAGCTCGGGCACCTCGGTGGAGACCCGGACACCGTCCGGCAGATCGGAGACCGACTCGGCCGGGTGCGCCTGCGGGACAGCCAGCACGATGCGCACGGGCCGGGCCGTGGCCCGGCTGTACTGCAATTCACCGAGGCTCACGACATTCGAACCGGTCTCGGCGATCCAGTCGCGGCCGGTGATACCGAGGTCGAAAAGCCCTTGCTGCAGGTAAACCGGGATCTCCTGCGGACGCAGGAAACGCACCCGGTCGATTCGCGGGTCGTCGATCGAGGCGTGGTAGTCGCGGTCGCTGCCACGTTGAACGGCGAGGTCGGCGGCGGCGAAGAGTTCCAGGGTCGGCTTTTCCAGCGAACCCTTGGGCAGGACAAGTGACAGCACGGCGAGAGGTCCTCTCGAAATGGGAATGTCAGGGAAGGGGAAATGCTGAGGTCAGCTGCGATGTCGCAGTTGACGTAGCACGACAGCCGTGTCGAGTGCCGCCACGGTCGCCTCCCATCCCTTGTCCTCCGCGCTGCCGGGCCGTCCGCACCGGTCGAGCGCCTGCTCAACCGTGTCACATGTCAGGACGCCGTTGCCGACCGGGGTCGACTCGTCCAACGTGACCCGGGTCAGCCCCGCGGTCACCGCATCGCACACGTACTCGAAGTGCGGGGTCCCACCGCGGATCACCACGCCCAGCGCGACGACGGCGTCGCAGCGCCGCGCCACCGCCTGCACCGCCACCGGCAGCTCCACCGACCCGGCAACCCGTACCACCAGCGGATCGCTTACCCCGCAGGCGATCGAGCCCGCGACGGACCGTTCCAGCAGGGCCTCGACGATGTCGGAGTGCCACCGCGTCGCGACGATTCCGACGGTCAACCCCTCGGCGTCCACAGTGGAGTCGTCCGGTCTGCCGGCGCCGCTCATCGCAGCGCTCCCCCAGCCGGGTCAAGCTCGGGCAAACCCGGCAGGTCGTGGCCCATCCGGTCCCGCTTGGTCGTCAGGTAGGCCAGATTCTCCGTGGTGGCCAGCACCGGCATCGGCACCCGCTCGCTGACCGTCAGGCCGTACGCCTCCAGGCCGGTCTGCTTCGCGGGGTTGTTCGTCAGCAGCCGTACGGCGTGCACGCCGAGATCAGCCAGCATCGACGCGCCGATCCCGTAATCGCGGCTGTCGGCCGGCAGCCCCAGCTCGAGGTTGGCGTCCACCGTGTCCGCGCCACTATCCTGCAGCCGGTACGCGCGCAGCTTGTGCAGCAATCCGATGCCGCGCCCCTCGTGACCGCGCAGGTAGAGCACCACGCCGCGGCCGGCGGCGGCCACCTCGGCCAGCGCCGCGTGCAGTTGCGGCCCGCAGTCGCAGCGCAGCGATCCGAACACGTCGCCGGTGAGGCATTCGGAGTGCACCCGGACCAGCGGCGGCGGACCGCCGGCGAGATCGCCGACATCGCCGAAGACCAGCGCGAGGTGCTCCTCGCCATTCGCCCCGCGATAGCCCACAGCCCGGAAAATCCCCTGCTCGGTGGGCAATCGGGCCTCGGCGACCCGCTCGACCAGCGGCTCGGCCACCCGCTCGACGGCCGGCTCAGTCCGCCGCCGGTACGCGGCCAGCTCGGCGATGCTGATCATGCTCAGGCCGTGCCGATCAGCGAATACCTCCAGCTCCGGCTGGCGGGCCATCGTGCCGTCGTCGTTGACGATCTCGCAGATCACGCCGACCGGAGCGAGCCCGGCCAGCCGGGCCAGGTCAACCGCCGCCTCGGTGTGCCCAGGCCGGCGCAGCACCCCGCCAGCCTTGGCCTGCAGCGGGAACATGTGCCCGGGTCGGACCAGCTCATCGGGCATGGTGGCCGGGTCGGCGAGCAGCCGGATGGTGCGGGCCCGGTCGGCGGCCGAGATGCCGGTGGAGATGCCGTCGCGGGCGTCGACGGAGACGGTGAACGCGGTGCCCATCTTCTCGGTGTTGTGCTCGACCATCTGCCCGAGCCGCAACCGTTCCAGGGCCCCGGCCTGCATCGGCACGCAGAGCAGCCCGCGGCAGGCGGTCATCATGAACGCGACCAACTCGGGCGTCGCCAATTCGGCGGCGAAGATCAGGTCGCCCTCGTTCTCCCGATCAGCGTCGTCGACGACCACCACCGGACGGCCGGCGGCGATATCGGCGATGGCGGTTTTCACTCGATCCGTGGTCATGCTGGCACCGCTTCCGGGAGTGGTTGCCGGGAGCGGAGTATCCAGTCCCGGATTCCGATGGCGCAGAGTACGAGGAACACGCCGTAGACCGCGCCGCTGACGACCAGGCCGTGGGTCCAGGCGAGCGGAACGCCGACGCAGTCGACCAGCACCCACACGCCCCAGAACTCGACCCAACCGCGGGCCTGGGCGAGCGTGGCCACCACGCTGCCGATGAAGATGTACGCATCCGGCCAGGGGGCCCAGGACGCGTGGGTGGCCTGCAGGATCTCGGCGAAGGCGACCGTGCCGATTCCCAGGGTGACCAGCAGCAGCAGCCGTTCACGGGTATTGGCGAACCGGACCGGCACCTCACTGGTCGTCCGGATGCCGCGTTGCCAGCGCCACCAGCCGTAGCCGGCCATCGCGCCGAGTACGACCTGGCGGGCGGCGTTGCCGCCGAGATGGGCGCTCATGCTGGCGCCGAAGAGCAGCACCGAGGCGATGATCTGCACCGGCCAGGTGAGCAGGCTGCGGCGCACCGCCAGGCCGACCGTGGCCAGCGCGCAGATGTTGCCGACGAGGTCGGACCATTTGACTGTCTGCGAGCCGACGGTGAAGGCGGCCACGTTGGCCCAGCCGAACCAGCCGCTCATCGGTCGGCTCCCACGAGCAGCCGTTCGGTGTACTTGGCCAGCACGTCGACCTCGAGATTCACCGGATCGCCGACCTGCCGGATTCCCAGCGTCGTGCGGGCGAGAGTGGTCGGGATGAGCCCGATGGAGAAGTCGGAGTCGGTGACCTCGATGACGGTGAGGCTTACTCCGTCGACGGCGATCGAGCCCTTCTCCGCGACATACCGGGACAGCTCGCGCGGCAGCTCGATCCGTACCGTGTCCCAGCCGTCGCCGTGCTCCCGCGCGGCGAACCGGCCGACGCCGTCGACGTGGCCCTGCACGATGTGACCGCCGAGCCGGCCGCCGGCCGGGACCGGGCGTTCGAGGTTGACGGGGTGACCTGGCTCGAGCGAGCCGATGTTGGAGCGGCGCAGCGTCTCGGCCATCACGTCGGCGCGGAAGCTGCTGCCGTCGGAGTCGATGACGGTCAGACAGACGCCGTTGACGGCGATCGAGTCGCCGTCCCGCGCGCCGGTTGCGACGACAGGTGCCGCGACGCTGAGAATGGCGGCGCCGCCGCGGTTTTCCAGAGTGAGTGCCTCGCCCAGCTCTTCCACGATGCCGGTGAACATCCGGTTGCTCCTCCCCGCAATCCCCGGCACTTCGGGGTAGCGAGGGAGCGGGAACGCGGGCGGGCGGCATACGGCCGCCACCACGGCACAGGGCGCGAGACCCCGGGCCGGCCCGCGCGCTGCCTCCCATCCGGACTTTCACCGTCGGTGCCGGAATTTCACCGGCTCAACCGCTGGCTGGCTGCCAGCGGGTCGCGGACTGTAACCGCCGGTTCGGAATTACACCGACCCCGGAGCGCGCGAACTGCTTGTCTTGGTGGTGAGTCTGCCACGCACCCGCCGGGTTCGGCGAGCACGGGCGACAGCAGTCACAATCCGGGCGACCGTCGGGATGTTCCCAACGGCCGGACCGAATTTCCATGATCGTGATCGGTGGTTGGGGCTAGAGCAACCGGAAACCGATCATGATCATGGAATGGGGTGCGCGCCGTGGGCTGATCCGCGGGCCTGCTCCCGCAGCCGGTCGACCGCGGCGGCCGCGTTGTCCGCGCCGTACACCGAGGACCCGGCGACGAACACGTCCGCGCCGGCCTCGGCCGCCTGCCCGATCGTGTCGGGCGAGATCCCGCCGTCGACCTCGATGTGCAACCGCAGATGCCCGGATTCGACCCGCCGCCGGGCCTCCCGCACCTTCGGCAGCACCGCGGAAATGAACGACTGGCCACCGAAGCCCGGCTCCACGGTCATCACCAGCAGCGTGTCGAATTCGCGCAATATCTCCAGGTATGGCTCCAGCGGCGTGTCCGGCTTCACCGCCAGCCCGGCCAGCGCGCCGGCGCCGCGGATCGCCCGGGCGGTGCCGACCGGATCGGCGGCGGCCTCGACGTGAAACGTCACGTTGTACGCACCCTGCTCGGCGTACGGCGGCGCCCACCGGTCCGGATCGTCGATCATCAGGTGGCAGTCCAGCGGCAGGTCAGTGGCCTCGCGCAGCGACTGCACCACCGGCGGGCCGAGCGTGAGGTTGGGGACGAAGTGGTTGTCCATCACGTCGACGTGCAGCCAGTCCGCATTGCCGACCGCCGCCGCCTCGTCGGCCAGATGCGCGAAGTCGGCGGCGAGGATGCTCGGCGCGACCAACATATTTATAGGGGAATTCACGGTCGCCGAGTGTAGGCGGGTCGATAAGGTCGAGGTGCGCACGCTGGCTGGAGTACTCCCACAGGAGGCGCCCGTGACCCACGAACGCGACGACGACGACGGCGGCGACGCAGGCGATGTCGGCGAATTTCTGATCAGCGCCCGGTCGTTCGCGGAATACCGGGCGATGTTCGACCTGACCGACGCCCAGCTGCGCGGCGCGGTGCTGGACTGTCCCGGCGGCGGCTCCAATTTCACGGCGCATGCCGCCCGACTCGGCGCCGGCGCTCTCGCAGTCGATCCGGCGTACGCCCGGCCCCCCGCCGAGGTCGCCGAGTTGGCCATCCGGGAGGCGGACCGCGGCAACGCCTACGCCGGTGCGGCCGCCGCGAGCCACGTCTGGGATTTCCACGGCGATCTCGCCGGACACCTGCGGATCCGGCGCGCGTCGGCCCGGCAGTTCGCCCGGGACGTGCGGGCCCACCCGGGCCGGTACGTCGCCGGCGAACTCCCCCGGCTGCCCTTTCCCGACGACCGGTTCGACCTCGTGCTGACCTCGCACCTGCTCTTCACCTATGCCGACCGGCTTGACGCCGACTTCCATGTCGCGGCGCTGGTCGAGCTGCTCCGGGTCAGCCGGGGCGAGGTGCGGGCCTTTCCGCTGCTGGACCAGACCGGGCAACGGGTCGACACACTGCTCGCGGAGGTACGGGGCCGCCTCACCGCGCTGCACATCGACAGCACGGTGAGACAGGTCGGGTACGAATTCCAGCTTGGCGGCAACGAGATGCTCGTGCTGACTGCCTAGTCGGGCTGCGGACCGGTGTAGAGCTCGCGGCCGCGCCAGCGCAGGGGTTGCTCCCGGTACTCCTCCAGCGCGTGGCCGATCCAGCCGACGCTCCGCGCCACGGCGAAGATCGCCTCACCCGAGCCGGGCCGCAGCCCGCCGGCGATCGAGAGCGCGGCCAGCGCCAGATCGACATTGGGCTGGTAGGCGCCGCGCGGCCGCAGCGCCTCGGCGATCGAGCGGACCGCCGTCACCACCTCCGCCGCGGCCGGGATCTCGCCGAGTCGGGCCAGCAGGGCGGTGGCCCGCGGATCGGTCCGCGCGTTGTACAGGCCCAGGCCCGGCACCGGCCGGTCCAGACGGAGGTAGTCGGCCAGGGTGCGGTCGACGTCACCGGTGGCCAGCACCTGGTCGAGCAGTTGCCGGGCCGCCGCGCTGGCGCCGCCGTGCAGCGGGCCATCCAGCGCCCCGAGCCCGGCGCTGACCACGGCGTACGGATGGGCCCGGGCCGAGGCCGCGGCCCGGGCGGCGACCGTGCTGGCCGCGAGCCCGCGGTCGGCGAGCAGCACCAGCGCCGCCTGCAGGCACGCACGCAGCTCGGGCCGGTCCGGCTCCGACGACAGTGCCGCCCACAGCCGATCCGCCACCCCGGCCGGGTTGTCGGCCGGTCCGTCGGTCAGGCCGTCGACCATGCAGGCGATCACGGTGCGCCCCATGTGCCGGACCGATTCCGGGGTCAGGTCGAAGCGCAGGTGGTCCAGCGCGGACGCGACGGCGACGGCGACCCGCAGCCGGGCGGTGGGATCGACGTTGCCGGGCAATGCCCGTACCGCGTTCCGTACTGCCTCGGTCGTCACCGCCGGCGCCACGAACGGCTCGGCCCGCAGCTCGCCGGTCCAGATCCAGGCGGCCACCTCCTCAAAGGACCTCTCCGCGCTCAACGTCACCGCGTCGACGCCGCGGAAATAGAGCCCGTCGGCGGTGACAAGGGCGATGCCGGTGCTGATCGACGGAAACCGAAACGGCTCGGAATCCCCACCCCGGTGGCGCATTCCGGAGCCGGCGAGCGCCTCGACCTCCGTGATCGAGAACGTGCTCCCCCGGCCGCCGTGCACTCGCCGGCTGGTGAGCAGGCCCCGACTCACGTACGCGTAGACCGTCTCCACCTTTACGCCCAGCCGGCGCGCCGCCTCGGCGCTGCTGATCCGCTCCGGCTTGACGGTCGGCACTTCGCAGCTCCTCACATTGATTCGATCAACGTTGACGTTAGTCGTCAATGCAACGAAGCTCAATACGACATCCAGATCCAGGACGAAGGGCAGTGCGAACGTGTCGACATCGACCGCGGAAACCGCTGGCAGCAAGCTGATCGAGGTCCCGCCCGGGCTGAAGAACGTCGTCGTCACCGAGACCGGACTGGGCGATGTCCGTGGCACCGAGGGCTTCTACCACTACCGGCAGTACTCGGCCGTCGAGCTCGCTCAGCGGTGCACGGTCGAGGATGTCTGGTACCTGCTGTACGAGGGTCAGCTGCCGGATCCGGACCAGCGGGCGGAGTTCGGCGCGCAGGTCGCCACCCTCCGGCACCTGCCGGTCGAGGTCGCGGACGTACTGCCCGTGCTGGCCCGGGCCGAGGCCGCCGGCAGCCCGCTCGGCGGGCTGCGTACCGCATTGTCGGTGCTGGGCAACAGCCGCGGCCTGCGGCCGATGTGGGACCTCGACCCGGCCGCCCGCCGGCGCGACGCGCTCGGGACAGCCGCAGCCGTCCCGAGCGTGCTCGCGGCGCTGCACCGGCTGCGGAACGGCCTGGATCCGGTGCCACCGCGGGACGACCTGTCGCACGCCGAGAACTACCTGTACATGCTGTACGGCCAGCGACCCGACCCGCACCATGCCCGCGCCATTGAGCAGTACCTGATCTCGACGATCGACCACGGCTTCAACGCCTCGACGTTCACCGCCCGGGTCATCGCCTCCACCGGCGCGGATCTCGTCGCCTGCCTGCTCGGCGCGATCGGCGCGCTGTCCGGGCCGCTACACGGCGGCGCGCCGAGCCGGGCGCTGGACACCCTGGACGCCATCGGCACGCCGGACAACATCGACCCGTGGGTGACCCAGCGGGTGCTGGCCGGCGACCGGATCATGGGTTTCGGCCATCCCGTTTATCAGACCGAGGATCCGCGCTCGCGCATGCTGCGCGGCATTGCCGAGGAGTTCGGCGGCGACCTGGTCGACTTCGCCGTCGCCGTCGAGGAACGCGTGCTGGCCCTGCTCGCCGAGCTCAAGCCGGGCCGGGAGCTGCACACCAACGTGGAGTTCTACGCGGGCGTCGTGATGGAGTTGTGCGGCCTGCCACGGGAGATATTCACCCCGACCTTCGCGGTGGCCCGCACGATCGGCTGGACCGCGAATATCCTGGAACAGGCCGCCGACCGCAAGATCATCCGGCCGGCCGCCCGGTACGTCGGACCGCCTGCGCCGCAACCGATTCCGCCGCGGTCGATTTCGTAGCAGTCGATTCCGTAGCAGTCGATTCCGTAGCGGTCGAATTCGTAGCGGCTACCGGCGCAGCGTGGCGACGAACATCGCGTCGGTGCCGTGCCGGTGCGGCCACAGCTGCACGGTCGGCCCGTCACCGAGATCTGGCACACCGGGGAACAGCGCGCGCGCGTCGAGCAGCTCCGCACCGGACTTGCGGGCCACCTCGCCGACCACGGCCCGGGTCTCGGCCGGGTGCGGCGAACAGGTGGCGTAGGTGACGATCCCGCCGGGGCGGGCGGCGCCGAGTCCCGCCGTCAACAGGCTGCGCTGCAGGGCGGTCAGCTCCGGCAGATCGGTCGGCCGGCGACGCCAGCGGGCCTCCGGCCGACGCCGCAGCGCGCCCAACCCGGAGCACGGCGCGTCCACCAACACCCGGTCGAAATCGCGACCCTCGTAGCTGGTGCCGTCGCCCTCGATGACGTCGACCGGAAGCCCGGCGCAGGCGTGCCGGGTCAACTCGGCGCGGTGCGGATGCGGCTCCAAGGCGGTAATTCTGGCGCCGCGCCCCTCGGCGAGCTGGCCGAGCAGGGCGGCCTTGCCGCCGGGCCCGGCGCACAGATCCAGCCACCGGGCATCAGAGCCGACGACCTCGACCCGGCCGGCGGCCAGTGCCACCAGTTGGCTGCCCTCGTCCTGGACCCGGGCCCGGCCGTCCCGGATGGCTTCGAGCGCACCGGGATCGCCGCCACCGAGGTGTACGGCGAGGTCCGACCACGGCCCGGGCGTGCCGCCGACCTCGGCCGCGATCTTGTCCCGGTCGTCGCGGGCGACGAGATGGACCGCGGCCGGCGCGTCGTCGGCGGCGAGCGCGGCCGCCGTCTGCTCGAGATCACCACCCAGCGCGTCGCGGAAGGCCACCACGATCCACTCCGGATGGGCGTACCGGATCGCGAGATGCCCGAGTGGATCGGCGTCGTACGGCGGCGCGATCCGCTCGACCCAACCGTCGTAGTCGGACCGGGAAACCTTGCGCAGCACGGCATTGACGAATCCGGCGGCCCGGCGCGGGGCGACATCGACGGTGGCGCTCACCGCCGCGTGCGCCGGCACCCGCATGCGCAGCAGTTGGTAGGCGCCGAGCCGCAGCACGTCCAACACATCAGGGTCCACAGTGGACAGATCGCGGTCGGCGCAGCGGACCAGGACGGCGTCGAGCGTGCCCTGCGCACGCAGCGTGCCATAGCCGAGCTCGGTGGCGAACGCCGCGTCACGGCCGACGATTCGCCTGTCCCGCAGCAGTTTCGGCAGCACGAGGTTGGCGTAGGCAGACCGGGTCGCGACGGCTCGCAACAGGTCGTACGCGGCCCGGCGCGGCCTGTCGACCGGCGGGTTGGCGCGCCGGTCAGTCACACCGCTCACCGGCTTCGAGTCGAGCGCCACGGGCCCAGTCCAGGGCCGCCATCATCCGCTTCCCCGGGGCCTGCACCTCGCCGAGCCGCACGGCCGAGGTCGCCGTACCCACCAGCACGCCGTCCTTGCCGACCGTCAACTCTCCCGGGCCCAGAGTGTCCACCTCGGACACCGGGCGGACCGGCCCGAGCTTGAGCCGTTGGCCCCGGTGCGTCGTCCAGCCGCCGGGATCGGGCGTGCAGCCGCGGACGAGCCGGTCGACCGCGATGGCCGGCGCGGACCAGTCAACGCGGGCCTCCTCGACCGTCACCTTCGGGGCCAGCGAGATGCCGTCCGTCGGCTGCGGCCGAGCCTCCAGGGCGCCGGACTCGATCCCGTCCAGCGTCGCGGCCAACAGGTCGGCGCCGGCCACCGACAGCCGGGTCAGCAGATCACCGGCGGTGTCCCACGGCCGTACCGTCTCGGTCAGCATTCCGTAGACCGGACCGGTGTCCATCCCCTGCTCCAGCAGGAAGGTCGTCGCCCCGGTGACATCGTCGCCGGCCATCACCGCACGCTGCACCGGGGCCGCGCCGCGCCAAGCCGGCAGCAGCGAGAAGTGCAGGTTGACCCAGCCGCGGGCCGGGATCTCCAACGCCGCCGGCGGAACGAGGGCACCGTAGGCGACGACCGGGCAGCAGTCCACGGCGAGCTCGGCCAGCCGGGCCCGAAACTCCGGCTCGGACGGCCGCCGCGGGGTGAGCACCTCGATGCCCCGCTCGTGGGCCAACTCGGCGACCGGGGACGGGCGAAGCCGGCGGCCGCGCCCGGCTGGCGCGTCCGGCCGGGTAAGCACGGCGACCACGTCGTGGTGGGAATCCAGCAGCCGGGTCAACGGCGGGATCGCGACCTCTGGCGTGCCGGCGAAGACGAGTCTCAGCGTGCTGCTCCATGCATCCGATGCGGGCTTTCTCTGATTTCCGGAACGATCCCGCCGGACCATTCGGCCTCGCGGATCGCCTGCTCGGCCGCGGCCTTGGTCTCCGGGTCGAGCCGATCGACGAACAGTACGCCGTCCAGGTGGTCGGCCTCGTGCTGGATGCAGCGGGCCAGCAGGTCACTGCCGGCGATCGTCACCGGATCGCCGTACATGTTGCATCCCGCGGCGATCACATTCTTGCGGCGCAGGCAGTCGAAGCCCAGCCCCGGGATGGACAGGCAGCCCTCCGGGCCGAACTGGTCCTCCTCGTCCGGGAAGGTCAATACCGGGTTGATCAGATGCCCGGGCTCCTCCTCGGCCATCTGGTAGGTGAAGACCCGCAGCCCCACCCCGATCTGCGGGGCGGCGAGGCCGCGTCCGGGCGCCGCCTGCATGGTTTCGGTGAGGTCGGTGACGAGCCGGCGCAGCTCCCTGTCGAAGTCGCGCACGGCGACGGCCGGCTCGCGCAGCACCTGATCGCCGAACAGGCGGATCGGCTGGATCGCCACGGGCAAACTCCTCGGAACGGCACACAGACGACTCACCCAGCTTACGGTGGCGCGCTGCCGTCCGACTGCGGCAGGCCACCACCCGCCACCCCGGCGGTGATCATGAAGTTATTGACGCGGCGATCGGCGTGTCGCCGGCATGTCGTGCAGCTAACTTCATGATCACGACGTCGAAGGCAGCCGCTGGTACGCCCGGCGCGATCAGGGGGCCGGCCATCGCCGGGTCAGCCGCCGGAAGCGGGACCGGTGCCGGCCCGGTAGGCGCCCTGACGGATCTGGCCGTGCTCGCAGGCCGGGCTGCCCGGCCAGTGCGCGTCCAGCGCCCGGGTTTCGTCCGGCGGGATGACCTGCAGCCCGCTGGCGCTCGGCTCGCAGGCGCGGGTCGAGGACTCCCCCGGGCCGGAGACGTCCGACCAGTGCAACTGGGAGTACGCGTGGTCACCGGGCCGCAGCGTGAGCTGTACGGGCGGGGTCGAGGTGTCGCGGATCTGCTTGCTCGGCACCGAGGCACCGCTGGAACTGGTCAGCGAGATCCCGCCGTAGCCGAACACCGTGCAGGTGGCACCGGAGTGGTTGGTCAGCAGGATCTTGCCGTACTGATTGCCGGCGGCAGCCCCGAGCGGCTGGAAGACCGCCCACAGATCGGAGGTGTGGCAGCGGCTACCGGATGCTGGCTCCGCCGGCGGGCTCCGTCGCGCGTTGGTGGGTTGCGGCGTGCCGGCCCTCGTCGGTGGCGCCGTGGTGGCCCGCGGCGTGGGCTTGGCCGCGTGGGTCGGTGGGGCTGTCGCCGATCGGACCGGGCTCGTCCGGGTTGGCTGCGCTGATTGCGTCGTTGATTGGGTAGCGGACGCCGGATGCTGGTCGTCTGCGTTCTGATGGCCGGCGGTCGCCTTGCCGCAACCCGCGGCGGCGAGCGCCACGGCCGCACAACCCAGGACGATCCTCGTACGCATCGCTGCCTCCCATGGCGTCCGGCAGAACTACCTCGTGAGATGCATACCCGGCCGGTCGCGTTTACCGATCTGGCGATTTTCTCGGCCGAACGGGTCAGCCTCGAGGGCGACGTTCAGCCTAACTCGGCCGGGTCAAGCTGTACCCGCACCGGATCGGGCGCCTTGCGCGCGCTGCGTACCCCGGCGGCCGCATGCAGCCCCCGGGCCAGGGCCAAGCCGTCGTTACGGGACACCCGCAGCAACAGCCGCTCGGTCTCCTGCGACACCGGCACCGGCCCCAACTGTTCGAGCTGCTCGGGCAACCGGGCGCCGGCCAGGAAGTCCGCGATCGCGGTGGACGTGCCGGTCAGGCTGGCCATCCGGCTGGTGGGTGGGAAGCCGAGCTCGGCCCGCTCGGCGAGTTCACGGGCGGCATAGCCGGCCGGATCCCAGCGCAACAGCGCCTGCACCACGGCCAGCCCGCCGTCGGCGACCACCACCACCGTCCCGCCAGCGGCGGCCGGTTGGAGCAGCGCCGCCGCATTGGCCCAGCGGCGCAACGTCTCCTCGGCCGCGCGCAGATCGGGTCGGGTCAACAACGCCCATGCATCGAGCAGCAATGCCGCACCGTAGCCGCCCTCGGCGACCGGCTCGGCCCCCGGCGTAGCTACCACCAGAGCGGGTTCGCCACTCACCTCGGCGAGAACGGAATCGCCGCCGGAACGCCGGATCGGGAAGCCGGTGAAGGCGCGCCCGAGCTCCTCCGCCGTCCGCCCAGCGCCCACGACGACCGCCCGCAACCGGTCGCCGCCGCAGACCGTGCACTGCCAGCGCCCGGCGATCGCCCCGCACCAGCGGCAGGTCGGGACGGCGTGCCCGGAGGTGCTGGACAGTGGCCCCTGGCACACCGTGCGGAGCGAAGCCTGCGGAGCGGAGCCAATGAGGGCCGAACAGCGGGCCGGCGCGCGGCATCGGGCACAGGCCAGCGACGGGACGTAGCCGCGGCGCGGCACCTGGACCAGGACCGGTGCGCCCCGTTTCAGCGAGTCCGAGGCGATCCGCCAGGCGAGGGTCGGCAGCCGGGCCGAGCGGGCGGCGGCGTCGCGGGCCACCTCGAAGTCGTCACCGGTCGGCACCACCCGGGGCGCTGCCCGCCGTACCTCCGCGCGTTCGGCCACGATCTCGTGCGCCCAACCCGACTGAATCAGCTGCTGCGCCTCGGCGGTCCGGGCATGCCCGGCCAGCAGCAACGCCGCTCCCGCGCTGTGGGCGCGCAGGATGAGCACATCACGGGCGTGCGGGTACGGCGACCGCGGCTCGGCATGCAGGTCATCGCCATCGTCCCAGAGCACCAGCAGGCCGACGTCCTGGACCGGCGCAAAGACCGCGCCGCGGGTCCCGACGACCGCGCGGACGCCGCCGCGCCGGACCGAGAGCCAACTGCGGTAGCGCTTGGCCGGGCCGAGCTCGGCGGCGAGGGTCGCGTGCCGTCCGGGGCCGAGCGCCGCGGTCAAAGCGGCGTCGACCCGGTCGAGGTCACGATGGTCGGGAACGACCACGACGGCGCCACGGCCGGCGGCGAGCGTGGCCTGGACGGCGACAGCGATCCGGGCCGGCCAGCCCTCACCGGGCAAGGCCGACCAGACGGCGCGGGCCGGGCGGCCGGCGCCCACGGCGCGCAGGAAGGCAGGCCCGGCGGTATAGCGGGACCAGTCGTCCGGCTCGGGGGCGGGCACCGGGTCCGATGGCGGCTCGGCCGGCTCTTCGGCCTCCACCCGGGCGTGCCGCGGCGGGATGGCCAGCCGCAGGACGTCGATCAGCGAGCCGGCCCAGCGGTCGGCGACGGCCCGGGCCAGCGCGCCGATCTCGGGACTCAACACCGGCTCGGCCGACACCGATCTGTCCACAAAAGACAGTCGGCCGATGTGCTCGGTGTCGGTGCCGCGTTCCAGAACGAACGCGTCCACCAATTTGCCGGCGAACCGGACCCGGACCCGCGATCCCGGTACGACCTCGTCAGCCAGCGACGCCGGCACCAGGTAGTCGAAGGGGCGGTCCAGATGAGCCAGCGGGATATCCACGCAGAGCCGGGCCACCGGATTGTCGGCGGCCGGCTCCGGTCGTTCGGGACGCGGGCGACCGGCGTTCACTGGTCGCCCGCTTCCAGAACGTCGGGCGGGAGCATGTGTTTCGCTCCCAGGTGGCTCCGTACCCAGCTCAGCCGTTGACGAGCTTCTTCAACTGGTCGGCCCGGTCGGTGCGCTCCCAGGTGAAGTCGGGGATGTCGCGGCCGAAGTGGCCGTACGCGGCGGTCTGCGCGTAGATCGGCCGCAGCAGGTCGAGGTCGCGGATGATCGCGGCCGGACGGAGGTCGAAGACGTCCTTCACGGCCTCGGCGATCCGCTCCGGCGCGGCCAACTCCGTGCCGAAGGTCTCGATGAACAGACCGACCGGCTGCGCCTTGCCGATGGCGTACGCGACCTGCACCTCGCAGCGCTTGGCGAGCCCCGCGGCGACCACGTTCTTGGCGACCCACCGCATGGCGTACGCGGCCGAGCGGTCGACCTTCGACGGGTCCTTGCCGGAGAAGGCGCCGCCGCCGTGCCGGGCCATGCCGCCGTACGTGTCGACGATGATCTTGCGGCCGGTCAGGCCGGCGTCACCCATCGGGCCGCCGATCTCGAACCGACCGGTCGGGTTGACCAGCAGCCGGTAGCCCTTAGTGTCCAGGCCGAGGTCGGCGATCACCGGGGCGATGACGTGCTCCGCGACATCCGGCGAGAGGAGCGTGTCCAGGTCGATGTCCGCGGCGTGCTGCGAGGAGACCACCACGGTGTCGAGCCGGACCGGCTTGTCGCCGTCGTACTCGACCGTGACCTGGGTCTTGCCGTCCGGGCGCAGGTACGGAACGGTGCCGTCCTTGCGGACCGCGGTGAGCCGCTCGGCCAGCCGGTGCGCCAGCGCGATCGGCAGCGGCATCAGCTCCGGGGTCTCGTCGCTGGCGTAGCCGAACATCAGGCCCTGGTCGCCGGCACCCTGACGGTCCAGCACGTCCTCGACGCTCTCGCCGGTGCGGGCCTCGTACGCCGAGGAAACGCCCTGCGCGATGTCCGGGGACTGCGAGCCGATCGAGACGCTGACGCCACAGGAGGCGCCGTCGAAGCCCTTCTTCGACGAGTCGTAGCCGATCGCGAGGATGCGGTCACGGACGATCGTCGGGATATCCGCGTACGCCTCGGTGGTCACCTCGCCGGCGACATGCACCTGGCCGGTGGTGATGAGGGTTTCGACGGCGACCCGACTCTTCGGGTCCTGGGTGAGCAGTGCGTCCAGGATCGAGTCGCTGATCGCGTCGGCGATCTTGTCGGGATGACCCTCGGTGACGGACTCAGACGTGAAAAGGCGCCGGGACACGGCTCTCCTGTGGGGCTCGGGCCGAGAGTATCGGCTTGGGCAATGTCAGTGACATGTCAATGCCATGACAATGACGATGGGCAATGTTGCGGCGCAGTCTACCCGGCAGCCGGTGACTGCTTTGTCAGCCGGGCGGCGAGCAGATCCCAGACCGAGTCGGCGAGGTCCTCTTTCGCGCCGTGCGCGATCTCGGTGACCGAGCCGTCCGCACCGATCACGGTGGCGGCGTTGTCATCCGAGCCGAACACCTGACCGCCGCCGACGTCGTTGGCGACGACGAAGTCGGCGTGCTTGCGAGCCAGCTTGCCCCGTGCGTTCTCCAGCACGTCGTCGGTCTCCGCGGCGAAGATCACCAGCAGCTGGCCGGGCCGCTTCGCCGCGCCGAGGGCCGCAGCCACGTCGGGCGTGCGCACCAGCGTCACCGGCGCCGGCTCAGCGCCAGTCTTCTTGATCTTGGATTTCTGGTAGCTCTCCGGCCGGAAGTCAGCCGGAGCGGCGGCCATCACGACGGCGTCAGCGTCGGGGGCCACCGCCAGCACGGCAGCGCGCAATTCCTCGGTCGAGACGACCCGGACCAGGTCAGCGCCGGCCGGATCGGGCAGCGTCACGTTGGCCGCGACGACGGTGACCCGGGCGCCGCGGGCGACCGCGGTGGTGGCGAAGGCGTACCCCTGCTTGCCGGAGGAGTTGTTGCCCAGGAAACGGACCGGGTCGAGGTGTTCGCGGGTGCCGCCGGCACTGATCACCACGTGCCGGCCGGCGAGATCGGGAGCGGCCGGACCGCGGCTCAGGAGCCGCCGGGCGACCGCGGCGATCGCATCCGGATCCGGCAACCGGCCCGTGCCCGTGTCCGGGCCGGTGAGGCGGCCCACCGCGGGCTCGAGCACGACCGCTCCGCGGGAACGAAGGGTCTCGACATTGGCCCTGGTGGCTGGATGGTTCCACATCTCGGTGTGCATCGCCGGAGCGAAGAGCACCGGGGCGGTGACGGTGAGAAGAGTGGTGGTAAGCAGGTCGTCGGCCCGTCCGGCCGCGGCCCGAGCGAGCAGGTCCGCGGTCGCCGGCGCGACCACGACGAGATCGGCTTCGCGGCCCAACTGGACGTGTGGCACCCGGTGCACGTCGGACCAGACATCGGTCGCGACGGGTTGACCGGACAGCGCCGCCCAGGTGGGCTCGCCGACGAACTTCAGCGCGTTGTCAGTCGGGATCACCCGGACCGAATGGCCCGCCTCGGTAAGGCGGCGCAGCAACTCGGCCGCCTTGTAGGCGGCTATACCGCCCGCGACACCGAGAACTATCCGGGCTGGCTCAACGGGCATCTCTGGACGCCGCTGCCGGTCTCAGATCCGGTCTCAGGCCGGGGGCTCGGGGACCGCTTCGGAGTTGAGCAGGCCAGCGTTGATCTCACGCAGCGCGATGGACAGCGCCTTCTCCTGCGGCGCGGTCTCGACCAGCGGGCCGACGTACTCGAGCAGGCCCTCGCCGAGCTGGCTGTAGTACGAGTTGATCTGGCGGGCGCGCTTGGCGGCGTAGATCACCAGGCCGTACTTGGAATTGGCGTGCGTGAGCAGGTCATCGATCGGGGGGTTGGTGATGCCCTCGGGGGTGGAGACAGATCCAGACAACAGCAGGCCAGCCTTCTTCAGCGTCGCACCGAGCGTCCTCGGCTTGAAATGGGATTCGTCATCAATGCTACCAACTCCTCGGCGGCCTGCTCGACGTTGCCGTTGATGACGATCTTGTCGAACTCCGATTCGGCGGCCAGCTCGGCCCGCGCGGTCGCCAGCCGGCGCTCCCGTTCGGCGGCGTTCTCGGTCCCCCGCCCGAGCTGTCGGCGGACCAGCTCCTCCCAGCTGGGCGGCGCGAGAAACACGAACAGCGCGTCCGGCATGATCTCGCGAACCTTGCGGGCGCCCTGCAGATCGATCTCCAGCAGTGCGTGCCGACCCTCCGCCAGCGCCAGCTCGACCGGCCGGCGCGGCGTGCCGTACCGGGCGGCGCGGTGCACGACCGCCCACTCCAGCAACTCACCGTCGGCGATCATCCGATCGAACTCGGCGTCGTCGACGAACAGGTACGTCAGACCGTCGACCTCACCCGGGCGCGGCTTCCGGGTCGTCGCGGACACCGACAACCAGATCTCCGGGTGGGTGGCCTGGATCCGTGCCGCCACCGTCCCCTTGCCCACCGCGGTCGGGCCGGCGAGGACTGTCAGATGGGCCACCGGATCAGCTTTCGTCGGAGAACTCGCGCTCCAGCGCACCGCGTTGGTTGGCGCCGAGGCCACGCAGTCGCCGGGTCGGCGCGATGTCGAGCTTTTCCATGATCTTGCCGGCACGCACCTTGCCGACGCCCGGCATCGACTCGATGACCTCGGCGACCCGCATCTTGCCGATCACGTCGTCGGTCATACCGGCGGCCAGCACGTCGGTCAGCGAGGTGCCGTTGCGCTTCAGTCGTTCCTTGAGCTGAGCCCGGGTACGGCGCGCGATCGCGGCCTTTTCCAGCGCCGCAGCTCGCTGCTCGGCAGTCAAAGACGGCAGACCCACGCGTCGTCACCTCACAGGTCGTAGATGGGTGTTCCTGCAACTTAACGCAAAGCGGGTGATCGCTGTGACTGTGATAGTGACGCTGCGCCGAGGTCGATCGGCGAGCGCCCCCTCACCCCGGCTCGGCGCCGGTGGCGACCGGTCGTCCGGGGTCGGACGACCACTGCGACCAGGAGCCCGGATACAGCGCCGCGTCGATCCCGCAGCCGGCCAGCACGGCGACTTCATGCGCGGCGGTGACACCGGATCCGCAGTACACACCGACCGGCTGCGGCCCGGCGACGCCGACCCGGGCAAACCGGGAGGTCAGCTCCGCGACCGGTCGCAGCAGGCCGTCCGCGTCGACGTTGCCGGCCGTCGGCGCGCTGCGGGCGCCGGGGATGTGCCCGGCCCGCGGGTCGATCGGCTCGGTCTCGCCCCGGTACCGTTCCCCGGCCCGGGCGTCGAGCAGGATCCCGTCCCGGGCCAACACTGCTGCCGCATCGGCGTCCAGCACCGGCATGCCGCCAGTGGTCAACTCCACGTCGCCGGGCTCGGGTGTGACCTCGCCGGCCTCGACCGGTAGACCGGCCCGGACCCAGCCGGCCAGCCCGCCGTCCAGGATCCGTACCTCGCCGACTTCGGCCCAGCGCAGCAGCCACCAGGCCCGCGCGGCCGCCATCCCGTTCCAGTCGTCGTACGCCACCACCAGGTCGTCCGCGCCGATCCCCCACCGGCGAGCCGATCGCTGTAGGTCGACCGAGTCGGGCAACGGATGCCGGCCGACGGCAGGAGTCGGCGGCGCGGCCAGCTCGGTGTCGAGGTCGACGTACACCGCGCCGGGCAGGTGACCCGCGAGGTAGTGCTGCTGTCCGTTCGGGTCGCCGAGCGCGTAACGCACATCCAGCAGGACGACGCGTTCCGGCCGCGCCGCGAGGTCAGCCACCGAGATCCAGACGTCCTGAGTCACCGGGCGACCATACCGGCCGACAGATCGACGTCGGCGCCCGTCATGCCAGGCAGCTGCAGCATCGCCACCACGGCGGCGCCGACCTCGTCCTCCTCGAGCATGCGGTGCAGCGCGGTCCGCTCGACGAACTCCCGTTCCACCGCCTCGACCGAGCGTCCGGTGCGGGCCGCATTCCGTTCCAGATTGCCGGTCATCCGCGGGCCGCGCACATATCCCGGCGACAGCGAATTCACCCGTACGCCGCTCGGCCCCACCTCCAACGCCAGTGTCGTGGTCAGCCCGATGACCGCCATTTTGCTTGCGCAGTAGGGAGTTCGGTCGATCAGCGGCCGCTTTCCGCTGACCGAGGCGATATTCACGATGTCGCCGGCGCCGCGCGCCACCATCGACGGCAGAAAGGCCCGGCACATCAGATAGGTGCCGCGCACATTCACCGCCATCACCTCGTCCCACTGTGCCGGCTCGACCTGGGTCAGCGGCGCGGTCGGCCCGGCGATGCCGGCGTTGTTGACCAGGATCGAGATCTCCTCGCCCGCGAGTTCGGCCGCCAACGCATCGACCGAGGCCGGGTCGGCGACGTCGCAGATCGCGCTGCGGCCGGACCGCAAGAGGCCGACGGTTTCCTCGAGTTGGCCACGATCGCGCCCGCAGACGATCACCCGCGCGCCGGCGGCATCCAGCGCCACCGCGATGGATCGGCCCAGGCCGTGGCCGCCGCCGGTGACCAACGCGTTCCGGCCAGAGAGCACTGTCACCGGTCGGCGAACTTCCGTACCCGGATGTCGGCGGCCCGGGCGTGCCCCTCGAATTTCTCGATCCGGGACTGCCGCGCACACACCTCGCCGATCCGGACGCTCGCCTCCGGGGTGCACTCCTGATAGGTGACGGTCTTGAGGTACTTCCCCACCCACAGGCCGCCGGTATAACGGGCGGCCTGCCGGGTCGGCAGAACGTGGTTGGTGCCGATCACCTTGTCGCCATACGAGACCGTGGTCCCCTCACCGAGGAAGAGCGCGCCGTAGTTGGTCATCCGGTCCAGGAAGTAGCGCGGCTGCGCGGTCAGGATCTCAACGTGCTCGTACGCGTACTGGTCTGCGATCGTCACCGCCTCCTCGCGGCTCTCGACCAGGACGACAGCGCCGTGGTCCCGCCAGGCCGGGCCGGCCAGATCGGCGGTGGGCAGGGTCGGCAGCTGCCGCTCCACCTCGGCGATCACGGCCCGGGCGAGGTCCTCGGAGGTGGTGATCAGTACGGCCGGCGAGTCCGGGCCGTGCTCGGCCTGGCTCAGCAGGTCGGTGGCGACCACCTCCGGATCGGCGGATTCGTCCGCCACGACGAGGATCTCGGTCGGCCCGGCGAACAGGTCGATGCCCACCTCGCCGAAGAGCTGCCGCTTCGCCTCGGCCACGTACGCGTTGCCCGGGCCGGCGAGCAGGTCGACCCGGCCGACGGTCTCGGTGCCGAGCGCGAGAGCCCCGACGGCCTGCACCCCGCCCATCAGGAAGATCTCGTCGGCCCCGGCGAGGTGCATCGCGGCGATGGTCGCGGCCGGCGGCTGCCCCCTGAACGGCGGCGTCACGGCGGTGACCCGTTCGACCCCGGCCACCTTCGCGGTCACGATCGTCATGTGCGCCGAGGCGACCATGGCGTACCGGCCGCCCGGCACGTAGGCGCCCGCGGCTGCCACCGGAATGTGCTTCTGCCCGAGGGTCACACCCGGCAGCGTCTCGACCTCGATGTCCCGCATCGACTCTCGTTGCGCCTGCGCGAAGGTACGCACCTGCGCCTGGCAGAAGGCGATGTCGTCCCGCACTTCCTGCGGCACCGACTCGACGATCCGCTGCACCTCGCTCTCGGAGAGTCGGAAGCTCGCCGGCGACCAGCTGTCCAGCTTGCTCGACCAGTCGCGGACCGCGGCGTCACCGCGGGCCCTGATGTCGTCCAGGATCCCGGTCACGGTGGCCCGGACCGCGGAGAGATCAGCTGCGGCCTTCGGGAGCGGCTCTTTGAGGAAGTGCGGCACGTGGGCTCCTTCGCGTTGCGGCCAACTTCCATGATGGACATCCGCCTACGGTCGCTGGGGCAGCCATAACCGGACGTCGATCATGAAAACTTGAGTGGACACTTAGTACGATATACCGAGTTCTTGTTTCTTATTTCGTACGATTGATGGAAGCGTAGTTGGCCTGGCAGACGCCGTCGGCGTTGTAATCGGTGGCGATTTCCAGCAGGCCGCTGAGCGTCGGAAGCAGCGCCGAGCTGTAGTTGGGGCAGTAGTTGTCCCGCGCGTCCGGGACGCTCACCGGCGCCGGCTGGGTGGTCCACCGGCCCCCGGGGCTGCGCAGCATGATCGTGGCACCGTTGCCGGCGGCCACCGAGCCGTCGGCGTTCTGCAGGACCTGGCCAACCAGGATGATTTCGCCGTGCCAACCCACCGTGATGTTCGGTGCGTGGGCGAAATGGGTGCCGTCGGTCGCCACGATCGCGGTGCCGGCCGCGGCCGGATCGCCCCAGTGCGCGCCATCGGCCGAGCGTCGCTGATAGGCCGCGCAGCCGTACGTCGAGCCACAGATCTCGTAGCTCATCAGGTAATCGCCTGGATGCAGTTGCCGGACCACGGGCATGCCGGGCCGGGCGGCCGGATCGGCGAGAGCCACGACATCGCGTCGGCTCGTCCAGTGGACGCCGTCGGCGGAGGTCGCTTCGACCAACTTTTGACTGTGCGCCGGCTGATCGGTTTCGTCGGAGAAGAAGACGACCAGTTGCCCGTTCGCCGCGACCGTAAATTCCGGCTCCCAGAGGCCCAGGGTGCTGTCGGCAGTGGCGATGGTGGCGAGGAAGGACCAGTTGCGACCCTGGTCCGGACTGCTCCAGACCCGGATCCGCATGCGCCGGTCCGGCGTGTCCTGCCCGATCGACGCGGCCCAGAGCAGGGTGCCCGCGGGCAGGGCGCCGACGCGATGCGGAAGCTCGTACAAGGTGGCGCAGCAGAGCCCTTTTCCTTGTGCGGCAGCCGGATCGGCGACCGTGCCGACCTGGGCGAAGGTGCTGCCGTCATCGTGGCTCTGGTAGATCGCGCCCTGACCGTTGTTCCCGTCGAAGGTGACGACACTGGCGGCGATCACCCCGTTGTGCAGCCGGATCGCCCGCGGGTAGAGGCCAGTGCCGGGCCGCAGTGGCGACGCGGCCGGCTGCGCGGCTTTCCGCCCGGCCGGTGTCTGCGCGGCCGGTGTCTGCGCGGCCGGTGTCTGCGCGGCCGGTGTCTGCGCGGCCGGTGTCTGCGCGGCCGGTGT
>DATAVB010000009.1:0-24794 GCA_036267955.1 Mycobacteriales bacterium | reverse complement strand
AAGGTCCGGAGTGAACTGGATCCGGGAGAACTGGCCGCCGCTGACCCGCGCCAGCGTCTCCACGGCCAGGGTCTTGGCGACGCCCGGCACACCCTCCAGGAGGCAGTGCCCGCGTGCCAGCAACGCTACGAGCAGCCGTTCGACCATCCGATCCTGGCCCACGATGATGCGCTTGATCTCGAACATCGCCCGCTCGAGCAGCGTCGCGTCCTGCGCGGGCGTGCTCGCCGACGACCCGGACTGCGGAGGCTGGGCAGCGGCATCGGTCACAGTGGTCCTCCAGAGACAAACGGGTCAACAGTGCAGGCCGCCGAAAACCGGCGGCCACGAGAGCAACGTTACGACGTTGAGCTGGGCGATGTGGTTCGACCCGATGGCACAGATCTGAGACCGCCGACTGGCACCAACAAATGGCGCAATTGCATTACCCGAATTGCAACGACAGGCACGAAGAAGATGGGGCAAGTTGGTCGCACTGCGCACTCGCCTGGTGTAGCGTCACAGGCGCGTCGGGCAGCTCCCCCCGTGGCTGCCCGACGCCTTATTTTCGTTATGTAGCACGAGATCCCATTCCAGGCCGTAACTTTGCGGCACTGATGTCCGGTTGCCGGAGGTCTCAGCTTTCCCACCCCAATCCACCGCAAGAAGTTCGGTGTCTCTCGGGGCCAAAAGACCTATTTCCGATGCGCCACTCGATGTGATCCGCGTCGCAGTCGATCGCCCTCACCGATCTCCGTCCGGATCCGGCCACTCCACCATCCACGTGTTCTCGTCATATCTGCGATTGCATTTCGAATGTCAACGATATATCGTTCGCATCATCGATAGTACGAGTGCTTCTGGAAGGAGCATCAACATGAGTGCAACATTCAGCGCCGACTCCTGGTCGGCCGGAGGTTGGCAGCGGCCCCGATATCAGGAACGTCGACATCACCCGTTCGATCATCGTTCTGCCTCGGATGCCCATCAGCACCACAACCAGCACGATCGCGGCCACGACGGCCGTGAGCACCAAGCCCATGACCACCACGCCCATGACCACCACGGGCAGGACAGGCACGGGCAGGACAGGCACCACAACCAACAGCACGACGGGCCACCGCACGGCGGGCGTCGTCGTGGTCGTGGCGGTCCGCCCCCGTTCCTCGACTGGCTCGCCATGGGCCAGGGCGGCGGTGAGCGGCCCAATGAGCGGCCCAATGAGCGGCGTGGTGAACGGCAGCACGGCGGCAGGCGCCGTGGCGGGCCGCCCGGCGGCTTCCCGGACTTCGCGGAGTTCGCCGACTTCGGCCGCAATTTCGCCGATTTCGGGCGGCATTTCGGCGGCGGACCACGCGGCCGACGCGGACCGCGCGTCGGGCGTGGCGATGTCCGCGCCGGAATTCTCATCCTGCTCGCCGAGGAGCCCCGCAACGGCTACCAGATCATCCAGGAGCTCGAGCACCGCAGCGACGGCGTGTGGCGCCCCAGCCCCGGCTCGATCTACCCGGCGCTGTCCCAACTGGAGGACGAGGGACTGATCGAGCAGATCGAGTCCAGCGGCGAATCCAAGCGGCTGTTCCGGTTGACCGACGCGGGCACCGCCTACGTCGCGTCGCACCAGGAGGAGCTCAAACCGCCGTGGGAGGCGCTCACCGGATCGGTCCGCGGCGGCATGTTCGAGCTGCGGGATCTGCTGGGACAGACGGCTTTCGCCGCGATCCAGGTGGCTCGCGCCGGCACCGACGCCCAGGTGGCGGCGGCGCGGACGCTGCTCGATGAGACCCGGCGCGGCCTGTACCGCATCCTCGCCGACGGCGACGTGCCGACGGCCGACGGTGATCTGGCCGACGACGGCGATGATGGCGGCACAGAGCAGTAGCCGGTGCCAGCGCAGTAGCCGGTGCCAGCGCAGTAGCCGGTGATCGGCCCGATTGCCGGCTGCCGATGGAATGCCAGACTGTGCGGGTGACCGGAGACGACCAGCCCAACGAGCCCGCACAGTCCGAATCCGAGGCCGAAGCAGCACCGACCTGTTCGGCGCGCGGCTGCCAATTGCCGGCGGTATGGGTGTTGTTGTGGAACAACCCGCGCATCCACACCCCGGACCGGGAGAAGAGCTGGCTGGCCTGCGACACGCATCGGGACACCCTCGGCGAATTCCTGAATCGGCGCGGCTTCCTCCGCCGCTTCGAGCCCCTGGACGAGCGGTAGATCAGCCGCCGATAGCCGACATCGGTCGGTCGGGCTGGCGGAAGTCCGGGTCGCCGATCCCATGCCCACGCCGCTTGCCGGCGACGGCGGCGCGCATCCGATCGGCCAACTCGGCATCGCCGGCGCCGGCGCGCAGCGGCGTACGCAGATCGGACTCGTCCCGGGCGAACAGACAGTTGCGCAGCTGCCCGTCGGCGGTCAGCCGGAGCCGGTCGCAGTCGGCGCAGAACGGCTTGGTCACCGACGCGATGACACCGACCGTGCCGGTCGTACCCGCGAGCAGGCCGGGGCCACTGACCACCTGCCAGGTCTCGGCCGGAGCGTTGCCCCGGGCCATCACCGGAGTCAATTCATAGACCGTGCGCAACGCGGCGAGGATCTCCGCTCCGGTCAACATTTGGGCCCGATCCCAGCCGTGCTGGGGATCCAGCGGCATCTGCTCGATGAAACGCAGCTGGTACCCGTGGTCCAGACACCAGGCCAGCAGCCGTACCGGCTCGTCGTCGTTGACACCGCGCATCAGCACCGAATTGACCTTCACCGGCGTCAATCCGGCGTCGGCGGCGGCCCGGAGCCCGGCCACCACGTCGGCGTGCCGGTCGCGTCGGGTCAGCTCAGCGAAGCGGACCGGATCGACCGTGTCGAGCGAGACGTTCACCCGATCCAGGCCAGCCTCGGCCAGGGCCGGGGCGAGCCGAGCGAGCGCCAGCCCGTTGGTCGTCATGGAAAGCTCCGGGCGCGGCCGGAGGGCGGCGAGCCGGCCGACGAGATCGGCGATGCGCGGGCGGATCAGCGGCTCTCCGCCGGTCAGTCGGATGCGGCGCACCCCGAGCCGGGTCGCGATGTCGACCAGCCGAACCAGCTCGTCATCGGTGAGCAACTCATCGCGGGCCAGCCAGGGAAGCCCGTCGGCCGGCATGCAGTAGGTGCACCGCAGTGAACACCGGTCGGTGAGCGACACCCGCAGATCAGTGGCCACCCGGCCGAAGCCGTCAACGAGGCCGCCGATGGGGCCGCCGGTGGGGCCGCCGGTCGTGCCCAGCTCGACGTCGTCCATCCGTTCACCCTATGTCCCGCGGCCGAGCCGCGCGGACTCGGTCAGGTGCCGGGACGGGTGGCGCCGACCAGGCCGTCGTACCAGACCGGCACGATCTTCACGACGTCGCCGCTCTGCGGCGCCTCGATCACCTGGTTGTTGCCGATGTAGATCGCGACGTGGTGGATTGAGGACGGCGTGCCGTCATAGGACCAGAACAGCAGGTCGCCCGGCATCAGGTTGCTCATCGACGGGTGCGAGCCCAGTTGGTACTGGTAGCCGCTGAAGTGCGGCAGCGAGATGCCTTCCTGCGCCCAGCTGTAGAGCGCCAGGCCGGAGCAGTCGAAGCCGAAGACCCCTTCGTCGGGCGAGGTCCCGTAGCTCGGCCCGCTGGCCGTGCCGCCGGACCACGCGTACGGCGTGCCCAGCCAGTGCTCGGCGATCTGCACTACCGCTGCGCCCTTGGCCGCTGACCAGCCGCCACCCGATGGCGGCGGGGACGGCGGAGGCGGTGACGGGTCGAACCCGACCGGGTCCGTTCCCGGCGGCGACTGCTGCTGTTGTTGCTGCTGCTGGCGTGCGAGCTCCTGCTGTTGCTCGCGCAGCTTCGCCGCCCGGATGGCCGCCTCACGACGTTCCTGAGCGAGCTTCGCCGCTCGCCGTGCCGCCAGGACCGCCTGCTCGTGCTTCCACTTCAGGTACGCCGCGCGGGCGGAGACCAGGCCGGAGAGCCGGGCCTGCGCCTCGACGAGCTGGCCTTCCAGGGTTGTCTTTCGGGCGTTGAGCACGGTCATCTGCTGCCGGGCGGCGGTGACCTTGGCCTCGGCCGCGCGCTGGGCGCCGGCCGCTTTGGACTTGGCTTTCGCCATCGCCTGGACCGCGGCCCGGGCCGCCGAGTCGGCGTTCGCCTTCTTGACGCTAGCGACCTGGAAGCTGCTCAGCGCACCGGTACGGCGTTCGCCGGCGGCCTGCAACAGGCCCGCCCGCTCGATGAAGTCGGTGGGTCCGCTCGCGTCGAGCAGGGACAACGACGGACCCATCGTGCTGCCGTAGATGTAGCTGTCGTGGGCGAATTTACCGACGGCACCGCGGGCGGCGGTGACCTGCTTTTGGGCCGATCGAACCTTGGTCTGTGCGACGGCCGATTTGTGCGCGGCGGTCTGATAGTCCGCGACCGCCTTGTTGTAGCGCTCCCCTGCCAGCTCGGCGGAGTCATTCAGCCGCTGCATCTGCCCGGCCGCCTGCGCGATCTGCGCCTTCAACGAACCGACGTCCTTGGCCCGCTGCGCCTTGGAGCGCTGCGCGGCACCGATCTGGCCGTCGGTCGGATTCTGCGGGTCCGCGTGCGCCGGCACCGACAGGATCGTGAGGGTGAGAGACCCGATCAGCGTGGCGAGCAGCAGTGGGATACCCCGACGACGCTCCATCACCTGGAGTACACCTCCGTAGCCCGAAAGCTGACACGTGCATCGTGCGCGCCCCGCAACACGGGAACCATCCGACACGATGCCACCATTGGTCACTGTGGCGCCAGTCGTGCACAGGAAAAACTCCAGCATCAATCCAGGCATAGCGTCCGATAGCGGTTTATTTTCGCCGAGAAAGGCACGGCAAGGCACGGAATTCCAGAGGCTGGAAGTGGTCCGCCTTCCCGGATTCAGCCCATTGGACGGCAAGCGCCGGATCGGCTGTCAACCAGCGCGGACCGGCGTGGGTCAGTGCTGGGAGCCGTACTCCTCGCGCAGTTTGAACTTCTGCACCTTGCCGGTGGCGGTGCGCGGAATGGCCGGCCGGAACTCCACCGAGGTCGGCGCCTTGTAGCCGGCGAGCCGGGACTTGCAGTGCGCGATGATGTCCGCCGCACTCACGGTGGTGCCGTCGCGGACCACGACCAGGGCCTTGATCGTTTCGCCCCACTTGGTGTCCGGCACACCGATCACTGCGACCTCGGCGACGGCCGGGTGGCTGAAGATGCAGTCCTCGACCTCGATCGAGGAGACGTTCTCGCCGCCGGTGATGATCACGTCCTTCTTGCGGTCAGTGATCGTCAGGAAGCCCTCGTCGTCGGTGACGCCGCCGTCGCCGGTGTGGAACCAGCCGCCGTCCAGAGCGTCCGCGGTCGCCTCCGGGCTGTTCCAGTAGCCGCCGAGCACGACGTTGGAGCGGGCGAGCACCTCGCCGCTGTCGCTGATCCGCAGCCGTACGCCCAGCGCGGGCGCTCCGGCCCGGGACAGCCGCCGGCCCCGGTCCTGCGCCGTGAGGTCGTCCTCCTCCGCCCGTCGCCGGTTCATCGTCAGCAGCGGCGCGGTCTCGGTCAGCCCGTAGATCTGAATGAACTCCCAACCGAGTTCGGACTCGACCCGGGCGATGGTCCGTGACGGCGGCGGGGCGCCGGCGCAGATCAGCCGCACCCGGTCCCGGCCGGGGATCGGGCCGGCCCAGTCGGCGGCCGCGTCCAGCACCGTGTTCCACACTGTCGGCGCACCGCACATCAGGGTCACGCCGTGCCGGTCGATCCGGCGCAGAATCTCCGCACCGTCAACCTTGCGCAGCACGATCTGGGGCACGCCGAGCCCGGCCGCCGTGTAGAGCATCCCCCAGCCGTTGCAGTGGAACATCGGCAGCGTGTGCAGGTAGACGTCCCGATCGGTGACCGCGGCGTGCAGACCGAAGGTAACGGCATTGACCCAGATATTGCGGTGGGTCAGCTCGACGCCCTTCGGCCGGGCCGTGGTGCCGCTGGTGTAGTTGATGGTGGCCGTCGCGTCCTCGTCGGGCTCGGCCCACGGTTGCGGCTCCCGGTCGAACCGGAGCAGCGCCTCGTCGCTCGGCGTGCCGAGCACGATCGTCCGTTCGACCGGCAGCCCGGCCAGCGGTTCGACCAGCTCGGGGTCGACCAGCAGCAGGCGCGCTCCGCTGTCCCGGACGATGTAGTCAACCTCGTCCGGCTTGAGCCGGAAGTTGATCGGCACCAGGATCCGGCCCGAGGACGGTACGGCGAGGAGCAGTTCCAGCAGCCGGCCGGCGTTGTGGCTGACCACCGCCACCCGCTCCCCCACGCCGACGCCGAGTTCGTCGAGGCCGGCCTGTACGGCGTTGATCCGGGCAGCGAGTTGGCCGTAACTGAGGTCACCGAGCGACGCGGCCGGCTGATTCGGCTCGTCGACCAGACCGAGGCGGTCGGGATACACCGCGGCCGCGCGATAACCGAAATCAGCAGTGGTGAGCGGAACGCGCATGTGCGACCTCCTACTGCGGTCAGACGGACTCGGCGACCGTGCCCTCGGTGCTCTCGTTCGATGCGTCCGTGGCGGCTGCCTTGCGGCGCTGCCACCACCGGTGGACGTACGACGACAGGACGGTGATCACGATGCCGTACACGTAGCCGAACAGCAGGTCGACGAGGTAGTGCTCGCCGGAGTAGACCAGCGCCCAACCCATCAGGAACGGGTAGATGGCGAGCGGGATCTTCCACCACCAGCGCACCCGGGGAATGAAGTACAGCGCCACCAGCGTGGCGGTCGCGGTGTGCAGCGAGGGCATCGCGGCGACGGCGTTGACCGAGGCTTGGGCACTCGCCAGCAGGTTTCCGGCGTGGTTGAAGTGCAGCACCATCCAGCCACGCGAGGAGATCCGCACGATCGGATCGATCAGCCCGTCCCGGGACGCCATCCACGGCGGCGCGGCCGGGTAGAGCACGTAGGTCAGCAGACCCGCCGCGGACAGCGCGATGATCCGGCTGATGAAGATCAGCCACTCGCGCCGGTTGCGCAGCCAGAGAATCACCGCGGCGATCGGCGTGACGAGGAAGTGCGAGGTGTAGGTCAGGGTCTCCACCGCGTCCCACCAGTGCGGCTGACCGGGGTGGTAGAGGTGCGCCTGCAGCCACGCGGTGGGCAGCGTGCCGTGACCCAGCCACAGGTCCGCGTGGATCGGGCCCATGACGTGGGTCGCGATGCCGAGGTTGTCGGCGAATCCGCGGGTGTAGTCGTAGGCGACCAGCGCGGCAGTGAACGGCAACCAGTCCAGCAGGATCCGCAGGAAGCTGCGCCAGCCGCGGCCGAGACACTGGGTGCCCAACCCGACGACGGTCCACAGCAGCAGGCCCTCGCGGTCCTCGGGGATGCCGACGGTGATGCTGAAGACGATCAACACGATGAAGAAGGCGACGGCCGCCCAGCGCCGGGTGATGCGCCAGCGCCGTTCTCGTGGATCGAGGTCTGAAGCCTCCAGTGGTTGCTCTTCAACGGTACTGGGAGCGACAGCCATAGCCGGGGATTCTACGCAGTCCTCCTGAGGACCTCGAGGCAGCGCAACGCCGAGCGGTTGATCAATTCCCGCCGGACGCCGTCCGAGGCGCCGATTCCGGGTCCGGACACCGGCCCGAGCGCGGCTCGCTGGCAGCCACGATCGCCGGTAGCGCCAGGCCGATCGGCGCCCGCAGCACGATGTCGGCGGCGCGGTCGTACGGCGTTGGCTCGGCGTTCACGATGATCACCACCGCGCCGGCCTCGGCGGCCCGCCGGACCAGCCCGGCGGCCGGCTCCACGGTGAGCGAGCTGCCCACGGCGAGCAGCACGTCGCAGTCGGCCGCCGCCCACGCCGCGGCCCGGAAAACGGTCTCGTCGAGCCGCTGCCCGAAGGACACGGTCGCCGACTTGAGGATGCCGCCGCACCGCAGACACGCCGGATCGGGCTCGCCCGCCTCGACCCGGGCCAGCGCCTCACTCATCGGCGTCCGGTCCGCGCAATCCAGACAGGCGACCGCGTGCATGGTCCCGTGCAGCTCGAGCACGAGCGCCGGATCGCTGCCGGCGAGCTGGTGCAGGCCGTCGATGTTCTGCGTCACGATCGTGCGCAACCGGCCCCGGCGTTCCAGCTCGACCAGGGCCCGGTGACCGGCGTTGGGCACCGCCCGCCAGACCGGGTGGTCCCGCCGGCCGCGCCACGCCGCCCGCCGGATTTCCGGATCAGCGATGTAGTCCTGCAGGCTGGACAGCCGCTGGGCGGCGGGATTGCGGGTCCACAGGCCGTCGGGCCCGCGGAAGTCCGGGATGCCGCTATCGGTCGAGATGCCGGCTCCAGATAGCACGGTGATCTCCTCGGCGCGACGGATCAGGCCGGTGGCACGGGCGATCGCCGCCGGGTCGCCGCCTGCACCGGTCACGTCGCCTCACCCACCGTCCGTGTCCGGGCACACCGCCGCGCCCGCGGCGTAATCGCCCGAGCCGAAATGCCAGTCCGTGAAATGCCCAACCCTGAAAAGCCCAACCCCTGAAAAGCCCAAACCTGAGAAGCCCAGCCGTGAAAGCCAGCTCTGAAATGCCCGTCCGTGAAATGCCCGTGCGCGGATGCCGCGCCCCCGCCCGGCTCCAGGTCTAAGGCAACGACAGTACGGATTGGGCGCCTGTCATGCCAATGCTTCGCCACAGGTTGCCCCAAAGGGCAGCACCGCGCCGGCCGGCCGGTCCAGATCACAGGCACCCAGGGCAGCGCTTCCCGCGGACTTACGAAAGGATGGAGGCCATTGGCTGAGAGGAGCTTTTCTGTGACCAGCACCAGCGACATACTCGACAGCTTCGGAGCCCGCGGCACCCTGCAGGTCGGCGAGCAGAGCCACCAGATCTACCGGCTTTCCGCGCTCGAGGGCGCCGACCGCCTGCCGTACAGCCTGAAGATCCTGGCCGAGAACCTGCTGCGTACCGAGGACGGGACCCGTACGACGGCTGATGACGTACGGGCATTGAGCAGCTGGGACCCGGCCGCCGAGCCGAGCCGGGAGATCCAGTTCACCCCGGCCCGCGTGGTGATGCAGGACTTCACCGGCGTCCCGGCTGTCGTCGATCTCGCCACGATGCGCGAAGCGATGCGCGACCTGGGCGGCGACCCGGCGAAGATCAACCCGCTGGCGCCGGCCGAGCTGGTCATCGACCACTCCGTGATCGCCGACATTTTCGGCTCGCCCGAGGCGTTCGGCCGCAATGTCGAGTTGGAGTACCAGCGCAACCGTGAGCGGTACCAGTTTCTGCGCTGGGGCCAGGGCGCGTTCGACGAGTTCAAGGTCGTCCCGCCCGGCACCGGCATCGTGCACCAGGTGAACATCGAGCACCTGGCCCGCGTGGTTTTCTCCCGCAACGGCGTCGCCTATCCGGACACGCTGGTCGGGACCGACTCGCACACCACGATGGTCAACGGGCTAGGCGTCCTGGGTTGGGGCGTCGGCGGCATCGAGGCCGAGGCCGCGATGCTGGGTCAGCCGGTTTCGATGCTCATTCCCCGTGTCGTCGGCTTCAAGCTGTCCGGTTCGCTGCCCGAGGGCGCGACCGCGACCGACCTCGTACTGACCATCACTGAAATGCTCCGCAAGCACGGCGCGGTCGGGAAGTTCGTGGAGTTCTACGGTCCCGGCGTCGCCGCCGTACCGCTGGCCAACCGGGCCACCATCGGCAACATGAGCCCGGAGTACGGCTCCACCGCGGCGATCTTCCCGATCGACAGCGAGACGATCAACTACCTGCGGTTCACCGGCCGGCCGGCCGAGCAGGTCGCGTTG
The DNA here is from genome assembly GCA_036267955.1 of Mycobacteriales bacterium. Taxonomy (GTDB): domain Bacteria; phylum Actinomycetota; class Actinomycetes; order Mycobacteriales; family QHCD01; genus DATAVB01. Next base: position 15,012 of record DATAVB010000009.1, on the reverse strand, counting down.
GTCGAGGCATACGCCAAGGAGCAGGGTCTCTGGCACGACCCGTCGGTCGAGCCGGTGTACTCCGAGACCCTCGAACTCGACCTCGCCAGCGTGGTCCCGTCGATCGCCGGCCCGAAGCGGCCGCAGGACCGGGTCGCCCTGTCGGATGCGAAGACGACGTTCCGCCGGGCGCTGCGCGACTACGTCGAGGACGACGAGGAGACGTCGAAGGAGTCCTTCCCGGCCTCGGACGCGCCGTCCACCAACGGCAGTGGCCGCACCCACCACCCCACCAAGATCACCCTCGAGGACGGCACCGAGACCGAGATCGATCACGGTGCGGTCGTCATCGCCGCCATCACCTCGTGCACCAACACCTCCAACCCGCAGGTGATGATCGGCGCCGCACTGCTGGCGAAGAAGGCGGTGGAGCTCGGGCTGACCCGCAAGCCCTGGGTGAAGACCACGCTGGCCCCGGGCTCAAAGGTCGTCATGGACTACTACGAGCGCGCCGGCCTCACGCCGTACCTGGACAAGCTCGGCTTCAACCTCGTCGGTTACGGCTGCACCACCTGCATCGGCAACTCCGGTCCGCTGCTGGAGCCGGTCAGCGCCGGGGTGAACGAGTCCGATCTGGCCGCGGTGTCGGTGTTGTCGGGCAACCGCAACTTCGAAGGCCGGATCAACCCGGACGTGAAGATGAACTACCTGGCCTCGCCGCCGCTGGTGGTGGCGTACGCCCTGGCCGGGACGATGGACCTCGATCTGACCAATGAGCCGCTCGGCACGGGCAGCGATGGCAACCCGGTGTACCTGCGCGACATCTGGCCGTCGGGCCAGGAGATCGAGGCGGTCATCGAGTCCGCGCTCGCCTCGGAGATGTTCACCCGCGACTACGCGGACGTCTTCGCCGGCGACGAGCAGTGGCAGGCGCTGCCGACCCCGGAGGGCAACCTGTTCGCCTGGGATGCGGAGTCGACGTACGTGCGCAAGCCGCCGTACTTCGACGGCATGCTGGCCAAGCCGGAGCCGATCACCGACATCGACGGCGCCCGGGTGCTCGCGAAGCTGGGCGATTCGGTGACCACCGACCACATCTCCCCCGCCGGCGCGATCAAGACCGATTCGCCGGCCGGCGCGTACCTGAGTTCACACGGTGTGGAGCGCAAGGACTTCAACTCGTACGGCTCACGGCGCGGCAATCACGAGGTGATGATCCGCGGCACCTTCGCCAACATCCGGCTGCGCAACCAGTTGGTGCCCGGCGTGGAGGGCGGCTTCACCCGCAACCTGCTCACCGGCGAGCAGGCCTCGATCTACGACGCCTCGGTGGCCTACATCGAGGCCGGGATTCCGCTGATCGTGCTGGCCGGCACGGAGTACGGGTCGGGCTCGTCCCGGGACTGGGCGGCGAAGGGCACCGCGCTGCTGGGCGTCCGGGCCGTCATCGCCGAGTCGTACGAGCGGATCCACCGGTCGAACCTGATCGGCATGGGTGTGCTTCCGCTGCAGTACGCCGACGGCGAGAGCGCCGAGTCGCTCGGGCTCACCGGCACGGAGACAGTCTCCATCGCCGGGGTCACCGCGATGAATTCCGGCGACACCCCGCGTGAGGTGACGGTGCGCGCGGACGACAAGGAATTCACCGCACGGGTCCGGATCGACACCCCCGGCGAGGCCGACTACTACCGGCACGGCGGGATCATGCAGTACGTGCTGCGCTCACTGCGCGACAACGGCTGATTCGCGCCCCCGTCCTGGTGATCATGCAGAAAGGGCTCGTCCCAACGGCGTGTCGCGGACCCTTTCTGCATGATCACCAGCGGGACGTGCGTTAGCGGAGCGCGTCGGCGACGGCATCCCGTAGGTGGGCGTGCAGGTCGCGCAGGCCGGCCCGCTCGGTACGGACCTCGACCACCCGCAGGCCGGACGGTGGGCTGAGGGCCGCACTCAGCGTCGTCGCACTGTCGGCGCGGACGAACGGCACCGCGTATCCGGCGCACAACGCAGCCAGATCGGCGCCGTGCGGCGTGCCGAAGACCCGCTCGAACGATCCGGCGTACTCCGCGGATCCCTGTTCCAGCAGGGAAAAGATGCCACCGCCGTCGTCGTTGAGCACCACGATGCTCAGGTCCGGCCGGCGTTCGGCCGGACCGATGAGCAGGCCGCCGACCTCGTGCAGGAAGGTGAGATCGCCGAGCAGCGCGTAACCCGGCCGGCCGGAGCCGAGTGAGATCCCGGCGGCGGTCGAGATGCTGCCGTCGATCCCGGCGAGGCCGCGGCTCACCACCACCGAGACGTCGGCCCGACCGGCTGCAGCCAGCTCGACGTCCCGGACCACGTTCGACGAGCCCAGGAAGAGCGTGCTGCCGGCCGGAACGGCCGACATCAGGTCCCGGCCGACCTGCAGTCCGGTCGGCCACGGCCGGGCCGCCAAGGCCGCCTCGACCGCCTGCGCCGCAAGCTTGTCCGCCGCCAGCCAGGACGCTGACCAGGCCGGATCCGGTTCGCCGCCGGCGGCGGCGAGCGCCGGTGCGACGCTGGTGGCTACGTACTGCGGGTCGGCGTACCCGATCGAGTCGGCGATCAGGTGCACCTCGGGCGCCTCCCGCAGCAGCCGCTGCACGCCCCGGCCCAGCGTCGGTCGTCCGACAACCACGACTGCCTCGGGATGCAACCGCTCCGGCAGCTCGGCCGCGACCAGCAGGGCACCGTGCCTGAGTACGTCGGCACCGGCGGCGACCGCGCCCTGCTCACCACCGGGCTCCGCGATGACCGGCCAGCCGACCCGGGCTGCCACCTCGGCCGCCTGCCGCGCCGCCGGGAACGTGGCCGTCCCAATCACCAGCAGGGTCCGCGCCGGGAATGAACGGGCCGGTGCCGGCGGCGTCGCCACCGGCGTCAGCCGGGTCCAGGGACCGCCGTCACGACGGCCGGCCAGCGAGTCGGGCCACGCCGAGCCGGACGGCACCAGCGGCTCGCGGAACGGAACGTTGAGGTGGACCGGCCCGCGCGCCGCACCCAATGCCCGACTCAGCAGACCCCGCCAGATGGCGTTCTGCCCGGGCCGGCGCTCCGCGACCGGAAAGTCCACAGTGGACACTGCTGGCTCGAAGATGCCGTGCTGACGGGTGGTCTGGCTTGCGCCACTACCGACCTGTTCGGGCGGCCGGTCTGCGGTCAGCAGCACGATCGGCTCGTCGGAGTGTGTCGCTTCCAGCACGGCCGGATGCAGGTTCGCCACCGCCGTGCCGGAGGTGCAGACCACCGCCGCATAACCGGTCCGTGGGCCGTCCAGGGCGAGGCCTTTCGACAGGCCGAGAGTCAGGAAGCCGGCCGAGCGCTCGTCGATCCGGACGTGCAACGACAGCGCGCCGGTCTCCTCCGCGGCGTGCAGCGCGAAGGACAGCGGCGCGTTCCGCGAACCCGGACAGAGCACGACGTGCCGCACCCCGGCCCGGACCAGTTCGTCGACGATCACCGTCGCCTGCGCGGCGGACGGGTTCAGCTCCGGTTCGTCGACAGCAGGCATTCCGCCATCGTCTCAAAACCGGTCGGGCCCCAGTCCCGGCGGCCCTCAGTCCCGGGATGCCTCAACTCACGACATGGACGTTGCCCAGTTCGTCGAGCAGCCCCGGACCGCCGTCGCGCACGTACCACTCCAGACCGTACGACCGCTCGAAGCTCGCCTCGTCGAGCGACTCGGCGCGGACCTGGCTGGAATGTGCGGCGATCGCGGCCCGTTTCGCGCGCAGGTCGGCGGCGCCACCGGCGACCGCCAGGGTGATCTCGGCGCTGGCCTGCCCGAACCGGGCTGACATCGCCTGGGATGCCGCGTAGATCAGGTGTTTGCGACCGTCGGCCAGATGCAGATGTTCTCTATCCACTGTGGACTCATAGGCGGTCACGCCGGCCAGTTTCGCCGCGGCCCGGCCGATCCGGTGCACGGCAACGTGATCGGGGTGTCCGTAGATGCCCTGCCGGTCGTAGTGCACGACCGCCTCGGCGCGTTCGGCCAGGGAGATGTCGGCGACCTGCCGGGCCAGGACGCCGACATCGCCGGCCACCAGCGCGTCGGGGTGGCTGTTGTCGGCCCAACCGGGCAGCCCGGAGTCGCGCCGACCGAGCTGAACCAGCCGGGACACACCGAGAATGTCCGCGGCGCGCTCCAACTCGGCGGTGCGGCGATCGGCGATGGACTCGCCTGCATACAGCGGAACGAACGCCTCCCCCAGGTCGCCGTTGGTGGCGGTGATCATCACGACCCGCGCGCCGGCATCAGCCAGCCGCCGCATCGTGACGCCGGTGAAGATCGCCTCGTCGTCGGGGTGGGCGTGCAGCACGATGACGGTCCGGCCGCGCAGGTTGTCGGTCGGCAAATTGTCGATGGGAGAAGGAAATGCAGTCATTGTTGTTGTCGCTTCGAAAATCGAGGCCGGGCTCAGGGCGCGGACACCACTGAAATTTCGGACGGCCGGCGGATCGGGACTGAGGCGATCAGCGGCAACAACAACAGCACACGACAAGGCGCACCGCGGCATTCGCGGTCTGCGTTCTCGGCGTGGCGTTCACCCGGGTAGTCAACCACACACAGTTTCGGATGGTGAAATCGGCATCCGGTACGGCAGGATTCCGGTATGGAGCTCGGGCTGAGAGACAGGGCGTTCATCATCACCGGCGGCAGTCGAGGGCTGGGCCGGGCGAGCGCCGCGGTCCTGGTCGCCGAGGGGGCCCGGGTCGTGGTGTCGTCCCGGGACGCCGACTCGGTCCGGTCCACGGTTGGCGAGTTGGGTGAACGGGCCGTCGGCGTAAGCGCGGATCTCACCGATCCGGCGACGCCGCGACTGCTGATCGACGCGGCCCGGCGAGAGTTCGGCCGGATCGACGGTGCGCTGATCAGCGTCGGCGGACCCCCGGCCGGGAAACTGAGCGACGTCACCGACGACCAGTGGCGCACCGCCTTCGACACGGTCTTCCTGGGTGCGCTGCGGCTGGCCCGGTCGGTGGCCGATCAACTCGCCGACGGCGGCGCACTGGCCTTCGTACTCTCCACGTCGGTACGCACGCCGCTACCCGGGCTCGCGATCTCCAACGGCTTACGGCCGGGGCTTGCGATGGTGGCCAAGTCCCTGGCCACTGAACTCGCGCCACGCGGGATTCGGGTCAACGGCCTGCTTCCGGGCACGGTGGAGACCGACCGGTTGCGCGAGGTCGCCGCCGGCGAATCCGACCCGGACGCAGCCCGTGCCGCTCGGATCCGCGGAATCCCACTCGGCCGCCTCGGCCGGCCGGAGGAATTCGGCCGGGTCGCCGCGTTCCTGCTCTCCCCCGCCGCGTCGTTCGTCACCGGCGTCATGGTCCCGGTCGACGGTGGCGCGGCACCCAGCCTCTAGAACAGTTCAGCGTCCAGAACAGCGCAGCCTCAAGGACAGTTCAGCGACCAGAACGGCTCTATTCGCTCTTCTTGCGCCGGGTCGGGCCGCCGCGCCCACGCAGCGGGGCGCCGGATTCGGAGAGGATGCGGTGGATGAATCCGTACGATCGGCCGGACTCCTCGGCCAGGGCCCGGATGCTCTGCCCCGAGTCGTACTTCTTGCGCAGATCCGCGGACAGCTTCGCGCGGGTCGCACCGGTGATGCGCGCGCCCTTCTTCAGATCGGCCACGTCGATTGCCTCCCTCGCCCGGATCGCCCTGGGGGACCAGGTGGCCCAGTGGGGTCCAGTGACCCCATGATCACCCAGGACGACCGCAACGGCCAGCCGATCATGTGATTTTCGTCGCTCCGGCAAGCCAAAGCGGACGGAGCCGATCGGCCGGCCGGATCAGGCGAGCGCGATCAGGTCGGCGAAGTCGGCGCTCCAGGTGTCCTCGACACCGTCGGGCAGCAGGATCACCCGGTCCGGCTTGAGCGCCTCGACGGCGCCCTCATCGTGCGTCACCAGGACGATCGCACCGCCGAAGCTGCGCAGCGCGTCGAGCACCTGTTCCCGGCTGGCCGGGTCGAGGTTGTTGGTCGGTTCGTCCAGCAACAGCACGTTGGCCGAGGAGCAAACCAGGGATGCCAGCGCCAACCGGGTTTTCTCGCCTCCGGACAGCGTGCCGGCCCGCTGTTCGACGGCGTCGCCGGAGAACAGGAACGCACCGAGAATCCGGCGCAACTCCGTGTCGGTCATGGTCGACGGCGAGGCGCTGCGCATGTTCTCCAGCACCGACCGGTCGTGGTCGACCGTCTCGTGCTCCTGCGCGTAATAGCCGAGCACGAGGCCGTGACCCGGCTTCACCTCGCCGGTGTCGGAGCTTTCCTGGCCACCGAGAATACGCAGCAGCGTGGTCTTTCCGGCACCGTTGAGGCCGAGCACGACGACCCGAGCGCCACGGTCGACGGCCAGGTCGACATCGGTGAAGATCTCCAGCGACCCGTAGGACTTGGACAGTCCCTCGGCGGTCAGCGGCGTCCGGCCGCACGGCGCCGGGGTCGGGAACCGCACCCGAGCCACCCGGTCCGCCTGCCGGACCTCACTGACACCGGCCAGCAGCCGTTCGGCCCGGCGCACCATGTTCTGCGCGGCGACCGCCTTGGTGGCCTTCGCCCGCATCTTGTCGGCCTGACTGATCAGCGCCGTCGCCTTCTTCTCGGCGTTCTTCCGCTCCCGGTGCCGGCGCCGCTCGTCGGTCTCGCGCTGCTGCAGGTACGTCTTCCAGCCCACGTTGTAGATGTCGACCTCGGCCCGGTTGGCGTCCAGGTGCCAGACCTTGTTGACGATGTGGTCGAGCAACTCCACGTCGTGGCTGATCACGATCAGGCCGCCGTCATGGCCCTTGAGATAGTCACGCAGCCAGGTGATCGAGTCGGCGTCGAGGTGGTTGGTCGGCTCGTCCAGCAGCAGCGTTTCCGCGTCGCTGAACAGGATCCGGGCCAGCTCGATGCGGCGCCGCTGACCACCGGAGAGGGTGCGCAGCGGCTGGGCCAGCACCCGGTCCGGCAGCCCGAGATTGGCGCAGATCCGGGCCGCCTCGCTTTCGGCGGCATAGCCACCGAGCGCGGAGAACGAATCCTCGAGATTGCCGTACCGGCGGACCGCCTTGTCCCGCAGCACCTCGGTGGCGGCGCCGGCCATCGCGACCTGAACCTTCTCCATGTCGTGCATGAGCTGGTCCAGGCCCCGGGCGGACAGCACCCGGTCGCGGGCGGTGACGTCGAGGTCGCCGGTCCGCGGGTCCTGCGGCAGATAGCCGAGGTCGCCGCGCCGGTCGATCGTGCCGTCGTAGGGCAGGCTCTCACCGGCCAGGGCACGCAGCGTGGTGGTCTTTCCGGCGCCGTTACGACCGACGAGACCGATGCGGTCGCCGGCCTGGACGCGGATGTTGATGTCGGCGAGAAGAATGCGCGCACCAGCACGCAGTTCGAGATGGGATGCAGATATCACTGAAGAGCTCGCTCAGGGTGAGTCGGGACAGGCCACGGCGAAACGTGGCCTCGTCAACTCGTCAGTGCAGTCACGAAAGCCAGTGTACGGGGTTTGGACCGGTGCCTGGAACCGGTTTCCCGACCTGCCGCGTCGATCGTCCGGTCAGGTCGGGTCGATAACGCGGATGTGGACCGCGTTGAATAGTTCCGGCGTCGCCTCCAGTACGACCTTCTTCGGATCCGGAACGGTGAGAAACCGTTCCACCACAAGGGAACGGACCTTCTCCAGCCGGTCATCGGCCAGTACGGCGGCCACGGCCCGGCGCTCGCCGCCGGCGACCACGGCGTCGAGTGGCTCGTCAACAAGGAGCCGGACCGCGACATCGGCGGCGGCCTCCCCCGCGACCCGGACCTGCCCCTCTCGCCGGCGGGCGAACCGTTTCTGTGACCAACCGCCGGCCGAGGCGCGCCCGTGCACCTGCCGACTGTCCACTTTGGACGATGCCAGTTCGGCGCCGTCGAAGACGCCGACCGCGTAGCCACCCAACCGGACGAGCAGCACGCCGATGCGGCGGCTCGCGGCGAGGTGCGCCTGCAGCCCTTCCAGGATCAGGCCGTCGCCAGCACATTCGCCGTCCAGCGGCGGGAAAGGTACGTGGCACTGGGCCAGCGAACCATCCGCAGTGATGATTTCCAGACCGTAGTCGCGCCGCTCGGTCCGTTGGACCTGGTGCCGCTCGTCGAAGCCGGTCAACCAGCGCTCCACCCGCGGCGCGCCAACTTCGATCCACCGGCCACCGCCCGCCGCCGGCCGGCTGGCCGCCATCAGCGTCCAGGGCGGGCGCTGTGCCCGACCCAGGGGTCAGACATTGAAGCCGAGAGCGCGCAGCTGCTCGCGGCCGTCGTCGGTGATCTTGTCCGGACCCCACGGGGGCATCCAGACCCAGTTGATCCGGATCTCGTTGACCAGCGGATCGCCCGGCCCACCGGTCAAAGCCTGGGTGGCCTGGTCCTCGATCACGTCGGTCAGCGGACAGGCCGCCGAGGTGAGCGTCATGTCGATGGTGGCGATGTTCTGCTCGTCGACCGTGATGCCGTAGATCAGTCCCAGGTCCACGACGTTGATGCCGAGCTCGGGGTCGACGACATCGCGCAACGCCTCTTCGACATCGTCGATCGCCGCCTTGGTCACCGCCGGCCCATTTGTGGTCTGTTCAGTCGCTGTCTGCTCGGTCGCTGTCTGTTCAGTCGCTGTCTGTTCAGTCACTGCGGTCTGCTCCGTCATCGACTGCCTCCCACTGCGTTAGCGGTCCCGTTCGACTCTACGGCCTGACCGGCGGCATCCTTGAACGCCATCCAGCCGAGCAGGGCGCACTTGATCCGGGCCGGATACTTCGACACGCCGACGAAGGCGACAGCGTCCTCGAGCAGCTCCTCGTCGGGCTCGCCCTGACCCTTGGACTGCATCAGCTCCAGGAATGCCTGCTCTACCGACAGCGCGTACTCCAGCGGCTTGCCCACCACGAGATCGATCAGCACCGACTCGGACGCCTGGCTGATCGAGCAGCCCTGGCCCTCGTACGACACGTCGGCGACCCGATCACCGTCCAGCTTCAGCCGCAGCGTCACCTCGTCGCCGCAGGTCGGGTTGACGTGGTGCACCTCGGCGTCATACGGCTCCCGCAGGCCGCGGCCGTGCGGGTTCTTGTAGTGGTCCAGGATGATCTCCTGGTACATCGACTCGAGTTTCATATCTGTGCCACTGGCTCCAGTCCGCAGAATCTGCTCCGCATTAGGCGAAGAACTTCTTCACGGCCTCAATTCCCTCGGCGAGGGCGTCAATCTCCGCCAGCGTCGTATACAGGTAGAACGACGCCCGGGTCGTGCCTGAAATGCCGAAACGGCGGGCGAGCGGCCAGGCGCAGTGGTGTCCGGTGCGCACCGCAATGCCGCGGTCGTCGAGCACCTGACCCACATCGTGCGGGTGGATGTCGTCCAGCACGAACGACACCGTGCCGCCACGGGACTCGCCGTCGGTCGGGCCGATGATCCGAACCCCGGACAGCGATCCGAGCCGGGCCAGCGCATACGCGGTGAGCGCCTGCTCGTGCGCGGCAATGGCATCCATGCCGATGTCGGAGAGATACCCGACGGCGGTGCCGAGCCCGACGACCTGTGCCATGTTGGGGACACCGGCCTCGAAGCGCTGCGGCGGGGGCATGAACGTGGTGCCCTCCATCCGGACGACCTCGATCATCGAGCCGCCGGTGAGGAACGGCGGCATCGCGGCCAGCAGCTCGGCGCGGCCCCACAGCACGCCGACGCCCGTCGGACCGCACATCTTGTGCCCGGAGAAGGCGAGGAAGTCCACGTCCAGCGTCCGTACGTCGACCGGCCGGTGCGGCACCGACTGGCATGCGTCGAGCACCACCAGCGCGCCGACCTCGCGCGCGCGGCGGGTGATGTCCTCGAGCGGGTTGATCGTGCCGAGCACGTTGGACTGATGCGCCACCGCGACGACCTTGGCCCGCGGCGTAATCACACCGTCCACATCGGACAGATCCAGCCGGCCCTCGTCGGTCACGCCGAACCATTTCAGCGTCGCACCGGTGCGCTGCGCCAACTGCTGCCAGGGCACCAGATTGGCGTGGTGCTCCATTTCGGTGACGACGATCTCGTCGCCGGGACCGACGACGAAGCGCGCGGCCGCCGGACCTGCCGTGGCCGCGTTGCTCATCGCGTAGGCGATGAGATTGAAGCCCTCGGTGGCGTTCTTGGTGAAGACGATCTCGTTCGACTGGGCGCCGATGAAGGTGGCGACAGCCGAACGAGCACCCTCGTACAACTCGTCGGCCTCTTCGGCGAGCTGGTGCGCGCCGCGATGTACGGCGGCGTTGTGGTTCTCGTAGAAATCGCGCTCGGCATCCAACACCACAGTCGGCTTCTGCGAGGTGGCGCCGGAGTCGAGGTAGATCAGCGGTCGGTCGTCGCGCACCGTACGACCCAGGATCGGGAAGTCGTTGCGCAACGCCTCGACGTCGTACGGGCGGACCGGCTCCTGGTCGTCGAGCTCGGTGTTCAGAGTGAGCGTCACACGACCGCCTCCTTCGGCTCGCCGAAGCGCACGTACCCCTCGGCCTCGATCTGGTCGGCGAGCTCGGGGCCGCCGGTCTCCACGATGCGGCCGCGGAAGAAGACGTGCACCACATCGGGCCGGATGTACTGCAGGATCCGCGGGTAGTGGGTGATCAGCAGCGTGCCCATGCCGGTCTCGGCGCGGGCGCTGTTGACGCCCTGCGAGACGATGCGCAGCGCGTCGACGTCGAGGCCGGAGTCGGTCTCGTCGAGGATCGCGATCTTCGGCTTGAGCAGGGCCAACTGCAGGATCTCGTGCCGCTTCTTCTCGCCGCCGGAGAAGCCCTCGTTGAGGCTCCGCTCGGAGAACGAGTCGTCGATCTCGAGGTCCTTCATCGCCGCGTTGACCTCTTTGACCCAGGTGCGCAGCTTGGGCGCCTCGCCCCGCACTGCGGTGGCGGCGGTACGCAGGAAGTTGGAGGTGGAGACGCCGGGCACCTCGACCGGGTACTGCATGGCGAGAAAGACGCCGGCGCGGGCGCGCTCATCGACGGTCATCGACAGCACGTCCTCGCCGTCGAGGGTGACGGTCCCGCCAGTGACGGTGTATTTCGGGTGGCCGGAGATCGAGTACGCCAGCGTCGACTTACCCGAGCCGTTCGGCCCCATCAACGCATGGGTCTCGCCGGATCGCACGGTCAGGTCGACGCCCTTGAGGATTTCGGTGTCCTCGACGGACACCCGCAGGTCGCGGATTTCCAACGTCGACTTCGCTTCACTGGACACTGTGGACACTTAAATCTCCTCTGAAATGGCGTTGTTCAGGCGGACATAGACATCGCCGCCGTCGATCTTGACCGGATACACCGGGACCGGCTTGGTCGCCGGCAGACCCGTCGGCTTGCCGGTCGCCAGGTCGAACCGCGAGCCGTGCAGCCAGCATTCGATGGTGTCGCCGTCGACCTCGCCCTCGGAGAGAGCGACCTCCTCGTGCGAGCACACGTCGTGAATCGCGTAGAACTCGCCGTCGGCGTTGACCACCGCGACCGGGGTGCCGTCGATCTCGACGTGCACGGCGCAGTCGGCCGACACCTCGCCGACCGCGCACGCCCGCTGGAAGTCCGTCATATGCCCACCTGAGCGAGTTCGTCGTCGACGGCTGCGGTGAGACGGTCGGCGATCTCGGGAACGCCGATGCGGTTGATCACCTCGGCGAAGAATCCACGCACCACGAGCTTGCGGGCGATGTCCGCCGGGATGCCGCGGGCCATCAGATAGAACAACTGCAGGTCGTCGAACCGCCCGCTGGCGCTGGCATGCCCGGCCTGGGCCACGTCGCCGGTCTCGATCTCCAGGTTGGGGATGGAGTGCGCGATGGCACCATCGGTGAGCAGCAGGTTGCGGTTGAGCTCGTACGTGTCGGTGCCCGCGCTGCCCTCCGGGATGATCACGTCTCCGACCCAGACGGCGACCGCGTCCTCGCCCTGCAGCGCACCCTTGTAGGTGACGCGACTGCGGCAGTTGTCGGCGCTGTGCACGATCAGCGGCCGGTGCTCCTGATGCTGGCCGGCGTCGGTGAAGTAGAGGCCGAGCAGGTCGGCGTCTCCCCCGGGCCCGTCGAAGTGCACCCGCATGGTGAGCCGGACGACGCCACCGCCGAGGGTGACGACGCTGTGCCGCAGCCTGGCGTCCCGACCGAGGCGCGCGGCCTGGGTCTCGACGTGCACCGCGTCGTCGTCCCAGCCCTGCAGCGACACCACGGTCAGCGACGCGTTGTCGCCGATCCGGAATTCGGTGTTGGCGGCGAGCGTCGTGGTGCCGACGTGATCAAGCACCAGCACGGCCTGCGCGCCGGCGTCCACGTCGACGACCAGGTGTCCGTACGCCGTACCGCCCTCACCGCGGACGGTGAGGAACGTCGGTGTGCTGGACGTGCTGCCACTGGGCACCGAGACGACGACGGCCTGATCGACCGAGGCCATGGCCAGCGCACTGACCCGGTCGGCCGGTGTCAGGACGCTGCCCACGAGCGGGTCGCTGCCCGGCACATGGGACACCGTGACGCCCGGCGCGGCCTGTGCCTCCAGCACCACCTTGCCGTCGGAGGTCAGCGGCTCGAGCAGCACCTTCATCCGCTTCAGCGGGGTGAAGCGCCACTCCTCCTCCCGACCACCCGGCACCGGGAAGTCGGCTGGATCGCGCGAGGTGAGCCGTTCGGGTCGGGCATCGCCGGGGACGGTGCCATGGCTGTGCGCGCCGGCGCTCGCTGCGCCATTCTCCGGTCGCAGCACCTGAGCGGCCAACGCGGCCTGCTCCATCGCTGCCTGCTCGCGGGCGTCGTCGGTCAGCAGCTCCGAGGTACTCGAAGCGTTGTCGGTATTGGCCATCGCTAGCCGACGGCTCCTTCCATCTGCAGCTCGATCAGTCGGTTGAGCTCGAGCGCGTATTCCATCGGCAATTCGCGGGCGATCGGCTCGACGAATCCACGCACGATCATCGCCATGGCCTCGTCCTCGGTCAGGCCGCGGCTCATCAGGTAGAACAGCTGGCTCTCGCTCACTTTCGACACCGTGGCCTCGTGCCCCATCGACACGTCGTCCTCGCGGATGTCGTTGTACGGATACGTGTCCGACCGGCTGATCGTGTCGACCAGCAACGCGTCGCACTTCACCGTCGACTTCGAGCCGTGCGCACCGGGCTCGACGAAAACCAGACCACGGTACGAGGCGCGGCCGCCGCTGCGGGCCACCGACTTGGAGATGATCGTGCTCGACGTGTTGGGCGCGACGTGCACCATCTTCGAACCGGTGTCCTGGTGCTGTCCCGCCCCGGCGAAGGCAATGGACAGGGTCTCGCCCTTGGCGTGCTCACCGAGCAGCCAGACCGCCGGGTACTTCTGGGTCACCTTGGAGCCGATGTTGCCGTCGATCCACTCCATCGTCGCGCCCTCGTGGGCCACGGCCCGCTTGGTCACGAGGTTGTAGACGTTGTTCGACCAGTTCTGGATGGTCGTGTAGCGGCAGCGGGCGTTCTTCTTGACGATGATCTCGACGACCGCGGAGTGCAGCGAGTCGGTCTTGTAGATCGGCGCCGTGCAGCCCTCGACGTAATGCACGTAGGCGCCCTCGTCGACGACGATCAGCGTCCGCTCGAACTGGCCCATGTTCTCGGTGTTGATCCGGAAATAGGCCTGCAGCGGGATGTCGACGTGCACACCCGGCGGGACGTAGATGAACGAGCCACCGGACCAGACCGCCGTGTTGAGCGCGGCGAACTTGTTGTCGCCGGCCGGGATCACGGTGCCGAAGTACTCCCGGAACAGCTCCGGCTGCTCCTTCAGAGCGGTGTCAGTGTCTAGGAAGATGACGCCCTGCTCCTCGAGGTCCTCACGGATCTTGTGGTAGACGACCTCGGACTCGTACTGCGCGGCGACACCGGAGACCAGGCGCTGCTTCTCCGCCTCCGGGATGCCGAGCTTGTCGTAGGTGTTCTTGATGTCGTCGGGCAGGTCCTCCCAGGAGGCGGCCTGCTTCTCCGTCGACCGGACGAAGTATTTGATGTTGTCGAAATCGATCCCGGTCAGGTCGGCACCCCAGGTCGGCATCGGCTTCTTGCCGAACAGTTTGAGGCCACGCATCCGGCGCTCGAGCATCCATTCCGGCTCGCTCTTGCGGGCCGAGATGTCGCGAACGACGTCGTCGGACAGGCCGCGGCGCGCGGATGCGCCCGCAACGTCCGAGTCGGCCCAGCCGAACTTGTAGTGGGACAGCTCCTCGATCTGCTCGTCCTGCGTCAGTATCGGGGCGGACGTCTCCGGTGCGCTGGTCATGCCAGTTTCCTCCCGTGCTCGGGGGTGCTGCTATCGGTTGCGCTTGCGTTTGTCGTACGGGGTGTTGCCGTCGTGCTGCCTGCGGTGGCGGGAACGTGAGTGGTGCACATTCCGTCGCCGCGGGCGATCGTGGCCAGTCGTTGTACGTGGGTGCCCAATGCGCGGGACAGGGCCTGCGTCTCGGCCTCGCACAGCTGCGGGAACTCGGCCGCCACATGCGCCACCGGGCAGTGGTGCTGGCACAGCTGCTCGCCGCTGCCCACGGCCGCAGCCGAGGCAGCGTACCCCTCGGCGGTGAGCACGTCGGCCAGCGCCTGGATCTTCTCCTCGCGACTGCCGGCCTGCGCCACCCGGTCCCGGAAACGGTTCTCCAGCACGGCGATCCGGTGTTCGGCGAAGGCGCGGACCGCGTCGTCCCCACCCCGTGCGGACAGGAACTTCAACGCCGACACGGCCAGGTCGTCGTACGCGTGCGGGAAGGACTCCCGCCCCATTTCGGTCAGCGCGAAAACCTTCGCCGGCCGGCCGCGGCCACGGTGCCCGAGCGGCTTGCGCTCGTGCGCGGCGACCAGACCCTCAGCCACCAGCGCGTCCAGGTGCCGCCGGATCCCGGCCGAACTGAGCTCCAGTAGCGTGCTCAGCGAGGCGGCCGTCTGCGGCCCCCGCTCCAGCAGGAGACGCGTCACGGTCTCGCGGGTCCGGCACTCGGCCAGCCCGTCC
>DATAVB010000008.1:0-27518 GCA_036267955.1 Mycobacteriales bacterium | reverse complement strand
GCCGAGGCGATCGTCGCCGGCGCCGAACTGGCCGGTCTGCCGGCAATCCTGCAGATCAGCCAGAATGCCGTGAAATTCCACAATGGACAGTTGTTGCCTGTTGCGGCTGGCACGGCAGCGGTGGCGCGTGCCGCGGCGGTGCCGATCGCGTTGCACCTGGACCACGTCGAGGACGATGAATTGCTGCGCCAGGCCGCCGACGCCGGGTGTTCCTCGGCCATGTACGACGCCTCCAAGCGCGACTACGCCGACAATGTCGCGGCCACCCGCGCGGCGGCGGAATGGGCGCACCGAAACGGTCTGTGGCTGGAGGCGGAGCTGGGCGAGGTCGGCGGCAAGGACGGCGCGCACGCCCCGGGCGTACGGACCGATCCGGACGAGGCGCAGGCGTACGTGGCGGACACCGGGGTCGACGCGCTGGCCGTCGCGGTCGGCAGTTCGCACGCGATGACCTCGCGGACGGCGGCGCTGGATCACGAGCTGATCGGCCGGCTGCGCGACGCACTTCCCGTACCGCTGGTGCTGCACGGCTCCTCCGGCGTGCCGGATGCGGAATTGCGCAAGGCCGTCGCCGCGGGCATGGTGAAAATCAATATCGGTACCGCGCTGAATATCGCTTTCACCGGTGCGGTAAGGGAATTCCTCGGTCAGGACGACCGGGCCGTCGACCCGCGGAAATACCTCGCGCCGGCCCGGATGGCAATGGCCGAGGCGGTCCGGCACGTGGTGCAACTACTCGCCAGCTGACCCGCCTCCGGCTGACCGAGCCCCCCCGTGCCCCGAATTTTCATGATCGTGATCGGTCGTTGGGGCTATAGCAACCAAAATCCGATCACGATCATGAAAAATGGGAGTCAGGCGGGGCTTCCGGGGGCGGGCAGATCCAGCAGCAGTCGGCCGAGATCGGCGTCGGACCGGGCGGCGTAGACGGCGGCGGTCCGTTGTTCGAATTCCTCGATGTCGAGCCGCCCCTCACCCAGCGCGATGGCCAGCAGCTGAAGGACATTGTTGCGCTCGAACGCTGAGGGGCGGATCGGTACGGGGCATTCGGACGGTCGGGTCACGGCGTACTCCTCGGGTCACAGGCGTACGCCCCGGGGCGCAGGCGTACGCACCCGAGCCTGCCGCGGCGACCGGCGGATGTCGCTGGCGGCACCCTCCGAATTCAGCTGGGGCAGGCCCCACCCCTCAAGGCCGCGTCAGACCTTCGCCGGCACCTTTTCTTTCTGCTTCTTCTTCTCCTTGACCGGCGGGTGCTGCCCGGTCAGCGCGCGGTAGGTGGCGGCGGCGCCGTGGGTCGCGGCCGACTGGACGGCGGCCGTGACGCCGGCCGATACGGTGGCCCAGACAACCACCTCGAGCCAGTCCGCCTCCGGCGATTTGCTGTCCTTGGACCCCGGCGGCTTGTGTCCCCGCGAGGACAGCCACGCCTTGTTGAGCGCCTTCCTCGTCAGGATCCCGCTCGGGATCGCGATCGCCATCCCGATCACCTTGAAGCCGACCTTGCCGATCGCTCCCACTGGCCACCTCCTGCATCGAGTCGAGCCGACTTCGACTCGCGGATCTGATCATGCCCTATACCCAGTTGCCGGTATCGGACTCACACCCGCGTCCGCCGCCAGCACCCCCGCAATCCCGGTGATCATGCAGAAAGGGCTCGTTTGTACGGCGTGTCACGGACCATTTCCGCATGATCACGGCGGGAGAGCGGCGGGAGAGCGGCGGGTTGGGCGGTGTACGAGGTTGGTTCGTTCGATGTTTACTCTTCCCATCTTTCGCTAGGGTCTTCCTCAATGGCAGTTTCACCGGGTAGTGGCTGGCCGGGCGATCCGGCAACGCGTCGTACGCCGGTTGCGCACGACGTCGCCGACGTCACGCGGCTGGCCGGTGCCGCGCGCGATCTGGCCGCGCTGGACGCCCGGGTTTCGGTCTGCCGGGCCTGCCCGCGATTGGTGCAGTGGCGCGAGGAGGTCGCGGACACCCGGCGACGGGCCTTCGCCGACCAGACGTACTGGGGCCGCCCGGCGCCCGGGTTCGGCCCGCCTGACGCGCCGATCGTGGTGGCCGGGCTCGCCCCGGCCGCCCACGGCGCCAACCGGACCGGTCGGGTCTTCACCGGCGACCGCAGCGGCGACTGGCTTTACGCGGCCCTCTACCGCGCCGGCCTGGCCAACCAACCGGAGTCGGTCCGGGCCGATGACGGGCTTGAACTGCGCGCCGTACGGATCGCGTCGGCGGTGCGGTGCGCGCCGCCGGCCAACAAACCGACCCCGCCGGAACGGGACACCTGCCAGCCCTGGTTTCACCGTGAATTGACCCTGTTGTGGCCTACGCTCCGGGTCGTGGTCGCTCTCGGCGGATTCGCCTGGAACGCCGTTCTGTCGGCACTTCCAGCACTCGGCCTCGAGCTGCCCACACCACGCCCGGCCTTCGGGCACGGAGCCGAGTTCACGGTCGGCGATCTGACCGTGCTCGGCTGCTATCACGTGAGCCAGCAGAACACCTTCACCGGCCGACTGACCGAGCCGATGCTCGATGCGGTCTTCGCGCGGGCCCGCGCGCTCGGCGCCGTGCCCGACGGAGTGACTGCATGAACTCCACGACCCGATCCAGGGCGGTGGCCGGCGGGCTGGTCACGATCGCCGGGCTGGCGCTGATCATGCTGGCCACCCGATCCGGTGAGACCAGGGACATTTCCCGGCACGACGTGCCGTATCACCTGCATCCCCGCAGCCAGGCGCCGTTGCCGACCCAGGCCAGCCAGCCGAGCGGGCTGCCGTCGCAGCTGAAGAGCACCGGCTCGGCACCCGGCTGGGTGCACATCGTCCTGCTGGTGATCGGCATCGGCATCGCCGCATTGCTGGTCACCGCCGTCACCGTGTACGTGGTGCGATTGGTCCGGCGGTTGGACCTGCACCGCCCGGACCGGGTCGCCAAGGACAAGGCCGACTACGAACTGGCGCCCGAGGACGTCGCCCGGGCGCTGACCGAGGCCGTCGACGAGACGCTGCTGACCATCGAACGCGGTGAGACCCGGGACGCGATCATCGCCTGCTGGCTGCGTCTGGAGGACGTCGTCGCGGCGGCCGGGGTGCAGCGCCGCCCGGCCGAGACGGCGGCCGACCTGACCGAGCGGGTGCTGGCCACGCACCGGGTCGGCGGCAGCACGCTCTCCCGGTTGGCCGACCTCTACCGCGAGGCCCGCTACTCCAGCCACCACCTGGACGAGTCCGCCCGTACCGAGGCCCGGCGGGCGCTGGAACAGGTGCGCGACGAGCTCGCCGAAAGCGCGGCGCGCGCCGAAAACGCTGCCGGCGTAGAAAACGCTGCCGGCGTAGAAAACGCTGCCGGCGCGGAAAGCGCCGCAGGCACGGCAAATACGGAGACCACGGGGAGTGCGCCGTGAGCCGCCACCAGATCCAGGTGATGCTGATCAAGGCCGTCTGCATAGCGCTGGCGGTCGCCTTCGTGGCCTGGGGTTTCCTGGTGTTGGGCGGGCTGCGGGCGCGGCCGGTTTACTGCATCGGGCTCGCCGTGGCGATCGCAGTGCTGGTGGTGTGCACCCAACTGGTGCTGGCGCCGGGCGAGCCGTACTCCGGCGAACGGGAGCCGACCACAGCCGGCCAGCAGCCGTACGCCGATCTGTATTTCCTCGAATACCGGTTGTCCTGGGGTAGCGTCGAGCGGGCCCGTTTCGAGCAGCGGGTGCGCCCGCTGCTGGTCCGGGTGGCCGATGAACGGCTGCGCCAGCGGCATGGTGTCGATTACACGACCGACGAACGCAAAGCCCGCGGAATTGTAGGAGAGGACCTGTGGCAGCTCATGACGCGCGAGTCGATCTCGGAGGGCAAGCCGCCGACCCATCGCGAGGTAACGGCGCTGGTCACGGCGATCGAGCACATCTGATGGACCTGACCGAGGTGTGGGCCACCTGCGACCGCGTGCTGGCGCAGGTCGGGCGGGCCGTGGTCGGCAAGGCCGAGCCGCTGTCCCTGGTCCTGGCCGGCGTGCTGGCCGGTGGCCACGTACTGCTTGAGGATTATCCGGGACTGGGGAAAACGCTTGCTGCGCGGTCATTTGCGCAGACGCTCGGCCTGGAGTTCCGGCGGGTCCAGTTCACTCCGGACCTGCTGCCCTCCGACGTCACCGGGTCGTTCATCTACGACCAGAAGCAGAGCGATTTCGTCTTCCGGGCCGGCCCGATCTTCGCCGGGCTCTTGCTGGCGGATGAGATCAACCGGACGCCACCGAAGACCCAGGCGGCGCTGTTGGAGGCGATGCAGGAGGGCCAGGCGACGGTCGAGGGTCGCACCTTCGAACTGCCCAACCCGTTCCACGTGATCGCCACCGCCAACCCGATCGAGTACGAGGGGACCTATCCGCTGCCGGAGGCACAGCTGGACCGGTTCCTGATGCGGATCTCGTTCGGCTATCCGGACGGCGACGAGGAATGGACCGTGCTGCGCCGGCGGATGGAACGCCAGCAGGAGTCGATCACGCTGGACGCGGTGACCGACGCCGACGGCGTGCTCGCGATGCAGCGGGCCGTGGAGGCGGTGACGGTCGAGGAGTCGGTCGGCCGCTACTGCGTCGCGCTGACCGCGGCCACCCGCGTCCAGTCCCAGGTGCTGGTCGGCGCCTCGCCCCGTGGTGCGCTGGCGCTGCTGTTGCTGGCCCGGGCGTACGCGGTGCTGCACCACCGTGACTTTGTCGCGCCGGAGGACGTGAAGGCGGTGGCCGTTCCGGCTCTGTCGCACCGGCTCACACTGCGGCCGGAAATGTGGATGCGCCGGGTCAAGCCGGAGGACGTGGTCCGCGAGGTGCTGGACTCGGTGCCGGCGCCGAGCACCGCGCCGGTCGGCGGCGAGCCCGCGACAGCGCGGACCTGACCCGTGACCGGGCCATCCAACACGGGGCCATCCAACACGGGGCCATCCAATGTCGCGCAGGCCGGGGTCTGGCGGCCGACCGCCGCGCTGGCCCGGGCGCTGGGCTGCGTGGCGGCGCTGCTCGTTCTGGCCGTGCTGTTCCGGCGGATCGACCTCGTCGCGCTGGCCACCCCGTTGCTGTTGGGAACGGCATTCGGGCTGCTGCGCCGGCCGTACGGAGCGGTCTCGGTGCGGGTGCGGACCCGGGCGGCCAGCCTGCTCGAGGCGCAACGCACCGATGCCACGGTGACCGTCGAGTCGGCCGACTACCTGGACGTGGTGTCGGTCCAGCTGCGCACCGGTCAGTATCTGGTCGGCATGCACGGTCAGCCGCGCAAATGCACCAGCCTGCTCCCGGGCGAGACGCACGACGTGGTGCTGGACCTGCGGGCCACCCGGTGGGGCCGGCACTCGATCGGGCCGGCCTTCGTGCACGCCGTCGCCGCGCACGGGCTGCTGCGTCGCGGGCCGTTCGTGGCCGAGCCGATCCGGGTGACCACACTGCCGCTGCGGGACGGTTTCGAGGCAACCGACGTGGTGCCGCGGGCCGCCGGCATGGTCGGCCTGCACCGCTCGCGCCGGCCGGGTGAGGGCACCGACATCGCCGGGGTCCGGCCGTTCGCGGTCGGCGA
Source organism: Mycobacteriales bacterium (assembly GCA_036267955.1). Classification (GTDB taxonomy): domain Bacteria; phylum Actinomycetota; class Actinomycetes; order Mycobacteriales; family QHCD01; genus DATAVB01. Next base: position 21,958 of record DATAVB010000008.1, on the reverse strand, counting down.
CCGGCTGCACCGGATCAACTGGCCGGTCTCGATGCGGGCCGGCGAGCTGCACGTCACCTCGACCCTGTCGGACCGGGACACCGATGTGGTGCTGGTGCTCGACACCCAGTACGACCTGGGGATCAGCGAGGGCATCGACGGTTCGTCGAGCAGCCTGGACACGGCGGTACGGGCCGCCGCCTCGATCGCCGAGCACTACCTGCGGCACGGCGACCGGGTCGGCCTGATCGACCTGGGTCAGGCGATGCGCCGGGTCCGGCCCGGCGCCGGCCGGGCCCACCTGGTGCGACTCTTCGACGTACTGCTGGATGCCCGCCCGGCCCGGACCGGCGGGATCACCGCGACGATGGCGTTGGGCGAGGTGCCGCCGGGTGCGCTGGTGTTGATGCTCAGCCCGCTGGTCGGTGATTCGGCGCTGGCCCGGGCGGCCTCGCTGGGGCGCGGCGGTCATTCGGCGCTGGTGGTGGACACGCTGCCGGATGGCGCGAAACCGCCGCGGCGCAGCGAATGGACCGACGTCGCCTGGCGGGTGTGGCGGCTGGAACGAGAGGTCGACATCGGTCGGCTGGCCGAGCTCGGCGTTCCGGTCGTCACCTGGAGCGGCGCCGGTTCGCTGGACGACGTGCTGCGTGACGTGAGTCGGGCCGCGAGCGCACCCCGGGCGCTGCGATGAGCGCCAGCGACGTCGCCATCGAGACGGTGAACCGCTGGGTGCGGTCGGCGCGGGCGATGCCGGCGCCCCAGGTGGGATTGCGCGTGCTGCTCGGGGTGCTCGGCGTCGCGGGTTTCGCGGTGCTGCATCAGCCGTGGGCCAGCGCCGCCGGATTCCTGACCGTCATCGGGCTGCTCGGCGTGCTCGCGACGATGGTGCTGCCGGACAGCGCGGCGGCCGCGTTGGTGCTCGGCACCCTGATCGCGGAATGGCTGCTGGCATATGGCATTCACGGGTCCCCGCCCGTTGTGACGACACTGCTGCTCGCCCTGGATCTCTATCTGGTGCACACGGTCGCGGCGTTGTGCGGGGCGATGCCGGCGTCGGCCGAGCTTGACCGCCAGCTGCTGGTCCGCTGGTCCGGGCACATCGGGCTGACGCTCGTGGCGAGTGGTGTGGTTGTCGCCATCGGGTACGGAGTGGGTCATCTGCCCGGTTCGCTGACCCTGGAGCTGCTCGGTCTGCTCGGCGCGGTCGCCGTGGTGGCGGTCCCGGTCTGGCTGGTGCACGGCCGGCGCTAGAACTGCTAGTACCCTGACCGGTATGGCGGCTGCACCGCACATCCTCATCGTCGGGGGTGGCTACGTCGGGCTCTACACGGCGTTCCACCTGCAGAAGAAACTGCGTCGCGGCGAGGCGCGGGTGACCGTCGTCGATCCGCAGCCCAACATGACGTATCAGCCGTTCCTGCCCGAGGCCGCGGCCGGCGCGATCGAGCCGCGGCATGTGGTGGTCCCGCTGCGTCGGGTGCTGCGCCACTGCCAGGTGTTGACCGCCCGGGTCACCGCGGTCGACCACGAGCGCAAGGTCGCCTCGATCGAGCCCATCGAGGGATCGCCGCTGGAGCTCGACTACGACCTCATCGTGATGGCCGGCGGTTCGATCGCCCGGACGCTGCCGATTCCCGGGCTGGCCGAGCAGGGGATCGGGTTCCGTACGGTCGGCGAGGCGATCTACCTCCGCAACCATGTGCTGTCCCGGCTCGATCTGGCCACGACCACCGACGATGCGAAGCGCCGCGAAAAGGCGTTGAGCTTCGTTTTCATCGGCGGCGGGTACGCCGGCGTGGAGGCTTTCGCCGAGTTGGAGGACATGGCCCGGTCGGCGCTGCGCTACTACCCGGACGTGGCGCCGGAGGACATGCACTGGATGCTGGTCGAGGCGGCTGACCGCATTCTTCCCGAGGTGAGCAAATCGCTGGCCGTCTATACGGTGAAAGAGATGCTGGGCCGGGGGATGGACATCCGGTTGGCGACCCGCGTCGAGTCCATGGTGGACGGTCACGTGGTACTGACCGACGGCACCAAGTTCGACGCCGAGACAATTGTCTGGACCGCCGGCGGGCGGGCCAATCCGCTGGCGGCGCTGGCGAAAGGGCTGCCGGTCGACGACAAGGGCCGGCTGGTCTGCACCGCCGAATTGCGCATCAAGGGAGTGGACAGCGCCTGGAGTGCGGGGGATATCGCTGCCGTACCAGATCTGTCCAAAAAGGACGATCCCGCTGCGCTGTGTGGGCCGAGCGCGCAACACGCTGTGCGACAGGCGAAGCGGCTGTCCAGCAACATTGTCGCCGTACTGCGTGGAAATGCACCGAAACCCTACGTCCATGCCTATGCCGGGTCGGTCGCCAGTCTCGGATTGCGCAAGGGCGTCGCCGAGATCTACGGGGTGAAGCTCAAGGGTTGGCTGGCGTGGTTCATGCACCGGACGTACCACGTGAGCCGGGTGCCGACCCTCAACCGCAAGGTGCGGGTGATCGCCGATTGGACGCTGGCGCTGTTCTTCCGGCGCGAGGCTGTCTCGCTCGGGGAGATCCAGCATCCGCGCAGCGCGTTCGAGTCCGCCGCCCGCCAGTAATGGGCGTGCGCCCGGTCTCGGGGTCCGCGCGATCTCGCTGCCCTCGTCCGACCCGCGACCCGTGTTCCCGTGTCCACGGTCGCGGTGATCGTGATTGCGTTATGCCGGCCATGACCGGCATAAGGCAATCACGACGTTGGCCGAGGGTCGGCGCCGCCGGCATAAGGCACACATGATCTTTGGTTGGGTGGGCTCGGGTTAATGTCGAGCAATCGGGCGCCCCGCGCATGGTGATGGTGTCTGCGTTGTGCCGGTGGCTGTGGTTGTGGTGTCTGCACTATGCCGGTCCTGGCCGGCTTAATGCGATCTCGATCTTGGTCGGCCGACCGCCGCGTATCATTCGGCCGAGAAAACGCCATCGATCCTGCCGGCAACCTGCGGAGGCCCATGTCCCAACAACAATTCCCGCTCACCCGCCCACAGCTGGCCGAGTCACTCGTGCAATCGGCGCTGGGCAGGCTTCTCGGCACTCCGGTGACCGCGGTCGAGTCGCTGGCCGGTTCGGTCGACAACCAGGACTTCATGATCCGGACGGGTACCGGAGATTTCGTATTCAAGGCCGGTGAGGCGCGCAGCCTCGCCGTGGAGGCGTGGGCCTGCGAGCAGGTGCGGACGGCGGGCGTCCGGTCGTCGGAGGTGGTGGCGCTGGAGTTGGATCACGCCGTACTGCCGGCGGCTTTCCTGCTGTTGCGGTCGCTGCCGGGCGCGGGCCTGGATCCGACGGCGCATCCCGCCTTCATCGACGCCGGTCGCGAGCTGCGGCTGGTGCATTCCCTCCCGGCGAACGGGTACGGGTGTATCCGGCACAACCCCGGCGAGATCGCCGGGCCGCACGGCTCGTGGGCGCATTTCGTCGCCGAACCGCTGGATTGCCTGGCCGAGTTGATCAGCAATTCGGTGATCGATGACGGGTTGGCGCTGCGGCTCGATTCGGCGCTTCGTCAATACGGCGACGCGGTGCGTTTCGAGCACCCCGGTGTGTTATTGCACGGGGACCTGAAGGCGGCGCACGTATTCGCCGAGGGGAACCGATTCGTCGGTCTCATCGACTGGGGCGACGTCTCGGTTGGTGATCCGATGTACGACCTGGCCCGATTCTCCATCGTGGGCGCGGAGCCGCTGGCCGACCTGCTGACCGGATATGGGCTGACCATGGATGCCGAACTGTCGGTGCGGTTTGCGGTGTACCGGCTGATCCGGATGACGTTGACGCTCCGGGATGAGCTCCGTGCCGGGGGCGACTGGTTCGCCAGCTACCGCGCCACGATCGAATCGGATCTCGCGCTGCTCGGTTAGCCCGCGTCGCGCTGTCGTAGTGTGGGGCGGTTCGGGCAAGATGGGCCCGCGCGCCCTCGTAGCCCAATCGGCAGAGGCAGGCCACTTAAAATGGCTACAGTGTCGGTTCGAGTCCGACCGGGGGCACCACCGGTCGACGGCGGGAGAGCCGTGAGCTGGTCGCCAGCACCGAGCCGGTCAGGATGAGAACGAACGAGACGCCGATCGCGACGGTGAACGGCTCGTTCAGCACCGCGACCCCCAGTGCCACGGCGACCGCCGGATTGACGTACGTGATGACCGTGGCCCGGGCCGGTCCGACCTCGGCGATAAGCGCGAAGAACAGCAGGAAGGCCGCGGCCGTGCAGATCACCGCGAGCCCGAGCATCGCGGCGATGACCCGGGCCGGCGGCACGCTGTGCGGCAACGACAACACGGTCGATGGCGTGTAGACCACCGCCGCGAACGCCAGGCACACTGCGGTCATCCCGAGTCGCGGCGCGCCGGCCAGCGCCCGGTCGGCGATCTGCGGGCCGATGGCGTACCCCAGTGCGGTGAGCATCACCTCGACCACCGACCAGGCCGAGGCTCCGTGCGCGCCGGGACCGACCAGCAGTCCCACGCCACCCAGCCCCAGGATCAGCCCGCACCAGCGGGCCGGGGTGAGCCGGTCGGCGTGCCCGGTGACCAACGCCAGGATGGCGCCGATGATCGGCACGGCGGCGATGAGCAGCCCGCTCATCGAGCTCGACAGCTTCTGTTCGGCGCTGGACAACAACCACCACGGACCGATGATCTCGACCGCCGCGAACAGCACGAGCGGTCGCCAGTACGGCCGCAGCGCGCGCAGCTCGCCCCGGTAGATCGCCAACGGCAGCAGCAGAACGGCCCCGACTGCGGTCCGGGTGAAGACGAGCATCGGCACCGAGACGTGCTCGACCGCGACCTTGATCAGCAGGTACGGGATGCCCCACACGATGCCCATCGTCGCGAACAGAATCCACCCACGCCGGCTCACCCCCGATCCTCCCGATCCTCAGAGGTTGCGGGCGAGCCGCTGCAGTTGGGCGGCATGCTCGGCCAGGCCCTGTTGCTTATCGGCATGCCTGGCCGCATTCTCGCCGAGCTGCCGACGCAGTGCCGTGCTGCCGACCAAGGACCGCAGCGCTTCGGTAAGCGCCTCGACGTCCACCCGGCCCTCGGCGTCGTCGAGGTGCACCGGCACGGTGAGGCAGTCGCTGCCGTCGGAGATCCGGTCGTCGAACGCGGCGATATCGGTGCAGACAATGGGAACGCCGGAGCGCTGTCCCTCCTGCAATACCAGGCCGTACGTCTCCACCAGCGACAGTACGGCCAATGCGTCGACCTGGGCGTAGAGCTGCAGGACCTCCTCCCGGGGCAGCTGCCCGAGCCACCGGACCGCCACGGAATCCTGCTGTGCCTGGCTTTCCAGCTCTTCCCGAGCCGGCCCGTCGCCGACCATCCACAGCTCGACCCCGGGCAATTCCCGGGCGGCCGAGAGCAATTCCCGCACGCCCTTGTACGAAATTATCCGGCCCACATAAAGAATGCGGAATTTCTTGTGCGCTTCGTATTCTGTTTTCCGCGGGACGTGCCCGGTCACCGGGTGTGGCAGCACGTGCAGCCGGCCGGCGAGATCCGGATATTCCCGGGCCACCGCCCGGCGCACTGTCTCGGTCGGCGCGACGATGGCCTGCGAATGCCGCAGCCCTTCGGCCTCCAACGCCCGGTTGACGTGCCGGTCGGTCGTCCGCGGCCGGGACGTGCCCTGGGCCTCGTCGAACATCTCGTCCAGGACGTGCACGGTCGAGATGAGGGGCAGATCACGTTGCTCAGCCAACTCGCAGGCGAGCGGGACGGTGGCGAAGCTGTGGTTGTGCACCACATCGCCGGGGAAGTCGATCGCCTGGACCCGGGTGAACAGGTCCTGGGACAGCGCGACGATCCCGGCCATCAGGCCGGCGGTGCGGGTCGGGGCGCCGTTCTGCAGGTGGGCACGGTCCCATTCGGCGGCGCACCGCAGTGTCTGGACGCCGCTGTCGGTGGTCTCCGACTCCGGCCGGCCGGTGTTGTTACGGGTGGCGACCAGGACGCGACCCCCTGCACTCGCTAGCCCCTCGGCCAGCGTTCCGACGTACACGCCCATGCCGTAGAGCGGGTCGGGCGGGTAGTCGTACGTCGTCTCGATGAAGCCGCGCGCTCGCGTCAACCTGCCCTCCCTCCGTCTCCCTGACGTTACCCGTTCGTTATCTACTGCTGTCTACACCATCGGTACACCGGCCGTCACCGGTCACCTTCCCCGGTCGCGGAACCCGCACGACGGGCGGGGCGTTACTGTGACAGATGCGGCGTGTAGTACGCCGCGATCGTCAGCATGGCTGGGTCGCTCACTAGTTGCTAGCGGGGGCCGGTCAGCCGGCACATCGCTGGCATACGACGAGGAGGAGTACGTGAGCAGTAACCCCGTCTTCGGCAGCGACGGTCGTAACTTCAAGTCCGCGGCCAACCAATACGCCTCGTTCGATGCGCAGACGCCGTCGGCGGACCAGCTGCAGGACTGGTACAACAAGCCGGCCTATACCTCGCCGAGGTATATGAGCCTGGACGACGTCGTCGTCCGCACCGGCGTCACGCTGGGCACCGTCGTCGTCGCCGCTGGCGCGGCCTGGGTGCTCGATCTCGACGGCCTGGCCATCGTGGGCGCCCTGGTGGGCTTCGTGCTGGCGATCATCGTCAGCATCAAGCGCAGCACCAATCCCGCGCTGATCCTCAGCTACGCGGCCTGTGAGGGCCTGTTCCTCGGCGCCATCAGCCACGTCATCAACGCTCGCTACCCGGGCATCGCGATCCAGGCCGTGGTCGGCACCGCCGGCGTCTTCGGCGGCATGCTGGTCGTCTACAAGACCGGCGCGATCCGGGTCACCCCGAAGTTCAACCGCTGGTTGATGGGTGCGCTGTTCGGAGTCGTGGCCATCATGCTGGTCAACGTCATCGCCAGCCTCATCGTCGGCCACGACGCGCTCGGCATCCGCGGCGGAAACCCGGGTCTGTCGATCGTCTTCAGCCTGCTGTGCATCGGTATCGCGGCGCTGTCGTTCCTCAGTGACTTCGACATGATCGATCAGGCGATCCGGCGCGGCGTGCCGGAGAAGTTCGCCTGGTACGCGGCCTTCGGGCTCACCGTCACGCTGGTCTGGCTGTACCTGGAGATCCTCCGACTGCTGACCTACCTGCGTAACTGACCCTGGTTGCAGAGCACGACCCGAAGAGCCGCCACCGACCCGGTGGCGGCTCCTTCCGTTCCGAGGAAGGCGCACGGTGACCCCGGCCCAGGACCTGTTGTCGTTGACCCAGCCGGTGCTGGTCCGCTGCTCGACCTGGACCGGCCGGAGCTGGCGGCACCGGGTCGCGGCTGGAAATGGCGGCGCCGCTTCGCGGGCCGATGTGACGTTCGCCGCGATCGTCACGCTGGCCGATCTGGCGGCCGAAATCGAGAGTCGGCCGCGTCGCGACGTGCCCCGGCTCGACGACTCCGCGCTGCTCGATCAGCTGGCGGTGATGGTGCACGACATCGCCGGCACCGAGAACGGCGAGGCCTGCCAGCAGGCGAGCGCGATCGTGGGCAGCCTGGCCGATCTGCTCTGGACCTGAGCGCACGATCGGGTCTCCCGCGGTCTGACGGTCACCCGGCTGACTCAGCCCGAGCCTCAGCGCGGCGGTCATTGATCAACTCGTCGACCACCGAGCCCGTGCCGGTCCATGCGGCAGCCACGTCCCGCTGAGGCTGGCCCGAAGCGAGGACCACCCCTTCTCTGGTCCGCATTTGGAGCAGGTCGACCTCGAATTTGGCGAATGTGGTGCGGATGTTGAAGAACATATTCCCCATCGGGTCGGTCGGGGGCGAAACAACGCGTCAGCGGTTTCCTGGGAGTATCGACCTCATGTTGCCCGCGCGTCGCATCCCGACCCGATCGCCCGAGTGGCGCGAGATGTATCAGCGCATCCAAGCCGCGATGGAGCTGACCTCGCGACTCAACGCCTTGCCGTTCAGCGATGCCGACTCACGTCGCTCCCTGCTCGGTGAACTATTTGGCGATCCGAACCCCGAAAAGTCATTCGTTCATCCACCGTTCTACTGCACCTCTGGCGTCGGGACTCGACTTGGCGAACGCGCATCCGTCGGTCAGGCCTGCTCATTTCTCGATCTGGGTGGCATCAGCATCGGTGAACACACGATGATCTCTCCGAAGGTGACCCTGATAACCGAGGGCCATCCCATTGAGCCTGTTGATCGGTACGCGTTCATCACGGTGGCGCCGATCGCGATAGAGGCCCGCGTCTGGGTTGGAGCGGCAGCAACCATCTTGCCGGGCGTGACCATTGGCCACGATTCAGTCATTGGCGCTGGCGCGGTCATAGCCAAGGACGTGCCTCCGCTAACGGTGGTGACTGGCCCCGGTTATGTCGTTCGGAGGCAGTTGGAGCCCGCTACGGAGCAAGAGCCGAGCTGACCCCACTGGTCGCGCCATAACGTCCGCTCACCGCCGCGGAGCGTGCGTGTCCGCCCGCTCAACGATCCGCTATGAGACACCGAAGATCGCCACGCGATCGCGACTGATGGGCGTGCCCATGTTCGACAGAGGTTGGGCTGCCAGACAGGTTGGTGCCAGACAGGTTGGTGCCAGACAGGTTGGTGCCGGACAGGTTGGTGCCAGACAGGTTGGCGCCAGACAGGTTGGTGCCAGTCTGCCGTTGGCCCGGGCAGGGTGATAGCGAGCTACGGCCGCAGCGCCGGTGGCACCTGGTCGTAGCCTCGACGTGGTATCGAACGCGCCCTTGCCGCGGCCGAGATGTCCGCGGTGTTGCTCGCGTCGGTTCAGGTGGATTGGTGTGCTGGGGCGAGGCACGCGGTGAGCAGGGACGCGGCGGGGGGCACGACCAGGTGCGATTGCACGCCTGCCTTTCCCGCCAGCTCCAACAACCGCGTCCCGTAGGCGATCCCGGTTGCCCCACTGATGCCTATCGCCAAGCGCCGCATCGTTCCGCCGTCGGACCTCACTGGCCCTGCGGGGCGCCGGACGAGGCGGCCTGGTGGAAGTAGTCGGCGAGGTGGTGACGGCCGGTGGTGGGGGCGAGGACGTCGCGGGTGAGGACGGTCAGCGGGAACTCGATGAGCTGGTGGGTCCGCAGCGGGGTCAGCCGTCGCAGCAGCACCAGCCCGGCCTTGGCGGGCCACGCCGGAACATGGGTGATACGGGGTGGGTTGCCTACGGCGCGGAACGCTTGGTGCGCGGCCTGCTCGTGGGTGAGGATGTCCGGTCCGCCGAGGTCGATGGTTTTGGCGCCGCTGACGAGGGCGTCAGCGGCCGCGGCGGCGACGTCGGCCCCGTCGATCGGGTTGATCCGGAAGCTGCCGCTGCCGAACAGGTAGGCGCGGCCTTTGCGCGCCATGGTGAGGAACTCGTCCATGTCGGAGAAGAAACCGTTGGGGTACAGGATGGTGTGCGGCACACCAGAGCGCTGGAGTTCTTCCTCAAACGCGCGCTTGGCGTGCACCAGCTCGAGCTTGTCGAGGCCGCGGGCGCGGACCACGGAGGTGTAGATGAACTTGGTCACCCCCGCGCGCCGGGCCTCCTCGAGCAGGTTGCGGTTGGCGGCGTAGTCGACCTGCCAGCAGGTGAATTTGCTGGACTTGCCCATCAGGCCGATGGAGCTGAACACCGCGTCGGCACCGTCGCAGCAGCCGGCTAGCGCGTCTGGGTCGGTGGCGTCGGCCTGGTGGGTCTCGTCCACCGCGTCACGGACCGGAGCCAGCTTGGCCGGGGAGCGGACCAGGGCGCGGACCTGATGCCCGCGGGCGTGAAGCTCGCGGACCATGTGCTGACCCAGGTAACCGGTTGAGCCGGCGACCAGAACCTTCAAGGGGATCATCTCCTTGCTTGCCAGTGATGCCGGCGTCGTAGACGAGCGCTGTCATGGGGTGTCGGCGATCAGTGCGTCGAGGGCGGCTAGCGCTTCACGGGCGGGAAGCTCGTGGTCGAGCAGGTAGTGCAGCATCAGCCCGTCCAGCAGTGCCAGAGTCACGGTCGCCGCGCCGGTGTGCCGCTCGGGCGTCCAGCGCGGATACAGCTCAGCCAGCCGCTCGGCCAGCCGCACCCGGGCTGTGCGCAGTGCGCCCTGCAGTGCCTGGCCCAGCGCCGGATCCCGCCCGGCGCCGGCCACCAGTTCCACGACCAGCCGCAGCACCCGGTCATCGTCGGTAGTGGCTGGCAGCAGACGGCGCAGCGTCTCCACGGCGTCCGCCGGGCCGGGGGCGGCGACCAGCACGTCGATGATCGGGGCGAGCACCTCGCCGGCGGCCCGGCCGGCGATGGCCGCGTGCAAACCGGGCAGGCCGCCGAAGTGGTAGTGGATCAGCGCCACATTGGCACCCGCGCGCCCGGCGACCGCCCGGGTTGTCACCGCGGGCCAGCCGCCCTCCGCGAGCAAGGCAACGCCCGCCTCTGCCAGCTGCTCGCGGCGCCGCTGTCCGCGGGCTGAAATTGGCCGGTCGACCAAGTTGGTCATGCGATTAAATTAGCAGACGGTGTCCGCGAGGCCCAAATCCCCGGAGCGCACCTCAGCCCGAGGCGATCCGTCGGGCCACGGCCCCGACCAGGATCCCGCTACGAGACACCGAAGATCCCACGCGATCGCGACTGATGGGCGTCGCCCATGTTCGACCGAGGTTCCGCTACCGGCACCGTGTTGTGGCGGCGTCGAGCGTCTGGCCGCGTACGGCGACCGCACCTGCCGGCCCCAGCCGAACGTCGTACGGTGCTGCGGTAGGCGCCGATCACGCCGTGCAGACTGGCATAGCGAGCTGGACGACGCCCGCCGGTCTCCTCAGCCGGTCGGCGCGCTCAGTTGGAGCCCGCCGGGATGCGGTGGCCGAGCAGCCAGGACAGCACCTGCAACTCCTGCGGCAGCGTCCAGGCGTGCGTGTTGGGGTGGGTGAGGTTCTGGCGGCCGTCGCCATCGAGGAACTTCTTCAACCTGGCCGGGATCGGCGCCCCTGACGAGACGTGCGGCGGGCCGTCCAGGACGAACCGTTCGTGTCCGCGCCGGTCGATGAAGAACACCTCGTCGGAGTGGGTGAGGTCGTAGGTCAGCGGTGTGCCGGTGAGCCAGTCACGCGGTGCGGGTGGGGTGTCTGGGACGCGCTGGATATAGACGCCCAGCGCCTTCCACAGCGAGGCGAGCTGCGCGCTGGTCCCGGTCGCAACGAGCCAGTCGGCCGGCGCGGGGGCGTACAGCTTGCGGTAGGCCGCGAGCCGTTCGGGGGTGTCGCGCCTCGGGTCGATGCTGATGCTGAGGAACTCGACCTTGCTGCCCAGCCCGGCACGTTCCACGGCTTGCGCGGCCGCCACGACGTTAGCCGTGTCCAGCGGGCACGTCTCCTGGCACAGGGTCATCATGTCCGAGACGACCAGCACCCGGCCGGACAACGAGGCCAGGCTGACGCGTCGCCCGGTCGAGGCGACCAGCACCGGCGCGGTCACAGCACCAGGCAACGCCGCATCGATCCGCTGGCCGACCGACGCACCCGGAGCGTCGAAACCATGAGCGGCGGTCGCACCCGAGCTGGCGCTGCAGCCGGCCAGCAGTGTCGCGGCCGCCACGACACCCGTGGCCAGCGATGCCGGCGGCCACACCCAAGAACGATTCCCCCGACTCCGACACCTCAGGCCTCGACGATGTATCGCCAGCACAACCAACCCCCAAACTCGCCCGAGTGCGCAGGCCCTCGCCACCACAGACCGCGGGTCCTTTCCGGCATCACCCAGGCTAGAACGATGCCCTAACCGCAACCTCAGCGTCCCCGTCGAGGTGGGGAGCTCGATGCGGCCGGCTCTGCCACGAGTACTCCCGTCCCAGCAGTCGATCTCGTTATGCTCACCCGAGCGGTGTCAGCAACTGTTGACGATACGCACGCATGTCAGCATATGCGGACATGCGTGGGTGAGTCCGTGGTCCGTGTCGAAGAGGCCGACAGCGCGGATTCTGAGGCGGGTCTGCGTGCCGTCGCCCGGCTGCGTGCTCTGGCCGAACAGCTCGAAGCCGACCAGGTGGCAGCTGCACGGCGCGCCGGCTGGTCGTGGCAGGACATCGCCGAGCGGCTCGGCGTGACCAAACAGACGGTCCACCGCAAGTACCACCACCGAGTCCAGCAGGAGGGTCGAGGTAGCCATGTTCAACGGTGACAGCCAGGACGTGATGGCGGTCGTGCGCCCGGCTTCGGCGTCGTCTTGACAGTGGGGCCACCCCGGGCCGGGGCCGAGCACCTGCTGGCCGGCCGCACGCGCTCATCGAACCCGCTGGCTGAGCTGCTGGCACGGCACGGCCTCACCTGCGCGGCGGTACAAGACGCGGCCCGCGTGGCAGCACTGATAGGGGCCGGCGCGGCTGCCGACCGCCATCTCCTCGCCCGCTCGGTGTTGATCTGGATTCGTCGCTTCACCTGGCGCTGGCCCGCCGCGAGCATCAGTACCGGCCCGAGCACCTCGCCTTGGTCCTGACCGCCCTCGATCCCGGCGTCGTCTGGCTGCTCAACCACGCCGGAGTCGACCTGCACACGCTCCTCGACGACCTTCATCAGAGCTTCCCGCCGCCGCGGCGCAACCGACTGATCGACGCCACGAGCCGGCGCAGCAGACGATCTCGACGCCGCGGGATCATCCGCCGCTACCAGCACCTCACAGGACGCGCCCCAGTCGCCAAGCACCTCCTGGGCTGCAAGGGGTTCCTTGTGTTATCTCGGTCGAGTCCGTCCGGGTTCCCGCAGTAGGGTCCCGGGATGCTGGAGCCCCCACCGGACCTACATGCCGACCAGATCGCACAAGCCCTGCTTGAGCGTTGGGATATCGAAGCTGCCGAGGTGTCGTATACGCCGCTCGGAGCCGGTAGCCACAACTGGACGGCCACCGACGTCACGGGAACCAAGTGGTTCGTGAAGTCGAACCGTGCCGGCGGGGAGACCTCCTTCTTCAACGCAGCTGCCCGTACGGCGGTCAGCCTTAACGACGTCGGACTGGAGTTCGTGCACGCGGCCGTGACGGACAAGTCGGGAGATCCCCGGCCGAAGGTGTCGCCGGGCTGGGACCTCGCCGTGTTTTCCTTCATCCATGGGCGAAACCTCGATTGGACGTCCGGTCACGAACGTGCGCTCATCACCGAAACGATCGGACGGCTGCACGCATCAGGCGTGGTTCCGAACGGCGCTCCGCAGTGGACACCACGGTGGCGTCAAGCCGAACTGCGGCAACTTCTCGCCGACCGGTTGGACGAGCCATGGACGAAAGGGCCGTACGGCGAACGGGCCCAGTCGTTGGTGCGTAGCGATGTCGCAGGAATTCGACGGTTGCTGGACTACTCCGACCGGCTCGTGGCCGAACTGCTCGACGACCGGCAGCCGTGGGTGATGACACACGGCGAGCCGACGGAGGGCAACTCGATGCTGGACATCGACGGTTCGGCACACCTGATCGACTGCGACGTGATGATGGTCGCACCGCGCGAACGCGACCTCTGGCTGCTCCTTTACGGCGGACACCGATCGCCGCAGGAGATCGACTCGACGGTGCTCGCCGCCTACCATCGCACCGCCGGCCCGGTCGAGCCGCGCCGCTACGTGCTCGCCGTCTTCCGCGCCGAACGACACCTCGCCGAGATCTCTGGCTGCGCACAGACTTTCGCTGGACCGCACGGCGACGACTCCGACTGCAACGAGGACTGGCAATGTCTCCAGGAGCACATTCCCGTTGGCAATCTCTGGCCGGAACTCGGGTGATTGTCTCGGCGGCTGGTGCGTTGTGATCATGCGAGGTTGTCCGCCCCCGCATTTCGGCTCTTGTGCAGCCCGACAGCAGATGATCGTCCTGCAGCCCGACTCCCATCGATGCAGTGCACACTCGTTCCACTGCGCGGAAGTCGATCGCGTCGGCATGACCTTGGTCGATACGCTCCGGCAATGGGCGTCAGGAACTATCTGATTGAAGGCCGCTCGGGAAGTGGCAAGACCACGGTGTGCGATGAACTACTCCGACGTGGCTACCACGCCATCCACGGTGACCGTGTTTTGGCCTATCACGGTGATCCGGAGACCGGCGAACCCGATCCGGAGACCGGTGAGAGCCTGAACGGTAATCCGCTGCCGTTCCAGGGCGGCGTGGCGAACGGGCACCCAGCCGACTGTGACTGCATGGCGTGCCTCGCGTGGCTGGCCAAGCGCTGGATTTGGAATCTCGATCAGGTGAGGTTCCTGGTCGCTGATCACGACGAGCCGCTGACGTTCTTCTGTGGGGGTTCGAGGAACTTTTCGAAGATCATCGATCTCTTCGACGGCGTGTTCATTCTCGAAGTTGATCTTGACACCCTGCTGCGTCGCCTGGAGCGTCGGCCCGAGGGCGAGTTTGGCGGGAAGCAGTCTGAACGAGACTTCTTTACGGCGCGTCTTTATCCGACGACAGAGGGCATTCCTCAGGATGGAATCGTGATCAACACGAGTCGACCGGTCGAGCAGGTAGTCGACGAGATCCTCCGGCACGCCGAGGCAGCGGACAGGTTCGATCGGGAGTCTAGGTAAGCCAATGCCCGGTCACGGATCCACGAACGGACATGCTGCGTGTCCATAGGACTGGCTCGACTGATGGGGCGAAGGCTGGTCGGTGGGCTGCGGCGGGGTCGAGGCGGCGTTCTGGTTAGAGCGTGGCGTGGGCCTGGGCCGCGTTCAGGGTCGACGGCAGCAGCGCCTCGGCCCAGAGCCGGTAGCCGTCCGGCGAAGGGTGGAACCCGTCCTCGGAGAACGTGCCCCGGTCGGCCCGGAAGATCCCCCCGGTCGCCGCGGCCAGGTCGACCGGCAGCCCGCCGGCCAGCTCGGTCGCCGACATCTCCGCCGCCGCGACCTGCATACCCCGCCAGCCCACGACACTGCGCAGCGGCTGCGGGAAGCACGGCGCGGCCCCCAGATCCGGGCAACAGCCGACGACAACCGGAACGTGCGCCGCGCGCATCCGGGCGACCGCATCGCCGAGGTTGCCGCGTACCGACTCCAGCCTGCTGCCGTGCGTCGCGTCGCCGGCGCCGACCAGCACGATCGCGATGTTCGGCGACCGCAGCAGCGCGCGGGACACCTGGGGCCCGAGGTCGGCGGTCCGGGAGCCGGCCACCGCGACCGTCGAGAGCTGCACCCGGTAGCCGGCGCGCGCCAGCCGCTGTGCCACCTGACGGCCGACCGTGTCGTTGGAACGCATCACGCCCACCCCGGCGGCCATCGCGTCACCGAGCAAGGCCAGCCGCAGCTCGGGCAGTGAGCCGTCGCCAACGGCACCGTCCTGGACGGGAGCGGTCTCGGCGGGGAGAAAGCCGCGCCGCGCCGTCAGCACCGCCTCGGCGAGCAGCAACCCGGCTCCAGCCAGCGCCGCCGAGGTCAGCCCACCGCCAAACGACAGCAGAGCAAGCTTTCCGAGGTCCACTCAAGCAGGTTACGTCCTCGACGCCGCATTCGTGGCACTGTCTCAGCGGCCACTCAGGTCAGCCGACGCGGCATCGGCAGCCGCGGGCGGGTGCACGCACCCGACAGCAGTACGACCAGGACCGGCGCGACCAGACAACCGAGCGCCATCGACCCCCACGGCACGACGAAATGCATGCTGTCGGAGTGGGTGGAGATGACGCCGGCCGCCGGGATCACCCCGGCCGGGATGCCCAGGACCGTGCCCAGCACCGAGATCAGCCCGGCCTGCGCTCCGGACAGGACGCGACGGACCCGCGGCGCCGCTCCGATGGCGGTCAGCAGGATGGCGTCGTCCCGGCTCTCCGCGGCCGACAGCCCAACCGCGATTCCGGTCGCGGCCAGGGTCACGAACGCGCTGGCGGCGGCGAGGAGCAGGATCGTGACCTGGTCCTGCCGGTCCGGTGGTTGTGCGACCGACACCGACAGGTCGTCGCTGTCCGAGGTGTCGTCGGCGAGCAGCTTGTTGACCCGCTCCAGCTCAGCCGGGCTCGGCCCTTCCGGCGTGTCCAGGACGATCCGCTGCAGATACGGGTGCGCCTGCAGCCGGGTCGCGGTGGTGGAGTCGATAACCGCGGTGGGCAGTCCGCTGTACTCCTGCGGCGCCGACACGACGGCTGCCGGGAGCGTGATCTGCCGATCCGCATCGTTCGTGTGCCGTCGGACGACGACGCCGGCATTGCCGTCGAGAAGGTGGCGTTGGAAGACCACAATTCCGCCGTGGCGCAGGGTTTCCAGTGCGCTCGCCGGCGGGTCCTGACCGGTGACGAGTCGGATCATCGCGGCCCCGCCGACAGCCACCTCGTCGCCGAAACTGTCGCCCACCGTCAGCCGGACCGAGTTGGCCGACAGACCGTTGAGTGCGTTGATCGGAGCCACCGAACGGGCATGTACGACCTTGCCGAGCTCGGCCAGCTCACGAGTGTCCAGTTTGGACAGCACCGCCGCGTCGCCGGAGATCGACATCTGACCGGCCGGCGCCTCGACGCTCGTCCGGGCCGAGCGGTCGGCCGAACTGGCCAGATACAGGGAGATCGCCACGCTGCCGGCGACCGCGGCGGTGACGGCCGCGACGGCCGCTCCGGTGCGGTTGCGGTGCCGGGCCGCGTCGCGCAGCGCCAGCCGGCCGGACAGCGGCAGGATCGGGGCGAGCCGGCCGCTGATCGCGACCAATGTCGGCGCGCACAGTGCGAAGCCGACCAGCCCGACCGCAGATCCGATCGCGATCAGTTCCGGGCGGACCGGCCGGGTGGCGCCGAGGTACGCGAGGGCGCCACCGATCGCCGCCGTGGTCAGCCCGATGGCCACGACGCGGCGGGGCGAGCGGGGTGGGTGTGCGGTCCGTCCGGTGAGGGCGTCGAGCACCGGCTGCCGGCCCGCCCAGTGCGCCGGCACTGCGGCCGCGACCACGCCGGAAACGGCGGCCAGCAGGGCGATTCCGACGAGCTCGGTGGGGCGGATCACGGTTGGTCCGAGCAGATGATTGCTGAGGTGCTGCAGCACCGGCCGGTCGACGAACGCCACGGCGAGTCCGAGGGCGACACCGACGACCCCACCGGTCAGGCCGAGCACGATGCCGCCGCCGAGCACGACCCGTGCGACATGGCCGGTGTCACCGCCGACGGCCGCGATCATGCCCAGCTCCCGGCGCTGCTTGCGGGCCCCGACCGCGAAGGCCGAGCCAGCCAGCAGCACTATCTCGGTGGCGGCGAACCCGACGACGATGAGCGCCATCCCGTACCGGTCCATCCAGGTCCTGCCGGTGTCGCCGGCCAGGTTGAGCTGGCTGAAGTACCCGCTGGCCGAGCTGTGCTGGATCATCTGGTGGAACTCCGGCGATCCCACCGGTACGGAGACGAACAGGCTGCGCGACAGGACTCCGCGGCTGATCGCGGAGTCGTCCGCGCCGACCATGAACTCCGAATCGAGGGTCTGCGGGCGTTGTACGAGCCCCACGATGCGGACCGTGTGCGCCGGGTTGGTGAGGGCGATGCTTCCGCCGAGGGTCAGCTTCCGGTGCCGGGCCAGCGCTGTCGACACGGCGACTTCGCCGGCGCGGTGCGGGAAATGCCCGGACCGCAGTCGATACATGCCCGACAGCAGGGGGTTGTCGAGGTCGGCGACGACGGCGGGCACCGGCACCTGGCCGGCGGTGGTACGAAGATCGGCCGTCCCGTCGGTGTACGGCACCGTTTTCGCCCCGGGCGGCACCGCTTTGCGTGCCGCCGCGAGCCCGCCCTTGTCCGGCGCGAACAGTTGGGCGTCGGCCTGCCCCAGCGACCAGACCTTCTGCTGCTGGGTCGTGATCCGCATTGTGTGCATTCCGACCGCGATCACCGTGCCGGCGAAAACGGGCAGCGCGATCATCGCGAAGATCAGGGCGCTGCGGCCCTTGTGGCGCAGTGCGGTACGGCGGGCGATGCGCAGCGTGACCCGCCAGGTGGGCAGTGAATTCACGATTGGGGATTCACGGTCGGGCGTTGTGCAGCAGCGCATCCGGCTGCGGCCGGTCACCGGTCGAGTCGACGACCTTGCCGTCCCGCAGGAACACGATCCGGTCCGCCCACGCGGCATGCCGCGGTTCGTGTGTCACCAGTACGCCGGCGGCGCCGGCATCGCAGCGGCTGCGCAGCACCTCCAGGACGGCCTCGCCGGTGAGCGAGTCCAGCGCGCCGGTCGGTTCGTCGGCCAGCACCAGCCGCCGGTCGCCGATCAGGGCGCGGGCAATGGCGGTGCGCTGTTGCTGGCCGCCGGACAGCTCGTCCGGAAACCGGTCGGCGTAGTCGGTCAGCCCGACCTCGTCGAGGGCGCGCATCGCCTCGGCCCGGGCCTCCCTGTTTCGGGTGCCGTCGAGCTCGCGGGGGAGCGCCACGTTCTCCGCGGCGGTCAGGCCGGTGACGAGGTTGAAATCCTGGAACACGTAGCCGATCCGGCGCCGGCGCAGGGCGGCCAGCCGGGCCGCGCCGAGCGCACCCAACTCGACGCCCTCGACCCGGACGGCGCCGGTCGTGGCCTTGTCCAGCCCGCCGGCCAACGCCAGCAGCGTGCTCTTCCCGGATCCGGACGGCCCCATCACGGCGACCAGCTCGCCGGCCACCACCCGCATTGAGACGCCGTCAAGCGCCATGACCGCGGTCGCGCCGGAGCCGTGCACCCGGCTCACGTGCTCGATGGAGAGGACCGGATCCTCGGTCATCGCTGCGGTTCCCGTTCCGGTGCGGGCAGCTCCGCTCCGGCCGTCGGAGCAGTCGTCGCGGCGGTTGGCGTGGTGCCTGCCGCGGCGCGGGTACGCCGTACGAGCCGGGTTTCGACGTGGTCCAGCCAGCGCACCTCGGCCTCGGCGGCGAAGACCAGGCTGTCCAGCACCAGCGACCAGGCGAGATCGCCGCTGTCGTCAGTGTCGCCGGGGCGACCGCGGGTTGCTTTCAGCCGGGTGTAGTCGCGCAGCACGGCCATGGATTCGGTCCGTTGTGCCTGCACAACTGCCCGTACGTCCACATTGGGCACTGTAGCCGCCATCGCGAGTTTGATCGCCAACTCATCGCGCGGCCGGTCGGAGCGGCGGATCGGGGTCGCGAACCAGGTCTCCACCTCGGCCCGGCCGGCGTCGGTGATGGCGTACGTGACCCGGCCGGCATCGTCGGCTCCGGCTTCGGTCACCAGGCCGTCGCGGGCCAGCCGGTCCAGGGTTGTGTAGACCTGACCGACGTTCAGCGGCCACGTCGATCCGGTGCATGCCTCGAACTCGCTGCGCAGCTGATAGCCGTAGCGCGGGCCCTGTTCGAGCAGGGCGAGCAGCCCCTGACGGATCGACATCGCGGATAGCCTCCCACCGGCGGACTGGCATACCCAGTATGCATGCCGACGGTCGCGGTCGCTATCTGGGCTCGCCGGCCTGTTGGGTCTGGGTCTCGCTCGGGGTCGCGTCGCTCGGGGTCGCGTCGCTCGGGGTCGCGTCGCCCGCCGCCGGATGCGGTACGGGCGGCTGGCTGCGCCGGCGCAGCTGGGCCCAGCGCCCCCTCGGCCCGCTTTCGTGCCCGTCCACCTGGGCTCCGGCGACCTCGGCGCCGGGTCGGGCCGCCGCGCGAGCCGCCGCCCGGGAGACCGGCCGCACGCCTTCGCCGAACAGCGGCCGCGGGGGGCGGTCGTTCTCCTCCGGCCAGACGCCCAGGGCAACTGAGATCGTCGGCAGCAGTACGGCGGCGGCCGCCGCGTAACCCTCGGCGGAGGGATGGAACCGGTCGGCGGAGAACATCTCCCGTGGTCGGGCGGCGAACTCAGGCCCCAGAATGTCGGCGAGCGCCACCGTACGGCCGCCTGCCTCGACGGTGGCGATCGTCTGCGCGGCAGCGAGATTGCGGCTCCAGGCACGGGCGATCCAGCGCAATGGCGGAGCGATCGGCTTGACCGAGCCGAGATCGGGGCAGGTCGCGACCACCACCTCGATGTCCGCCGCGCGCAGCCGGCGCACCGTCTCGGCCAAGTGGCGCACCGACTCCGCCGGGCGCATCCGGTGGGTCACGTCGTTGGCGCCGATCATGATGAGCGCCACATCGGGATGCTCGGACAGGACCTGGCTGCACTGCGGCTCGAGCTCGGCGGAGGTGGCGCCGACGACGGCGACGTTGATCAGCCGGACCGGTCGCTCGGCGAGCTCGGAGAGGCCAGCGGCGATGAGGACGCCGGGGGTTTCGATCGGTTTTCCGACGCCGAGCCCGGCGGCGCTGGAATCGCCCAGCATGGCGAAGACGATCGGGGTGCCGGTGCGCTGACCCCAGATTGTGCTGCCATCAGGCGCTTTGGCGTGCTCCGGTGCGCCCACCCAGCGGCGGGCGAGCTTCACTTCGCCGACCAGCACGCCGGCGAATGCGGCGCCGGCCAGCCCGATGCTCCCCCCGCCGAACGCTGCCGCGGTTGCTATGCGGCGGGCCCGACCTGCCCTGCTCATGGTGCCCGAACCTCCTCGTTGTGGTCCGTCGCCGCAATAAGCGACTACTGCGAGGCTAGCCTGTCTCTTATGGACTACCACGACTCTTTGGTCGAACTCATCGGGAACACGCCGCTGGTCCGCCTGGACCGGGTGGTGGGTGACGTGCCGGCCATGGTGCTGGCGAAGGTGGAGTACCTGAATCCCGGCGGTTCGGTGAAGGACCGCATCGCGCTGCGGATGATCGAGGCGGCCGAGGAGTCCGGCGAGCTGAAGCCCGGCGGCACCATCATCGAGCCGACCAGTGGCAACACCGGTGTCGGGCTCGCGATTGTCGCGCAACGCAAGGGTTATTCATGTGTCTTCGTCTGCCCGGACAAGGTCTCGGCGGACAAGATCGACGTGTTGCGGGCGTACGGCGCGCGGGTCGAGGTGTGTCCGACCGCGGTCGATCCGAGCGACCCGCGGTCCTACTACAGCACCAGCGACCGCCTCACCAGGGAGATCCCCGGCGGGTGGAAACCGAATCAGTACGCGAACGTGAATAATCCGTTGTCTCATTATGAGACAACGGGGCCGGAGATCTGGAATCAGACTGACGGGCGGATCACCCATTTCGTCGCGGGTATCGGCACCGGCGGCACCATCAGCGGCACCGGCAAATACCTGAAAGAGGCGTCGGGCGGCAGGGTTTCGATCGTCGGGGCGGATCCTGAGGGCTCTGTCTACTCTGGAGGGTCGGGCCGGCCCTACCTGGTCGAGGGGGTCGGTGAGGATTTCTGGCCGGAGACCTATGACCAGTCGATCTGTGACCAGATCGTGCCGGTCAGCGACCGCGACTCCTTCGAGATGACTCGCCGGCTCGCACGCGAGGAAGGCCTGCTGGTCGGCGGTTCCTGCGGCATGGCGGTGGTTGCCGCGTTGCGGGTCGCGGCGAAGGCCGGACCGGACGATGTCGTGGTGGTCCTGCTGCCGGATTCCGGGCGGGGATATCTGTCGAAGATATTCAATGACGATTGGCTCGCCGATTACGGATTTCTGCGGGCGCAGGGTGACGTCGTGGTGGGGCAGGTGCTGCACCGCAAGGGTGACGGGTTGCCGGAGTTGGTGCACACGCACCCGACCGAGACCGTCCGTGAGGCGATCGACATTCTGCGCGAGTACGGGGTGTCGCAGATTCCGGTGGTCCGGGCCGAGCCGCCGGTGATGGCGGCCGAGGTGGTGGGTGCGGTCAGTGAACGGGATCTGCTGGACGCGCTGTTCACCGGAAAGGCGGCGCTGGCCGATCCGGTGGAACGGCACATGGGGCCGCCGCTGCCGATGGTCGGCGCTGGCGAACCGGTCTCCGCCGCCATGCTCGCGTTGGAACGGGCCGATGCGGCTGTCGTGCTTGATGATGGGCGCCCGCGCGGCGTCGTCACCCGGCAGGACGTACTCGGATTCCTCGCCAGCGCCTAAATTCGGCCGACGTTTCTTTCTGAGCGTGTGCGACGCAGCGTAGGTATTTCTACGCTGCGCCATACACATCCAAATGGGATCGCATCGAACCTGACCACGGCAGGCAATTGCTCGATTCGGCGACGGTTCATCTTTGAGTGTGTGCGACACAGCGTAG
>DATAVB010000007.1:0-22828 GCA_036267955.1 Mycobacteriales bacterium | reverse complement strand
GGGCGAGATCATCGACGCCAACAAGGGCGTACGGCTTTGTCCGATCGCCGACCCGGACAACAACCTGATCCACCTGGTCGGCAACTTCCGGGTGAAATACTAATTCGAGCGCGCGCTGGCTTGGATACGTAATTCGCCGGTGTTCGACCTTACCGCCTGTTGTGGCGGTGTGTTGGCTGTCGTGTCGGCCGAATTAACGCCGGCACAACAACCAAGTTCGCCTTACTGTAAAGGCAATCCCGGCCGGTAGGCGGTGCGACGATATTCCAGCGTCGCCGTTGAATTCCGCCCATTCTGGGCGACATGCACAGGGAGGTGACGTCATGGCCGCGGGGACGCTTGCCGATCCTGAGCTGCGGGCGCTGGTGTCGGTGATCGAGGCGGCGAAGACGGACCGGCGCCCCGTGGCGACCCCCAGAAACCGCCAGCCGCCCCGCTGAATTACCTCGTATCGAGTTCGGAATCGACACAGACTCGCGCTCGAGCAGCTGTACGCCACGCATATCGGGGCTGGTTCGACATCGCTTCCTCCAGGAACTGTCCTCCGAGTTCAGTGTCTTCGGCAGCTGGCCTCGCCGGTATTAGCAACCAGGCGTATTTATCGCTCATGAGTCAGCGGGCGTTGGCGTGAGTCCGCCGAGCCGACCGGGACCGGGTCCACCCAGCCGCAGAGCCCGTCACGGCGGGCACCGGTTGATCATGGCAACCAGGCGATCTGCTGATTCGGTGGTCGGTCCGAGATTTCTGGCCGTTGCGATGTTGCCGGCAACGGTGTAGCTCGGCGTGGAAGGAGCCGAGCACTCTTGGTCTGAATCTTTGGTGCGAAATGTGATTCCTACCATGTGGTAGGATCATGGTATGAAGATCAGCGCGTCTGTACCGGACGATCTCTGGGAGTCGGCCCGCGACTTCCTGGATGCCGACTCCACCTCGGGCGTCGTCCAGGAGGCGCTGCGTCGCGTCCTTGCGGATCGGACCGGTGGGCCCAGCTACGCCGAGGTGCCGGCCGGCGATCCAGCGCTGGATGATTCGCTCGAAGATCTGCGGGATCGCTTGATCGACGAGGCTCGGGAGCTCTTTCAGCGCGGCTACCGCAAGGGCGTCGAACTGATCCACAAGCTGGACTGGCAGCAGCTGCAATGGGTAGCAGAGCAGGGTGTCGTTAGAGCAGCCGAGGCGGTCGGACAAGCGGTCCGGGACCTCGAACGTGGGGATCTGGATCGTGTGTCGGTGATCCGCCCGGCGCTGCTCATTGAGTACCTCGGCCGGTATGCCGATATGACCGGCTCAACGGAATGGGCTCCGAGTACGGTCGAGATCGAGGGCATGGATCGGGCCTTTCAGGACGTCTGGAAGCGGGTCCGAGGGACCGGCGCTACCGGGGCGCATTTGTCTAAGCAGCAGCGCAACGCGCTCCAGCGCAGGGGTGGGGCCTCGTGACCATCCACGCTTTCATAGACGAATCGGCTCGCGGCAGGACTTACCTCATTACTGTCACCGTTTCAGCGCCGCACGAGCTCGGGCCGGTTCGGCGCGAATTGAAGGGGCTGCTGCTTCCCGGTGAGCGTGAGATCCATTTCAAGAAGACCAAAAATCCACGTCGACGGACGCTCGCCGATCGGATGAGCTCCATGCCTGTTACAGCCCACGTGTACATGACCGACTACACGAGCAAGACCGAAGAGGATGCCCGGCAGCGGTGTCTAGACCGGACCGTCCGAGACCTGGTGGTTGCCGGTGCTCGCAGAATCGTCCTGGACTCGCGGCAGTGGCATCGCGACGTGCACGACAAGGGCACCCTGCAGCGGGCGCTGGGGGAGCGGCCGTCCAAGACGGAGCTGACCTATGAACACATGGAGTCGCCGATGGAACCGATCCTGTGGGTATCGGATGCGGTGGGATGGTGCTACGGCGCCGGAGGGGCGTGGAAGACCCGCATCGGACCTATCATCGAGCGCGTAGTCGAGCTGTAGAAAGCGCGAAGCCTGCGAGACGACCGTCCGGACGCGTCGCAGGCTCACTACTCGGCCCCACCGGGGCCTTGCACCACCCACTGTAATAGATCGCTCTAAGGATTCCTAGCGCACTGTCCAACGCGTTCGCTCTGTCCGTGTCGCATTCAAGCCCTGACGTCAGCTGGGGTGTCGTACCGATGGAGCGGGAGTAGGCCGCCCGGGGCTCGAACCCGGAACCCGCGGATTAAAAGTCCGCTGCTCTACCAATTGAGCTAACGGCCCGTAGCGTCCGAAGTGTAGCCGGACGCCGCGCGGCCCGACCTCACCCCTCCTTGGGGCGTTTGCCGCGGATCCGGTGGTGCACGGCGGCCACCGCGTCATGGGTGCGTTCCAGCGCCAGCAATGTCTCGGCGTAGTTGCGCTGCGCCACCCCGACGAAGATGCAGTCCACGATCGTCAGCGCCGCGATCCGGCTGGCCATCGCGCCGGAGCGGAACGTCGTCTCCCGGGCGGCCGTGGTGACCACGTGGTCGGCCGAGTCCACGATGCTTGACCGCGGGTAGTTGGTCACCGCCACGGCGGTGGCGCCGCGCCGCCGAGCCTCGGCCAGGGCGACGATCGTGTCGTTGGTTTCCCCGGTGTGCGAGAAGCCGATCGCCACGTCGCCGGTGTCCAACAGCGCGGCCGACGTCAGGGCCGTGTGCGGGTCCGGCCAGGCGTAAACCATCCGCCCGATCCGGTGCAGCTTCTGCTGCAGGTCCAGCGCCACGAATGCGCTCGCGCCGACCCCGTAGATATCCACCCGGCGGGCCGCCACGATCGCCTCGATAACGACCCCGAGGGTCTCGGTGTCCAGTTGCCGGACGGTGTCCTGCACGGCGTGCGCATCGGCGTACCCGACCTTCTGCAGTACGTCGGCCAGCGAGTCCTCCGGCCCGATGTCGCTACCGACCCCGGCCACCTGCCCGGCGTTGTCGGCCCGCCCGGCCGCCGAGGCCAGCGCGATCCGCAGCTCCGGATAACCCCGGATCCCGATCGCCCGGCAGAACCGGACGACGGTCGTCTCCGACGTTTCACACATGGTGGCGAGCTGCGAGATCGTCTTGGTCGCCACGCCCGCCGGGTCGGCCACCGCGGCCTCCGCGACGCGGCGCTCAGCCGGCGCGAGACTGGGCAGCAGCGATCGGATGTGGGTCAGCAATGTCTGGCTGGAGGGCACCGGGCCAGCTCCGTCCGTACGAGCCATGCGACGTCCCTTTCGGCAACGGTGGACAGATGCCCGACCGTGGGAAAGTATTCTCCCTCGGCACCACCATAACGGTTACATCTCAACGGGCAGGCCGTGTCGCGCGGCGTCAGGAGGACATCCGTGATTCGGGAAGCCGTAGCCGCTGATCTGGAGGCCCTCGGACCGCTCTGCGAGCGCGCCCTCACCCTCGATTCGGACGCTGCCACCCTGCCGGCCCTGCTCGGCGACCGCCCGCCGCGGCTGCGTCTGGTCGCGGTTGAGGATGACCGCGTCGTCGGGTTCGGCTGCGGATCACTGGCCGACGGCACCGGCCACCTGGATCTCCTCGTCGTCGATCCCTCCCGATTGAGACAGGGGATCGGTACCGAACTGGTCACCGCGCTCGAAATGGCATTTCGTACGGCCGGGGCGACGCAGGTCGTGGTCGGCGCTGCCGCCGACCGGTACGCGTGGCCCGGCGTCGATGTCCGATACACGCCCGCGGTCTGTCTCTTCGACAAGCTCGGCTACCGGCAGGGCGGCGAGGCGACCAACATGACGGTCGACCTTTCGCGCCCGGTGTTCGACATCCCGGCCGCCGAGCAACGACTCGCCGCCGCAGGCATCGAGGTGCGCCGGCTCCGGACCGACGAGAAGCCGGCGTTCGAGGACTGGATGCGACAGTGGGGCGGCAGTTGGCCGGCCGAGGCGGCCCGCTCCGCCGCCTATCCGGAGCCGCGCTGCCACGTCGCCGTACAGCATGGCGACTATCTCGGATTTGCCTGCCACGGGTCCAACCGGGACAGCTGGTTCGGCCCGATGGGCACCAATGAGGCCGCCCGCGGACAGGGTGTCGGCGGCGTCCTCCTCGCCCGCTGCCTCGCCGACCAGCACGCCGCCGGATTCGCCGAGGCGGAAATCGGCTGGGTGGGCCCGGTCAGTTTCTATTCCCGCACGGTTGGCGCCCGGATCGGGCGGGTCTTCTGGTTTTACGAAAAGAGCCTGTAATTGCTCCACCAATTCACCGGAGGCAGGAATGCATTCTCTGTTGACACGTAGGTCGGCCAAACTCGCTGGTCTGGTCTCGGTCGCTGCGGCGACCGCATTGGGTCTTGTCGGCGTCGCCGGCGCAAGCAGTACGCACGCCCCGGCCGCAGTCCCACAGGCGACGCACGCACCGGTCAGTGACAGGCAGATCCCCAATCTGACCACGGTCGAGAACAGCATCGAGGCCTATTACGGCGACACGCTGGTCGGGACTGAGCATTACGCCTCGCCGACAAGCAATTACGCCCACCAGGTCGGCGGCATCGAACGCGAGATCAAGGGATATCTCGGCACCCGGCAGCACGGGCACAGCCACAAGAAGCAGGCGATCGTGCTCGACGTCGACGACACCACGCTGCTGACGTACAACTACGAGCTCGAGCACACCTTCGCCTACGACCCGGCCAGCAATGCCGCCTATGTCGAGGCCGAGAAGATGACCGAGGTATTCGGTATGCCGAAACTCGTCAGCTGGGCACAGGCACACGGTTATGCGGTGTTCTATGTGACCGGTCGCCCGGAGGCGCAGCGTGATGCTACGGCCGGAAACCTGGCCAAGGTCGGTTACGACAAGCCCGCGGCCGACCATCTCTTCCTGAAGAACGCCGCCAGCCCGCCGTCCTATCTCAGCTGTGGCTCGACCTGCACCACGATCCAGTACAAGTCCGGGACCCGCGCGCACATCGAATCGCTCGGTTATGACATCACCGCGGATATCGGCGACCAGTACAGCGATCTCAAGGGCGGCTCGACCGACCGCACCTTCAAACTGCCGAACCCGATGTATTACCTGCCGTAGCTCTACCGGCCGGTCCTTTCTGAAACCGCGGTTTCCCTCCGATCGAAGTGCGCGCTACCCGTCCTGGACGTGGCGGGCTTCGGGTAAAGCGCACTTCGATCGGGCCGGCGCCGGGTTCGGAGGCCAAGGCGGGCGTACGGAACGGGCCTGCACTATCGTCACCGCTGATGACATCACTACTTCTCACCGGTGCCGCCGGCGGCGTCGCCGGCCTGCTCCTGCCGGCGCTGCGTGATCGTTACGACCTGGTCCTGGCCGACCGGGTGCCCGTGCAGCCGGTCGAGGGTGCGCGCATCCGGCAGGGCGATCTCACGGATCCGGATTTCGCGATCGAGGCGACCGAAGGCGTCGACGCCGTCGTGCACCTTGCGGCCAATCCGAATCCGGCCGCGACCTGGCCGGAATTGCACGGCCCGAATGTTCTGGCGGTAACCAACCTGCTCAATGCGGCGGCGGCGCACCGGACTCCACGGCTCGTGCTGGCCAGTTCGGTGCACGCCATGGGACAGTATCTGACCCAGGATCGCCGGCCCATCGATCCGGCGTGGACACCAGCTCCCTGTTGCCGCTACGGCGCGACAAAAGCTTTCGCTGAGGCGGCCGCCCGGGCGTACAGCTATCAGCACGGGCTCGCGGCTATCTGCCTGCGGCTGGGTGCGACATTTGCCCGGCCGTGGAACACCAGCATGCTCGGTGGCTGGTTTGCCCCGGAGGATCTGGGCCAACTGGTGCGCCGCAGTCTCGACAGCGATGTTGTTTTCGGCATCTACCACGGGATATCCGCCAACACCCGTAGCGACTGGGATATCAGCAACGCCACGGCCGAACTCGGATACCGGCCGACCGCTGACGCCGAAATTTTCGCTGATTCGGTGCCGGTCAGCGACGAGGGTGGTCTGTGTCAACCGGAGTCCTGACGATTCCGCGACCAATATCATCACGATCGGGTTACGACCACTCCCGCAAATAGAGGGCTTTCGGCGTGCCGCACCCGTGTTCGAGTTTCTGATGCCAGACTCGGCGCGCCCAGATCGCTATCTCGCTACGGTAAATCGCGATCAGCCGATACCGTACGGCGACCGGAAGACGCATACTGCGAAAGACGGCAACATCTACAGTGCTCATCGAGGAGTGGTGTGATATGTCCGATATTGACGAAGTTACCGAGGCGTCCCGGCGCCAGCTGCTGAAAGGCATGGGTATCGGCGGTGTTGCCGCCGCCGCATTGGCCGCCTGTGGCGGAGCCAAGAGTGGCGGCAGTGGCGGACACGGCGATTTTCCGACAACTCCCAAGTTCAACTTCGCGTTCATCAATCACGCGACCACCAACGCGTTCTTCCAGCCAACCCAGTATGGCGCGTCGGATGCCTGTGCGCTGCTGGGTTGTAAGTACAGCTGGAACGGCTCGGAGACGCAGGACGTCGGCCAGATGGTCAAGGCGATGAACGCCGCGATCACCGCCAACGCCGATGGCATCGCCATTGCGCTCACCGACCAGAAAGGCTTCAACGCCCCGGTCGCCAAAGCCATCAGCAAGGGCATCCCGGTGGTGTCCTACAACGCCGATGTCGCCAACGAACGGCTGGCTTATATCGGTCAGGATCTCTATTCTTCCGGCCAGCAGGTCGGCAAGAAGATTGCGGATCTGGTCGGCTCCGGCGACGTGCCGATCTTCACGGGCGTGCCCGGCGCGCTTAACCTGCAGCCCCGGGTCCAGGGCGCGCTCGACGCGATCAAGGCCTCCGGCAAGCCGATCAATGCCAAGCAGGTCAAGAGCGATGTCGACGTCAACAAGGCGCAGAGCGCCATCGACGCCTATTACCAGGGCCACAAGAACATCAAGGGAATGCTCGCCGTCGACGGCACCAGTACCCAGGGCGTTGCCAACGTGATGAAGAAGTACAGCCTGCAAGGCAAGGGAATTCATGCCGGCGGATACGACCTCATTCCGATCACGCTGCAGCGCATCAAGTCCGGCGACATGGACTTCACGCTGGATCAGTCCGCGTACTACCAGGGATTCCTGCCGGTCATGTACCTCTACATGTACAAGCTCTCCGGTTCGCTGGTGAGCCCGCCGGAGACGAACACCGGGCTCAAGTTCGTCACCAAGGACAATGTCGACCCGTACCTTTCGGTGAAGACCCGCTTCGAGGGAAGCACCAAGGACCAGAAGTACGTCAAGAAGTAATAGGCGACGAGGGGCTATGAGCGTCAAAAACACTGAGGAACGCCCACCGGAGCCAGACGATTCGGTGTCGGCCGGCGATGCTGCTGCCGCAGCCGCCCGACTCCGGTCCGCCGGTCTGATGGGCGTCGGACAGAGCCTGTTGCGGTTGCGTGAACTGAGCGTCGTACTGGTCGCCGCGGTGCTGTTCCTGTATTTCACGATCGCCAAGGGAAACGACTTTCTCAACCTCGACAACCTCGGCAATGTCGCCAACTACACCTCGGACGTGACGCTCATCGCCGCCGGCGAGGTCATGCTGCTGGTGTGCGGCGAGATCGACCTGTCCGCCGGAATGATGGCGGCATTCGTGCCGATCATCATGATGACCTTGCAGGAGAGCGGATTTCCAATCCTCCTCGCTCTCATCGTGGCGTTGTTGATCGCCGCTGCATTCGGTGTCTTCAACGGGCTCATCACGGTCATCCTGAAACTGCCCGCGTTCATCACCACCCTGGGCACGCTGTACCTGTTGCATGGCATCACGCTGAAAGTGTCGGGCAGCGGGCCGAAGGGCGTTCCGGACACCGGGACGTTCACCGACGTGTTCGGTGGTTGGCCATGGTCGGAGATCCTCTGGGCGATCACCATCGCGATCGTCATGCAGATCGTGCTCAGCAACACCAAATGGGGCGCGTACACGATCGCCACCGGCGGGAACTTCCTCGGCGCGTCCGAGGCGGGCATCAAGGTCCGGACGATCAAGATCCGGGCGTTCGTCGTGACCTCCGTTTTTGCCGGCCTCGCCGGAGTCCTGGACGGCATTCACATCTCGTCCAACTTCGACCCGAATGCCGGCGGAAACGATCTCATGTTCTCGGCGGTGGCGGCGGCCGTTATCGGCGGCACCGCATTGCTCGGTGGCTCGGGAACGGTTATCGGCGCGCTGTTCGGTGCGGCCCTGCTCGGCATCCTGCAGGACGGGTTCAACGTCGTCGGGCTGTCCGCGACGTCGTTCATCATCGTCGAGGGTGTCGCGATCATCCTGGCAATGGTGCTCAACACCCAGTTGACCCGGTTCAGACGCGGCGCGAAGGCGGCCTGAGATGACAACGGAACCTGTCCCGCAGGATACTGCGATCCGGGCGGAGGGCATCGGAAAGCGGTTCGGCACCGTCACGGCGCTTAGCGATATCAACCTGCACGTTGGCAAGGGTGAGGTGCTGGGCCTGATCGGCGACAACGGCGCCGGAAAGTCGACGCTGGTGAAAATCCTCACCGGTTTCCACCAGCCCGACGCCGGTCAGCTCTTCATCGACGGTCAGCCGACGGTCTTGAAGTCGGTGCAGCATGCCCGTTCACTCGGCATCGAGACCGTCTTCCAGGATCTTGCCCTGGTAAACACGCTGCCGGTCTATATGAACCTGCATCTCAATAAAGAGCCGACGCGAGGTCTGTTCCTCAATAAGCGCGAGATGCGCCGGCGGGCCCGCAAATACCTTGACGACATCGGCATCAGCATTCCGTCGGTGAATGCCGAGGTGGCCAACCTCTCCGGTGGTCAGCGGCAGGCGATCGCGGTGGCCAGATCGGTCTATTCGAACGCGAAGATCCTGCTGCTGGACGAGCCGCTGGCCGCGATGGGCGCGAAGGAGGGCGGGATCATCCTGGACCTGGTGCGGATGCTGCGGGATCGCGGTGATCTGTCGATCATCATGATCATGCACAATTACGCTCAGGTATTCGACGTGTGCGACCGGGTCAACCTGCTGCAGCACGGTGAAATCACGCTGGACAAGAAGACCTCGGAGACCTCCGTCGAGGAATTACTCGAGCTGGTCGCCAACGAATACCGGACCGGCGGAAAGTATGCCGAAGGTCGGGGCCAGTTTCTGTCGGAAATCCGCGACCAGGACTGACGGAATGGGGAGCCGGCCCGCGCCGGCCCCCATTTCTGTCACGTCTGGCGGGCCGCCAGGGCGTGCGTGATGTCCGTTGTGCTCGTGTAGAGGTCCCGGTAGAGCCCGTAAAGACCGTTGTAGTCGGCCGTCGCCTCCGGGTCGGGTTCGATCACCGTCGCGATGGGATTCCAGGTCGATTCGGCGATGCCGAGACTCTGTGCCGCCAGCAGCGCATCGCCGTAGCATGCGCCGATGGTCTGCTCCGGCAGATGCTGCTGCTCGCCGAGCACGTCGGAGACGATCTGGGTCCACAGCCCACCCTTCGTGCCGCCACCGATGGCGACCAGCCGCCGGTGTCCGCCGCCGGCCGCGCGCATCGCCTCCAGGTTGTGCCGTACGCCGAAAGCCGTTGCCTCCAGGGCCGCGCGGTAGAGATGCCCGCGGCTGTGCCGCAGGGTGAGGCCGGCGACCACGCCACGGGCTTCGGTGTCGAAGAGCGGCGTCCGTTCGCCGGCGAAGTACGGCAGCATCAGCAATCCGTTTGCGCCCCGGCCGGCCGATCGCGCCTCCTCGACGAGTACGCCGAAATCGGCTCCGGTGAGTTTGCGCAACCAGTCGGTGACGGCGCCGGATGTCGCCATTCCGGCGGCCAGGTTGTAGGTATTCGGTTTGACGCCCACCGTTCCCCACAGGGTCGGCCAGGTGAGCCGTTCGGCCAGCACGGAGACGATGAACATCGTCGTCCCGTACATCAGCATCAGGTCGCCCGGCTCGGTGACGCCGGCGCTGACCGCCTCCGCCCAGGCGTCAATGGTGCCGGCGATCACCGGCGTGCCGGACGGGATTCCGGTGAGCCGGGCCGCGTCGCCGGTGACCTGGCCGACCACGTCACCGGGCCAGCTCAGCTCGGGGAACATCAGGCCGGGCGCGATATCGCTGGCCCAGTCAGTGATCCAGGTGTGCTCACGCTGGTCATACAGCGGCGTGCACTGGCTGGCCGAATGGTGGTCGAGGACGTAGGTGCCCGTGAGCCGATGCACGATCAGCGAGCTGGCCATGAAGATGCGCCGGGTCCGATCCCACACCTGCGGCTCGTTCCGCCGCAGCCAGAGCAGTTTCGGGCCGACCGCCTGCGAGGTCAATGGTGAGCCGCACCGGTCGATGATGGCGCTCTCGCCGTAGGAGTCGGTGAGCTCGGCGATCTCGGCCGTGGCGCGGGTATCGATGCCGTAGAGGATCGCCGGCCGCAGCGGGTCGCCCTGCTCGTCGGCGGCGAGCAGGCACGGCCCGATCCCGCTCACCCCGACCCCGACGACCTCGTCGTCCGGGGCCGCCGCGGTCAATTCCCTGGTGATGGCGACGAAATCGCCCCACCAGACCTGCTCGGCGTCGTGCTCGACCCAGCCCGGTCGGGGTGTCGACAGCTCGTGCTCGCGCACCGCCGTCGCCACCACCGTGCCGTCCGGTCGGGCGAGAACACCTTTGCTGCTTGCCGACCCGATGTCCACGCCCAGCAGTACGTTGCCCACACCGCTCCTATTTCTGGTGACTGAAGTCGTTCGCCTTGTACAGCTCGGCAGCATTCTCCGGCGTCACCGCGGTGATGTCCAGCGTCTGCTTCTTCTGCACCTGCTGCCCGTTGGCGAGTTTCTCCGCGTCCGCGGCCGCTTCCTCGGCGCAGGTCGGGTAGATGAAGGTGCCGGCGAGGTGCCCCTGCTGTACGGCCCGGATTCCGCCGTCCGGGATCGCCAGGCCGTCGGTGCCGATGAACTTGATCGAGTCTTGCTTCTTGACGCTGGCCGCCGCGAGATACGCACCGAGGGCCATCGGGTCGTTCTGCGCGTAGACCAGATCGATCTTGTCCTTGGCCAGCCACTGCTGCATCGTGCTGGTGGCGTTCTCCTTCAGCCACTTGGCTTCGCGGTGCTCGATGACCTTGATCTTCGGGTTCGACCTGATACCGGCCCGGAATCCCTTGTCCCGGTCGATTTGCGGCTGGTCGGACAGAATGCCCTGCAATTCGACGACATTGCCGCCGTTCGGCAGTTCCCTGGCCGCGAGCTCGCCGGCCTTCTGCCCGGCCACAAAATTGTCCCCCCCGATGAAGGCGCTGTAGCAGTCGGTGTTGACCGAGCGGTCCAGGATGATCACCGGGATCTTCGCCTTGCACGCCTGTGCCACCGGACCGGTGAGCGGGTCGGGCTCGTTCGGCGAGACGATGAGGACATTGACCTTTTGCTGGATGAACTGCTGCACCTGGGAGACCTGCTTGCTGCTCTGTTGCGCCGCATCCGCGATCGGCAGCAGTTTGAGGTCCGGGTATTTCTTGATGTAGTGCTGCAGCTGGATATTCAACTGGGCGCGGTAGGGCTCGGCATTGTTGGACTGCGAATAGCCGATGACAAACTTGCCGCCCTGCTTGCCGCCGCTCTTTCCGCCGCCGCCGGAATCCGCTGCCTTCGAGGCGCACCCCGACGCGACGATTGCCAGCAGCCCGATGGCCGCCACGGCCGTACGTTTCCTGTTGATCATGACGTTCCTCCCTTGGATCCTACGGATCGCGTGACCCCGCGGAACCACGCGGTGATGCTCGAGAAAAGGTCCGGCCGTTGCAGCACGACGGCGGCGACCACGATGAGTCCCTTGATGATGAGCTGCAGGTTGTCGCTGACCGAGTTCAGCCCGAGAACGTTGTCGAGCAGGGTGAGAATGAGCGCGCCGACGAGAGTGCCGACGATGCTGCCGCGGCCACCGGCCAGGCTGGTGCCGCCGATTACCGCAGCGGCGATGGCGTCCAGCTCGTACGACTGGCCGGCCAGCGGATCGGCCGAGGCGCTGTACGCCGCGTCAATCGGACCGGCGAATCCGGCCAGCAGCCCGGCCAGCACGAAGACGGCGATCTTCGTACGGTTGATATTGACTCCGGAAAGCCGCGCGGCGGTTTCGTTGCCGCCCACCGCGTAGACGTGCCGGCCGAATCTGGTCCGGGACAGAATGAGCTGGAAAACGATGACGACCACGACGAACGCCACCACCGGGTAATAGATGGTGCCGATCAGGTTGTGACCCGGCGTCCCGTACAGCTGGAACTGCTGGGCATGCCTGGTGAGGTCGCCATTCGCCTTCACCGGCTGCGTTCCGACGCTGACGTTGTTGCTGATCTGCCGATCGATGCCGCGGAAGACCGACAGCATCGCCAGCGTCATGACGAAGGACTGGATCCGCAGCCAGGTCGAGCCGATCCCGTTCACCAGGCCCATTCCGGCGCCGGCGACCATGCAGATCGGCAGGATCAGCAGTGGTGGCAGATTTGCGTGGGCCAGCGACATCGCCGCGACCATCGACGCCAACCCGAGCATCGATCCGACCGAAAGATCGATACCGGCGGTGAGAATGACGAGCGTCTCGCCGACCGCGAGAATACCGCGGGAGGCAAAAGTGCCGACGGCGTTCGTGAGGTTGGTCTGATCGAGGAACTGGTTGCCCTTACTGATGATGCCGAACAGCAACACCAGGACCAGCCCGATATAGCCCTGCAGGGACCCGAGTACGGCGAGGATCCGGGACCACCGCTCGCGCTGGGTGATTCGGCCGACCGGTGCCGTGTCTGCGCTCATGTCTCCCCGCTGTCGTCAGTGCCGGTGCCGCTCAGGACGGCGCGACGCGCCATTGCGGCCTCGAGAATGCGTTCCTGGGTGGCTTCGGTGCGGGGGAATTCGCCGGTCACCCGGCCCTCGCAGAGCACGATGATGCGGTCACACATCGCGAGCAGCTCGGGTAATTCGGAGGAGACCATGAGGATCGCTGCCCCGTCGCCAGAAAGTCGGTTCATCAGCTCGTAGATCTCGGCCTTGGCCCCGACGTCGATGCCGCGGGTCGGCTCGTCCATCAACAGGACGCTCGGTCGGGTGAGCAGGCATTTGGCCAGTACGACCTTCTGCTGATTTCCGCCGGAGAGCGTGTTGACCGTGGTCAGTTCGCTCGGGGTCTTGATCCGCAGGTCGTCGACCAGCTCCTTCACCGCGACCCGCTCGGCCCGGCGGCTGACCCCGGTCCAGCGCAGAAAGCGGCGCAGCGAGGAGAGGGTGGTGTTGAACTGGACGGTGTTGCCGAGCACCAGGCTCTGCCGTTTGCGGTCCTCGGCGATCAGGGTCAGACCGTGGGCGATCGCCTGCTGCGGCGCGGTCGGCTGATAGCGCTTACCGTCGATTCGGAATTCGCCGGAGACCGCGTGGCGGGGATAGACGCCGTAGATCGACTCGAGCACCTCGCTCCGCCCGGCTCCCATCAGGCCGGCCAGGCCGACGATCTCTCCCTTGTGGAGAGACAGGGATACGTTGTGCAGTGCGGGTCGCCCGGACATCGGATCGCCGGCGAGGGAGAGGTCAACGACCTCCAGTTGCGGGGTGTCGCGTTCCGCGGTGTCCTCCGGGCGGGAGGAGAGCTCACCGACCGGGCGGCCGACCATCATCTGGATCAGGTCGGACCGCTGCGCCCCGGCCATCGGCCGGCTGCCGATCTGCCTGCCGTCGCGCAACACCGTCACCGTGTCGGCGATCTCCTCCAACTCCTCCAAGCGATGCGAGATATAGATGACCGCGACACTGTCGGCGGTGAGCGACCGGATGATCTGGAAGAGGCGTGCCACCTCGGCATCGGCCAGCGCGGAGGTCGGCTCGTCCATCACCAGAATGCGCACGTCGAGGGACAGCGCCTTGGTGACCTCGATGAGTTGCTGCTCGGCCAGCCGGCAGCGCCGGATCGGCCGGTTGGGGTTGATCTCCAGCCCGAGCCGGTCGAGCAGTTCGCGCGACCGGCGGTGCATGGTGGCGCGGTCGAGAGTGCCTCGCAACGTGCGTGGTTCGCGACCGAGGAAGATGTTGTCCGCAATGGACAGATCGGGGACGAGGTTGAGCTCCTGATGGATCATTCCGATGCCCAGGGTCTGGGCATCGCGCGGGTGGTGAATGCGGGCCGGAGCGCCGTCGACGTCGATTTCGCCGCCGTAGTCGGTGAATCCACCGGAGAGCACGTTCATCAGAGTCGATTTCCCGGCGCCGTTCTCCCCGAGCAGGGCGTGCACCTCGCCGCTGCGCACGGTGAGGTTCACCCCGTCGAGTGCCCGGACGCCGGGGAACGTCTTGGTGATGTCGTGCATCTGCAGTGCGACGGCGTTCACGGTCAGCCGCCCAGCGTCAGGTCGAGGTAGTCCAGGCCGGCGAGATAGCCGATGGCGTCGGCATTCTTGCCGGTGACGGTAAGGGTCACGGTGTGCCGGCCGGCACTGAGCTGGTGGATGCCGTAGTCGATCGGATCGGTCAGGACCACGCCCGGGTTGTTATAGGCGTCGACCGTCGGCCCGGTGACCGTGCCGTCCAGCGCGATGGTGTTGATGCCGTAGTCCGGCGCCTTCGTCTGTACGGCGGCGATCTGGTACGAGCCGGCGGTGGTGACGTTGAACGCGACGGTCACGTGCTTGCCGGCCGCTTTCGGTTGGAACCACAGCTGTGCGCCGCCGGACCAGGAGACGTTGCAGCAGTCACCCTGGGAGGTCACGGTCGCGTCGGCGTCCACCGGCGGGAGCAGCGTCTCGGCCTCGACCCGCTGCGTGCTGCCGCTCTTCGCCGAAGCCACCGCCGAGAGCGGGCCGGCATTCCCGGCCGCATCCACCGCACGGACCCGGTAATACCAGGTCTCCCGCAGCCCCAGGCCGGAGTGGGTGAACGAGGTGACCGCGGTACGACCGACCAGAGTGGACGGTCCGGCGGTGAAGTGCGGGTCTGTGCTCGCGTAGACCTCGTAACTGGGGAGGTAGACGTTGTCCCGGGCCTGCTGCCAGCTGAGGCTGATGGTGTTGGTCTCGCCATCGGTCGCGGTGACACCGGCGACGGCGGCCGGGGCGGTGCGGTCACGGAACGGCGGCACATCAGACAATGCGGAATAGCTGGCCGCGGTCCAGGCCGGCGAACCGGCGGCCGGGGTCAGGGTCACCGTGAGGTGCGACTTGTAGGCAGTGAGCGCGGCGGGAAGCGTGTATTCGTCGTCCAGCCACCGGTGGTCGGAATTGCCGAGCGGCTCCAACCAGGTGCCGGCCTTCTGGCCGTCGACTGTGACATCGGCCTGCTGGTACGGATTCTGCTGGTCGGAATCCCGGCGCAGCACGACTCCGTGATTCCGCGGGTCGATGTTCAGTCGGAAACTGACCGGTTTGGTGGTGGCGTCCACCGCATGGCTGCTCGGCGCCGGCGCGCCGTCGTCGCCCTCGAACGTCGAGCTCACCGTGCTCGCCGACCCGGTGTAGTGATAACCGTGCGCCGACTCGCTCTTCTGATCGCCGAGGTTCAGCTGGTCGGTCCAACTCTGCGCATCCCCACTGTTCCCGTACCAGAAAGCCGTAGATGCGTAATTCGCCTGCTCGTCGTCGACTCCACCGTGCTCGATGCCGAAGGTCAGCGAGCTGCTGAACGGCACCGCGTCGGAAATCATCTCCCGATAGGTGCTCGTACAGTCCTTGTCGGACGGGCAACCCGCGGTCCCCGGCTCGTGGCCGGATTCACCGTTGAACGGGTCACTGAAGACGTCCCGGTTGAAATACCAGCCGCCCTCGTAGAAATCCTCGGTGCCGGTGCCGTGGATCTGCGGGGTGCTGGCGCCGTCGACGTAAACCCGCTCATCACCCTCCAGATAGCCGCGGTACGAAACGCCCTGCATGGTGTGCGAGACGCCGACGAACTTGCCGCGACCCTGCGCCTGCAGGAAGTTGTAGTCGACGCCCGGGGCGGTGTTCTCGTTGTTCGCGGTCGCGCGGAAATAGCCGGCGTCACCGTTCGGACTCAGCCGGGCCGCCCAGGACGTGTCGGTGGCAGCCGTCGTGCCGGCCGTGGCTCCGGCGATCGCGACCTTGGAGGTGTTGACCAGCCGGACGGTCGCCTTGGCCCGGTAGGGCATCGGCCACCAGGCCGTCAGAGTCTGCGTCTTCGGATCGACCGAAGACATCAGGGCATTGACCTGATAACCGCCGAGGCCGCTGCCGAAGAACTCGCCGAGTGGCGCATCCACGGTCAGCTGACTGTCCACTGTGACCTGCAGGCGGGTGCCCTGCAGAATCGCGTCCGATGCGCTGACGGCCGCGCCGCCTTCCGGTGGATAGCTGTAGGTCCGCTCGCCCCCGAAGGTCTGCCCGACGATCTGGTACTGGTGGCTGGCTTCGTCGGCGGTGTGATTTGGCCCGACGTCGATCGTGTCGGTCCGGACGGTCCGGTCGCCGTCGAGGCTGTCCACCCAGTAGGTGAAGGCGTTGAAGTCGTTGTCGGAGGAGACGAACGTGTCGCGGATCGTGAGTTGCGATTTGCCCGCGGTCGCGGATGCCGGCAGGTCGACGCTCTGGTCCACCCAACGTCCGCTCGCCGCGGGCAGGGACGTCCACGCGCCGACATTCTTGCCGTCGACCGATACGGATGCCTGCTGGTTGGCGACGGTGGGATCGAGCCGGCGGGTCAGCCGTACACCCGTATTGGCCGGATCGACCTTGGCCACGTACTGGTCGTGGCCGTCCTTGCCGAAGGCGCGGCCGTCGTCGGTGACACTCCGGCCCGGCGTGGCGGCGAGTTGCGGCAAATGCAGTTTGACCTGCGAGATCATTCCCGGACCGTGCTCGGTGGCAATGGTCGTCGATTTGCCGGGGGCCAGATTGACCTGCCGTGTCTGGGTTCTCGCGCCGCGCACCGGTGGCTTGGGATCCTTCGTGCCGGCCGACTTGAGCATGGAGATGACGTCGGTGGCCGGATTCTTCGGATTGAAGGTCTGCACGCCACTGGCATCGGCGAACGACCGGTAGGTCACGTGGTAATAGACCGGGTCCTTGTCGGTGACGATCCGCATCGAGCTGCGAAATGGCATCGGTACGAGGATGGTGACGCCGCCGGAGCTCTGGTCGGCGTTCGCCACCAGGGGATTGACGAACGGTGCGCCGAGCTTTCCGTTGACCACATCCACCAGCGGCGCGTGCAGCACCGTCTTTCCGTCGAGCTGGATCGTGATGTTCCCGGTGGCGGTGGGATCGCCGCCGTCCCGGGTGAACCAGATCGAGTCGACCTCGCCGGCGCCGGACCGCTGGGCAATGACGCAGCCGTCGGCGGCCTGCTGCAGGCAGTGCGAGAAGTCGCCGTTGCCGCCGGTGCGGTCGAAGCTCGAGAACTGCTTGGTCTGCACGCCGGTGGTCAGGGCCGGCAGGTCGTCCAGGTGTCGGTAGAGATCCCAGCCCACCGGACCTTTGGCCGTTAGCTGGGCGGTAGGTGGAATGGCTGCCGGGGCGGCAGTTCCGGGCGTCGCGGCGACTCCGGTTGTCATAACCGAGGCGAGCAGAACGCCGATCAGGCGGCGACGGAACAGGCGGTGCGTCATGCCTCACCTCTCGGGCAGGCCGGTCCCCTGGAACTGGTCGGAAATGCTGTCAGACCGCGCTTCCCATGAGCCGGAAGTCGATGTCGAGCAGCGAGCAGACCGTCTCCAGCTCGGCGACGTAGTCACCGGGAACGGCGTGGATGTGATTGGCTCCGAAACTGCTGAGAAATTCGCCGGCATCGACCTGCAGCCGGGTGAATGCGTGCGGCCATTCCGGAGTGGACTGGCGCATCATTGCCTCGTTGGTCGCGTCGTCGTAGCTCTCGAACGAACCGCGGACGACGTGCATGCGATAGCGGTGGTTTTCCCGGGTAAGCCGGGCGAACGTGCAGTCGCCGGGAGCCGCGAGATGGTGGACGGCGGCGCCGCCGGCCGGGAAGAAGAAAACCTCCGGGAAGAATTGCACCCGGCTCATATTCTCGGCCGGATCGTCGCTGCGCGCGGCATACCAGGTCGCGTGCTGACCGGAGTTGCAGAGATCCCAGACGTCCCGATCGGCATGGTAGTGCCGCACGTCGGCGAAGAGCGCCGGCGTGCCGTCGGAGAGCAGCTTGAGCATCTGCATCGTGAGGGCACCGTCCATGTCTGCCTCGGTCGAGGTGACATGGGTCGGTTTCGGCCCCTCCCAGTCGTACGGATCGTTGAGGAAGGCCTCGGTGACGTCCATTGTGCAGAAATGCGTGGTCAGCTCGGGCTGACCCTTGATTCCGGAGAAATCGAGATTCCATTCGTCGATGAGTTCGCGCATCGCGTGATAGCTGCGAATCTGCCGACCGAGCAGCTCCGGCGTGAGTTGCTTGCCGTCGTAGTGCACTGCCTTCGCATGCTTCTCGATCCAGGCGACGCCCGCCTTGACCCGGCTCTCCTCGACCTTCTTCGAACGCCGGACAATCTCCCACTGGTCGATCTCTTCGACGTCGATGCCGAATTTCTCCAACCACTGGTCGGCATTCGACACGGCCGTGTACATGCCCATCGGCCGGCCACCGATGCGGCCGAAGGTGGCGCCACGCAGTCCCTGAACGGCGGCCGCGGCCCGCACCTGGGTGGCGATCCGGCCGAGGACAGCCGGGTCGTTGATATCACCCCAGGCACGCGAGTGGGTCCGGCCGATCTGGTCGAGCGACCCGCCGGCGGCGAGCATTCCGACCATTCCGGGCTGTTGCGGATCGATATTTCCGAATAGCAGCAGCGGACCCGGGGTGGCGGTCGCGGCGAGCATCGTGAAATGCGGGAAGGCCCAGACCGGGTAGTGGTAGATCGTCAGGTCGGGGCGCCGATCGGCCAGCCGGCGGGCCTCCGCGGTCGCCAGGTGGTTCGACGAGACCGCAGCCGACGCGCGGATCACCTCGTGGCCGGCGCCGTTCAGCGCATCGGCCAAAGTCGACTCTGCGCGCCGGCAGAAGTCGTCGATGTCTCTCGCGACGAAATCTCGCCCGTCCGACATAGTCAGCAGTCCGATGCGCGCCATAGCAGGGCCTCCGGGCGTGTTGGCGTCGCCGACAGGTGCGGCGGAAAACGTTTCATTAATCGATTTCTCGCGGGCCCCAATCTAGGACCGGCCTCACATCGTGTCAAGACATCTCGGACGATCAGGAGGTCTCACGACGATCTCGTGCTGAATCGTTTTCAGCCGGCCCCGTACACTGCCCCCACACGAGGCAGCAGGAGGTGCGGCGAGCATGACGCCCACGACCACAATCCGCGACGTCGCGGCCCGCGCCGCGGTCTCCGCGGCGACCGTCTCCCGGGTCCTGAACGGTCGGGTCGACGTCGCACCCGATCTCCGCGACCGGGTGCTCGCGGCCGTGGCCGCGCTGAACTACCGGCCCAACGGCGCCGCCCGCAGCCTCCGTACCCGGGCGACGACCGTCCTCGGTGTGATCATCTCTGACATCACAAACCCGTTCTTCACCTCGATGGTGCGCGGCGTCGAGGACGCGGCCCAGGAGGCCGGCTATTCGGTGGTGCTCGCCAATACCGACGAGGACCTGGACAAGGAACGCCGGTACGTCGAGGTGGCGGCCGCCGAACAGATGGCCGGCGTCGTGCTGTCCCCGGCGTCCTCGAGCCACACCAGTATCAGCTATCTGGTCGAGCGCAACATCCCGGTGGTCACGATCGACCGGCGGCTGCGCGGCGCTCCGGTCGACAGCGTCACCGTCAATAACTTCCGCGCCGCATTCGAGGCAACCGAGCACCTGATCGCGCAGGGCTGCCGGCGGATCGGCTTCGTCGCCGGCCCGGTCACCACGACGACCGGCTCGCGTCGGCTGGCCGGCTACAAGGCGGCATTGCGCGCGGCCGGACTGCCCGACGACGCGGACCTCGTCGTCAACGGAGACTTCCGGATCGACGGCGGCCGGGCGGCGGCCGCCGAACTGCTCGAGCAGCAGATTGACGGACTCTTCGTCGCCAACAACCTGATGACGATCGGTGCGCTGGAGGAACTCGGGTCCCGCGGCGTGGAGCCCGGCCGCGACCTGGCCGTGGTGGGATTCGACGACATCAATTGGGGGACCGCGCTGCGGCCGCCGTTGACCGCGGTGTCGCAGCCGACGTACGAGATCGGGCAACGCACGGCGGAGCTGTTGCTGCGGCGGATCCGCGGTGAGCAATTGCCGCTGCAACGCATCGTACTTCCGGCAAAATTGGTGATCCGCGCCAGCTCGATTCGCGTGCGCTAAACCATATTCCGTTAGGCCCTGGGCATTCTTTGTGGTCTGCCGGGCGGTCGTTTTGAGCCCGAAGGACGGATTCGGCGACTCGAAGAAATCTTGAATTCTCCGGCGCCCCTGGTTGCGCCGCTCCCTGGTGATCGTGATTGCGTTATGCCGGTGATAGGCGGCGTATTGCGGTCATGATCTTGGGTGGGGCGTCGAAGGGGCGGCGGTCGCGGGTTTCCCGGTCCCCATCTGGTGATCGTGATCGCGCTGTGCCGGCTATGGGCGGCATATTGCCGTCACGATCATGAGCGGGGTCGGGGTGGTGCGCGAGAGCCGGGGTGATGCGCGAGACCCGGGGTGATGCGTCGGGAGAGTGAGGCACGCCAGCGTGGGTGGAGCAGACCAGCGCGCGAGCCGAGCTCAGTCGCTCGGCTGGGTCCGTACCCGGGACAGCAGCTGGGCCAGCGTCGCCTGGTCGCGCAGGGTGAGATCGGAGAACACCTCGGACCGGACCTGGTTGAGGATGCGCGGGATGATCCGGCGCAGCGAGTTGCCCTTCGGGGTGAGCCAGACCCGGACCAGGCGGCGGTCGGTGTCGTCACCGCAGCGGGTGACCAGACCGGCCGCCGACATGCGCTGCACAGTCCGGGTCACGGTCGGCGTCTCGAGCCCGAGGCGGCGGGCCAACTGGCCCGGAGTGAGCCCGTCCTGATCCCAGAGACAGCCGAGGATGGTGTGTTGACCGGCGTACACGCCGTGTTCGATGAGTCGTCGTTCCACCGCGGTCTTCAGGGTGCGGGAAACGGAGCTGATCATCGTGAAGGCGTCGTCGGAAGAATCGGCCACCAGCAGACTGTACGACGGGAAGGCAAATCCTCAGCGCGCGGTGACGCTCTGCGCGTGATGAAACACATTGTGTGGATCGTATTTGGCCTTCACCTGCTGCAGTTTGGCGTAGTTCGCGCCGTAGTACGCGCGTTGCCAGTCGCGGATCGCCGGGTCCACATAGTTCTGATAGGCCTCGCCGCTGACATAACGCTGCATCGCCGTCCGGGTCGCGTGCGGCCAGGCGGTGACGTCCGCCGGCGGCGACGCCGTGTACCAGTTGGCGATGTACTGCACCGAGCAGATGGCCCTGCGGTGTACGAATGCGGTGGCATTCGGCGCGACCCGGTTGATGGCGCCGCCGGCCGCGTCCAGCTGCACCGCCACGTCGGGCGCGTTCGGGGTGTCGTGCCGCTTCTGTACGGCCGCGATGAGGGTCTGGTTGCCGGCCGCCGACATCGGGGTGTTGATCCAGTCCGAGGAGGCCGCGTACGCCTGCCGTTCGATCGATCCGGTGGGCGCCAGGTGGCATTCTTCGAGGCTTTTGCTGGCGCAGCCGGCCTCGGTGAGCATGGTCTGCAGGAACTCGTGCGGGGCGGCGCTGCGTGAGCCCGGCTCGGAGCCGACGGCGGCGACGAGGCCGTCGAGCTGCTTGTTCAGCGCGGTCGTGTCGGCCCCCAGAAAGGTGCCGACGACGCTCACCGAGGGCGTGGCGCTCCCGGGCGCCGAGGCAAGGTGCACGCTGCCCCACAGCTCGTTCGGGGCACCGGGCAGCCACTTCTGCCAGGCGGCCAGGATCGCCGGTGCCGCCGACCAGGGCCAGGACAGATACCAGGTGGCGAGCGGCTGGGTGGGCCTGGTCTTGAAGGTCAGGCCGGTGACCACGCCGAAGTTGCCGCCGCCGCCACCCCGGCAGGCCCAGAACAGGTCGGCGTCGTGCCGGGCGGTGCAGGTGTGCACCTGGCCGTCGGCGGTCACGATCTCGACTGCGGTCACGTTGTCGCAGGTCAGACCCCAGGCCCGGTCCACCACCCCGATGCCGCCGCCGAGAGCGAGGCCGGTGATGCCGACCGAGGGGCAGGAGCCACCGGGAATGCCGACCCCGGCGTTGGCGAGCGTGCTGTACACGTCGATGAGGCGGGCGCCGGCCTGGGCCGTGGCCGAGCCGCCGCTGGCCCGTACCTGGCTCATCGGTCCGGTGTCGATCACCAGGCCGTGGCCGACCGACCAACCGGCGTAGCAGTGCCCGCCGGAACGCAACGCCACCGGCAGTTGGAATTTCGCGACGAACCGGACCGCCTCGGCCACGTCCTCCGGGCCGGCGCACTGGATGACGGCGGTCGGGCTGATGCTGTCGAAACGCGGGTTGAAGATTTGCTTGGCCGTCGGGTACGAACTGCTGCCCGGCTGGATCAGCTCGCCCTTCAGGCCCTTGCCGAGTGCCGTGTAGTCCGCCGGCCGGACCTGCGGCGTGGTGGGACTCGGGCTCGGGGTGGTCGGCGCGGGCGTGGTGGTCGGTGGAGTCGTGGCCGGCGGTGTGGTCGGCGCGCTGCTGCTCGACCCGGGTGCGCTGGAGGTCGGCGCCGGCGTGTTGTCGTTGCCGGAGTCGCAGGCCGCCGCGACGCCGACCACGGTCGCGGCGCCGGCGATCCGGAGAAAGCGTCGACGGTCGGTGCGGGGTGGGCTCGTCGACTGGTCGATCACGCTGCCGACCGTAGCGGCCGTCCGTCTGCAATGCAGCTCGACCCGCTCATGATCGTTCCGCTTCTCGCGGCCCGACCCGCCGCCCCCTTCCATGATCGACATCGACTAGGCATCGCTCCCTCCGTTTCGCGCC
>DATAVB010000006.1:0-62235 GCA_036267955.1 Mycobacteriales bacterium | reverse complement strand
CGTCGTGATGCTGGCCTTCGGGCCCGGGCTCACCCTCTACGCCACCCTGCTGCGCTACACCGACTGACCCTTTCCTTTT
This sequence comes from Mycobacteriales bacterium, assembly GCA_036267955.1. GTDB lineage: Bacteria > Actinomycetota > Actinomycetes > Mycobacteriales > QHCD01 > DATAVB01. The sequence continues at coordinate 62,156 of DATAVB010000006.1, read as the reverse complement.
CCATGATCGACATCGAGTTAGTGCCGCTATAGCGACCCCTACTCGATGTCGATCATGGAAGGGAGGGGCTAGTCGCGGAGCTGGTCGAAGGTGGTGCGCAGGTCCTGAGTCTGCCCGGATTCGGCGGCCCGGTAAGCGGATTCGATGATGTCGATGACGTGTCGGGCATGCTCGGCCGTGACTGGGGTCGGCGTCCCGTCATTGATCGAGTCGACCAGTTGCATGATGTCCTCGAAGACGTGGTGTTCGCCGATATGCCGGTGCGGACCCACGACGTGCGGCAGCACCCATTGCCGGCCAGCCGGGTCGGACTCGGCCAGCGCGCGGCCCGCGTAGTCGATGGTCTTCCCGTTGTGCTCGATCCCGACGATCGAGCCGGTGGTGCCGAAGTAGCTGCCGGAGAAGCCGGTGGTCACGCTGCCGGCCGCCGCGCCGTAGGCGAAGGCATATACGCCGCCGCCGAAATCGATCAGGATCATCGTGTTGTCGTCGGCCTCGCACGGCACCATCCGGCCGCCGAAGCTGCGTTCGGGCAGCCGGACCCCGGACATCGCGGTGACCCTTTTGGCCGGGCCGAGCACCGTGGTCAGGCCGTGCAGGGCGTAGACGGTCATGTCGTAGAGCGGTCCGCCGCCGGGCTTGCGGAAATACCAGGACGGGTCGATCTCGCCGGCGCGTTCGGGCTCGTCCTCGTGATAGGTGCCGAAAGCCGCGCCGCAGGCGACCCAGCACAGCTCGCCGATCGCGCCGGCGGCGATCAGCCGCCGTACGGCCTGGTTCTGCGGCCGCAGCACCTCGCCGGGGGACGCCACGATGCGCAGGCCCCGCGCGGCGGCCCGGTCGATCAGGTCGGTGGCCTCCTCGACCGTGGTGGTCATCGTCTTGTTGAAGTGCACGTGTTTACCGGCGTCGAGCGCCTGCCGGCCCTGCTCATAGTGCAGCCCGATCGGGGAGGCGATCACGACAGCGTCCACGTCGCCGTGCTCCAGCAACTCCTCGTACGTCTCGTACGACCGCTCAACCCCGAACCGCCGGGCCATCGCCTCAGCCCGCCCGGGCACCGGGTCGCACACGGCCCGCAGTGTGACCCGGTCGGCCACGTCGTCCTGGCTCAGATGCGGCAGCACGCCGCGTTGGGAGATCGTGCCGGCCCCGACAACACCCATCCGTACTGGCATGACAGCAGGCTCCTCTCGCCGGACTCTGGGCCGTATCGCCCGCCGGACCGCCCTATTTCCATGATCGTGATCGGATTTTGGGCCTATACCAACCAAAAACCGATCACGATCATGGAAATAGAGGGTCCGACTGGGGTGAGCCTAACGGCGCCAGACCGGGTTCTTCGCGGACTTGTCCGGCAGCGGTCGGGTCGACTCCCAGGTCCGGCGCCAGGAGGCGGCCTTCGGCCCGGTGGTGGCCGGCAGGGTGTCCTGTTCGGCGGCCCGCATCGCGCCCCACCAGCCGAGATCCTCCTCGGCCCAGAGTTGGGTCACCGCGTCGGCCAGCCGGTTGCTGAACGCCGGCACCGTCTCGCCGCTCTCGGCGCCGATCGGGCGTCCAATGTGGACAGCGATCCGCGGTCGCCCGGGCCGTGGCCAATTCTGTCCGCGCGGCATCGCGCCGTACGCACCGCGGATCGCCACCGGGATCACCGGAATATTGTGCGAGATAGCCAGTTGGGCGGCGCCGCGGCGGAATGAGCGCATCCAGCCGTCCTGAGAGCGGGTGCCCTCCGGGAACATCAGGATGCTCCACCCCTCCTCGATCAGCTGCGGGGCAAGCATTTTCTTCCGCCGGACACCACCGGACCGCTCGATCGGAAATGCGTTGAACGCCAGCGCGGTCAGCGAGGCACGCCAGCGGGCGTCAAAGAAATAATCGGCGGCCGCGCCGGTGGCGATCTTGCGGGAAAGCCGGTCCGGCAGCGCATTGAGGATGATCGGCGTGTCCAGATGGCTGCTGTGGTTGGCGATCACCATCACCGGCCCCTGCACTCCCGCGAGGCGGTCGGCACCGTAGATCTCCGGCCTGGTCTGGGACCAGACCAGGGGCCGCAGCACGCCGCGCAGCACGCCACGGCGCACCGCCTGGGCCGGCTTGGTGCGGGCCCAGGCGGTGGGGAATTCGCGCGGTTCGCGGGCCGGCGCCCATTGTTCGGCCGAGCGGGGAGCGCGCGACCGGCCGCGCCAGTCCCGACCACGGGAGACGAGCTTGACCTCCCTGAGCAGGCTCATGAGGCGGCCCTCATCTGACGTCGGCCAGACGCATCGGCGGTGTGTGCAGATAGGTCAGCGACGGCGACCGGCCGACCGTGTCGCTGGCCATCTCCAGCGCGTCCGCGAGCGAGGACGCACTGCGGAAACCCATCCGGGCGGCGGTTTTGCGGTCCGCCCCGACAACGATCACGTCGCCCAGGTGCTCCAGCGCGTGGGCACCCCAGTACCACATGTAGAACGGGTGCACGCCGTGATAGGCGTAGCTGTTGCGGTAGAGGTGGCGGTACCACTCGTCCTCGGCGAACTGCTTCTCGTACTTCGCCTCGATCGTCGCCGGGTCGGTGGTCTCGGCGAGCACCTCGTCGAAGAAGTCGATGTAGCTCGGGTGATGCACCGGGTGGAATTCCTGCGGCATCGGGTGATACATGATCAGCGCGCCGCCCTCGCGGACGATCGGCTTGTTCCGGTACATGTTGAACAGGTAGCCGAGCCCGAAGCACATCACCAGAATCGGGTTCATCACCGAATTCACGTTGTACGGGCAGATGTACGGAATACCCAGGACCGCGATATCCGACTGGCCCTGGACCTCGGTGAGCTGCTGGCGGTGGATATTGGCCAGCGTCTTCTCGTGCACGAGCACCGGGTCGCCGGCATTGACGCCGGTGATTCCGTACGGCGCCTTGGTGTTCTGCCAGATCTTCCGCCGCACCTTCGCCGGCGCGAGCTCGTTCGCCTTCTTCGCGGCGACATAGGCGGCCTGGTCCTTGATCGACCATTCCCATTCCCGCTTGTTCAGGAATCCGAGTTGCTTGGGGAAGGTGTCGTTGTTGACCGTCGTCTCGATCGTGAACACCTCGACGTGCTCGTCGAGCACGGCCCGCATGCGGTCGTAGGAATGGTGCATCGCCGAATTCGGCGGGTCGTTGAACGACCGGGAATGCCGCAGCGTGTGCACATTGTGGTGATGGCGCAGGCTCTTGTACGAGGCGAGGCCGACCGCGACCGATTTGCTGCCGCCGCTCATCGCCGCCAGGTTGATGTTGACGTAGACGATCAGGTCGCTTTCCGCGGCCCGCTTGTTGATCTCGACGTCCTCGTCGTGCCCGGTCTTGCCCAGGTGCGCCAGGTTGGCCCGGTCCTCGGCGTCGTGGTTGGTGAGGTGCTCGGGGAAGAACGAGGCGAACACCCGGTCGCCGACGACGTGCTTGATCTCGGCCGGTGTCATCCGGCGGTGCAGCGCGTTGGCGGCGATCAGCTCGACATCGTCGACGCCCTTCGCGGCGGCCAGCTCCAGCACCGCCTCGATGATCCGACCCCGAACGTCCGGCGCCTGCATCGGCGGCAGCGGAATCGACAGGTCGTCGAATGCGATGGTGAGCTTCATGCCAGCGTGCAGCAATTCCGGCAACGGCTTACGCCCCAGCGGATTCAGCAGCGCCTCGGCGATCGCGGCGTCAACGTCCCGGATCCCGGGCAGCGAGTCCGGCGGGTAGACCACCCGGGTGCCGAGCGGGAACTGCTCCAGGTGGAAGCTCTCGCCGGAGTGCACCAACAACGGCGGCGTACGTTCGTCGACTTCCAGGACGAAACCGGGTCTACTCATATCTCCTCAATCCCGGGTGGGGTCGAATGCGACCTTGACACTGCCGAGCCGGCCGGCGGCGAGCGCATGTCCGATCGCCTCCCGCCAGCCCGAGAGTGGATAGGTGGCATCGACATAGCCGTCGAGTGGGGCGTGCGCGGCGAGGCTCATCGCGGCGGCGAAATCGCCGCTGTCATGCGAACCGCCGCTGTCTGAAGCGTAGGCGCCGATCAGGGTCAACTCCCGGTACCAGAGTGGGGTCAGGTCGACCGAGGACGGCATGCCCGACAGCACCACAGTGCCGCCGGCGCGGACCAGCCGCAACGCGGAGTCCAGGCCGCCGCCACCGGTGCATTCGATCGCGACGTCGACCCCGCCGAGCAGGTATTCCGCGCCGCGCTCGGGGGTCTGCAGCGAACCACCGGTGGCCCGGCGCAGCACCCGCGCGGCCCGCTTCGGGTCGAGCACGTCGGTGGCGCCGAGGGCCTTGGCCCGGTCCCGCTGGTGCGCGTGCTTGGCGATGACGTACACCGGCCCCGGGTTGGCGAACTCGCGCAACGCCAGCAGGGTCAGCAATCCGACCGTGCCGGCGCCGACGATGACCACCGAGGCGCCGTCCGGGACGGCGGCCCGGCGGACGGTGTGCACCGCGCACGAAAGCGGCTCGACCAGGACGGCCCGCTCGTTCGGCAGCTCGTCCGGCACCACGTGCAGCTGGCTGCCGTGGGCGACCAGCATGCCGCCCCAGCCACCACCGGTGTCGGCGCAGAAGCCGGTCTGCAATCCGGCCGCGACCGTACCGCCGGTGACGTGATCGCAGCGGTTCTCGTGGCCGGTCGCGCAGTGCGGGCACTCCTCGACGTCCCGGGTGGAGCAGGACAGCACCGGGTCCATCACGACCCGGCTGCCGGCCCGCAGCTCGCCGACGTCGTCGAGCAACTGCCCGACGACCTCGTGGCCGGGGACGAACGGCATCGAGACGACGGGGGAGAGGTACGGCGAGGAGCGGCCGGTCAGCAGCGCGAGATCCGAGCCGCAAATGCCCGACAGCAGCGGCCGGACCCGGGCCCACTCCGGGCCGGGACGGCGCGGGTCGGGCCGGTTGATCAGCCGCAACGGGGCCAGCGAACCGGCGAGCGCGTCGCCGAGCTTGCCGGTGGTACGGGCGCTGGCGCCGCGGGAGGCGATGAACCGAGCCGGCGAGCGGCGGTACTCCACGACGGTTATCACGGTTTCGCTCCCCGGTGCTTTCGCGCCAATGTGCCATTGGGGTGACTAGATCGCTCCAATGGCACGTTGGCGGGAAACGAAGCGGGCGGTGGCGCGATCACCGGGTTACCTCGAGCAGCGTCTCGATCGGCCCGCGGGCGTGCGTGCCCCACTGCTCGATCCGCCAGTGCTTCTGCTTGGCGTGCCGGAACAGCCGTGGGTCCGGGCGGACCGCCACCGGGTGCCCGACGACCTCCAGCAATGGCCGGTCGGAGAACGAATCCCCGTAGGCATAGGAGGCGGCCAGGTCGGTGCCGTGCGACAACGCGTAGCGGCGCAGCCAGGCGGCCCTGGCCTCGCCGACCAGCGGCGGCAGCTCCAGGTATCCGGTGAACCGGCCCTCCTTGACCTGCAGCCGGGAGGCGACCACCACGTCGAAGAGCTGGCGCATCGGCTCGACCAACTGCTCCAGCGTGCCGGTGATCAGGATGGTGCGATGCCCGGCGGCGCGGTGCTTGCGGACCTGGCGCAGCGCGTCCGGCGCGGCCCGCGACAGGAGCAGGTCGGTGAGCTGGTCGGTGACGAGGCGGCGGAACTCCTCCTCCGACGCTCCTGCGTACCGGCGCATGAAGGTACGCAGGAAGTCGCCGCGGTCGCGCCGCTCGGCGGCCAGGTAGCGCGGCATCGCCCGAGCCAGCGAGGCGAATTCGCCCGGCCAGGCCGAGGTCGGGCGCTCGGCCAGCCGAGACCACAGGTAGGCCTCGATGACGTTGGAGGCGATCAGCGTGCCCTCCAGGTCGAAGACCGCGACGATCTCCGAACCGCCCGCTGGCAACGGTTTCGGCGGCGCGGTGACCCGGCGGGGCGACACCGGGCGGCGCATCACCTGGGACACGGCCGGGTAGTGGACCTCGACCATGTAGTGCCACCAGTCGATCACCGCGGTGTCGAATCCGGCCGACTGCTGGCGCTCGGCCGTCTGGGCGCGGTGCAGCGCCAGCAGCCGGTCGTCGGAGTAGATGACCTCGATCTCGGTGTAGGTGCCGTAGAGGTCGGCGTACCGCCGCAGGAAGTCCAGTTGGCGCTTCTGCCGGTGGGTCTTGGTCATCCAGTCGCGGGTGCGCTCGGTCGAGGGCACGTGCAGCAGCGCGGTCTCGGCGAGGTTGACCGCCCGTTCGCCGGTGCGCATCAGCCGCTCGATCCGCCGCGAGCCGGGGAATGTCCACTCCGGAACGCGGATGGCGCTGCCGCGGTCGGGATCGGGCAGCGGGTGCTCGGTGAAATACGCCCGGACCGAGTCGTACATCTGGCCGAAGGTGAACGGGTTACGCGACCCGGACCCGACATGGTAGTACGCCGGATCGCCTGCTGCGGGCGGGTTTTCGGCCACCGCCAGCAATGCATTGGTGACGATGTCGACCGGGACGATATCGAGAATTCCGTCGTGTGCGCCGGGAAACTCCGGCAGGATCCCGCGGCCGTACGCGAGGATCAGTGGCTCGGCCATCTTGAAGCCGTCGATCCAGCCCGGGTACGGGTGTTCCAGCGCACTCTCCACAATGGCCGGTCGCACGATCGACAGCGGCAGCGAGCCGGCGATCTCCTCCGCGGCGCGCTCGCCGAGGGCCTTGGTGAACGTGTAGACGTCCGGCCAGCCGAGGCTGCGGGCGCGCATCCGTCCGTAGTCGACCAGCCGCTCCTGCACCCATTCCCGGCGGAGCGTCTCGGCGGCCGCGGCGGTCGTCTGCGGGCCGGCCTTTCCGTGCTCCTTGGCCGCGTTGGCCAGCGCCTTGCGCAGCACCTCGGGGCGCCGGGAGGAACGCTCGACGTCCGGCCGGGCCGCCAGCGCGGCCTCAAGTTCGACCCGCCAGTCGACGCTGTGCTCGAGGCTGGCCTCCGGGACGACGCCCTTTTTCGCGCCGCCGACGTACGCGGTGGAGACATGCACGACGTGCGGCTTGGACGGCAGCGCCGCCACCGCCTCGTACAGCCCGGTGACCCCACCGAGGTTGGTCCGGAACGCCTCGTCCACGGGCGGGTCGAAGCTCACCGTCGAGGCACAGTGGATGACCGTGTCCAGGTCGTCGGGGAGCAGGTCGGCCAGGCCGGAGGTCACGTCGCCGGAGATCGCCTGGACGCGGTCGGTGAAGACCTGCTCGGCGACCTCGTCGCCGACCCGTTCCCGCCAGGTGGTGAAGACCGGCTTGCGCAGCAGGCCGCGGGCCCGGTCGGCCGCGCTCGTCGCGCCGCGCGGGCGGATCAGCAGCGAGACCCGGGTCTGCGGGAAGTCCGACAGCAGCCGCTCGAGCATCGCCTGCCCGAGGAAACCGGTCCCACCGGTGAGCAACACATGACGCAGCTGACGATGTGGCGCGTGCTGCACCGCAGCCACCGCAGGCACAGCTTCCGGCACCCTTCACCCCAGATCGTTGGTTCGGCTTGCGATCCCGATGACCCTACCTTGGGCCCTGGGCCGCCGGTCTCACGGCGGCTGGGATCAGACATGACTATCGGCACACCGGTCAAGTCGGCCCGTTACGACCGACCTCGGACACAGGAACGGTCCTGTGCCACCCGAGCTTCTGGGCGGCACAGGACCGTATCTGTGGTCCCGTACTTCTGGTAGCTGTGCTACTTCTGCCAGCCGATGAGCTCCGGCGGGCCGAGGTAGCCGTAGTTGCCGTAGAACTGAGCCGCGCCGATGTTGGCGAGACCCTTCTTGGTGACGACGATCGAGGGACCGTTGTAGATCGGCATGATGCCGTAGGTCTTCATCGCCTGAGCCTCGACCTTGTTGCCCTGCTGGATCTGCTGATCCATGGTCGGCAGTTCGGTGACGGCCTGCACGGTCTTGTCGAACGACTTCGGGATCGACGCGGACAGGTTCAGCTGGCTGTCGGAGCAGTAGACCTGGCAGATGTAAGCCATGCCGTTGGAGCTTCCGGAGGTGAAGCCGGACAGCATGATGTCGAAGCTGCGGTCCGTGATGACCTTCTGGAAGTTCGCTGCCGGCTCGTTCTTCAGGTCCAGCTTGACGCCGATGTTCTTGAGCATCGCGGCGGTGGCGGAGGCCAGGGCCTTTCTGGTCGGGTTGTCGCCGAACCAGACGATGTTCATCTCCAGCTTCTTGCCGCCCTTGCTCCGGACGCCGCCGGCGCCGACCTTCCAGCCGGCCGCGTCGAGGTCCTTCTTGGCCTGGTCGGCGTTGAACTGAACCAGCTTGCCGAAGTTGTCGACGAAGCCCTTCTGGAAGTTGTAGAGGTCGAACGATCCGGGCAGCGCCTCGGTGTAGTTCAGCCCCTGGAACTCGACCTTGGCCAGCTGGCTGCGGTCGATCCCCTCCATCAGCGCCTTGCGGGTCGCGGTGTCGCCGAGGACCGGCGACTTGGCGTTGAAGGTGTAGAGGTTGATCGACGTGGACGTGCCGCGCCGGATGTCGATGTTGCTCATGCTCTTGACCTGGTTGAGCTGGTCAGCCGTGCTCGCGCTGACCAGGTCGGTCTGCCCGTTCTTGAACGAGTTGATCGCGGCCGTGGGCTCCAGGTAGGTCCAGGTGAAGCTCGTCAGCTTGGGCTTCTTGCCCCACCACTTCGGGTTGGGCGTGTAGGTGATCGTGCCGCCCTTGGAGTCGAACTTGGAGATCACGTAAGGGCCCGCGCCCCACTCCGAATGCGGGTTGCTGACGTACGCCTTGTTGAAGGCCGTCGGGGTGGCGGCGTGCGGGCTGACCAGGCCGCCGAACATGTACTTCCACCATACGTAGGTGCCTTTGTAGGTCACCACGGCTTCCTTGGCGTCCTTGCCCTGCTTCACCGACGTCATGTTGGCGTAGCCGTCGGAGGAGGCGACCAGGAATGCCTTGTTGGTGCCGTTGTTCGCCTTCCAGGTGTCGATGAACGCGTTGGCGTCGATCGGCGTCCCGTCGTTCCAGTTCGCCTTCGGGTTGATGTCGTACGTGACCACGGTGTTGCCGGCGACGGTGGTCTGCTTGACACTCGTCAGGTAGTCCGGGTTGAAATTGATGTCGCCGGCCGGGGTGCCGTAGGACAGGTTGGGCGTGTAGAACCAGGCGACCTCTGAGGTGTAGAGGTCGGAGTTGCCCTGGAAGGGGTTGAGCTGGGTCGGGATCTCGCTGATCGGCAGGGTGACCTTGCCGCCGCTCTTGAGATTGTCGTACGACTGCGGGTTGTAGGCGGTCAGCACCTTCCCGGGGGAGGACGGCGTGCTACCTCCGGTGCTCTTCGCCGGGCTCTTGGAGCTGCCTCCGCATCCGCTCAGCGCGAGTGCGGCGGCCGCGGCAATCGCGACGCCGGTGAACGTTTTTTTCATCATGACTGCTTATCTCTCTTCTCAGAGCTGGGTCGATGTGCCTGCGTCAGCGAAATGGCAGGCGTTGCGATGGTCCTCATCCCCCTTCCCCACAAGCTCCGGCGTCTCACCGATACAGCGCCGCTGCTGCGCCTCATCCAGCTTCAGATGCAGCGGGCATCGGCTGACGAAACGGCAGCCGGGGGAGTCGTCGGTCGGGCTGGGCAGGTCCCCGGTCAGCAGGATGCGCTCCCGGGAACGTTCCGCCTTCGGATCCGGCAGCGGAATCGCTGACAGCAACGCCTTGGTGTACGGATGCTCCGGCCGGTCGAAGACGTCGTCGATCGAGCCGATCTCCACGATGCGGCCGAGGTACATCACCGCGACCCGGTCGGAGATGTGCCGTACCACGGACAGGTCGTGCGCGACGAAGAGATAGGACAGTCCCAGCTCCGCCTTCAGGTCGTTGAGCAGGTTGATGACGCCGGCCTGGATGGAGACATCCAGGGCCGAGACCGGCTCGTCCAGGACGATCACCTTCGGGCTGGTCGCCAGCGCCCGGGCGATGCCGATCCGCTGCCGTTGCCCGCCGGAAAAGGCGGCCGGGAAGCGATCGCGATGCTCGGGGTCGAGGCCGACGAGCGCCATGAGCTCCTCGACCCGTTCGCTGACGGCCTTTCGGTCGTTGCCACCGATCGCCTGCAGTGGCTCGGCCAGGATGTCGTAGACCGTCAGCCGCGGGTCGAGGGCGCCCATCGGGTCCTGGAACACCATCTGGATGTCCCGCCGGATCGCCTTGATCGAGCGCTTGTCCTGGCGTTCGCGCACGCTGACGTCGGCGACCCTGATATCACCGTGCTCCGGCGCTTTGAGATTCATGATCTCCAGCAGCGTCGTCGTCTTCCCGCAGCCGGATTCGCCGACGAGGCCCAGGGTCTCGCCCTCGCGGATGTCGAGATCGATGCCCGCGACCGCGTAGACGGAGCCGACCCGGCGCTTCAGCAGCGCCCCCTGGGTCAACGGGAAGGTCTTGGTCAGCGCGGTGAGCTCCAGCACCTTGGCGCGCTGCTCGCGCGGCTTGGCCGCGAGGGCGGCGTCCTTCCGTTCCGGGATCGGGTACACCGGCTCGCCGTCGATCTGTCCATCGTGGATCTCGTAGGTCCGGATGCAGGCGACCTGGTGGGAGCCGGGCCGGGCCGACGGGATGTCGACGAGTTCGGGCTCCTCCCCGCGGCAGTCCGGCAGCACGATCGGGCAGCGGTCCGCGAAAGGGCACTCCTGCTTGAGGTTGACGAGCAGCGGCGGATTGCCCCTGATCGGAATGAGGGCGTCCCGCGAGCTGTCATCCACCCGCGGGATCGCACCCATGAGTCCGATTGTGTAAGGCATTCTGGGCTGCTCGAAGAGCTCGTCGACGGGCGCCTGCTCCACCGGCCGCCCGGCATACATGACCAGGACGTCGTCCGCGGAACCGGCGACCACGCCGAGGTCGTGGGTGATCATGATGACCGCGGCCCCGGTCTCCCGCTGCGCGACCTTCAGCACGTCGAGGATCTGGGCCTGCACCGTGACGTCCAGCGCCGTCGTGGGCTCGTCGGCGATGATCAGCTTGGGGTTGTTCGCCATCGCGATGGCGATCACGACGCGCTGCCGCATGCCGCCGGAGAATTCGTGCGGGAACGACGTGACGCGCTTGCTGGGGTTGGGAATGCCGACCAGGTCGAGCAGTTCGGCGGCCCGCTTCCAGGCGGCCCTGCTCGAGATCTCCTGGTGGATCTCCAGCGCCTCGACGATTTGCCGGCCGACGCTGAAGATCGGGGTCAGCGACGACAGCGGGTCCTGGAAGATCATGCCGATCTCGCGGCCGCGGATCTTCGACATCGCCTTGTCGTCAAGGTCGATGAGATTGCGCCCGTTCAGCAGCGCGCTGCCGGAGATCCCGGCATAGGTCGGAAGCAGGCCCATGACTGCCATCGAGGTGACGGATTTACCCGACCCGGATTCGCCGACGATGCCGAGGGTCTGACCGCTGTGCAGGTCGAAGGAGACGCCACGGACGGCGTCGACCCGCCCCGCCTCGGACGGGAACGACACGTGCAGGTCCCGTACCGAGAGCAGCGGGGTACCGCTCTGTTGCGACTGGCTCATGCCCGGCCGCCCGACTGCGAGTTCGGGTCGAGCGCATCGCGGAGCCCGTCGCCGATCAGTGCCATCGAGACGGTCAGCAGCACCACCAGTGCGGCCGGCAGGTAGAACAACCAGGGAGCGGTGGAGAGCGTGCCCTGGCCGTCGGCGAGCATCGAGCCGAGTGACACATCCGGCGGTTTGACGCCGAAGCCGATGAACGACAGCGCCGTCTCGGACTGGACCGTCGCGGCGACGCCCAGGGTGAACGTCACGATCAGCAGCGAGCCGATGTTCGGCACCAGGTGGCGCACGATGGTGCGCATCGAGCTGACTCCCATGAATCGCGCGGCCAGGACGTACTCACGTTCCCGGAGCGAGGTGGACAGCGACCAGATGACCCGGGCCGTGAGCATCCAGCCGAAGATGGTGAAGACGACGATCAGGACCTGCCACCGGCCGCTGTAGTGCGTGCCGACCAGCGCGATCACCAGGAACGACGGCAGGATCAGCAGGAAGTGGATGACACCGAGCATCGTCTTCTCGACCCGGCCGCCGAAGAATGCGGCCGCTGCACCGAACAGCGCGGCGAAGACGGTGGTGAGGACCGACACCGAGATGGCGATGATCATCGATCGGCCGAGTCCGTGGACCAACTGGGCGTACGTGTCATTGCCGCTGCCGTTGGTGCCGAAGATGTGCCCGCCGGTGCCGGGCTTTACCGACAGGGCCGTGAAATCGACGGCCTGGTAGTCCCAGTGCGTGAGGAACCGGCCGAACAGGCCCAGCAGGGCGAGCAGAACGAAGATCGCCAGACCGATGACCGCGCCGGTGTTGCGGAAGAACCGCCGGACGTAGAGCCGGCGGCGCGAGAGCCGCTTGCCCCTGCGTCGCTCGGTCAATTCTTCAGCGGCCGTGCTCGCCGCCCCCCGCTCGTCGATCTCCGGTCCGAGACCGGGCAGATTCATCGCCATGTCAGCTCACCCGGATCCGGGGATCGAGGAAGACCACGATGATGTCGGCCAGGATGGCGCCGATCGCGGTCATCAGCGCACCGAACGCGGCCACCGCGACCGCGCCGTGGATGTCGTTCTGGCCGATCGTCTGTACGAAGTACTCACCCATGCCGTGCCAGGCGAAGACGGTCTCGGTGATCACCGCTCCGGTGAACAGCAGCGGGATGCTGAACGCGATCTGTGTCGCGACCGGGATGAGAGAGGTACGCAGTCCGTGCCGGCGGATCGCCTGCTGTCGGGTGAGCCCCTTGGCCCGTGCGGTGCGGACGTAGTCGGAGTTGATGTTGTCCAGCAACAGCGACCGCTGTAGCAGGTGATAGGCGGAGTAGCTGATGAAGGTCAGCGAGATGGTCGGCAGGATCGCGTGCGTCGCCCGGGAACCGAACACGCCCCAGAAACCCGAAGCGGTCGGATTCTGTGCGCCGGCCACCGAGAGGAAGGTGTGGCCGAGGTGCTGGTTGAGCCAGATCGCGACCAGGACCACGCCCAGCGCAGCCACAGCGGACGGCGTGTTGAACGAGATCACCGACAGGCCCTGCCAGGCACGGTCGGAGAACTTGTACTGCCGGGACGCGGTGTAGACGCCGAGCGCGATCCCGATGACGATGGTGAAGATCGTCGAGGCGAGCACCAGTTCGCCGCTGATCAGTGCGCGGTAGGTGATCTGCGAGTTGACGCTCGCGCCCATCGGCGAGCGGCCCCAGTCGAAATGCAGCAGGATCTGCGTCAACCAGTGCCACCAGCGGTGCAGCAGCGGGGTCTGCGGGTTCAGGTTGTACTGGGCCAACGAACGGTCGATCTGCGCCTGGCTCTGCGGCGGCCGCAGCGCCAGGTAGTTCGATGCGGGCTTCAGGAACAGGTTGGCCAGGAAATAGGTGAGGTTCGTGGCGACGAAGATCATCAGGATCCAGCCCACGGTCTTGCGCGCAATGTATCGAAGCACCCTGCGCTTGCTCCTCCGTGGTTGAAGATCCTCCGGGGCGAGCCGCCCCTTCGCCAGCATCTTGGCGTATATGGCCCGCTGGTGCCCAAATTTGACACGTGACGCGCGGATTGCCGCAACAGACACGCGATCCTCGATAGCAATTCGTGACCTGCAGCGCCTCGCCTCGATCGGGACTTTCCGCCAGCCGCCGTGACAATAACCCCCTTGGGGTCGGAGATCCCCTCGGACGCCGCCGGAGCGGGACTTGGCTCAGCTCGCACGCCGCCGGACGGCCCATAAAGCAGTTCGCGATCTACACCATTGACGAGTCGAACCGCGCAAACCCGTCTCGGCTACGCTGAGGCATGCGTACCCCAGCCGTGCTGACTCTGATCGCCGCCGCCGTGGTCGCGCCGGTCCTGCTGGCCAGCCCCGCGTCCGCGGCGTCCGGCGAGCATGTCGCCGCCTACAACATTGCCGTCAAGGTTGAGAAGTCCGGCGCGCTCGATGTCACCGAGAAGATCCGGTACGACTTCGGCGGCGGGAACAAGCACGGCATCTACCGCTACATCCCGGACAAGGCGCGGCACGACAAGGACCACGACCGGTCCTACCCGACCAGCGTGCAACCGTCGACGATCGACGGCCAGCCGGTCCAGCAGACGGTGAAGCAGAAGGGCGCGTCGAAGGTCATCCAGATCGGCGACCCGCACCGCACGATCAGCGGCATACACATCTACGCCATCAAATACACGATCGACCGCACGCTCAACAAGATCGACGGGAAGCCGCAGCTCTACTGGAATGCGATCGGCGCCGGCTGGGAGGTTCCCATGTCCGACGTCACGGTCACGGTTACCTCGCCCGGCCAGATCGGCCAGACCACCTGCTACCAAGGCGATTCCGGGTCGAAGGCCAGCTGCGGCTCGAATAAGGCGTCAGGTGACAGCGCCACCTATACGCAGCCCTCGCTGCAGGCACACCAGGGCCTCACCGTCGTCGCCGCACTGCCGGCCGGCGTCACCGCCCAGCCGCCGCTGCTGGTCGAGCGCACCGACTTCGCATACCGGATGGCCAGTGCCCCCTGGGTCTGGATCGCCGGGGCGGTCGCCTTCCTGCTCGGCCTCGGGGTCATCGGGTCGCTGGTCTTCGCCCGCGGCCGGGACCGTCGGTTCGTCGGTCAGGTGCCGGGTCTGCTGCCGGCGTCCGGACAGTCCGGCGACCAGGAGTTCCGGCCGATCCTGACCAGCCCGGAGGGGCCGGTGGAGTTCGTCGCGCCCAAGGGCGTGCGGCCCGGGTCGATCGGCGTGCTGCTGGATCAGAACACCGACGTCCGTGACGTCACCGCGACGATCGTCGACCTTGGAATCCGCGGGTACCTGCGGATCGAGGAGCGCGACAAGGGCGAGTGGATGCTGCGCCGGCTGCGCGACGCGGACAGCAGCATGGTCGAGTACGAACAGACGCTCTTCGCCGCGCTTTTCAACGGCCGCGACCAAGTCTTCGTCGAGGAGTTGAAGAACACCTTCGCCCGGACGACGACCCTCGTGCAGTCGGAGATCTACGACGACTCGGTGCAGCAGCAGTGGTATCCGAAGCGACCGGACCTGGTGCGGCTGCACTGGCGCGGCCGCGGCACCGGTGTGGTGGTGCTCGGCGTGCTGGTGGGCGTCATCGCGGCGTTCGGCTTCAACGCCGGCGTGATCGGCGTCGGGGTGGCCCTGACCGGCGCGGCGATGTGGCTCGCGGCGCGCTGGATGCCGGCCCGGACCGCCATCGGCAGCGCGGCGTACGCGCAGGCACTCGGATTCCGGCGCTACATCCGGGTGGCCGAGGCCACGCAACTGAAGGTCGAGGAGCGCGAGGGCGTCTTCTCCCGCTACCTGCCGTACGCGATCGCCTTCAACGAGGCCGACCGCTGGGTGAAGACCTTCGCTGCCGTCAACGCCGTGCGACCGGACGTGATGTCGAACTGGTACGTCGGCAACGGCGCTTTCACCGCGCTCTACTTCGCCTCCTCGCTGAACTCCTTCACCGTCGACACCGGCTCCTCGCTGGTCTCCACGCCGGCCTCGACGGGCGGCTCGGGCTTCGGTGGCGGCGGCTTCTCCGGTGGCGGTGCGGGTGGCGGTGGCGGCGGCTCCTGGTAGCCCTCGGGAACCCGGGTGAGCGGGATCGGGAAACCCGCTATCCTGGGTCGACGTACACGACCAGGGGGTGAATGGTCTCGACTTTGGACGCCGAGACAGGTGAAGCGGGCCGAGGAAGGCGACGATGATCTCGTTAACCACATGTCGCAAACCAATAAGTGCCGACAATAGTCAGCACGAGTTCGCTCTCGCTGCCTAAGCGATAGCGTCTCTGTCAGACCGGGCAGGCCTCCAGCCCGGACCCTGGCATCGATTAGGAGGATTACCGCCGGACTCGGCCGCGGAGGCCGGCGGGACACCAAACAGCGGCTGGGCCTGTCACACCGGCTAGTTCGTGAGACCGGTGAGGCCGAGTAGAGACAATGCGAACTGCGCCCGGAGAAGCCCTGTCTTTTCGCCAGAGGACGCGGGTTCGATTCCCGCCACCTCCACCTGATGCGCCTCGCCCGAAACCTTGTTCTGAAACACACAGGGGTTTGGGCGAGGCGCTTCTTTGCGTCCTGCGCAGATGGGTCCGAGTGAGGTTCTAACCCAAGCGTTTGAGGCGACTTTGGGGCGAGTAACAGAACGGAGGAACTCTCAAAGGAGCCTCAAAGCTGTCGACGATACATCGGCCTTTTGCCGGCGACCTGGCAGCGAACGCCGTCAGCGCGCGTCGACGGCGATCGCGTCGAGGTCGGCGCGGTCCAGCAGGCACATCGCGTCGTGCTCCGGGCTTCCGACGGGAGCCAGGTAGACGACCAAGCGCTGCCCTCCGGTCCGATTGAGGTTGAGCACCTCGTGGGTAAGAGTCATCGAGCCGACCGTCGGGTGCTGGAAGATCTTCTCCCCGGTGCCGACCGTGCCCACCTCGTACCGATCCCACAGTCGATTGAAGTCCGGGCTCTTCACGATCAATTCGCCGACGAGCTCGGCCAGCTCGGAGGCGTCCGGGTCGGCGCCGGCGATCGCCCGCAACTGCGCCACGCAGGCCTTCGCCCGCTGCTCCCAGTCCGGGTACAGCTCCCGGGAGGCCGGGTGCAGGAAGGTGTATCGGATCGTATTGCGCTGTCGCTCGGGCCAGTCGGCCAGGCCGTGCAGCAGAGCGAGCCCGGCCGGATTGGCGGCCAGCAGGTCGTACGTCCGGCTCACCACGTACGCCGGGTTCGGCCGCAGCGTCTCCAGCAGCAGGCGCGCGCTGGGCCGTACGGCGCGGGTCGGCCGCCGCCGCGGCTCGGGTGCCCGCCGGGCGGCCTGCGCCGCGAGCTCCCGCAGGTAGTCGCGCTCGTCGTCGTTCAGGCGCAGCGCACGGCTCAGCGCGTCGACCACCGCCGGACTGGGCCGGGTCTCCTTGCCGCGTTCGAGGCGGGTGTAGTAGTCGATGCTCACGCCGGCAAGGGTCGCCAACTCCTCGCGGCGCAGTCCGGGCGTACGGCGGGTCCCGGTGCCGGCCGGGAGGCCCACCTCGGTCGGCCCGATGTCTGCTCGGCGGGCCCGCAGAAACCGGCCCAACTCGGTCTGTTCGGTCACGACCTCCAGTCTGCCAGCGCGGACCGGTCCGGCAACCCTCGTGCGGGGCCGTGTCACACCCAGGCACGGCGCACCCCGGAACAGCGCGGTCTGCCTCATCCGGCCCGGCCCGGACAGGCTCGAACCCGAGGGCGGCGCAGGTCGCCGCCCCGAGCTGGAGGAGACCGGATGAGCGCGGAGCCGGTGGCGGTACGACGGACAGGGCCGGCCCGGGAAACGGGTGGCGGCCCGTCGGCGCGGGCTGTCCTGTTCTCGGCCCTGTTGGGTTTCGTCGTCATCGCCCTGGACGCCTCAGCGGTGAACGTGGCGCTGCCGGCGATCGGGCACTCGCTGCGTGGGTCGACGGCGGCGCTGCAGTGGATCCTGGACGCCTACACGCTCATGTTCGCGGCGTTGCTGCTGTCGGCGGGTGCGCTATCCGATCGGATCGGCGCCAACCGGGTGTTCGCCGCCGGCATCGTTGCCTTCACATTGGCATCGGTGGCCTGTGGCGTGGCACCGGGTCTGGGAATGCTGGTGGCGGGCCGACTGGTGCAGGGCGCGGCGGCCGCGGTCATCCTGCCGTCGTCCCTGGCGCTGGTCCGGCAGGCCTTTCCCGACCCGGGTCGGCGGGCCCGGGCGATCGCGTTGTGGACGGTCGGCGGTGCCGTAGCCGTCGCGGCCGGGCCGATCGCCGGCGGGCTGTTGACCAGCGCGATCAGCTGGCGGGCGATCTTCTTCATCAACCTGCCGGTCGGCGCCGTCACGGTGTTGTTGGCGTCCCGGGCGTCCGGCTCGCCGCGGCGGGCCGCGGCGCTGGATCCGTTCGGTCAGCTGGCGGCCGTCGTTGCGCTGGCCACGCTCACCTTCGGTGTCATCGAGGGCGGTGACCACGGTTTCGGCCGGCCGACCGTGATCGGCTGCCTGATCGTGGCGGCCGTCGCCACGGTCGCGTTCGTCGGGATCGAACAGCACGTCGCTGAGCCGATGGTGCCGCTGGAGCTGTTCCGGTCCCGGACGGTGACGGTCTGCGTGCTGATCGGCTTCTCGGTGAACGCCGCGTTCTACGGCGTGGTGTTCCTGTTCAGCCTGTTCTTCCAACAGATCCAGCATCAGTCGGCAGTCGAGGCCGGACTGATGTTCCTGCCGATGACCGCGCTGATCGCCGGTGCCAACCTGGCCTCGGCCCGGGTCGCGGCGCGGTTCGGGGCGCGGGTGCCGATCGCGTTCGGGCAGCTGATCAGTCTGTTGGGCCTGCTCGGCCTGCTGACGGTCGATCCGCAGACCAGCCGGCCGGTGGTCGCGCTGCTGTTGATCCCGGTCGGAGTCGGCCTCGGATTCGCCGTACCGTCGCTGACCGCGGCGATGCTCGGTGACATCGCCGCCGACCGGGCCGGGCTGGCCGCCGGCGTGTTGAATTCCGGCCGGCAGACCGGCGGCGCCCTGGCCGTGGCGGTGTTCGGCGCGTTGATCGCGCAGCCGGCACCGTTCACCCGCGGGCTGCACGAAAGCCTGTTGGTCGCGGCGATTCTGCTGCTGGCCACCACGGTCACCGCGATGGCGCTGCCGCGGTCGAGCTGACCCCGGAGCCCGGATGTGGCGCGGGTCTCGCTCGGCCGGCCAGACCGGTTGCGGCGGTTCGCTCCGAGGCGTGGATCTGCGCGGTAGCGTGCACGGTGATGACAAGAGCGAGCCGCATTCCGGCACAATCAGTCAGCCTGATGGTCACGTTTTCCGGCAGACGCCGTTCCCACAAGGAGTGTTGATGAGCCGTCCACTCGCAGTCGGCGTTGTCGGCGCCGGTGGCATCGCAGACCCGCATACCGCGGCGTGGCGGGCCCTCGGTGCCGACATCGTCATCTACTCCGCCGACGGCGGTCCCGCATTGGCCGAGCGCTATGGCGGGACGGTGGTTTACAGCCTCGCCGAGTTGCTGGACTCGTGCGAGATCGTCGACGTCTGCACGCCGACCTTCGTGCACGACGAGATCGTGCTCGCCGCGGCCAAGGCCGGCAGGCACGTCGTCTGTGAAAAGCCGCTGGCGCGCAGCCACCGGCAGGCCGCGGCGATGATCGATGCCTGCGAGTCAGCGGGCAAGCAGATCTACCCGGGACAGGTCGTCCGGTTCTTCCCCGAGTACGTCGCCGCCAAGCAGGCGGTTGAGGCCGGCCGGATCGGCGACCCCGCCGTGCTGCGGTTCTCCCGCCGTGGCGCCGCGCCCCGGATGCCCTGGTTCACCGACACCGGCGCGTCCGGCGGGATCCTGGTCGACCAGATGATCCACGACCTCGACTTCGCCCGCTGGATAGCCGGCGACGTCACCCGGGTCTTCGCCCAGGTCACCGGTGGTGGCAGCGAGCCCACGACGGCGTACGCCGTGCTGACCCACGAAAGTGGGGCGCTCAGCCACGTGACCGGCGGCTGGGGCCACGAGAAGATGGTCTTCCGTACGAGCTTCTCGCTCACCGGTTCCACCGGCCTGATCGAGCACGACTCGCTCGACACCCCGCCGCTGAACTGGGACCTCGCCCAATCCGCGAACGAGGGCGGCACGCTGTTGCCGTCGATGGATTTCGTCGAGTCGCCCTTCCTGACCGAGCTGCGGGAATTCGCCGCCGCATTCAACGGCGGGCCGACGCCGCGGGTCACCGCGGCCGACGGCCTGGCCGCCCTGGACATCGGGCTGGCCGCCCTGGAATCGGCCCGCACCGGCCGGGCCGTAGCACCGAAGGAGATCGCCGGTGAGTGAGCCGCTGAAGGTCGGGCTGCTGTCCTTTGCCCACGTGCACGCCGCGGGTTATGCGCTGGAGTTGAACGGCCGGGACGACGTCACGCTGTTGACCGCCGATCCGGATCAGGCCGACTCCGCCGAGGGTGAGGTGCGCGGCCGCGAATTCGCTGAGAAGCTCGGAGTGTCCTATGTGGATACTTATGACGAGCTCTTCGCCTGGGGCCCGGACGCGGTGGTCATCACCGCCGAGAATTCGCGTCATCGGGAGCTGGCCGAGCGGGCCGCCGCGGCGGGCGTACATGTCCTGTGCGAAAAGCCGCTGGCGACGAATGTCGAGGACGGCACGGCGATCGTGGCTGCCTGCAAGGCCGCCGGAGTCAGCCTGATGACCGCCTACCCGGTGCGCTTCCACCCCGCGTTCCGGGTGTTGCGGGACCGGATCCGGGCCGGTGGCCTCGGCAAGGTGCTGTCCGCCTCCGGTACGAACAACGGCCGGATTCCGATCGCGGCGCGGCAGTGGTTCGCCGATCCGGTATTGGCCGGCGGCGGTTCGTTGATGGACCACACCGTCCACCTGGCCGACCTGCTGGATGATCTGCTGGATGCCCGGGCCGTGTCGGTTTACGCGCAGTCCAACAAGATCGTGCATTCCGAAGTGGACGTCGAGACCGGTGGAATTGTCGTGGTGACCTATTCCGACGGCACCGTCGCCACCATCGACTGCAGCTGGAACCGGCCGGAGTCCTATCCGACCTGGGGCGGGCTGACGTTGCGGGTGGAGGGCGTGAACGGCTCGGTCAGCTTCGACGCATTCGGGCAGGCCGTCGCGGGATACGACGACACCGCCGGGAAGGCTGTCTCGCTCGGCTACGGAGCCGATCTCGACGCGCTGATGGTGCAGGAGTTCGTCTCCGCGGTGCGAGAGGGACGGCGGCCGCAACCCGATGGCGAGGGCGGGCTGCGCACGCTGCAGATCGTTGCCGCCGGGTACGAGTCGGCGAAAACCGGCCAGCCGGTGGCGATTCCGACCTCCTGACCCCCGCAGTTTCCATGATCGACATCCGCTAATGGCTGCTATAACGACCATTAGCGGATGTCGATCATGAGTGTCATGGCGGTCTCCAGCGGCCGGGGTCAGTGCAGCCAGCCGGTCTGGCCCGCGCCAGGAAGTTGTCGGTCGTCCAGGAGTTGGCGTAAGGCGGCGGTGCGCCGGTGTCTATTCTTCCGATCTCGCGGCCATACCCGTCCGTTGACGAAAAGTAGTCCGGCATGGTCGGCCGAGCGCGCCAGTACGGCGAAATCCTGGACATTCTCCGTCACCAGGCAGCGATGCTCGGCGGCCGCCACGCCGAGCACCGTGGTGTCGTCCGAACCAGTCAGCTCGCGATCTGACGCCACCGCGGACACATCGAAGCCGAGAGCGCGTAATTCTTCGGCAATTGCCGGCGGATACATTTCGTCGAGCAATAGCCGATCCGTCACGCGGAGCGGCCATCGGTACGCAGGACGCGCCGCTCTTCGAGCCAGATAGCTTCGTCACGACTGGCGGTCTCGTCGTTGGTGGTGATTCGATCGTCGATTTCCGCTCTGAAGTCGGCGTAGTAACGGACCGCACGTCGCACCTGACGCACCGACAATCCGAGTGAGTCGGCCGTCTCCTCGACCAGGGAATCGTCGGCGAGATTTTTGTCGGACTCCTGGAGCGACCGAAGCGTAGCGATGACTTCCCATATGTCCGGTCCGTCGACGAGCCCGGCTCGCCGTCCTGACGGCCCCGCGCGGAACACGATCCCGGGATGCTCCTCCGCTCGCAATGCCTCATCGACGAAGAGATTGATCACCGATGATGCCGAGCTGCCGGAATGGCTCCGTACATAACCGTCGAGCCGGCGCAGCACCGTGTCGTCGAAGCGGACTGACCTGGGAGCACTCATAACTACACTGTAGCGGGTTGTAGCTACCCCGGCCAGACGTCTTCCGTCGGCCGATGTCGATCATGAGTGTTCATGGGAACCCGATGAATTCAGCCCGGGTGTTCGTGCATAATGGCGGGCATGTCGATCCTCGGGCCCGCCGCGCGCAACCCGCGCCGCCGCGCCCTGCGACGACGAATCGGCGTCTGACCCCGACTCGATGTTCGCCGCACTTCCGATAAGGGAGTGCTCCTTTCCGAGGACTCGTTGTCATGCAATCGGCCGACCACCTCATCAACGCACGGCTCGCCGCAGCGGGCGAAAGACTCGTTGGGTCCACTGTGGATCCCGAACTGCGGGAGGCAACCAGGCCAGAATTTGGTGATTTTCAAACGAGTCTGGCGCTCCGGATCGGCAAGCAGCTCGGCATCGCACCGCGATTGGCGGCCCAGAAACTGCTGGCCGGCCTGGATGTTTCCGATCTCTGTGAGCCGCCGGAGCTGGCCGGCCCGGGCTTTCTCAATTTCACCCTGAAACCGGAGTATCTGGCCGGCTATGTCACCGAGATCGCCGCCGACGAAAGGCTCGGTGTCCCGACAGCGCCGGTAAAGCAGCGGATCGTCCTGGACTATTCGCAGCCGAATGTCGCCAAGGAGATGCACGTCGGCCATCTGCGTTCGACGGTGATCGGCGACGCGCTCGGTCGAGTTCTCGAATTCGCCGGGCATGACGTCGTGCGGCAGAATCACATCGGCGACTGGGGCACCCAGTTCGGCATGCTGATCGAGCAGATGCTCGCCGAGGACCTGCGGGCCGCCGACCTGGACCTCGCCGAGATGTCGGCGCTGTATCGCCGGGCCCGTAGGCATTTCGATGGTGATCCGTTATTCGCGACCCGCTCCCGGGAGCGGGTGGTCGCGCTGCAGGCGGGTGACGAGGCGACGCTCGCGAGCTGGCGGCAGCTGGTATCCGTCTCGGTGAACGCCTTCGACGCCGTCTACCGGCAACTCGGCGTGCGGCTGACCGCCGCCGACGTGATGGGGGAGAGCGCCTACAACGACGACCTGCCGCGGCTGGTCGAGGAGTTGGCCGAGCTCGGGCTGCTGACCGAATCCAACGGCGCCAGTTGCGTCTTCAATCCTGGATTTCTCGGCCGGGACGGGAGTCCGCTGCCGATGATCGTCCGCAAGAGCGACGGCGGATTCGGCTACTCCGCCACCGATCTGGCCGCGGTCCGCTACCGGGTCGGGCGGTTGCACGCCGATCGGCTGATCTACGTCGTCGACGTCCGGCAGACGCTGCATTTCGACCAGGTCTTCGCGGTGGCCCGGCGGGCCGGCTGGCTGCCGGAGTCGGTGCCCGCCGAACACGTCCGGTTCGGCTCGGTGCTCGACGAGAGCGGTCAGCCGTTCAAGAGCCGCGACGGCGAGGTCGTACCGCTCGGTGAGTTGCTCCGGATCGCCCAGGACGAGGCGGCCGCGCTGCTGGCGGACCGGGGTACGAACAACCGGGACGACCTGTCCCGGGCGATCGGGATCGGCGCGGTCAAGTACGCAGACCTTTCTGCCGGCCGGTCCCGGGACTACGTCTTCGCGGTGCACCGGATGGTGGCCCTGGACGGCAACACCGGTCCGTATCTGCAATATGCGCACGCCCGGCTCTGCTCCCTGCTGCGGCGAGCCGGCGACGGCCCGGCGGCGACTGTGACGGCGACGGCGACGGTGACTGTGACGACGCTCACGGAGCCGGCCGAGCGGCGGCTTGCGTACGTCCTGACCCGATTCCCGGCCGCGGTCGCCGAGACGCTGCAGACGCTCGAGCCGCATCAGCTCTGTGGCTATCTCTACCGGTTGGCGACCGCGGTTTCGGGTTTCTACCAGCGGTGCCCGGTGTTGCAGGTCGGCGTCGATCCCGCCACCCGGGACAGTCGTCTCGCACTGTGCGCGGTTGCCCGCCGTACGCTCGCGCGCGGCCTCGACCTGCTCGGCATCGTGGCGCCGGAAACCATGTAGATCGCTGTGGGCGGACAACCCGCGCTGGACAGCCCCCTACTGCATAGCGTTAAGGTGTCGCTACCGTGCGTCGCACACACCTCTGGGGGCCTGCCATGGCGTCACGCGCAAGAGTTTTCAGCCGTCCCGTCGACCGCACCGAGGCGGCGGTCTAGATGGAGGCGGTCCTCCCGCCGACCTTCGATTGGGTACCCCCACGCTGGCGTGGGCTTGCCGTCGCGGTCCGGGAGTTCTGTGCCGGAATGCCGCTGGTGCGCATCGATAGCGCATTCGTCGGCTGTCAGCACGTCATCCGTCTGGAGCACCTCGATCGTCAGGCCGCACTGAAGCGGGCCCTGCAGAGCGAGCGTCGGGCCCGGGCGCATATCTGGCTGGAGCGGATCAACTGGCGCAGCGGTCGGCCCGTCGAATTGTTCGACGCGCTGGCCCGGCTGCTCCGGGATGCCACCGATCTCGGCTTCTACGGCCAGAACTGGCCGTTGGATCACTGCCTGGCCACCATCGAGGACGAGCTCAACCGGGTCGGCCTGCGGCTGTGTCGCGGGCCGTGGCGGGTCGAGTCGTTCGCCGGTGACGACCTCGCGGTGCCCGACGACGCGGTCGGTCTGGCTCTGGAGTTGCGGCGGCTGGATGTCCGGCTGGCCGCGCTCAGCGAGCCGACGCAGCTGCTGCGTTGGACCGAACAGCTCGTCGCCGGGGTGGCCCGGCACGCGCTGGAGAAGCTGGGCCTGACCGTCACCGAGGACGAAGAGTTGCCGCGCCGGGTGGAACGGGTGCAGGCCGCGCTGGTCGAACGTGACCTGCCGTCCGCACTTACCGGACTGACCGGCGGCGGTGCTGCGTACGCGGCGTCGCTGATCACGCTGCGGGCCGAGATCGAGGACAGCCCGCGGGATGGCGACTGGGTGCAGGCCCGGCATGCCCGGTTCGCCGTCGATCTGGCGATCGGGTGGGCCAGGTACGTCTTCGGAGCCGTTCTCGACGCCGAGCCGCCGGCTCCCTCGACCGTCGTCTCGCTGCCCCGGCCGCGTCGGGTACCGGGAGCCGAGCGCCTCGCCGTCCGGCACTGACCGCACAGCTCCCTGTTCCATGATCGTGCTCGGTCTGTAGTTGCTACCGGGGTTGTCGCTGGGGTTGTCGCTGGGGTTGTCACAGCGCCGGCAGCCGATCACGATCATGGAAAAACCCCCGGGCGGGAGTGGATCGTGCTGTTGCGTGCATTGGCCGGGCCGGATATCGCCGACGCTGTCCGGGTCGGTGATGAGGTCATGTCGACTGCCGAGTTGTTGGACGCCGCCACCGCGTTGGGGCAGCGGCTGAGCGGTGCGCACGCCCTGGCGCTGCACGCCGATCCGTCCATGCGGACCGTCGTCGCGGTGGTCGCCGGCTTGCTGGCCGGTGTCCCGGTCGTACCGGTGCCCCCCGATGCCGGGACCACCGAACGGGACCACATCCTGCGCGACTCCGGCGCCGACATCGGCATCGGTTTCGACGGGCTGCTGGCCGGGGTGCCGATCGAGCCGACAGTCACCGGGTCCGGCCGCCTGCCTGAGCCGGCCACAGACGCCACAGCACTGATTCTCTACACCAGTGGCACCACCGGGCCGCCGAAAGGCGTCCTGATGCCGCACGCGGCGATCGCCGCCGATCTCGACGGGCTGGCCGAGGCGTGGGCGTGGACGCCCGAGGACACCCTGGTCCACGGCCTGCCGCTCTTCCACGTGCACGGGCTCGTACTCGGGCTGCTCGGGGCGCTGCGGGTGGGCAGTCGGCTGGTGCACACGATCCGTCCCCGCCCGGAGCTTTACGCCGCCGCCGGCGGCACCCTCTATTTCGGGGTACCGACCGTCTGGTCGCGGGTGGTGGCGGCGCCGGAATGTGCCCGGGCCCTGCGTTCCGCGCGACTGATCGTCTCCGGCAGTGCCGCGCTCCCGTTGTCGGTCTTCGACGGTCTGACCGAATTGACCGGCTCGGCCCCGGTCGAGCGCTACGGCATGACCGAATCCCTGATCACGTTGTCCACCCGATTCGACGGAGACCGCGATCCCGGCTCGGTCGGACTGCCGGTGTCCGGAATACAGACCCGGCTGGTGGCCGAAACCGGCGCGGTGCCGTCGGACGGGGAGTCCCTCGGTGACCTGCAGGTGCGCGGTCCGACGCTCTTCGACGGATATCTCGGCCGGCCGAAGGAGACCGCGGCGTCCTTCACCGCCGACGGCTGGTTCCGGACCGGTGACGTGGCGACCATCGATGCCGACGGGCGGCACCGGATCGTCGGCCGGGCCTCGGTCGACCTGATCAAATCCGGTGGATTCCGCATCGGGGCGGGCGAAGTCGAGGACGCGCTGCTCGCCCATCCCGCGGTACGGGAGGCGGCGGTCGTCGGAATGCCGCACGCGGATCTGGGGCAGGAGGTCGTCGCGTACGTGGTGGCCGAGGACGTCGGCGCGGGCCCGTTGATCGACTTCGTCGCGGGTCGGTTGTCGGCGCACAAACGACCGCGGCGTATTCATTTTCTCGACGCGCTGCCGCGGAATGCGATGGGTAAATTGCGTAAAACGGAGTTAACTGCTCGCGGTGAGTAGTCGGGCAACATAGGGTGTGACCGTGCTCTCATAGCGGCACAGACCGGTGGTCTTGTATCGTTTCAGCAAGCCTCGCCGGCGCGACCCGTCGGCGGGGCTTTTCCACGTACGGAAGCGTGTTCGCCGCGTCCGAGCTAGACCAACGGTCCAGTAATCCCGGGCCGACCACCGCTCTCTCCGGAGCCGCCCCACATGCACCGTTGGCACATTCCTCGTTGGCACATTCCTCGTTGGCACATTCCCCGCCTGCACCATCCCCGGTTCGCCCGGCTGCACAATCCGAAAGTCGCGGTCAGCGTCGTATTCGTCGCATCCATGTTCGTCAACATTCTCGATGCGACAATTGTGAATGTCGCACTGCCGACGATCAGCGCCGACCTGGGCGTTCCGGTCACCGCCACCGCGACGATCGCGGTCGGTTATCTGGTCAGCCTGGCCGTTTTCATTCCGGCATCCGGATGGCTCGGCGACCGGTTCGGCACCAAACGCATCCTGCTCATTGCGCTCGCCGTATTCACCGGTGCGTCGGCGCTCTGCGGGCTGGCCCAGAACCTGACCGAGCTGGTGCTGTTCCGGATCATCCAGGGAGCCGGCGGCGGGCTGCTGACCCCGGTCGGAATGGCGATGTTGTATCGCACCTTTCCACCGGCCGAGCGGATGCGCGCGTCCCGCATTCTGACCGTACCCACCACGTTGGCGCCGGCAACCGGACCGATTCTCGGTGGGCTGCTCGTCGACCAATTGTCCTGGCGCTGGATATTCGACGTGAACGTGCCGATCGGTATCGCGGCCTTCGCCTTCGGCCTGATCTTCCTGCGGGAGAGCCGGGAACCCGATCCAGGCCGATTTGACGTGCCGGGATTCCTGCTGGCCGCGGGCGGTTTGGGTCTGTCGATGTACGCGCTGTCCGAGGGAGCGTCGCACGGCTGGGGTACGCCGCGAATTGTGGTCTCCGGCATCGTGGGCATCGCGCTGCTGATCGCGATGGTGGTGGTCGAAATGCGCAGCCCGGCGCCGATGCTGGTGCTGCGGCTGTTTCGGGACCGGCTCTTCCGGACCGCCAACGCGCTGACCCTCATGACGTCGATGGCATTTCTCGGGACGCTCTACGTTTTCCCGTTGATGCTGCAGGACGGTCTCGGGTATTCGCCGCTCGCGGCCGGGTTGAGCACGTTCCCCGAGGCGCTCGGGGTGATGACCGCGGCCCAGTTGGTGAGCCGGGCCTATCCGCTGGTGGGGCCGCGCCGGCTGATGGGGCTCGGGGTCATCGCCGTACCGCTGCTGATGGTGACGCTGGCACAGACCGGGCTGCATCCGAACGCCTGGCTGATGCGGGCCGAGATGTACGGTCTCGGGTTCTTCATGGCGACGATCTTCATGCCCAACCAGACCGCCGCCTTCGCCACGATCGGGCCGGCCTCGACCGGCCGGGCCTCGACGATCTACAACGCCACCCGGCAGATCGGCTCGGCGCTGGGGGTGGCCGTACTCGGCACCGTCCTGGTGATCGTCGGAACCACGAAGCGTTCAGGGTCGGGAGTGGTGCGACCCAACCTGACCGCCTATCACACGGCGTTCTATGTCGCCGCGATCCTGCTGGCCAGCGGAATGGCGCTGGTGCTCACGGTCCGGGACAGCGACGCCGCCGCGACGATGGTGCGCCGGGTGAAGCCGACGGTGGAGACCGCCAGCCCCGAGGCCGCCGTCAGCCCGCAGACCATCGGCCGCACCGGCTCCTGACCCCGCCTGCTGCCTGCCGCCTGCCGCACCAACCTTCGCGGCTCGGCCAGGGCGGGCAGCCCGATCCCTCGATCCCTCGATCCCTCGACCCCTCGATCCCTCGATCCCTCGACCATGATCATGAGGCGATTTAGCCGCGAATCGCCGACGATTTTGCCTCATGATCATGGAGGCCGGGGGCGTTCGGCTCCGGTGGGCGGGAAGTCCGACGGTCGCGTGGATCTGGCGGGCAACCCCGCTCCGACCATGATCGTGAGTGGATTTGATACCTGTAGAGGTACCAAATCCACTCACGATCATGGAATAGGTGGAGGGGAGCAGGCTCGGCCTCGGCCACGATCATGAGGCGATTTAGCGGCGAATCGTCGACGTTTTTGCCTCATGACCATGGAAATCGGCAACGGACGCCGGAACCCGGAGCCGAGTACGGGACGGGCGGACGGGCGGGCGGGGAGGGGCCGGGACGGGCGGACGGGCGGGGAGAGGCCGGGACGGACGGACGGGCGGGAGTCTCGGCGACGGCTACTGCTTGCGGAGGGTTTCCAGGGCGCGGTCGGCGTGCACCGCCATTTTGAATTCGTTGCTGATGACGTCGAGGATCCGGCCGTCGGTGCTGATCACGAAGGTCGTCCGCTTTACCGGCAGGGGGCCGAAACGGCGCTTGACGTCGAAACTCCGCGCCACCGCGCCGTCCTCATCGGACAGCAGCGGATAGTCGAACGAATTCTTGCTGGAGAATTCTTTCTGCTTGCCCACCGGGTCAACGCTGATCCCGACCCGCTGCGCCCCGAGCGCGGCGAACTCGGCCGCCAGGTCCCGGAAATGGCAGCTTTCGGCCGTACAACCTGTCGTCATCGCCGCCGGGTAGAAAAACAACACGACCGGTCCGTCGTCCAGGAACGTCTTGAGGGAACGTTCATTGCCGTCCTCGTCGGGCAGGGTGAATGCGGGGGCCGGATCTCCGGGCTTCATGCGCGTACCGCCGATCATCGAGGTCGCCCGAGCATACGTTTCAGCAGCCCGCCCGGTTCAGGCGGTGCCGCTCGGTTCGACCGTCCCGCAGCTTTGACCCCGGAAGGTGATCATTCCCCGAAAACGCGCGAAACGTAGCGCTGCAAGGGAATTCAGAGCCCGCTCGGCGCGACACGGACGGTGACCTGGGGCACACTGTGCGCATGCCTGACTATCGCGAACTCCCCGGCAGCGCCCCCGGCCCGCTCGACGTCCTGCAGCAGCTCGGTGCGGTCGATCCGGCCGACGAGATCAGCGTGACGCTGGTGCTGCGTCGGCGCGCCCCGATTCCCGAGGATCTGGTCACCGGGCCGCGGACAGTGCCGCGATCGGACTTCGCGGCCAGCTACGGCGCCGATCCGGCCGATGTCGCTCGGGTGGGCGAGGTGCTCGCCGGCCTCGGACTGGAGACCACCACCGAGGATGCCGCGTCCCGCCGGATGGTGGTCCGCGGCACGGCCGAGCAGTTGAGTGCGGCATTTGGCGTGCAGCTCAGTCGAGTGGCAACCCGGCATCCGGGCACCGGGGCACGGGTGGAGCACCGGCACCGCGAGGGTGCGTTGCAGCTCCCGGCCGAGCTGGCCGGCACGGTGACCGCGGTGATGGGGTTGGACGACCGGCCGCAGGCCCGCATCATGCTGCGGTTCGCGGCTTCGGCGGCCGCCGCGACGTCGTACACCCCGCCTGCGCTCGGCGCGATCTACGACTTCCCGGCGGATACGGACGGCACCGGGCAGACGCTGGCGATCATTGAGCTGGGCGGCGGATTCGCGCAGAGCGACCTGGACACCTATTTCGGCGGTCTCAACATTGCGACGCCGACGGTCACGGCGGCGGCGGTGGACGGTGCCAAGAACACGCCGGGCCAGGATCCGAACGGTGCCGACGGCGAGGTGCTGCTGGATATCGAAGTGGCCGGTGCGCTCGCCCCCAAGGCCACGCAGATTGTCTATTTCGCGCCCAACACCGATCAGGGATTCCTCGACGCGGTCAGCACCGCGGTGCACGCCGACCCCACGCCGGCCGCGCTCAGCATCAGCTGGGGTCAGTCGGAGGACGCGTGGTCGGAGCAGAGCCGGACGGCGATGGACGATGCGTTCACCGATGCGGCGACGCTCGGGGTCACCGTCTGTGTCGCGGCCGGCGACGGCGGGAGCAGCGACGGCGCGACCGACGGCCAGCCGCACGCCGACTTCCCGGCCTCCAGCCCGCACGTCCTCGGCTGCGGCGGTACATCGCTGCGGGCCAGCGGTACGACGGTCAGCTCCGAGACGGTGTGGAACTCCGGCTCCGGCGGCGGATCCACCGGTGGCGGGGTCAGTGACACCTTCGACCAGCCGACCTGGCAGGCCAACGCGGGCGTACCGGACCGATCGGGTGGCGGCCCCGGCCGCGGCGTTCCGGACGTGGCCGCGGACGCCGATCCGGAGACCGGGTACGAGGTGTACGTCGACGGGCAGAAGCAGGTGATCGGCGGTACGAGCGCGGCCGCGCCGCTGTGGGCGGCCTTGGTCTGCCGGCTCGTGCAGGGCGTGGGCCGCCCGCTCGGCCTGCTGCAGACCGGGCTCTATCCGGCGGCGGCCGGGCAGGTGGCCGACGGGTTCCGGGACATCACGTCCGGCTCCAACGGCGACTATTCGGCGGCGGCCGGCTGGGATGCCTGCACCGGACTCGGCGTACCGGTCGGCAGCGCCCTGCTGGCGGTGCTGAAAGCCGCCCCGACCAGCTGAGACGGCCACTTCCGCCCGCCTCTTTTCCATGATCGTGATCGGTGGTGGGGGCTATATCAACCAAAATCCGATCACGATCATGGAAAAGGGGGGCGGCGCGGAGCCGCGTGGGGCGGGCTGGAAATGAGGGTCAGTAGTCGACCGGCTCGCCGTCGTCGATGATCTGCAGCGTGGTGGCCTCCGGGCCGAGCCGGTTCAGGTGGCCGTAGTACATCTGCGGCGCCGCACTGACCGCCTCGTGGATCGGCAGCGCCACCCGCGGCGCCACCGCACGCAGATAGTCGATCGCCTCGGCGACCTTCATCCACGGGGCCACCGCCGGCAGCGCCAGCAGCTCGATGGGCTCGTCCGGCACGGTCAGCGCGTCGCCGGGATGGAACAGCCGCCCGCCGAGGAGATAGCCGACGTTGGCCACGATCGGGATGTCCGGGTGAATGACGGCGTGCTGCGAGCCGATGATCCGGGCCGAGATCCCGCCCAGGCTCAGCTCCTGCCCGGCCTCGGTGGCCGTCGCGGTCAGACCGCGCCCGGCCAGCTGGGTCGTGCTCTCCGCATCGGCGAACAGCTTCGCGTCCGGATTGGCCGACAGCAGTGGCTCGAGCCGCTCCACGTCCAGGTGGTCGGGGTGCTGGTGGGTGACCAGCACGGCGGTGAGCCCGCGCAACTCCTCGAAGCCGCGGGAGAAGGTGCCCGGGTCGATCAACACCCGCGCGTCTCCGTCGCTGACCAGCAGGCAGGAATGGCCGAACTTCTGAATGCGCATCAAGGGCTCCTCGCGAGGTGGGTTCGCTGATTATTTTCTCACCTGGCGACCGGCCGCATGCGGTCAACCTGGGCGAACCGGTCACCCAGGGGCCGGTAGCGTCGGGCCGACCACATCTGCACGGTGACCGTTGCACGAAGGGATGTCCGCGTGAGCGTCGACTGGCCGGAATCGTTACCCGAGACCCAACCGCCCTGGCCCAACCGGGACAACCTGCGCATCACCGGAGTCCGGGCCATCGTCACCGCCCCGGAGGCCACCCTCATCGTGGTCCGGGTCGACACCTCCGAACCCGGCCTCTACGGCCTCGGCTGCGCGACGTTCACCCAGCGGTACAAGGCCGTCGTGTCCGCGGTGGAGCACCTCGAGCCGCTGGTCGTCGGACGCCACCCGGCCGATATCGAGGACATCACCCGGCTGGTGCATTTCTCGTCGTACTGGCGCGGCGGCCCGGTCCTCAACAACGCTCTGTCCGGTCTGGACATGGCGCTGTGGGACATCGCCGGAAAGCGCGCCAACGCGCCGGTGTACGAGCTGCTCGGTGGCCGGGTCCGGTCCGCCGCGGCGCTTTACGCGCATTCCTCGGCCGGCACTATCGAGGAGACGCTGGAAAAGGCGCAGCAACACATCGACAACGGATACCGGTTCGTCCGGCTGCAGGCCGGCGGTCCCGGAATCGGCACGTACGGTGCGCCCGGCACCCGCGGCGGCTATCCGCGCACGCCGAACCCCGACGGCTGGGACGTGCAGCAGTATCTGGCCGAGACACCGAAACTCTTCGCCCGCGCCCGTGAGGTGCTGGGCGACCAGATCTCGCTGCTGCACGACGTGCACAACCGGCTCACGCCCAAGGAGGCGGTGACGCTCTGCCGGTCGCTGGAGCCGTACCGGCTGTTCTTCGTCGAGGACGTGCTGGCGCCGGAGCATTTCGACCGGCTGCCGGAGGTACGGGCCGCCTCGCCGGTGCCGCTCGCGGTCGGCGAGTTGCTCGTCTCGGCGACCGAGGCCGCCCGGCTGGTCACCCGCGGCGGGGTCGACCTGCTGCGCTGCCACATTTCCGCGATCGGTGGCCTCACGCCGGCCCGCAAACTCGCCAATCTGTGTGAGCTCACCGGAGTGCGGACCGCGTGGCACTCGCCGGCTGATGTGTCGCCGATCGGGGTCGCGGCGAATGTGACCCTTGACGTGACCACACCGGCATTCGGCGTGCAGGAGAGCCACGTTTATCCGGAGAAGGTGCACGAGGTGTTCCCGGGCTGTCCGTCCCCTGTGGACGGATTCATCACGCCGTCGGACAAGCCGGGCTGGGGCGTCGACCTCGACGAGAAGGCAGCGGCGAAGTATCCGCCGAAGACATTCGGCCACGAACGCTGGGCGGCCGGAGTGCGCCGCCCGGACGGTGGCATCGAGGCGCCATAACCTGTCACGTAAGGGATTGTCGGATGTCGACTGCACGCATCGCCCGGATCGGCGGACTGCTCGATGACTGGGCGATCAGGGTCATGCGGCAGCTCGACGCCGACACCCCATATTCCGAATCGTTGATCGTGCAGGACGTGATCCTCGATCCGGAGGCCCGGCGGGCCTGCGGCGACTATTGCGGCGACCTGTCGGGCCGCTATCTCGAGTCGGTGGCGCTGACCCGGCTGCCCGGTCGACTGGGACAAGGCGCAGCGGGTGGCCCTGGTGGTGGTCGACGCGCAGCGGCCGGACGGGAGTTTCGGCCCGGACCGGCCGGCAGCGACGACCGATCACGGTGTGGCATGGGGGAACGGCCGCCTGCTGACAGGCTGATCACCTTCGCCGACGCGGCCGACGGACCGCTGCGGGAGGACGTGCGCCGGGCCGCGGAACGGTTGGTGGACAACCTCGTGACGGCGATGGCCGGGTGGCTCGACTGGTTCGCCGATCCGCAGAATCAGCGGCTGAAGTTCTCGCTGGATTTCCTGTCCACACTGGACCCGCTGGTCGAGTGGTATCGGCGCACCGGGGACTTGTCGGTGCTCGGGGCGGTCCGCTCCGCGGCGGCGATGATTCCGAAGCCGCTGTGCGCCGATCCGGGACTGCTGACGTTCGATTATCCGCCGGAGGCGTGGGTGGTGCTGCAGCTTCCACGGGCTGCGCGCGGTGTACGACGCCGCTCGGGCCGCGGTCCGGCCGGTCGATGGGGGATTGCAGGTCGATCTGTACGTCGAATCGGCCGGCGTCCTCGACGGTGTGGAGTACGACCTGCGTACGGATTACCCGCGGACCGTTGACAGCGCCTCGGTCGAGGCGCTGTCCAGCGGAGGCCATGTCACGGTCTCCGGGACGACGGTGACCGTGGAATTCGACCGGGCACTATGGATTTCCTCGGGTCAGGTCCGTTTTCTCACCCCGACCGCGAACTGCACGGACGAGACCGGCCCGTTGCACGGCCGGCGGGGCGCGTTCTTCCACGGCCCGCTGCTGCTCGGCGCCGATGCGGTGCGCAACGACCTGGAGAACGTGCTGCGTTCGCGCCGGGCGGAGATCCGGGTTTCCGCCCGGCGCGTGCGAGCTCGTACCCGGTGACGATCCGGAGACCTTCCGGGCCGAGGGAGTCGGCTTCGCGGGGCGGTTCCCGCTCGTCCTGGGGCCGCTGTCCGACCAGCTGAATTACGGGCGGGACGTCAGCACCCGGATCGAACTCGACGAGATCCCGGCTGTCACCGCCGGACGGCACCGTCGGTCTCCCGGCCCGTCGCGTCCCCCGTTCCATCGCCCCCGTTCCATGATCGACATCGAGTTGGTGCCGCTATAGCGACACTTAGTCGATGTCGATCATGAGCGGGGGGCGGGGAGGTGTCAGCCTTT
Source organism: Mycobacteriales bacterium (assembly GCA_036267955.1). Taxonomy (GTDB): domain Bacteria; phylum Actinomycetota; class Actinomycetes; order Mycobacteriales; family QHCD01; genus DATAVB01. Next base: position 27,815 of record DATAVB010000006.1, on the reverse strand, counting down.
CATCGCGGTGAGCGTCATGCCTTCGATGAACCGGCGCTGGGCGAGGAAGAAGACAAAAACGACCGGTGCCACGATCATGATTGAATACGCCGCCTGCCCGCCGACATCGACCTGGTACTGGTTCTGGCGGAAGTATTCCATGCCCAGCACCAGGGTGCTCAGGCTCTTGTCGTTCAGGTAGATCAGCGGCCCGAGGAAGTCGTTCCAACCGGCTACGAACTGCAGCAGCGCCACCACCAGCAGCGCGGGTCGGGCCAGCGGAAGGTAGATGCGAGTGAAGATCCGCAGCTCCGACGCCCCGTCGATCCGGCCGGCCTCGGAGAGCTCAACCGGCATCCGGAGGAAGAACTGCCGGAACAGGAAGATGTAGATCGGAATGCCGAAGAAGTACGGCACGAACAGTGGGTAGAAGGTGTTCAACCAGCCGAACTTGCTGAACAGGATGTACTGGGGGATCAGCGTGACCTCGTACGGAATCAGCATCGTCGCGATGACCAGCATGAAGACGACACCCTGGCCACGCCATCTGATGACCGAGAAGCCGTAGCCGATCAGCGCGCTGGAAATAGCCACCCCCACCACCTGCAGGGCGACGATGATGACGGTGTTGAGCAGCATGTGCGCGAACGGGGCGATATTGACCGCGGCCGAATAGTTGCCCCAGTAGAACGGATTCGGGATCCACTGTGGTGGGACCGCGGTGTTCTGGGCCAGTGTCTTCAACGACTCGGCGATGAGAGCCAGCACCGGAACGGCGAAGATGATGGCGACGATGATCAGGGGTATGTGCGCCCCGGCCATCTTGCCGATGCTCTGACGCAGGCGTCGGCGCGGCGAGGTCAGAGTGCTCATCGGGGACCAGCTCCTTCGTAGTAGACCCAGCGCTTGCTCATGCCGAACATCAATGCGGTGATGATCAGTACGAAGATCAGCATCAGCCAGGACATAGCCGACGCGTAACCGATCTGGGAGTTGACGAACGCGTCCTCATAGATCAGCAGCCCCCAGGTCATCGTCGAGTTGGCGGGACCGCCGGCGGTCGAGCCGCCGCCGTTCGAGGTGAGGTAGAAGACCGAGATGAAGTTCTGGAAGGCGTAGATGATGGCCAGCAGCAGATTGAAGAAGATGATCGGGCTGAGCAGCGGCATCGTCACGTTCCGCAGCCGGGCCCACCAGCCGGCACCGTCCACGGTGGCCGCCTCGATGAGATGCTTCGGAATGTCCTGCAGCCCAGCCAGATAGATGATGACCGAGTTGCCGACGCCCCAGAGCCCGAGAATGATCAGGGCCGGTTTGGACCAGGTCGTGGAGAACAACCAACCCGGCCCGGTGACGCCGAACCAGCCCAGCACCTTGTTCAGCACACCCGTACTGGGGTCGAGGACCAGGGTGAAGACAAACGCGCTCACCACGATCGGAAGCATCGTCGGGAGATAGAACAGGGTGCGGTAAATACCAATGCCGCGCACCTTCTGGTTGAGCAGCAGGGCGATGACGAAGGCGAGCACGCCGCCGAGCACCACGCCGAAGACGGCCAGATACAGCGTGTTGTAGAGCGCGACCCGGATGTACGGATCCTTGGTGAAGATCTGCTCGTAGTTCCGGAAGCCGACCCAGTTGCTGACGCTGAGCCCGTTGTAGTCGGTAAAGCTGTAATAGAGCGAGGTGGCGAGCGGGATGACGGTGAACGCGAGAAAGCCGAGTATCCAGGGCGAGATGAAGGCCAGGCCGACCTTGAGCGCGCGCCGGCTCTGGATGTATTTGCCCCGCCTGCTCGCGGTGCGGGCCGGGCGCATCCTGGTGCGCGCTATCTCGACGGATGAATCCACCATGGGAATTCCTTCCTATTGTGCGGCGACGGTCACTCGCGGTAGACGCCGAGCGCCGTGGCGTCGTCGAGGGCGGCTTGGATCTGGGACTGTGCCTGTTTCAGTCCTCCCGCGGGAGATTTCTCCAGCGCGATGATGGAGTCCTGAGTCTCGTCGAGAATGCGGTAGTACTGCTGAATGATCGGGCTGGGCTGCAACCACCACTGGGTGCCGATCTTCTTGTCGACCGCGATGACCTCCTGCCAGGCCGGGTCGGCGGTCAGGTACGGCTGCGTCATCGTGTCCGTACGGGCCGGCAGCCAGCCGTGCGACGGGCCGATGTAGGTGGCGAAGTTCTTCGGCTGGGACATCCAGGCGGCGAATTCCATCGCCTCTTTCTTGTGCTTCGAGCCCTTCGGGACCATGAACGACCAGCCGCTGTGGCTGAGGTACTGCTTGCCGCCGGGCGGTGGGGGCAACGCGGTGACACCGATGGTCTTGTTGAAGGTGGCCTTCCCGACGTTGGCCTCCTGACCGATCTCCCAGTCGCCGATCATCAGCATCCCCACCCGGCCTGACAGCAGCGGATCGGCGGAGGCACCCTGCGCGCCGGTCACCGTGGTGAAGCTGTTGATCTTCGCCGAGCCGCCGAATTTCTTCGACACCGACTGTTCGTATTCGAATACCTTCCGCATTTCTGGCGTGTCCAGGACGGCCGAGTGCGACGAACCGTCCTTGAAATCGGAACCGAACAGATGGCCGAGCTGCACGTAGTTGAACTGCCAGCCGACCCAGGGAACGAACCCGAGCCGCTTGAGTTTCCCGCCCTGCACCAGGTCGATCTTTTTCGCGTCGGCCTGGATCTCGTCCCAGGTCGTCGGCGGCTTGTTCGGATCCAGGCCCACCTCGGCGAAGATCTTCTTGTTGTACCAGAGCAGCGTGTCCGGGTCCCAGTCCACCGGCAGGCCGTACTGGTGGCCAGCCCAGAGCGTGGAACGCCAGGCGTAGTCGTTGAACTGGGATTTCTGCAGGCCGTGTCCGGCGATATCCTGCTCGATCGGCTGCAACTCGCCCTTCGCCGCCCAGGCGCTCAACACATCGTCGTAGGACAGCACCAGATCCGGCGGCTTCTTGGCCGAGACCGCGGCCAGCAGCTTGCCGTTGTTGTCATCGCCCACGTTCGGGTCGATGGACATGTTGATGGCGATGTCAGGGTGCGCGCAGTTGAACTGGGCGGCTGCCTTCGCGGTGTCCGGGCTGGCGAGAGTCTGCCACCAGTTGACCACCGTGATGTGGGCGGCCGGTTTCTTCCCGGGACACAGCGCGCCTTTCGGCACGGACCCGGTGTTGATGCCGAAGCCCGCGGCCGCCGAACAGGCGGACGCGAGCATGACGGTGACGGCGGCGAGCGCTGGCACAATGGCCGGGCGATGTCGCATGTGCGCTCCTTCGGCGAACTTGATCAGGGCTGGTGCTGGTTGAATCAGAGGGACGTCTCGATGACAAAAAGCTCCACGGGCGTGGATCCGCACTCTTCGGTGATTCGCAGGGTCACGCTTTTCTCCTCGACGCGCAGCGGCACCGGACGGGTCGCGCCGCCGAAGAGATGTGCGGTGGCGGTGGTCGGGCCGTTTTGCCGTACGAACGTGCATTCACCGTCGCCGAACGGCACGATTCCGAGCCGGCGCGCCGAATCCAGGCCGTTCTCGTCCAGACTGGCGACCACGGCCGGCGCCGTGGTCCGGACGATCCCGGGATATTCGGCCGAATCGGGTGCGGGGCGGAGTGCGACGACGGTGACGCCCTGCTCCTCGCGCCTGGCCCACGAACCGGCCGACGGTCCGAGCAGCGGATTGTGCAGCCGCGCATTCGCATCCCGGTCGAGGAATTCCACGTCATACCGGCCGTTCGTCCGGGTCAACCGGGTGAGGCCGTTGTACTTCGCGATCAGTCCGGGAGTGGGGCGTTCACCGCTGATGTCGCCGGCGAACGGCGCCATGGCGCCGATCGTGCCGAGTACGGGGGAGTCCAGCCAGATCTCGGGCACCGAGGCCCAGTCGTAGCCGGTGGAGCCGTAGACCGGCAGGCCGAGCTCGCCGGCAATGCTGGCGACCACCGCCCGTTTGCCGAAGGCGTCGTGGAAATTGCCGCGCGACATCCACATGTCGTCGAGGCTGAGATGGTCCCAATGCCGAGCGAGCAGGGGCGTCAGCGAGTAGTACTGCACCGTGATCTCCGGATCGGCCGCCTTGAGCGCGCCGACGATCACGTCGAGAAATTTCTCGAAGAGCCGGTCGCCCGCGCAGGCGATGTCGTGCGGCGCGACCGTGTCCAGGGTGGGAATCTCGTACCCGAAGTCAATCTTGACGAGCTTCGGTCGATAGCGGCGGACGAGCTCGGTGGCCCGCTCCCGGAAATGCCGCTGCACCCGGGGATCGGTCGGGTCGAAGATGTACCAGCCGCCGGTGCCGTAGAAGTCATTGGCATGGAAATACGGCTTGCCGTCGGCCGTACGCAACACCGCCGACTCGTCCAGCCCGTAGTCCCGGAAGTCGCCGCACCGCGGGAAGGCCGTCCAGAGGCCGAGCTCCATCCCGTCCCGCGACAGCTGTTCGCGGAATTCGTCGAAGTGGGCGAAGCGGCGTGGACAGTGGGTCAGCGAGCCGGGCGCGGTCTCCCACAGGTCGTCGATGACGAACAGCTTCGCCTGCAGACCGGACGCTCGCAGGTCGCCGTACATCTCCTCCAGCGCGGCCTGATCGAGTGCGTTGCCCACCTTCGCGCGGGCGATCTGATCGCCCCAGGTGTCGTACTCCGGCCAGAATGCGGAGGCGGGTACGTCGGCGGGGGTGCGGCGTTGCGCATGCCCCTCGGCGACCAGGCCACGGACATATTCACGGGTTGCGGAATACCAGTCTTCGCCGACCGCAATCAGCCAGCGGGTGCCGACGGCCGCCTCCGGCCCGGTGCCCCACAGGTCACCGCGGTAAGTGATGGCCGCGCTGAATCGGGAGCTCTCGATATTGAGCACCGGATTTCCGGCGGGCACGCCGGTCAGCCCCATGCAGGCGGCACCAGAGCGTGCGGCGGGCAGGCCGACCCGGTAGATCGAGCCGGCATCCTCGCTGTAGAAGGCGAACAGGTAGGACGGCAGGAACGGCTGCTGGTGGAAGCTGCTGGTCGGCCGGGACGCGCCGAGGGAGAACTGGCCGCTCGGGATTCCGACGGTGGAGAAGAGATGCTGCTCGGGGTCCTGACCGCCGCCGGGCACGAACGTGTGCGTCGCGTTGCCGGCCGACCGCGGGCCGCCTTCAGAGCCCAGCGCCGCGAAATGCGCCGCCACGAGCTGCCCGGCGCCGTCGTATCGGCTCAGCTCGGCCGTGAAGTAGCGATCGGCGAAGGTCAGGGAGAGCGCCATCTCTGCCTCGCCGTTCACCCCGGAATAGCCGATATCCAGCCGATCGGCGCCGGCGTCAACGGCATCGCAATGACCGACGGACGGGACGGCGCCGTGTAGCTCGATGACCGGCTGCAGCGGGTACGTGGCGATCCGGCGCCCGGCCCGGTCCGATAGCGTCGCGAGATCGGACTCCCGTGCCCACTCCCAGCGGTAGCCGGGCGCGTCGACGACCGCCCTGCCATCGGTATAGGTGATCTGCACGCTGTCCTCCGGTCGACCGCCCGAAATCGGCGGAGTTGACAATTACTCGGCTGCGGTTGGTGAATGGGGATGGTCGATGATTGCGCCACCCGCATCGAGACGTTCCCGGACAGTTGTCGCCGCAATGTCGCGGATCGCGCGATTCTGCGCCGCCGCGGCGAGCTCGCCCGCGGCCTGGCCCATCGCCATGCACTGCGCCATCGACCGCACCGAGGCCTGTGCGTCGTGCGTCGCGGAAAAGCAGCGTCCGGCCACGAGCGTGTTCTGCCCGTCCCGCACGATCAGGGTGCGCAACGGAATTCCGACGACGTCACCTTCAGGGAGGTATTCCCAGGCGGTGTCCGCGCCGGCATGGTGGTCTTCGATCGGTGCACCACAGAGGCCGATTTGATCGTCGAATTTACGTGCTGACAGCACGTCGGCCCGGGTCAGCCGGTAGTCGCCGTACACCCGGCGGGTCTCCCGGACACCGATCCGCGACCCGAATGAGGCCAGCTGCGCGCTTTCGTAACCGGGCACCCGGTCGCGGAGAAATCGGACATATTCCAGGGCCTGCTCCCGGCCGTCCATCTCGGCCGCGGTCAGCAGCTCCGGGTCGGTCGCGTTGACCACCCGTCCGTCCCGGCGAGTGTGGGAACGTACCCGGGTCATGATTGTCGCCGTCATGTTGTCGACCGGTGTGACGTGGTCGCTGCCCTCCAGACGGGGCAGCCGGTATTCGCCGCTGGCCGCGGCCATGAGTCCGGACAGCTCGGCCTTGGAGAGCGCCTTCCGGCGGGCCGTGTCGACATTGCACATCTTGAACGTGGTGGTCAGTGACTGGGCCGGTTCGAGCTCGCCGGCCAACTCGTAGCCGAATCCGGCGAAATGTACGACGTCCGCATCGCCCGAGGCGTCGATGAACACCTTCCCGCGAATGCGGGCGAGCCCGGCCTTGGTGGCGACCAGGAGTTGCTCGACCCGGCCGTCGGACACCTGCGCGTCGGCCACGGTCGTGTACAGCAGAATATGCACCCCGGCATCACGGGCCAGCCGTTCCCACGCCACTTTCAGGTGTTCGGGGTGGTAGGTGACACCGTTCCCAGCTCCGAACGAATTTGGCCGGACAACCACCGGCCCCAGCTTCCGCAGCCCATCGACGACGTCGTCCGGCACACCGCCGACGACCTTGTGTGCCTCTTCGCCCGGCGTGTAGAAACCGTAGAACGTGTCGAGCACAGCCGTGCTCGTGCCGCCGAGAAATCCCAACTGCTCGATCAGCACGACCGAGGCACCCGCCCGCGCGGCCGTGATCGCGGCCGTACAGCCGGCGGATCCCGACCCGACGACGACCACGTCGGCGTCCGCAGCGATAGGGATATCCGGAGAGAACGGCACAGCACGCTCCTGTGGGCATGTGTAGTGGCATGACCGTAGAGCGCTCAGTTTTGTTCGTCAAGATCCAGCGGGTGACCACTTTAGGCTCTCTTCTTGACCGCCGACTATCCCGATGAAAGGGGGAATTGACTCCTTCGAGTGGTATTCCTACACTCGGCCAGCAGACCACTTGGCCAGCGCCTACGCACCGAAAGTGGTCTGTTCGGAGAGAGGTGACGAGTGATCACAAGCGTCCTGGGGGACGTCGAAATCGAACTGCTCGGGCCGACCGACTGCCATGATCATCTATTCATTCGCGGCGGCCTGCCGATAGTTCTGGAGCCGGACTTCCGGTTGGATTCCGTCCCGGCGGCCATTTCCGAGGCCCGGGATGTGCTCGCTGCCGGCGGGCGCGCCGTGGTCGACTGCATGCCGCTCGGTGTCGGGCGGGATGCCGCCGGCCTGGTCGAGGTCGCCGAGGCGACCGGGCTGACGATCGTGGCGGCCACCGGATTTCACAAGGATCGCTATTACGCGGCCGATCACTGGATTCGCGAATACGACCTGGACCGGATAATCGACCTGATTATCGCGGAGTTTCGCGAGGGCATGGAGCGTTCGGGTTACAACGGGCCGTACGTGGACCGGATTTCTGCCCGCCCCGGGGTCATCAAGGTGGCGACCAGCGGACCCGAGCCGACCCAGACCGAACGCAAGCTCCTGGCCGCGGTGGGCGCCGCCGCCCGGGATACCGGCCTTCCGGTCATCACCCACACCGAGGTGCTCGGCGGCGCGGAGGATCAACTCGCCGCTCTGGCGGCCGAGGGAATTCCGGCTCACCGGGTCATCTGCTCGCATGTGGACCGGCACTGTGACGTCGACCAGCTCGCCGCACTGGCTGCCACCGGGGCGACGGTCTGCCTGGACTGGCTGGCCCGGACCGACCGGCGGCCGGATGAGGTGGTGGCGGATCTCGTCACCGGCCTCTTCGACCGCGGATTCGGACAGCAGGTGGTCCTCGGTCAGGACCTGGCCCGTCGCCAGTACTGGCGGGCGTACGGCGGTGGGCCCGGTCTGGCTCACCTGTTCAGCTCCTTTGTCCCGCTGCTGCGCCGATCCGGCGCCACCGAGGCCGACATCGACACGATCCTCGTCCAGACGCCACGCCGGGCGTTCAGCCGCACCTGATGGAGCCGACCCAATGAGCCTCACCTATCCGTCCATCGCCCGCGGGATCATCGAACGCATCGAGGAGACGCAGGAGCCAGCTATCCGGGCGGCCGCGAACGCCTTCGCGGACGCGATCGCCGCGGGCGGCCTGGTGCATCTCTTCGGGGCCGGACATTCCCGGATGGGCGTGGAGGAGATATTTCCGCGCATCGGGTCGATCATCGGGTATCACCCGATTGTTGAGCTGTCGCTGTCGTATTACACGAACGTCGTCGGAACGATGGGGCTGGCGCAGGCACTTTTCCTTGAGCGGGTCGACGGTCTCGGCGAGCTGCTGCTGTCGAACTACGAATTCGGTGAACACGATGCGGCGCTGGTCATCTCCTCGACCGGCATCAACAACGTGCCGGTCGAGGTGGCGCTCGGGCTGAAGAATCGCGGGCTGACGGTCGCCGCGATCACCTCTGTCGCGCATTCGTCGAGCGTCGATTCCCGGCATCCGTCGGGAAAGCACCTGTACGAGGTGGCCGATATCGTCGTCGACAACTGCACCCCGCCGGGTGATGCCGCGGTGCACGTCGAGGGGGTCGAATTTCCGGTCGGTCCGACCTCGACCCTCGGCACCGTCGTGGTGGCGCATTCGATCAACGCGCTGCTTGCCGAGGGGCTGGTGCAGCGCGGCGTACGGCCGATTGTGCTGGGCAGTCCGCATTTCGCCGATCAGGAGACGGCACAGCGAAATCTGGCCGAATACTATGCGGAATTCCGCGAACGGACCCGCCGCTCGTGACCGTGCGTTCAGGTCCCGTGCTCGGCGTCGATATCGGCACCGGCTCGGCCAAGGCGGTGCTCTTCGATCCCGAGCGCGGAGTCCTCGGCCGGGGCGCGGCCGCGTATCCGATCCGGACGCCCGGCCCGGCTCGCGCCGAGCAGGATCCGATGGACTGGTGGACGGCGACCGTGATCGCCGTACGAATGGCAGTGGGCGACGGGGCCGATGCCGTGACGGCACTGGCGGTCAGCGGCCAGGGGGCGGCGCTGGTGTTGCTGGACCGGGCCGGGACACCGGTGCGGGCGGCGTTGATCCATCTCGACCAGCGGGCCGCCGGACCGGCCGAACGGTTGGCCGATTCACCGGTCGGGGCCGCCGTGGCCGCGGCGAGCGGAAACCGGATCGGCGCCTGGAACATTGCGGCGAAACTACTGTGGCTGCGGGAGAACGAGCCGCTTACCGGCACAGCCGCGGCCCACCTGACGTCGGCGGCCGGGTTCGTCCTGCGCTGCCTGGCCGGGCGGTCCGTACAGAGCGTCAGTGATGCCGGAATCAGCGACCTGTTCGACCTCAGCCGCCGTTGCTGGTCGGCAGAAGTGATCGACGCCCTCGACGTGCCGGCCGGTTGGTTGCCCGACGTGGCGGCGGCGACCGACGTGGTCGGCGCGTTGACCCCGGCTGCGGCCGAGGCCCTCGGTCTGCCGGAGTCGGTGCTGATCGTGGCCGGCGGCGAGGACGCCTCCAGCGCGGCGCTGGCGGCCGGCGTGCTGAACGCCGACGACGGCTTCGTCAGCCTCGGCACCGCCGGTGTCGCCGGGGCGGTGGCCGCCGCCGGGACGATCCGCGAGCCGCGGCTGCTGACCTTCCCGCACGTGCGGGAAGGCCACGACATCGTGTCGGGATCGATGACCTCGGCCGGTTCGGCGCTGTCCTGGTGCGCGGCCCTCACCGGCGCCGATGTACCGACGCTGCTGGCCGAGGCGGCGACCAGCCCGTGCGGCGCGAACGGCGTGCTCTTCGTGCCCTACCTCGCCGGGGAACTGCATCCGATCAACGATCCGGACGCGCGCGGCGTCTTCGCCGGGCTGTCCCTCTCGACCACCCGGGCGGATCTCGGCCGAGCCGTGCTCGAGGGGTCGGCCGGGGCGATCGCGCACAACCTCGTGGTGGCGGCCGGCGCAGGCGCGGCACCGCACCGGTTGGCGGTAACCGGGCAGCCGGCCAGGTCGGCGCTCTGGATGCAGGCGATCGCCGACGCGACCGGGATGCGGGTCGACGTGGCGGCGGACGAGGGGGCGGCGCTCGGGGATGCCGTCATTGCGGCGGCCGGCTCCGATGACGCGCTGCCAACGCTGGTTTCGCGCCATCTCAGCAGCTCCGACTCGTACCATCCGAGGGCAGCGGAATACGAGGCCGCGGTGGCGAGGCGGGCCGCGGTGGCGGCTCTCTATCGGGCGAGTAGACAGTGAAGGGCACGCAAGGGATGGCGCGTACAGCAGTGGTGACGGGGGCCGCCTCGGGAATCGGGCGGGCCGTTGCGCAGCGCCTGACCCGCTCCGGCTGGCACGTGTTCGGTCTGGACCGCGCGCCGCAGCGCGACCCGGAGATTCCCGGCGCCGTGGTGGACGTGCTCGACGAGGAGGCGTTGCGGGCTGCGGTCGCCGGGGGCGTCGCCGAGCTGGGCGGGCTGGACGCGATGGTCTGCAGCGCCGGCATTTCCGGCTCCGCGTACGGCGACGGCCCGGTCGCGACGTCGTCCGGCGCGGCCTTCGACGCGGTGGTGGGCACCAACCTGCGCGGCGCGTTCCTGGCTCTGTCCGCGGCCTGGCCGGCGTTGGCCGAGCACGGCGGCTCGATCGTCACCATCTCCTCGGTGCTGGGAATGTCCGGTGGCGGTGGACCTTTTCGCAGCCATGCCTACATAGCGTCCAAGGGTGGCCTGATCGCCCTCACCCGGGCCCTGGCCGCGGAGGGGCGGTCGGTCGGGGTACGGGCCAACTGCGTCGCGCCCGGACTGGTGGACACTCCGCTGTCCGGCCGGGCGGCGCGGAACGAGGAGATCCTTTCCTATGTCAGGGATCGGCAACCTCTGGTCGGCGGGCCTCTCGATGCCGCCGATGTCGCCGGAGCCGTGGAATTCCTCTGCTCGGATGCCGCGCGGGCGATTACCGGTCAGGTGCTGGCGGTCGATGCGGGATGGGGACTGGACGCCGAGTGAATGCCACCGAACTGAGTCCCCGCGGCCGGCTGGGTCGTGAGTTGTCCGCGATTCTGGAGCGCTATATCTTCTCGGGTCGCTGGCCGACCGGTTCGAAAATACCGGCGGAACGGGAATTGGCGGCCGGATTCGAGGTGAGCCGGCAGACCGTGCGCGATGCCTTGGACGAATTGGAACGGGCCGGGTTGATCACCCGCCGGCACGGCAGTGGCACATATGTTGCGGCCCGCCGACTGGAACAGTCGCTGTTGGGGCATTTCTCGATTGTGGAGTCGTTGCGGTCGGCGGGCGCGGTTGTCGGCACCAAGGTGCTGTCGCAGCGGGTGGTGCCCGCATTGCCTGCTATCGCAAGGGATCTGGGGTTGCGGTCCGGGACGAGGGTGGTCGAGCTGGAACGGCTCCGGACCGCGCAGGGCGAATTGTTCATGCTGGAACGGACGTGGATGCCGGCCCGGTTACTGCCGGGAATTGCCGAATCGGATGTCGCCAATGACGGGCTGTACGCGACGCTGCGCGACAAGTACGGCATCGTTCTCGTGCGCGCCGTCGAGTCCTTCGAGCCGGTCATTCTGCGCCCCGACGAGGCCGCGGCATTGGAGGACGAGCCGGGCCAACCGGCGCTGATGCTGCTGCGCACGACGTACGACAGCGCCGACCGGCCGATCGAGACCGCGCGCGCGATCCTGCGGGCCGATCGCTGTCGCACCCTGGTGGAGCGCCGCGTGCACGAACCCGATCGCCCCTAGGCCCGTACCGCGCTTTTCCACGATCATGAGTGGATTTGGTACCTCTACGGGTATCAAACCCACTCACGATCATGGTCGGGACCGTGGTCGCCGCCAGCCCCATGCGACCATCGGACTTCAGGTCCAGCGGCCAGCCGGTTTCCATGATCATGAGGCGAAAACGTCGGCGATTCGCGGCAAAATTGCCTCATGATCATGGCCGAGAGTCGAGGCCAGCTTCGAGGGGCCCGGCCCGCTCCCAGCGCGATTTCCATGATCGTGGTGCCGTTGGGCCCATAATGCTGGGCCCTGCGACCCCATGACCATGGTCGAGGGACCAAACGAGGTGAGGAGCAGAAGAGTCAGTGGGCAGGCAGGATGCAGGCGGGGCTCGGTACCTCGAGGATGTCTCCGGTCGGCTCCGGAATGCCGGTCGCTGCGTTGATCCGGAAAATACCGACGGTGTCGGAATTCTGATTGGCCACGTAGAGGAATTCGCCGGTGATGGCGAAATGCCGGGGCCACGTGCCGCCACTGGGTACGTCGGCGACCACGGTCAGGTCGCCACCGTCCACCGAGAACACCGTGATGCAATCGGCGCCGCGGTTGGCGACGTAAACAAACCGTCCGTCCGTCGACAATGCGATTTCCGACGGATAATTCCGGATCGAATCCTCGACCGGCTCGGCCGTCGCCGGCACGCTGCCGTGCAGGGTGAGCGCACCGGTAGGTGTCTCGTATCGGTAGGACGTCACGGTCGAGGCCAGCTCGTCGGCGACGAAAACCCAGCCGTCGGGATGGAATGCCGCGTGTCTGGGACCGGTGCCAGGAGTGGGGCGGGCAACCGGGCCGGTCTCGAGCTCGCCGCTTTCCAGGTCGAGGTCGTAGCTGCGCACCTCGTCGGTGCCGAGGTCGATGACCAGCACCCGACGGCCGGCCAGATCCAGCTGCACGTTGTGCGCGTGCGGGCCCTCCTGCCGGTCCGGGTCCGGGCCGGATCCGGCGTGCTGCACCAGATCGGAGCGGGCGCCGACCTCGCCGCCGGCCAGGATCGGGTGCACGCTGATGCTGCCGCTGCCGTAATTGGCACACAGTACGTAGCCGCCGCGCGGATGCACGGTGAGGTGACACGGCCCGTCGCCGCCGGTCAGCTGGCTGGCGCCTGCGGTGAGCGCGCCGGAACTGTCCACGGCCAAGCCGGTGACGTTGCCCGGATTGGTTTCGTTTACCGCGTACATGTGTTCGCCGCTCGGGTGCCAGGCCAGGAACGTCGGCGCGGTGATCGTGGTGACCGGGCCATGCTGGGTGAGGGCACCGCTGTCCGGATCCTGCGTGAAAACGGATATTCCTTCGCCCTTACCGCCGGCGTCGGTGGTGTAGGAGCCGACGTACACCAAGCGTGCTCTCTCGTCCGTCATCAGCTACCTGCATTCGTCTCGTCTTTGTGTGTCGCAGCGCAGCCTACCGGGATAGCCGCAGCTGCGTCAGACCGCCGATCCTGGCCCGATCCCGCGGTGCAAGAATCCGCTGAATGCCATTGACAAATTGATACGACGCCGGTAGACGGCGTCGGAATGGCTCTATCGCAAATTGAATGAGAGTTTCTCAGCTGGCCGGACCGGTCATGACCTTGCGGGCCGTCCGCAGCTCGGTCGCGATGTCCTCGAGCATCGGATCGTCGGGCAACGTGAGATCCCGTGGCGGGCGGCGCTCGGCCAGCGCGCCGGCCAGGTCGGAGATTCCGTCGGCCAGCGCGGCCACCCCGTCCTCGGGTGGCGGCGGGGCACCGTGGTCCAACCGGATCGCCGCCCGGGTCACCGCGTCGGTGAGCCGTTCCAGCGCGACGATCCCCGGCCACCACGCCGACGCCCGCCGGCTGACCGGCGGCGGCTCGGCCAGCGCCTGCTGGAAGACCGTACGCAGATCGGAGAGCCTGCGGTACGTCGAGCGCCGCAGCGCGCCGCGATCGGTGCCGTCGGGGTGCAGCGCGGCGTTCGTATAGTCCGCGAGATCCTCGACCGCGTCGACGAACCGCGGGCCGATCCGGCTGCGAAATGTCTCCGGCCACAGCAGATAGCCGAATACCAGCACGACGCCGCAGCCGATCGCCGTGTCGATGAGGCGGTCATCGAGGGTCTCCCAGCGGTTCGGGCTGAGCAGGTCGATGAGCAGGATGACCAACGGCGTGATGAAGGTGGAGAACATCCCGTACTGACGGACGATCGCGATCGGTAACAGCGCGGCGAGCACCGCGATGGCGATGACGTCGCCGATCCCGCGCGGGACCCAGGCCAGCAACCCGGCGCCGATCGCCGCCCCGACCAGGGTGCCGCCGGCCCGCTGCACGGCGCGGGCGAACACCGACCCGAAGTCCGCCTTCAACACGATCGCGACAGTCAGGACCATCCAGTACGACCGTCCGGTCGGGACAATCTGGCGAAGCAGCTCGGCGGCGCCGATACAGATGGTCAGGCGCAGCGCGAACGTCCAGGTCGCCGGCCCGGAGAGCACCTGGTCGATCGAGCCGCGGATCCGCTCGCGCACCGTCGGGTGTGGATATTCCACGGCGCCGGATTCCGAGTCGGTGGCCGGCGGTCGGGCGCCCCAGTCCGGCAATTCCGGTACGGCGGTCCTGGTCAGCAGGGCGTTGGCGACCTCGCGCAGAGCCGGGGCGACGTGCTCCGGTGGCCGCCGACCGGCCCGCATCGCCGCCACGGTCTGCTCCATCAACGGAGTGCAGGCGTTCAGCAGGCCCATGAACCGGCGGAACGCCGGATGCCGCCCGCCGCTGCGGACCCGCCCGGCCAGCAGCGCGTCGTACGCCGCATTGAGCGCATCGGTGACCGCGCGCCGTTTCGCCTCGACCTGATCGACCTCCTCGGTCCCGATCGCATCGGCGAGGTCGGCCAGGGCCGTGATGGCGGTGGCGACCGCACGCCGTTCGGCGCTCACTGAGTCGCGGAACGTCCCCAGCAGGGTGAGGCCCATCGCCCAGAGCCCGCCGGCCAGATACAGCACCGGCGGTTGCCAGGCCGGTGGCGGAAACGCGCGGGAGGAGGCGACGATCGTGAAGATGAGGGCCTGCAGGGAGGCGGTCGAGGCGATCGTCCCTGCCACGCTCGCGATCGCGGTGAACAGCGCCACCGCGCAGAGCACGAAGAAAGCGAGCACGCCGTGCCCGAAGACCGCGCCGCCGATGAGCAGGCCGAGCGCTCCGAAGAACGCGGACAGGCCGATCTGCAGGGCCCTGACCCGGTAGGGCCCCCGGCGGTCGCCGACGGCACCGGACATGGCCCCCATGGCGATGAAGAGCCCGAGCGGCAGACGGTCCACCGCCCAGCAGATCGCCAGCGGCAGTCCCAGCGCCACCGCCGCCCGAGCGGCCGCCGGCCAGGGAATCGCCGCCGTCTTCGGCTTGACCAGCGCGACCAGCCAGTCCGGCGGAGTGAGCCACTCCGGCGGTGTGATCTCGGCGAGGCGCCCGACGTGCACCCTGCTGCCGTGTCGTTCTGTCACAGGTCGGCTCCTCTGCGCCGGTCCGGCCCATTCTGGCACCGCCCAGCAACCCGCGACAGCGGCCGCGCCGACTGTCGAGAGTGGACGGATGCGGTCAGTCGAGCTCTGCGGCCCGGAGGCCGTGCAGCTTCGCCGGATTGGCGACCAGATGGATATTCGCGATCTGCCCATCCATGAGATCCAGGACTATTGCCGTGATCGGCGTTCCGCCCGAGGTGACGATGATCCCCGGGCCGTCGCCGATCTGCACGATGTCGAAACCCGGATCCGGGATCGGGTAGCTGGACGTGCTGGCGAAAAATCGGGCCACCTTGTCGGCGCCGAAGATCGGCCGGCGCGGCGATCTTGCCTGACCGCCGCCGTCGCTGACCAGGGTCACGTCCGGTGCCAGCAGCGCCATGAAGGTTGCGATATCCGCGGTCTGGCAGGCGGCCAGGAAGCGTTCGGTGACCTGCCGGCGGGCCTTTGGATCGGCGTCGAACCGAGGCCTTCGGGACGCCACGTGCTCCTTCGCCCGGTGCGCGAGCTGACGGACGGCGGTTTCGCTGCGCCCGGTGGCTTCGGCAACCTCGGCGTAGGAGAAGTCGAATGCCTCGCGCAGCACGAACACGGCCCGCTCCAACGGGGAAAGCGTCTCCAACACCACCAGCATCGCCATCGACACCGACTCGGCCAGCTCCACGCTGTCGGTGTCGGTCACTACCGGCTCGGGCAGCCAGGGCCCGGCGTACGTCTCGCGCCGGGTCTGCTCCCGGCGCAGCCGGTCAATGGCCAGTCGGGTGGTGGTGCGGACCAGATAGCCGCGCGGATCGTGCACCTCGCCGGACGGGCGGGCGGACCAGCGCAGCCAGCTTTCCTGCACCACGTCCTCGGCGTCGGCGAAGCTGCCGAGCACCCGGTAGGCCACGCCGAGCAGCACTCTGCGGTGCTCGGCGAAGACGTGCGCGTCCTGCTCCCGGTCGGGCACGACGTGCCTCCTTCCTCGCCTGCATCCTCGTCCACTTCGACGCAGCGACCGCCCGCGCTGTGACATGTCACAGCATCGGCCGGCCGTCCGTCCGTGTCGGTGCAGGCAGATCTCATCACAGCAGGAGGTAGGAGATGAAGCATCGAGTCGTCGTGTTGGGCGCCGGTTACGCGGGCCTGGTGGCCGCGGCACGGTTGGCCCGCCAGGTGGATCCGGCCGAGGTCGAGGTGACTCTGGTCAACGCCGCCGCGCGGTTCGTGGAGCGGCCGCGGTTGCACCAGTTGGCCACCGGCCAGCGGCTGCGGACCATGGACCTGACCGCCTATCTACAAGGGACCGGCGCCATCCTGCGGGTCGGCACGGTCGAGTCGATCGACCTCGACTCCCGCCGGGTCGCCTTACGTTCCGGGCCGTCGGGGTCCACAGTGGACTATGACACTCTGGTGTACGCCCTGGGCAGCACGGGCGAGATGGACAGGGTTCCCGGTGTACGGGAGCACGCTTTCGCTTTCACCGGTCCCGAGACGTCGCGGCGGCTGCACGAGAGGGTGTCCGGGCTGCGCGGCGGAAAGCTCGTGGTTTGTGGCGGCGGGCTGACCGGGATTGAGACCGCGGCAGAATTCGCCGAATCATTTCCGGAGTTGGAGGTCGAACTGTTGTCCGCCGGTGAGATCGGCGGTTGGCTCTCGCCCCGGGCCCGCCGTTATCTCACCAAATCCTTTGCCCGGCTGAAGGTGCAGACCGCGGAGAATGCGCGGGTCGCGGAGGTCGCAGCGGACCGGTTGGTCCTGGCCGACGGGGACGCCGTGCCATTCTCGATCTGTGTCTGGGCCGGTGGATTCGTCGTGCCGAGTTTGGCCCGCGACTGTGGGCTGAAGGTCGACGGTCGGGGCCGCGTCCTGACGGACTCGACGATGCGGTCCCTCTCGCATCCGGAGGTCTACGCGATCGGCGACGCCGCCGCGGTGCCCGGCCCGTGGGGAGATGCGCTGGCGATGGGTTGCCGGTCGGGCGGATTCACCGGGCCAAAGGTCGCCGACGTCATCGCCGCCAGAATGGCGGGAAAGAAACCGCGAGAATTCAAGTACCGGTATATCCACGAATGCATCAGCCTCGGCCGCAAGCGCGCTCTCGTACAATTCCTGAAGAAGGACGAGACGCCGAAGAAATCCATTCTGACCGGGCGTCTCGGCCTGCGGTACAAGGAAACGACGCTCAACGGTGCGGTCGTGTTGTTCCGCTGGCCCGGCCCGTACCTCCGCCGTCGCCGGGTCCGGCTGGCGCCGGAATTCCGGCACGCCGACGCTCCCTCTCCCGCCGACCCCTCTCTCGCCCCCTCCGCGGTGATCATGAAGTTAGCTGCCGGACACGCCGACGACACGCCGGACACAGCGTCGGAAACTTCATGATCACCAGCCGCCGGTGCGGCCGCTGCCGATCACGAGCCTCCGGCCCGGGGTGGACTCTCGGCCCGATCCGGTCGGGAACGCCGCGGCCACGGTGAAGTAGGGTTTCGCCGTAACCAGCCGCGAGGAGAACGCGTGTCGGAGCAGAGCAGAGCCGTGATCGTGATGGGGGTGACCGGCTCGGGCAAGACGACCGTGGGAGCGTTGCTCGCCGGTCGTCTGGGGTGGGAGTTCGAGGAGGGTGACAGCCTGCACCCGCCGGAGAACGTCGCCAAGATGAGCTCCGGGCATGCGCTGACCGACGACGACCGGTGGCCGTGGCTGCGCAAGATCGGCGACTGGATCGACCACCACGCCGAGAATGGGCGTTCGGTGGTCGTTTCCTGTTCGGCGTTGAAGCGGTCCTACCGCGACCTGCTCCGAGAGGGGCGCCCCGGCGTGCTGTTTCTCTATCTGGCCGGCACCCGGGAGGGGATCTCGTCC
Source organism: Mycobacteriales bacterium (assembly GCA_036267955.1). Taxonomy (GTDB): domain Bacteria; phylum Actinomycetota; class Actinomycetes; order Mycobacteriales; family QHCD01; genus DATAVB01. The sequence goes on along the minus strand of DATAVB010000006.1, from coordinate 9,733 downwards.
CGGCTGTCCCAGCGCCAGGGGCATTTCATGCCACCGTCCCTGTTGGACAGTCAACTGGCGGATCTGCAGCCCCTGCAGTCTGACGAACCCGGCGTCACCGTGGGGATCGAGGGCCGCCCGGCCGACATCGTCGCCGACGCCCTGGCCAAGCTCGGCCCCGACCTCGGCACCGCCTGAACACGCCACCGCCCCGACCCCTGATCCGCACCCCGACCATGATCATGAGGCAAATTCGTCGGCGATTCGCGGCCGAATTGCCTCATGATCATGGTCGGCGGGATGGGGTCAGGGCATAAGGCTTTACAGCGTGGCAGCGGCCGGGTCCCAGTCGATCGGGAGCGGCTCCGGGCTGGCGCAACTGGATGCCACGGTGACGAACTCACCGCGCTCGCCCGACTCGCCGATCGAGTTCATCGCGTCCACCACGTGGAACGCCAGCTCGCCGGATGCGCGGTGTGGTGCCCCGCTCCGCAGCGCGCGGGCCATTTCCAGCACACCGAGGCCGCGACCGACTGTGGTGCCCTCGCTCTGCACCTCTTCCCAGTCGTCCGCGCCGGGCTTGCGGATCCGGATGACGCCGTCGAAGTTGTTCGGGTCCGGGGCCCGCAGGGTGGCCTCCGACCCAGTGATCTCGACGAATCCGTGCCGCTGCAGCGGTGAGTCGAAGCTCAACACCGTGGTCGAGACCTGGCCGGCCTCGAACTCGATCAGCGCGGTCGTGTGCGTCGGCACCTCGACGGCGAACTTCGTACCCGCCTTGGGGCCCGAGCCGATGACCCGCTCGGCCTTGCCCTTGCGACCGGCCGCCGCGACCCGGCTCACCGGACCGAACATCTGCACCAGCGAGGTCAGGTAGTACGGGCCGATGTCCCACAGCGGGCCCGCTCCGTACTGGAACAGGAACTCCGGGCTCGGGTGCCAACTCTCCGGCCCCGGGGTCTGCATGGCGGTCAGTGCCGACAGCGGCTCGCCGATCGCGCCGGACGCGATCAACCGCTGGGTGCTCTGCAGCCCGGCTCCGAGGAAGGTGTCCGGTGCGTTGCCGATGCGCAGCCCGGCCGCGGCCGCCTGCTCGAGCAGACTCTGCCCGGCGTCGCGTTCCAGGGTGAGCGGCTTCTCGCCGTAGATGTGCTTGCCGGCCTTGATCGCCGCCGTCGCGACCGAGACGTGCGCCGCCGGAATGGTCAGGTTGACCACCAGCTCGACGTCCGGATTCGCCAGCACCGTGTCGACGTCCCCGGAGCTCGGCACCCCGTACTTCTCGGCGGCGGCCTTGGCCCGCGGCACGTCGATGTCGGCGATGCCGAGCACGTTCACGTCGGCGAACGCGGTGAGGTTCTTCAGGTAGGCGTCGGAGATGACGCCGGCGCCGACTACGGCAACGCCGACCGGCCCTGAGCCCGTCATCGGACACCCGCCGTGGTGAGGTAGGTGTAGCTGTCGGCCAGGGCCTGCACCATGTCGGTGTCGCACCGGTCGAGCTCGACGACGTGCCACTCCACGGCCGGGTTGGCCGCCAGGATCTCGCCGACCGGCATGACCCCGCCGCCGACCGCGGTCATCGCGTCGTCCTTGTTGGTCGCCGGGCCGTCCTTGACGTGCAGGTAGCGGACCCGGTCACCGAGCCGCTTGAGCAGCGCCGGTACGTCGGCGCCGCCGACCTGGGCCCAGTAGGTGTCCACCTCCAGCACAACGGTGGGATCGAGCTGCTCGGCCAGCACCTCCAGCCCGTGCTTGCCGTCCACCTTGGCCTCGAGCTCGAACCAGTGGTTGTGGTAGCCGATGCGAATGCCGCGGCTGGCCGCCTTGGCCGCCGCCGCGTTGAGATCGGCGGCGATGCTCGCGATCCCGTCGGCGTCGGCCCAGCGGGCCGGATCGAGGTGCGGCACGATGACGGTGTCGGTGCCGAGCGTGTTGGCGGCGTCGAGGACCGCGTCGGCCTGGTCACCGAGGACTGGCGCGTGCGCGCTGGAGACCCGCAGGCCCAGCTCGTCGGTCAGCGCGCGAAATCCGGTTGGATCGGTCAGCACGTCGTACGGCTCGACCGCCCCGTAGCCGATCTCCGCGATGCGGGTGACCACGGCGCGGGGGTCGGACATCTGATCGCGGACCGTATACAGCTGTACGGAGAGAGGGTTCACGTCGCTCCCGGTTGCCTGTTGATTTGGACTGCATGGATTGGTACGGCTCCGAGCCGCGCCCCCGATACTGGCACGGGGAGCGCTCTCTCAACAGGGCCGTCGCCGGATTCGGTCTAACCGGACGCCGGCTTTTGGACCCGCGAGAGCGCACCGGCCGTGCCGTCCGGGGGCGGATGACACGACCGGTGAAGCTCAGCCGTTGGCCAGTGCCAGCAGCCGGCTCGCGTCGCCGTTGAAGTAGTCCTGATCACCGGGGAAGGTGCCGGAATCCGCGTACTGCCAGAAGGTCCAGAAACCCCAACCGCCGGGCAGCGTTCCGACGGTGCTGGCGTACCGCGCCACGAACAGCGGGTCATTGCCGGTGAAGGCGCCGGAGTTGCCGGTGCAGGTGGTCCACCAGTCGAGGTTGCTGTAGATCGTGGCCCAGCGGGTGGTCTTGGCGTGCACCTCGTTGATGAAGGCGCTGATCCAGCTGACCATCGCGCTCTGACTCAGCCCGTAACAGGTTGCGCCGTAAGGGTTGTACTCGATGTCGAGCATCGGCGGCAGGGTCCGGCCGTCCTTCGACCAGCTGCCGCCGTGCGCGACGAAGTAGTCGGCCTGGGCGACCGCGCTCGGCCCGTTCGGGATGGCGAAGTGGTAGGCGCCGTGCATCAGGCCCGCGTTGTACGACCCGGAGTATTCGTTGCTGAATTGCGGGTTGGTGTAGTTGGTGTTCTCGGTGGCCTTGACGTACGCGAACTTGGCCCCGTTGGCCGCGACCGTCGTCCAGTTGATGCCGGTCTGGTAGCCGCTGACGTCCAGGCCCTTGAGCAGGGTGGCGTCGGGCTGGATGAGGATATTCGTGGCGGCCTTCGTGTGCTTGGCGACCTGCGATCCCAGATAGTCCTCGCGGGGGTGGTAGCCGGCCGGCACCGTGCCGCTGTTCGGCTCGAAGCCGGGGGTGCTGCTGGCGTGGGTGGTGGCGGTCGGCGTGGTCTGCGCGGATGCCGCGGCGCTGATGGCGAGCGGAATTATCGCGGCCACCGCCGCGACGGCGCCGAAGCGAAGGAGTTGGCGGCGTGGTGGGAGCGTGCGGTGCTCGGGCACTCGTTCCTCCATCGTGGCGAGTCAATGCGGAGCCGAATGCCCCCTTAATTTGGCTCCAAGGCCGCATAAACCGTTACACAGTTCAGTTCCCTCAGCAATAGGCCAAAAGGGGTATCTCGATAATTTGCCAACCTAAGTAGGGTGTCGCGCGTCGCCGGTTCTTATGGCCGCGACGTGGCGCTTTCCTGACTCAGGCGGGCCGCGCGGCACCCAGCCGGCACCGCGCCGCGGGCCCGGCTAGTGTCAGGCCGCGTGGAGGTCGACAACGATACGACGCGGCGGAGCCTGCGTCAGGAAGTCGTCCTGCTCCTCCTGGTGTCGCTCGGAATGTCCGGGCTGTATGCGGTCGTGGACCTGATCGGGCGGCTGACCGCGCCGGCACCGCTGGCCTCCCAGCAGGCCGTGCTCAACGGTTCGCAGGCGCCGGGCCGGCCCTGGTTGGACCTGTCCCTGCAGTTGCTCGGCATCTTCTCCGCCATCGTTCCGGCGTTTCTGGCGATATTTCTGTTGGTCCGCAGTGGACAGTCGATGGAGTCGGTCGGCCTGGACCGCACCCGGCGCCGAGCCGACGGTGCGTTCGGCATCGGCTTGGCCTGCCTCATCGGCATTCCCGGTCTTGGCCTGGTAATTGCCGCACACGCTCTCGGCATCAATGCACAGATTGTGGCCGAGGACCTGCCGTCGGTCTGGTGGCGTTATCCGGTGCTGCTGCTGTCCGCGCTGCAGAACGGGGCGCTGGAGGAGATCGTCGTCGTCGCCTACCTGCTGACCCGCCTCGAGCGGCTGGGCTGGCGGCCGGGCCGGGCTCTGTTGGCCAGCAGCGTGCTGCGCGGTTCGTACCATCTGTATCAGGGGTTCGGCGGCTTCGTCGGCAATTTTGTGATGGGCCTGATCTTCGGCTATTTCTTCCAGCGCACCAGGCGGGTCGTGCCGCTGATCATCGCGCACACGGTGATCGACGCGGTGTCCTTCGTGGGGTACGCGCTGCTGCGCGGCCACGTCAGCTGGCTCCCCTGACGCCTCGGCCGCCGTGCCCGGCGTGGCCGGCGTGGCCGGCGCCGTACTTTCTCGCGCCCCGCCCGATTCTCATGATCGTGATCGGTTTTTGGTTGGTATAGCCCCAATCACCGATCACGATCATGAGGAAGCACGGCGGGTGGTGGAGGGCGAGCTGGAGCCGAGGGTCAGACGATGGCGTGCACGATGAGATAGACGAACGCGGCCACGCCGGCCGAGGCCGGCAGCGTCAGCACCCAGGCGATCGCGATGTTGCCCGCGACGCCCCAGCGCACCGCGGAGAATCGGCGGGTCGCGCCGACGCCCATGATCGACGAGGTGATCACGTGGGTGGTCGAGACGGGGACGGCGTAGACGTACGCCGAGATCAGCAGCACGCCCGAGGCAACGGTCTGGGCGGCGAAACCGCCGGCCGGGGTGAGCTGGATGACGCGCCGGCCCAACGTGCGCATGATCCTTGCGCCGCCGGAGAACGTGCCGAAGCTGATGGCGAACGCCGAGGCGAGGATGACCCAGAGCGGAACGTGGAAGCTCGAAATGTGGCCCGAGGCCAGCAGTGCGAAGGTGATGACCCCCATCGTCTTCTGCGCATCCTGCGTGCCGTGCCCGAAAGCCATCAGAGCGGACGAGCCGATCTGGGCGAACCGAAAACCGCGGTTGACCTTGCCGACGTGCGCGTTCCGGAACAGCCAGAGCACCCCGACCATGAAGAGGTAGCCGACGAGCAGGCCGATCAGCGGCGACACGATCATCGGCACGACGACCTTGTCGAGCACGCCGGACCATTTGACCGTGTGCGCGCCGGCCAGCGCCGCGCCGATCAACCCGCCGATCAATGCGTGCGACGAGGAGGACGGCAGCCCGAAATACCAGGTGATGAGATTCCAGGTGATGGCACCGAGCAGGGCGGCGAAGACCAGCGTCAGGCCGCGGTCGCCGGACGGCGTCTCGACGATGCCCGAGCCGATCGTGTTGGCGACCTTGGTGGAGATCAGCGCGCCGACGACATTCATCACGGCCGCCATCGCGAGCGCCGTACGCGGGGTCAGTGCCTTGGTGGACACCGAAGTGGCAATGGCGTTGGCGGCGTCATGGAAGCCATTGGTGAAGTCGAACGCGAGGGCGACGATGACGATGACGACCAGGACGAGGGTGGCGACGCTCACCCGGAACGCCGCCGCGGTCTGATCGACATCGAGCGTGCGCCGGTCGTCACGACTCTTTGACCGCGATGGTCTCGACGGCGTGCGCCACGTGCTCGAGCGCGTCGGCGGCCTCCTCGAGTTGGTCGGCCACCTCCTTGAGCTTCATCACGGTCAGGGCGTCGTAGTCACCGCTGAAGAGCCGGGACAGCAGCCGGCGGTAGAGCTTGTCGGCCTCGTTCTCGACCCGGTTGACCTCGATCCAGTACGACTCGAGGTCCTTCATGGTCTTCAGTCGCGGCATCGCCTCGGCGGTGGTCCGGGTCGCCACCTGGAGCAGCTCCACCTGCCGGGTCATCTCCGGGGGCAGCCTGTCCAGGCCGGTCAGCTCGATCAGGTCGGCGGCCGCCTCCATCGAGTCCATGACATCGTCCAGATTGGACGCCAGGGCGTAGATGTCCTCGCGGTCGAACGGTGTGATGAAGCTGGAGTTGAGCTGCCGGAAGATCTGGTGGGTGGTGGTGTCGCCGGCGTGTTCGAAGTCGCGAAGTCGCGCCGCCAGCTGCTCCCGGTCGGCCGTCTGGTGGATGAACTCGCCGAGCACGTCGGCGGCCGCGACCAGGTTGTCGGCGGCCTCGGTGAACAGGTCGTAGAAGCTCTCGTCCTTGGGAGTGAGGCGCAGGCGCACGGTGGTTGCTCCGGGGGCAGAGGGCAGGTGCTGGCGGCGTCGTGGACAACGCCCTTTAGCACGGTCGGCAGTGTCCGGTCGGAATGCTAGACCCGGGGTGGCCCGACGTGATGCGCCTGTTCACTCCTGGGTCCGCTGCGTGTCATGAGCTGGTCACTTCTACCGGCGTCGATCATCGCAGACGAGGCTAAGGGGTCGCGGCCGGGTGCATGCCTGTTTGGCGGCTTTCGCACTGTGATCTGTGTCCACCGGTCCCGGTCCGCCCGTTCCTGAAAGTTGCCTGTGAACTGTGCGGTCCCGGCACCACGCCGTGGAACCAGGCGTTTGGCTGGGGCGACTACCCCTGACGGGTCGGCTTGCCGCCGGCTGGATCGGACCGGTGATGAGGGAGACTGACGCACATGCTCAGAGGTGGTCGGAATGCTGGTGCGTTGATGACGGTCGCGCTGTCAGCGGTGCTGCTGGCCGGTTGTTCGTCCGGCGGCGGCAGCTCGCACCAGGCCGCGTCGGTCTCGCCGACCTCGGCCGGCACGTACCGCGGCCAGTCGTTCACGACGCCCCGCCCGCGCCCGTCATTCACCCTCACCGACACGCAAGGTGCGCGCTATGACTTCGGTACGCAGACCAGGGGGCACCCGACGCTGCTGTACTTCGGCTACACCAACTGCCCGGACATCTGCCCGACGACGATGGCCAGTTTCGGGGTCGCGTTGGAACAGGTCCCGGCGGCGGTACGCACGGACACCCGGGTGGTCTTCGTGACGACCGATCCAACGCGGGACACCCCGAAGGTGATCGGCCGCTGGCTGTCGCATTTCGACCAGGAGCTGCAGGTGAAGTTCATCGGCCTCACCGGTACGAAGGCTCAGGTCGAGGCCGCGCAACGGCTGGCCGGCGTCCCGCTGGCCACCGATGACGGCCAGCAGCACTCCGCCGAGGTGTTGCTCTATGGTGCCGATGACCTGGACCGGATCTTCTACACCAGCGGCGTGAGCCCGGTCGATATCAGTCACGACCTGCCGATTGTCGGCAAACAGAAGGAGTGACGCCGTCATGGCGGGTGCGGTGAAGAAAGCCGAAGCCACGAGTGCGGAGACGCCGGAGCCGGCGCGGCTCTGGCCGGAGACGGTGCGGCCGTGGCTCGGCGCGGCATTGCGCGTACTGCTCGGAGTGGTCTTCATCGTCGCCGGTACGCAGAAGGTCGGCGATCCGTCGGCATTCGTACGGGCCACCCGGGCGTACCAGGTATTGCCGGAATGGTTTGCGAAGGCGACCGGGTACGGCCTGCCGTACCTGGAGATTGCCGCCGGAGTGCTGCTCGTGCTGGGTGTCGCGACCCGGCTGATGGCCGCGGCGCTGGGCGTTCTGCTGGTCGGTTTCCTGATCGGAATCATTCAGGCGTCCGCACGCGGACTGCAGATCGAATGTGGCTGTTTCGGCGGCGGCGGAAAGGTCGCGCCCGGTCAGACCGTCAGCTACACCTGGGACATTCTGCGCGACTCTGGCCTGTTATTGGCGGCTATTTATCTGGTCGTCTGGTCGGTGACGAAATATGCCGCGGACGACTGGGTGCGGGCCGGCGGGAAGACCGATCCGACGACCGCGCGGGTCGGGCCGCGGCGTACCAAAGAGGCGCAGCGCCGGCTCGCCGCACTGCAGGAGCAGCGGCGGAAAGAGGGTCGGCGCCGGCTGGTTGCCGTTTCCGCGACCGCTGCGGTGGTGCTGATAGCGGTCGGCTTCATCGGCATCGGCGTGCAGTCGCACCGGGCCCGCACCGGATCGGGCAGTACGACCGCGGCTCCGGCGTACGCCAACGACGACGGAATTCTTTTCGGTAATCCGAAAGCCAAGGTGACGGTCGATCTCTACGAGGACTTCATCTGCCCGGTGTGCGGCGAATTCGAGAAGGCCGATGCCAAGGGGATCGAGCAGATCGCCAAGGACGGCACGGCCAATTTCCGCTATCACAGCCTCGGATTCCTCGACGCCAACAGCAGCCCGGCCGGTTATTCGACCCGGGCGGCCAGTGCGGCCGCCGCGATGCCGAATGTGACGGCCTGGAAGAAATTCCATGACCTGCTGTATGCGCACCAGCCCAAGGAGGGCACCGCGGGCCTCAGCAACAAACAGCTTATTTCGTATGGGAAACAGGCCGGCGCGAAAGATCCCGCGCTGTCGAAGGCGGTCAACGGTTCGACCTACAAATCTTGGGTCGCAAAGATCACCGACGCGGCGTCGAAGGGAAATGTCACCGGCACGCCGACCGTCCGCATCGACGGTCAGGACGTACAGGGCACCACCAATGCGTGGCCCACCCTCGATCAGTTGAAGAAGGCGATCAAGGCCGGGCACGGCAACGTGGGAGCCGGAAAGTCCAGCGCCAAGGGCAGCAACACCTGGATCGTCATCGTGGTGATTCTGGTGGTCGTCCTGGCGGTCGCGTTCTTCGTGATACCGCGCAACCGCAACAAGCCGCGGCGCCGCACGTGACGTTCCGGCCACCGGCGTTGCGGCCGGGGGACCGGGTCGCCGTCGTCTCGCCGGCCGGGCCGGCCAACACGGTGCGCGTCGAACACGGAATGGAGCTGCTGCGGTCCTGGGGGCTGGTTCCGGAGTTGGGAAAGCACGCGCTGGCCCGGGACGGATATCTCGCGGGAAGCGACGCCGACCGGCTGGCGGATCTGACCGCGGCGGTACGGGATCCCGGGATCCGCGCGGTGCTCGCGACCCGCGGCGGCTATGGGGCCCAGCGCATCCTCGACGGTGTGCCGTGGCAGCTGTTGGCCGACGATCCGAAGCTGCTGGTCGGGTTCAGCGACATCACGGCACTGCACCTCGCCGTGTGGCAGGCGGCCGGGCTCGCGTCGTTGTACGGGCCCGGAATGGCCTGGGACAGCGAGCGACTCGGCGCGAGCGGTCTGGACTCGGCGCGATCGGCGATGATGACCGATGCCGCGGTGCGGATCGTGGTCGATCCGGCCGAGCCGGGCGCGTCGGTGGTGGTGCCGGGCGTGGCCCGTGGCCCGTTGCTCGGCGGAAACCTCAGCCTGGTGGCGGCGTCGGTGGGAGCCGGGCTGCCATCGCTGTCCGGCGCGATTTTGCTGCTGGAGGAGGTCGGCGAGGCGCCGTACCGGATCGACCGGATGCTGACCCAGCTGCGCCGATCCGGCGCGCTGGACGGCATTGTCGGGGTCGCGATCGGGCAGTTGACCTCGTGCGGGTCAGTGGACTCAGTGCTCGCGGACCGGCTCGGTGACCTGGGCGTTCCGGTGCTCGGTGGGCTGCCGATCGGGCATGGGCCGGGGCAGCTGACGGTGCCGTTGGGCACCCCCGCGACCCTCGATGTCGGGGCGTCGACCCTGGTTGTCGAGGCCGCCGTGGGGTCCGTGTAGGCTGGCGCAGCGTTCAACGTATGGGGCTGTGGCGCAGCTGGTAGCGCACCACACTGGCAGTGTGGGGGTCAGGGGTTCGAGTCCCCTCAGCTCCACCCATTCGTGTCGTTGCCGGTTCCGGCATATCCGCAGGTCAGCGCCATATTTATGGCTGGCAGTTGATCACGTGTCTGTCCACTGTGGTCATGTCTGCATCCGGAACTGGAGCAAATCTGGAGCACGGTCAAGCTCATCGCGAAATGGGGTCACGATCTGGAGCACCGG
>DATAVB010000005.1:0-52897 GCA_036267955.1 Mycobacteriales bacterium | reverse complement strand
AGCGAGCTCATGCAGGTCGCCCTGTCCCAGCCGATCGGCACGGTCGCAGTGGACATCACGGACCTCTACGCCAGCCCTGAATGCCTGCTCGTCCTGTTCCGCCTCCGCAGCTCACTATGCGGTCACGGGATTACCCTGACGCTTTACCGCAGAACCGCCGCCCCAGAACCGACGATGGCCCGTGTCACCCACAAGCGGATCGGCAGCCACCGAGCTGGCTAGCCGATCAACGACCGGGAGGGTGGTCGCCCAACTGGGGGGCGAAGCGGCCACCCTCCCGCCCCAACCTGGGCGCCAAACCAATGACCGGTAGGGCGCCCTTTCGGGTTAGCGATAGCCGATGGCCTGCAGGCCGTAGAGGTCCGCGTAGTGGCCGTGCGCGGCGAGCAATTCGTCGTGGCTGCCGGTCTCGATGAGGCGGCCGTCGCGTAGGACGAGGATCAGATCGGCGGCCGCAACGGTGGAGAAGCGGTGTGTCACGAGGAGCGTGATGGCGCCCTGCCGGCGGGCCGCATGTGCCGCAGCCGCGTACCGGTCGAATAGTTTGTGCTCGGTCGGCGCGTCCAGGGCCGAGGTCGGTTCGTCGAGCACGAGCAGCAGCGGTTGCGGCCGCATCATGCCGCGGGCAATGGCGAGGCGTTGCCATTGCCCGCCGGAAAGGTCGACCCCACCCGGCCACGTGGTGCCGAGTTGGGTATCGAGTCCGTCGGGCAGTGCGGTCAGTACGTCGGTTGCGGCGGCGTCGTCGAGGGCTCGAAGGATTGCCTCCTCATCGTCAAGGTGGGCTGGATCGCCGATGCCAATTGTGCGTCCGGCGGTGAATTCGAATGCGGTGTGGTCCTGGAATGCGCCGGCACAAAGAGTGCGCCATTCTTGCCGGTCCAGTGTGGCGAGGTCGGTGCCGTCGATTTCGATCCGCCCGGACGTTGGCTCATACATTCCGGTGAGAAGTTTGAGCAGGGTCGTCTTCCCGGCGCCGTTCTCGCCGACCAGGGCAACGGTCGAGCCGGCCGGCAGTTCGAGGTCGACGTCCGAGAGCGTATCGGACGACGCGCCCTGGTAGCGGAACGAAAGGTGGCGTAGCCCGATTCCTTTACGCAGTCGAACGGGCGGCTGTTGGGTAGCGGCGTATCGGTCATGGATTTGTGCCGCATAGTCCTGCAGCCAGAGATAGCGCATGGCTGCGCGCAGCGACTGCGCGGTGGATCTGATCGTGCCGACCAGACCGGCGCTGATGCTCTGCAATGCGCCGATCGCGGTTATGGCGATGGTGAGCGACTGAACGGTGACCGTGCCGCGTAACGTGTCGTGCAGCATCCAGCCGACAATCGCGATGGCCGCTCCGAAATAGAGCGTTCCATGTGCGAGCTCATACAATGCATAGTTGCGGGCGTACCGGACCGTGGGCGCCTGCCATTTCCGGACCGCATCGCGGATCTGCTGGCGCAGCTCGTTCTGCAAGCCGAATACCCGCGCTTCGGCGCCGGCGTTGACGTCGTGGGTCAGATCGATCAGCAGGTCCGCCTGGCGGCTGTACGGGCTGCCGTCCTCTTCGATTGCCCGGTCCCAGCGCAGCATGCGCGGGGCCAGTAGCAAACGCGGGATGCCGAGCAAAACGAGAATGCTGAGCCGCCAGTCGGCGGTCAGTGCGACGACGAGCGTCACCGTCGACATCGCTATCGTGTTCAGCAGCGAGAACAGCGCCATTATCGTCTGGAAGACACCCCCGGAGTAATCGCGGAACATCTGCAACTTGTCCAGCAATTCGGGTGCTTCCAGATGGTCGAGCGTCTCGATCGAGCCCATGGTGAGCGAGGTCCGCAAAATGAATTCGCCGCCGACATTTTCCAGGACCTTGAGCCAGCCGCTGGAGCCGACGGAGGCCACCACCTGCCGGATCGCGGTGCAGCCCACCAAGCCAGCAACGGCGACGATCAGTTGATTGCGGTTGTGATGCACGGCGCCGCTGGCGAAGAGTCCGTAGAACAGCGGGTTCAGTGCACCCAATGCCTGGCCGGCGGGCATGCCCAGGCTTTGTATTGTGTGCCACGGGTCGATCCGAAATGATGTGGCAATCACCAGCCACAGTGCCCGGCGATGGTTCATTGGCTTGCCCGCGCAAAACGAGATGCCTGGAGGGTGAACATCCGGGCGTATTCGCCACCGCGCACCATCAAGTCTTCGTGACTGCCGTCCTCGGTGATTGCGCCGGTCGTTCCGTCGAGTACGACAATGCGTTCGGCTCGCCGTACGGTCGACAGTCGGTGGCTGACCAGAATTGTGGTGACGTCACCGGCTACGTCCAGGAATCGATTGAACAGCTGAGCCTCGGCGCGCACGTCGAGTGCGGCGGTCGGCTCGTCGAGCACGAGAATCCGTGCCCCGCCGCGGATCGCCACCAATGCCCGGGCCAGTGCGACCCGCTGCCACTGACCGCCGGACAGGTCCGTACCACCGGCGAACGCTCCGCTAAGCACCGTATCCCAGCCGTTTTCGAGGCGGGCGAGTATCTCCGAGCCGCCCGCGTCGGCCATCGCCTTTTCCAGTACGGCATCGTCGCGCAGCTCGGTGGCTCCGAATCCCACGTTCTCGCGCAGGCTCAGTGGGTAATGCACGAAACCCTGGAATACGACACCGACCCGCCCTCCGGCGGCGGAAGAGTCCAGACCACCGACCTGCACCGAACCGCTGTCCGACTCGTACAGGCCGGTCAGCAACTTCACCAGGGTGCTCTTGCCGGCGCCGTTCACACCGACGATTGCCAGCGATTGGCCGGCCGGAATCGTCAACGACAGATGCCGCAGCGTCGGTTCACTGCGACTCGGATAGGTGAACGTCACGTCATCGAACACCACGTCAGCGGGAGCCTTGCTGAACGGCGGGCGTTCCGTTCCCGGCCCGCTGGTCAGGGATGGCAGCCCGAGATCCGCGCGCAGCTTGCCCAAATCCCGTAGCAGTCCGGAAATCCGGGCCAGCCCGGGCTGGGCGTCGTGCGTTCCGAATGCCTGCAGGGCCAGTAACGCCAGCACGTACGTTGTCACCGCGGATACGCCGACCCGGCCGTGATAGGTGTCGTACGCCAACAGCGCCATTGCCCCGCCGATCACCACCAGCATCAGGGCGACGGTGGCGGCGATGGGTCGCATGCGGCGGTTCATCGCACGCCACGCTGGCACGTTGGCGGCGGCAATGAGTGTCTCGGCCCGGTCGGCCAGCCAGGTCGCCAGCCCGAACAGCCGGATCTCCTTGGCTGCGGCCGGTTCAACCAGCAACCTCCGCGCATACCCGCCGTGCCGTCGCTCGATCGGAGAGTCGCTCCAGATGTGTTCGTGAATTCCGTCGATCCAGGCCGACGTCGCGCGCGAGGTCAGTGCAAATGAGCCAGCGACGAGGAAGGGCACCCACCATCGCCAGGAGAGCAACACGATCACCGAGCCGACTCCGACGAGCCGGGTCGAAAGCAGCGCCCATGTCCCGGTCAGGCCCTGCGGGATCATCCAATGTCGACTGCTCGCACTCACCGTGCGCAGCGTCGCGCCCGTCTGCTCGCTGTCCAACTCGGCCAGGCCGCGTGGATGCAGCCCGGTCTCGGCGATCAGATCGTGCAGCCCCACGCGATAAGCCGCCCACAGCCGTGGATCCGACCATCGCGCGACCGCCTGCCGCCACTGATCGAGGATGGTGACTCCGGCAAATACGCCAAACCACACCCAAACTGGGCTGCTGTCGCCGTGCTGGGCGACGGCGCTGTAGACGGCCCCGATGAGCCGGCCAATCGCCAACATGCTCACGACCAGGAACGCCGAACCGGCCAGCGTGCAGGCCAGGCTGAGGCTCGCCCAGCGCGGCGCGGCCCGCCACACCATCCGAGCGTGCGCGGCGTGTGGAAGCACGTGTTCTCGCAGCATAGGATGTCCTGTAGTCGGTTAGCGCGAAGTCTGTAACTTGTTTACAGATACGTCAAGCATCGAGGAGCGGCAATGAGCGGCGAAGAGGACGAGAAGTTCGACATCGCTCAGATCGAGAGCGATCTGTGGAAGGCCGAGCAGGTCAATCGGGCCCGCGAGCGGGTTCGTCAGCGTGCCCGCAAGGCCGAGGGCAAGGACAATGTGGTGGCATGCCGCCTGGACAATGAGACGCTGGCCGCCGTCGACACACTGGTCGAGGCCGGTGTGCGCGCGAATCGCGCCGATGCCGCCGCCTGGTTGATCGGCGTCGGGTTGGAGGCACACCGCGACCTGCTCGAGGACATCGCCGACACGGTGACCGAAATTCGCCGGCTACGCGAAGACGCCGCCGGCAAGGCACGGCGACACGCCAGTAAGAAGGCGCAATAGCGGGTGATCGCTCTGCTGCCGGATGCGCTGCCGGCAGATCGTGCTCGGCGCGCCGCACGATCTCTGGTACACCCAGCCAAAGGAACTCGGCGCGGGCTATCTCGCGAGCGATGCAGCGAGATAGCGGTATTCGTCCAGGCCGTGGTTGGTCGAATTTCATTCGACGATTGCTGCGAGGCGAACGTACGGTGTCACGCATGTTTGACCCTGCCGTATCGCGTTCAAATCTCAACGGCCTATGAAACCCGGGCCTCGCAAGTATTCGGAGCGGCTTGGCATGATAGATGCCGGCCAACTCCAAGCCGTCGCCGATGAATTTGCGCTGGGCCGGGTCACCAATGCCGCGCCTGCAACTGCCGGACTGTTCGGACAGATCGTGCTCATCACGACGGCGACCGGCGAGTACGCGATGCGCGGGAATCCGCACGGACACGCGCAACTGACCAAGGAGCGGCTCGTTGACATCGGCGGAGCGCCGGACTATTGAAATCCGAGCGAGCATTAGGGCGTGACTTCGGTTGCTGATTCTGCTCCGGCAGAACGCCTCCAGCGCCGCCACGCAAAAGCGAATAGTCCGGCGATCAGCAGGACGACGGCCGTGATCGGCAGCGAATAGCCAACAATTTTGACGAGCCAGCTCGCCGTACTGGTTAACGCATGCCAACCGGAGCCGAAAGCCGCGCCCAGCCCGGCAGCCTTGGCCGGCGGTTTCGCGGGGGTGTGTTTCGGAGTTGTGGACAATCGTACGGTCAGCGTCGCGAGGCTGATCGTGTCGGCCAGCGCCCGTTGCTGAGCCTGCATCGACTCCAACTCCGACTCGCGCTGGGTGAGTTGCCCCTCAAGCGATACCAGCGAATTGATGCTGCCGGAGTGCGACATCAGGTTGCGCAGCCGGTCCACGCTTGTCTGCAATGCGGCCGTGCGAGCCGTGATGTCAGCCTTCTGTGCGGTGACGTCCTGCCCGTGCACCGATCGGCTGAGTTCGGTGCCCTGTGCATCGACCCTGGAGATAATCTGATTGAGGGCATCCCCTGGCACCCGCAGCACGAGGGTCGCAGTGCGGGTGCTCCCGTGGACGGCGCGATCATCGCCGTCGACCCGCCCGCCGGCGGGATAGGCGAGAGCCACGATTGCGTCGGCCGCGCGGGTGACGTCGTGGGTACGCAGCCGCATGGTCGCCGTACGCACGATGTCCCGCTGCTGCAGCGGAGTGCTTGACTTCGCGGCATTTCCCGCCGCCGGTTGCCGAGCCGACGGCTTCGCTGGTCCGGCAGCCTGCGGCGCGGCCAGCGCCGCACCGCCGCCCCCACTGGCAGAGCGACCAGCCTGACCGGTGGAGCTTCCAGCGCAGCCGGACACTCCAACAGCAATTATCACCGACATTGTCACAGTGACGCCGAGCAGGGCCGCGGTACGGCGGCCGGCCCGGGTCCGAGCAGGTGTTGTCACGAGAGATGCGGTCACGACGGCCCCTTCCGACGGTCGATCGGCAAGACCGGAGCGGACGGGTGCGAGGTTGCCGGCGTTACCGGACCGTGATTGACGGCTCGTCAGCCGGTCGCTGTGGCGCGCATTCCGGCCGGATCCGGACCGACTGGGCGGGGAGGTCCAGTTTGTCGAGGCGGGCCGGGTCGGCGAGCACGTCGATGCTGACGATCCTTCCGTTCCGGACGATGAAGCCCATGACCGAGCCCGACCGAGTCGGCGAGCACCGCCTCCTGCTCCGGGTCGAGCCCGTCCGGAGTGCTCACGACTGGGTCGGGCAGGTGTACGTCGAGCGGCTGCTCCCGACGGGTGGTGCGCGTACGCAGCATGTTCAGGAACACCCTGGCAACCACGGTGGTCAACCAGCCGCCCAGATTCTGTACGGCCTCGGCTCGGCTCAGTCGCAGCCACGTTTCCTGGACGGCGTCGTCGCCTCGCTGAGGGAGCCGAGCATCCGGTAGGCCACCGCCCGCAGGCGAGGCCGGTGCCCCTCGAAGCGTTCTGCTGACCACTCGCGGGCCGCAAGGTCCGGGTGCTGAGCCGTAAGACGCACGACGGGACCGCGGCCGTCGAGTACGTGACCGGCGACCTGGCCACCGGTGCAGGCATCGACTCCGCCGTTGACGGGATCGAGGTCGTCGTGCATCTCGCCGGCGGTCCGAAGGGGGACGACGCGGAGACCCGGCAGCTGGTGCAGGCAGCGGCGAAAGCCGGGGTGCGGCACCTGATCTACGTCTCCGTCATCGGGGCCGACCGCGTTCCGCTGGGCTATTTCCGGGCCAAGTTCGGGGCGGAACAGGTCGTGGCCGATTCCGGGCTGCCGTTCACGACATTGCGCGCGGCCCAGTTCCACGACTTCGTCCTGACAGCGGTGGAGAAGATGGCGAAGCTGCCGGTGCTGCCCGTCCCGTCCGCGATGCGGTTCCAGCCGGTCGGGGCCGACGAGGTGGCCGCCCGGATGGTGGAGCTGGCGCTGGGCGAGCCGGCCGGCCGGGTGCCCGATCTGGCCGGTCCGAAGGTGTACCGAATGGCCGAGTTGATTCGCGAATATCTGCGGGCCCGGGGCAAGCGCCGGCTGCTGGTGCCGCTGCCGCTTCCCGGGAAGGTCGGCCGGGTGTACCGGGCCGGCGACAACCTGGCGACCCGGCAGGCGGTGGGACACCGGACCTGGGAGGAGTTCCTGGCCGCCCGGGTGTCCCGGTAGTCGTCAGGCCGGCGGGACCTAGTGGACGGCTCGACGGGCCTCGTACCAGGTGTCGCCCGCCGGCTCACCGGCCATGTTCCAGCTCCACGAGACCGTCGGGGTGATCCGGCTGTAGAGCCCCGGGCCGACCATGCCGACCCGTTCGATCGGCGGTTCGGCCTCGCCGTAGACCCGGATGGACCGGACGATGAACGGGTTGAACGACACCATGTCGTCGACGACCAGGGCAACCTTGCGATGTCCGGCCTGGACGTTGCGGAACTTTCGGGTGTGCGCGACGGACGCGCCGGAGCCGCCGACCCAGAAGTACGTTCCGTCGAATTCGAAGGCGAGCGGGACCACGTCCGGCTGATCGGCGGCGCCCAGCGTCGCGACCCGAGCAATCGGCTGCGACCGCAGATAGGCGATTTCCTCGTCGGTGAAAGACATTCGGATTCTCCTTGCGTAGCACTCAGCGGCAATCTATCGTCGGTCCTGGGTCGAGAGTCGAACATACATTCGAAACGGATGAGGTGGTTCGGGTGTCGATTCTGCCGGTGACCAGGGCGGAGTACGAGGCATTGCGGGCGGTGGCTGACGGCATGGCGGTCCGGGCCGCCGATCGCGGTCCGTGGGCAAACGCGGCGAGCGGCGCATCGATGGATCACACCATGCAACGCCTCCGGCACAAGCAACTGATGCTGGTGCCGGCCCGTGGCGGCACCCCCGAGCTGACCGCGGACGGCCGCGCCTCCCTCCGGGCGCACGAAGCCAAGCTGGCCGAAGAAGGCGGTGCCCGGGCCGACATGATCTGGTGAGCTCTGTTTCCGATTCAGGTGCTGCCTCCCGAAATAGGCCAATCTGCTTGCCCTTTCCGACTTCTGACGCAGACCGGTCATTCGACGTCGGCGCCAGAGCTAGGCCATAAGGGCGCATTCTCGGGAATGTCGGCGGTTGTTTGATGCCTCCCGCTGGCCGGATGGTCGTTTTTGTTTGGTCATCGAGAAGTTAGTTGTCGCATGAAGGCTTAGCTCAATCTGCCTCGGGAATAAATCGGTCGACCATTTCGACAGCTGCTCACGGGTCGCCGACTTATTTCCGGAGACGCATTTCCGGTGTCGGCCGCATCCGTTGGGTACACGCGACCGAAAGTAGGCATCAAGCCATGACCACGGCCAGCCAAGCCAACACCACAGTTCAGCAGGGCCGCAGCAAATACGCCGTCGCCGCAATCGCCCTAGGCATCATCGGCGTCGTGCTGGCATTCCTGATTCCGTTTTTGGGTTGGATTCTGGGTGCGTTGGCGATCGTATTCGGTGTGATAAGCAGACCGTCCTGGTCAAAGGCCGGCGTGACGCTGGGAATCGTCGCGATCGTTGTCGGCGTCGCCATGACCTTGGTGTACGGAAATGTAGTCAAGCACCGCAAGGTTCAGTGCGTGAAGAGCGGAAACACGACGACCTGCCAGCAGAAGACACAGTAAGAGCTCGCTGCCCGACCGCCCCCTGGTGATCATGCAGAAAAGGTTCGTCCGTACGGCGTGTCACGGACCTTTTCTGCATGATCGCGAAGGGGGCGGTCGGGAAATGTATTTGGCGCCAGCTCGCGTGCTGGGCCATGATTCGCGTCGTGTCACTGCCCCGACCGTTGACGGCCCAACCGCACTACGGCCGTCATCTCGGCGATGCCGGCTATTGGCGGCCGTACATCGCTGAGGTGCTTGACCGGCACGGCCTACCGAGCGCGATGATCGAAGCGCCGTTCGTCGGAACATTTCCCACCTTTCTGGCCGGCGAGGTGGTGGTCAAACTCTTCGGTGAGACATTCGACGGCGGCCAGAGCTACGCGGCCGAGCACGCCATGTGCACCCTCCTGGCGGCGCATCCGGAGATTCCGGCACCGGAATTGGTCCGCTCGGGAGATCTGTTCGACGACGACTCCGCCTGGCACTGGCCGTATCTGATAACCCAACGACTGACCGGCACCGCTATTCGCGCCGCCACCGTCCCAGGGCAGGTGCGATCACGGGTCGCCGCCGAACTGGGCCGGGCCGTGGCTGCTTTGCACCGGCTGCCCATTCCGGACGCGGTCGCCGGCCGCGACCTGCTGCCTGAGTTGCACCGTGATGCGCCGAGCAGGTTGCGCCGGTTTGGTCTGCCCGAGCACCTGGTCGAACAGGTCCCGGAGTTCTTGATCGACGCGCCGGCTGCGCACACGTTGGTGCACGCCGATCTGACGGCGGATCACATTTTCGTCGACGCGCGCGGCCTAATCGGCGTGATCGACTGGAGCGACGCCATTGTCGCGGATCCGTGGTACGAGCTGGTCGCCGTCCGGTTCGACGGCCTGAGCGGCGATCGCGAGCTGCTCCGGACCTTTCTGGACGCATACGGCTGGCCCGCGGATCCGAAACACGCGGTGCGCGCTCTGCAGGGTGTCCTCCTTTTCCAGTTCAACGCAATCGAGCAGTTGGCGGACCGCACCGATCTGAGCCGCGTCGCGAGTCTCGATGACCTTGCGCTGCGACTGTTCGAACGCTGACCGGGCCGGCGCACACAACTCCGTTACGCGTTGCCATCGACCCGTAACGCACGGCCGTACGTCCGACCCGGACGGTGTGATCGATACCGCTCGCGACTGCCCGTATGTGGTCAGATTTCGGGCTGTAGCAAGAAGTCCGTAGCGTAGGCTCGTACGGTCCAGCCGGCATCTGCCCGGCACGATGCGATGGAGGTCACCACCGTGACGGCAGCTGAGCAAGGCGATTTTCCGGCATTGATCCCGTGGCCGGCGGAGCTGGCCCAGACGGGTGCAACGTACGAACTCACCGCCCAGACGTCAATCGCGACCGGGGCCGGCACAGAGGCGATTGCCTCGCTGCTGCACGACGAGCTGAGTGTCACGACAGGACTGTCCCTGCCCGTGGCGGCCGCGGACGCCACTGATTCGATCAAACTCGCTATCGATTCGGCATTGCCGCATGAGGGATACCGGCTGGCGGTCGCCGGCGACGGCGTCACAATCGTCGGCGGCGACGCGGCCGGTGTCTTCTACGGCACCCGGACCCTCCGTCAGCTGATGCCGCCGCAGAACTACGGTGGCTCGCCCGAGGGGGTGCGGTGGTTGGTGGCCGGTGTCGCGATCACCGATCAGCCGGCTTTCGGCTGGCGTGGCTCGATGCTTGACGTCGGGCGAAATTTCCAGCCCAAGGAATTTGTACTGCGTTATATCGACCTTCTCGCATTGCACAAGTTCAACGTGCTGCATTTCCATATCAGTGAGGACCAGGGGTGGCGGATCGAGATCCGGCGCTACCCGAAACTCACTGAGGTCGGCGCCTGGCGGTCCGGGACGTTGATCGGCCGGCCGAATCGGACGGACCCGTCGCAGGACAGGTACGACGACGTCCGGCACGGCGGTTTCTACACCCAGGAGGAGATCCGGGAGATCGTCAGCTACGCCGCTGCGCGCTTCGTCACCGTGGTGCCGGAGATCGATCTGCCGGGTCACTCGCAGGCCGCCATCGCGGCATACCCGGAATTGGGCAATACCGGAAAGCAGATCGAGGTCGGCCGCACCTGGGGCATCATCGAGGACGTGCTGAATGTCGAGGAGTCGACGGTCCAGTTCTTCAAGAATGTCTTCGACGAGATCTTCGAGCTGTTCCCGAGCACGTTCATCCATGTCGGCGGTGATGAATGCCCCAAGGTGCAATGGAAAGCGAGCCCGCGGGCGCAGGAGCTGATGAAGGAACGTGGTCTGTCCAATGAGGACGAGCTGCAGTCGTGGTTTATCGGCCAGCTCGACAAGTACTTCGCCGAGAAGGGTCGCCGCCTGATCGGCTGGGACGAGATTCTTGAGGGCGGCCTCGCCGAAAATGCGGCGGTGATGTCCTGGCGCGGGATCGAGGGCGGCATTGAGGCGGCCAAGGCCGGCCACGACGTGGTGATGGCGCCGACGACGCACGTCTATTTCGACTATTACCAGTCTGAGGACCAGGACAACGAGCCGCTCGCGATCGGCGGCTATCTTCCGCTGAGCAAGGTGTACGAATTCCAGCCCGTTCCGCCGGAGCTGGCCGATGTCTCCGAGCGGGTTCTCGGGTCGCAAT
The DNA here is from genome assembly GCA_036267955.1 of Mycobacteriales bacterium. GTDB lineage: Bacteria > Actinomycetota > Actinomycetes > Mycobacteriales > QHCD01 > DATAVB01. The sequence continues at coordinate 41,781 of DATAVB010000005.1, read as the reverse complement.
TCCAACTCTGGTCGGAATACCTGCCGACCGCGGCGCAGGTCGAATACATGGCGTTTCCACGGGGCTGCGCCGTTGCCGAGGTCGTGTGGTCAAAGGAGCGGCAGAGTTACGACGACTTCCTCGCGCGCCTCCGGCTGCACCTCGAGCGGCTGGACGCGCTCGAGGTCGGCTATCGGCCGTTGGATAGGTAACCGCCGGAATGGCCGAGGATGACTTCAGCGGACGTACGGCCGTTGTCGCCGGCGGATCGACCGGGATAGGGTTCGCCGCTGCTCGCCGGCTGGCGGCTCGTGGCGCCAGGGTCACCCTGTGCGGTGCCGACGATTCGAGTGTCCCTGCGGCCGTCGCCAGCATCGGCGGTGATGTGGACGGCGTGACGATCGATGTCCGGGATCGCAACGCGGTGAGCAGGCTGATGGATTCCGCGTCGGCGTCGACCGGGCACATCGACATATTGGTCTGCTCGGCGGGAATTCAACGCTACGGCAGCGTCACCGAGACCGACGAGTCGCTGTGGGACGAGGTGCTCGACGTCAACCTGAAAGGCACCTATCAGCTCTGTGCGGCTGCCATTCCGAAAATGCGGCCTGGCAGTTCGATCGTCGTGGTGTCCTCGGTGCAGGGCATTGCGACGCAGCAACGGGTCGCGGCCTATACCGCGAGCAAGGCCGGGTTGCTGGGGCTGACGAAGGCAATGGCGGTCGATCACGCCGCCGCAGGTATCCGGGTCAACGCGGTGTGCCCCGGATCCGTCGATACACCAATGCTGCGCCAGTCGGCTGCGCTCTTTGCCGACGAGAAATACAGCGCCGAAGAATTGCTGGCCCAATGGGGGAGATCCCATCCCCTGGGGCGGATCGCCTCGCCGGACGAGGTCGCGGCCGTCATCTGCTTCCTGGCCAGCGATCAGGCGTCGTTCATGACCGGCGCCGAGGTGAAGGTCGACGGCGGCCTGCTGGCGGGCCTTGCTGTCGCCCTGCCCGAATGACCACCGAGTAACCCATCATGGAGGCTCACCTATGACGACCGTGGCCATCATCGGTGAATGCATGGTCGAGTTGCGTCATATCGACGCCACGACGCTCGCCCTTGGATACGCCGGCGACACTCTCAACACGGCCGTCTACCTGTCGCGGAGCCTCGATGGCGCTGGCTCCGTGCAATACCTGACGGCGGTGGGTGACGACCCGTACAGCGACTCGATGCTCGCCGGTTGGGAGGCCGAAGGCATCGACACGCACCGCGTGGCGCGGGTGCCGGGTGCCCACCCCGGCCTCTATCTGATCCGGGTCACTGATGCGGGGGAGCGGTCATTCACCTATTACCGTTCGGAATCGCCGGCCCGCCGCCTTTTCGACGAGGTGCAGTCGCCGGACGCCGACCTGGCCGGCGTCGACCTGATTTATCTCAGTGGAATAACTCTCTCGATCCTGTCGGAGAAGGCTCGGGAGATACTGTGGACAGTGCTGGCCTCAGCCCGTGAATCCGGTGCCAGAGTGGCTTTCGACACCAACTTCCGGCCCGCTGGTTGGCCGGATCGGGCCGCCGCCCAGGAGACCGTTTCGCGGACATTGCGGCTCACCGATATCGCGTTGCCGACCTTCGACGACGAGCAGGCGCTATTCGGAGACAGCGACGCCGACGCGTCCGTCATGCGATTGCGCGGTCTCGGAGTGGCCGAGATCGTGGTCAAACTCGGTGCCGCGGGCTGCATTGTGGCCGACTCCAACACCGTGCAGGCCGTACCGACCAGCGTGGTGGATGACGTCGTGGACACAACCGCGGCCGGCGATTCCTTCAACGGCGGCTACCTGGCCGCCCGGCTCACCGGAGCCGACCCGGTCACCGCCGCCGGCGCGGGCAACCGGCTCGCCGGAGTGGTGATCCGGCACGGCGGCGCGATCGCCCCGTCCCACGCGATGCCTTAGCCAATCCGGCTCCGATCACCTCGCCCAACCCGGCTGTTCCATGATCGTGAGTGGATTTAGTACCCCTGGAGGTATCAAATCCACTCATGATCTTGGATACCGTCCGGGACCGAGGACCGGCGGCCATGCAGTGCGACGCCCGCCCTTCGATGCGGCCGCCACCTCATGATCATGAGCTGCTTGTGCCCACCCGGCTGGGCACGACGGCACCATGATCATGAAACTGGGAGCTGAGAGCGGCAGGCCAGGGGCTGGGGCCGGCAGGCTAGGGGCTGGGGCGGCCGCCGGTCGGCGTCCCGCACCCGAGTTCCATGATCATGAGGCAATTTAGCCGCGAATCGCCGACGAATTGCCTCATGATCATGGGAAACGGGGCTGGGGGGCCGGCGCAGGTCAGGGAAGACGGGGCCCGGGGGGCCGGCGCAGGTCAGGGAAAACGGGCTGGGGGGCCGGCGCAGGTCAGGGAATATCCGGTGGGTGCAGTACGGCGAACGGGTCGGTGATCTCCAGGTTGCGGTCCCGAAACCGGAAGAGGGCGGCCGGGCGGCCACCGGACCGGCCCGGCGGAGCGGCCTTCCCGGTTGGCTCGATCTGGCCGCGGCGTAGCAGGATCCGCTGCAGGTTCGTCGGTGAGACGTCGTGGCCGAGTGCGGCCCGGTAGTAGCGCGCCAACTCCGAGATGGTGAACGTCGGCGGGGCGAGGGCGAAGCCGAGATTCGTGTACGACAGCTTCGAGCGCAGCCGGCGGGCACCGGCGGCCAGCAGGGTGGCATGGTCGAAGGCGATCGGCGGCAGCGCAGTGACCGGGTGCCATCGGGTGTCGTCCGGCAGCTGCGGGTCGATGTGTGCCGGCACCAGACCGAGGTAGGTGGTCGCCACCACCCGCCGACCGGGATACCGGTCCGGTTCGCCCTTGGTCTCCAACTGCTCCAGATGGCTCAGGTCGCGGATGTCGACCTTCTCCGCGAGCTGCCGCTGGATGGACGGCCGCAGCGCCTCGTCGTCACCCAACGCGCCGCCGGGCAGTGACCAGCGACCGGAATGCGGCTCCCGGGCCCGCTGCCACAGCAGTACGGCGAGCTCCGCCGATCTGACCTGCAGCACCACCGCCAGCACCTCGTGACCGCTCGGCAAAGGCGCCGTACGGTCCGGGACCGTTTCCGGACGGCGGAGTGAGCTGGCTTGCTTTTCCCTGTTGGCTGCCACGACCACATGGTAAAGTCCCTGACAGTTTCCGCCTGGTAGACGGAAACCCCGGGTGTCGCTCCTTCCCGGACAGAACGGCGACACGACCGGACCAGACGACCAGAGAAGGTGTCATGTCCGCCCAACCCCTACCGACATCCAGCACCAGCGAATGGGCCGAAGAAGTACGCCGGCTGGCTCATGACCGCGGTGCGGTGATCCTCGCTCACAACTATCAGCGCCCGGAGATTCAGGACGTTGCCGACCACGTCGGCGACTCCCTCGCGCTATCCCGTCTCGCCGCCTCCACACCCGAGCAGACGATCGTCTTCTGTGGCGTGCATTTCATGGCCGAGACGGCCAAGATCCTCTCGCCGGAGAAGACCGTCCTGATCCCGGACCCGGCCGCCGGATGCTCGCTCGCCGACACCATTTCCGCGGACGAACTGCGGGAGTGGAAGGCCGAGCACCCCGGCGCCGTCGTGGTGGCCTACGTCAACACCTCGGCCGCGGTGAAGGCGGAGAGCGACATCTGCTGTACGTCGTCGAATGCAGCTGACGTCGTACGGTCCATTCCGGAAGACCGCGAGATCCTCTTCCTGCCCGACCAGTTCCTCGGCGCGCACGTGCAGCGCGTCACCGGCCGCAAGAACATGCACATCTGGTCCGGCGAGTGTCACGTCCACGCCGGCATCAACGGCGCCGATTTGAAAGCAAAGGTCGAGGCCGAGCCGGACGCCGAGTTGCTCGTCCACCCGGAATGCGGCTGCGCCACGTCCGCGCTCTACCTCGTCGGAGCAGGCGCCGTGCCGGCCGACCGGGTGAGCGTTCTGTCGACCGGCGGAATGCTCGAGCGGGCCCGGGAAACGCGGGCCAAGCGGGTGTTGGTCGCCACCGAGACCGGGATGCTGCACCAGCTCCGTCAGGTCAATCCGGGCACCGAATTCGCTGCGGTCAACGACCGCGCGGTCTGCCATTACATGAAGATGATCACCGCCGAGAAACTGCTCTGGTCGCTGCAGGAACGGACCGTTGAGATCACCGTTCCCGACGACGTCGCCGAGCGCGCCCGCAGTGCGGTCGAGCGGATGGTGGCGATCGGCAATCCTTCGGTGGGTGGCGAATGACCGCGCTGCTGACCGAGCCGGTAACGACGCTCGTCGACCGGCTCGCCGCTCCCACCCCCAGCTGGGAACGGCACACCGACGTGGTGATCGTGGGCTCCGGCGTGGCCGGACTCTGTCTCGCGTACTCCCTGGCCGGATCCGGAATCGCGGTCACTGTCGTGACCAAGGCCGAAATGGGCGCCGGCAGCACCACCTGGGCCCAGGGCGGCGTCGCGATCGCCTCCGGAGTGGACGATTCGCCGGACGAGCACCTGCAGGACACGCTCGTGGCCGGCGCCGGTCTGTGCGACGAGGACGCGGTACGCATTCTGGTCACCGAGGGCCCGGGTGCGGTGGACGCCATTCTCGCCGCGGGCGCGCATTTCGACCACGACGGAAACGGTCGCCTCTCCTTCACGAGAGAGGGCGGGCATTCCCGGCCCCGGATCGTGCACGCGGGCGGTGATGCAACCGGCCTGGAAATCCAACGTACGCTGGAGAAAGCGGTCGTCGGAGTTTCTGTCATCGACCACGCGTTCGCACTGGATACCGTTACCAGTGCAGCCGGCGAGATCGCCGGGATCACCGTTGGCCGGCTCGACGCCGATGGCAGCTGCCGCGATGTCGGTGTGGTGCACGCCCGTGCGGTCGTCCTCGCCACCGGGGGAATGGGGCAGGTCTATTCCAGCACCACCAACCCCGAGGTGTCGACCGGAGACGGGATCGGTCTCGCCCTGCGCGCCGGCGCGGAGGTGACCGATGTGGAATTCGTGCAATTCCACCCGACCGTGTTCTACCGAGGCCCGGGAGCCCGCGGCCGCCAACTGTTGATTTCTGAGGCGGTGCGCGGCGAGGGCGCCTGGCTCGTCGATGCACACGGGGAACGCGTCATGGCCGGTGCCCACCCTGCCCTCGAGCTCGCGCCGCGGGACGTCGTCTCAGCGACGATGGCGGCCTGGATGGCCCGCACCGGCACCGACCACCTCTATCTGGATGCCCGCCACATTGGCGAGGAGACCTTGCTGCGCCGGTTCCCGACCATCGTCGCCGGCTGCCGGGCGGCCGGAATTGACCCGGTGACGCAACCGATCCCGGTGGCGCCGGCCGCGCATTACGCCTGCGGCGGGGTCAATGCCGACATGTCGGGGCGCACCTCGATTCCGGGCCTGTACGCGATCGGCGAGGTGGCCCGCACCGGCGTGCACGGCGCCAACCGGCTCGCCTCCAACAGCCTGCTCGAGGGCCTGGTCATGGCCCGTCGGCTGGCCGGGTTACTCGCCGCCGAATTGCCGCCGCGGCACACGGCCGATCTGGACGCCAAGCCCGGCGGCGCGATCGATCCGGCCTCCCGGCTGGAATTCACCATCGGAATGGCCCGCGACGTCGGCGTGCACCGCACTCCGGAGGGGCTGCAGGCGATGGCGCAACTTCTTCAGAACGCCGCCACCACCGGCGAACCGGGGCTGGCGGCGTGGGAGGCGACCAACGTGCACACTATCGCCTCGATGGTCACCACGGCGGCGTTGCTGCGCGAGGAAAGCCGCGGCTGCCACCGGCGCATCGACAATCCCGAGTGCCGCGACAACTGGCTGCGGCACATTGTTTTCACCCTCGACAACGGAACGGTACGAGCGGAGGTCAGGCAGTGAGCATCGGCGCCGCGCAGGCGGCAGTTTCCCCAGTGTCGGCGCAACCCCTGTCGCGGGCGGACATCGAACGGGTCGCCCAGTTGGCCCTGGAGGAGGACCTGGCTGGCGGGGTCGACATCACTACAGTGTCTACTGTGGACTCTGAAACTCGAGGCACGGCGGATTTCGTGGCCCGGGTCCCCGGCGTCGTCACCGGAATTTCAGTGGCGGCCGAAATCGTCGAGCAGCGATTTGCCGGCCGCGGAACCGTACAAACGCTGGTCGGGGACGGCGCCCCGGTCGCCTCCGGTGACGTCCTGCTGAGCATCACCGGACCGGTCCGGGAAATCCTCACCGCCGAACGCAGCGCGCTCAATATCCTGTGTCATCTGTCGGGGATCGCGACCACGACCGCCCGCTGGGTCACCGCGGTCGAGGGCACCGGCACCATCGTCCGCGACACCCGCAAAACCACGCCGGGGCTGCGGATCCTGGAGAAGTACGCGGTCCGCTGTGGCGGCGGCCGGAATCACCGGATGGGGCTGGCCGACCAGGCCCTCATCAAGGACAACCACCTGGTTGCCGCGGGTAGTGTCCGGGCCGCGTTGGCCGCCGTACAGGCCAGCTATCCGGATGTCATCTGCGAGGTCGAGTGCGACACGCTCGACCAGGTGCGCGAGGCGGTGGAGTCCGGCGCCCGCCTCGTGCTGCTGGACAACATGGACCTCGCCGACCTGCGGGAGGCGGTCGCCATCGCCCGGCCGGCCGGCGTGCAGACCGAGGCCAGTGGTGGGCTGACCCTGGACCGGGCCAGAGTGGTCGCCGAGACGGGAGTCGATTTCCTGGCGGTCGGGGCGCTGACACATTCCGCACCGGCCCTGGACATCGGGCTGGACCTGCGGGATTAATTCAGCGGCCGAGCTCGGCGGTCAGCGTCTCGACGTCGGTGAACAGCAGCCCCCGGATCCCCAATTCCCGGGCCGCCTCGATGTTCTCCGGTCGGTCGTCGATGAAGGTCAGCTCTTCCGGCGCCGCCTCCAGCTCGGCCAGCACATGCCGGTATATCGCGGGTTCCGGCTTTACCAGCCGCAACCGGCAGCTGTAGAAATGACGTGCGAAAAGCCCGGCCCAGGCGGCACTCTCCATACCGGCAGCCAACGGCTCCGGGGTGTTCGACAGCAGGGCAAGCGATGCCCCGTCCCGGGAGAGCCGCTCGACCAGGTCGAACGTGTCGGTGTTCAGGTGCTGGTGGCTGCGGGTGTCCAGCGCGTCGAGTTCCTCGCGCAGCTCGGTCGCTACCGGTTGGCCCAGGACACCCGACCAGTACGCGGCCGCGTCAAGGTCGCCGCGGTCATAGCCGGCCCGCTCTTTCCAGTAGGACGGGACGAATTCCGTACCGCTCAACCCGGCGAGATCGGCCAGCGCGGCCAGATCCTCAGCGGGCTGCGGATGGGTGAGCACACGGCCGTAGTCAAAAGCGATCCAGTCGGTCATGCCGCCTTTCTATCAACCGACCCACGGGCCGCTCAGGCGCAGGGTCGCCGCCGCGACCGACAGATGGTCTGAGGCGGTGGGATCCGTCGTGACCACCCGGCCGGAACGTCCACATTGGACTCGGACACAAGAGATATGTCCGATGTCCGCCGGTAACTCGCTGACGGCGGTGCGCGGCGGCCCGTTCGCCATCGGCGGACACCACGACTCACGTAACGGTGTAAGACTGTAATCATTGTTACGGAGTCAGTCGGGAGGCTGTCATGGATCGGGGACACGCAGGGCACGGACAGCGACACGCCGGACGCGGACGGTGGCGCGGGGAGTACGGCCGCTGGCAGCAGGGCGACCTGCCGCCGGCCGAGGACGCGGCGGACTGGATCGCCGGCCGGCTGCCGGACGAATGGTTCGAGGGCGCGCCGGAGGTAACCGTCGACCGCGAGGAGATCGTCATCGTCGGCACCCTGCCGGCGCCGGAGACCGCGCCGGACGCGACCGCCGAGGCGCGAGCGGGCGCCGAGGCCGGCCGGATCGCGCGATTCCGGGAGGAGACCCGGGACGCCCGTATCGGGATCGCCCAGGAGGCCGAGGCGCGCTACGGCCGGAAGGTGGCCTGGGGTGCGCGGATCGGCGACACCGGGCAGCTCTTCACCAGTGCCGCGGTGCCGGTGATGACCCGGTTGCGGCAGCCTGATCGGCGGGTGCTCGACACCCTGGTCGACGCCGGTGTCGCCCGCTCCCGGGCGGATGCGCTGGTCTGGTGCGTGCGGTTGGTCGGCGAGCACGCCGACAGTTGGCTGGACCAACTGCGGGAGGCGATGACCTCGGTCGACGAGGTGCGGACCCGCGGGCCGGAGCTGTAGCAGCGGGCGGGGCGGATGGCCGCCGTATAGGCTCGCCGCATGGCATCGATCTGGTACGACGGCCGCCGCTACCCGCTCGCCGAGCAGCACGTCGCCGCGGTTCGGCAGCAGATCCTCGACTCCGCCGACGCGGGCAACGCGTTCTGGCTGGACATCTACGGCCCGGAGGCGCCCAAGCCCACCTGGCTGCTCGTCGGGCCTGGCGCTCCGCTGGCGCTGCACGACTGGGACGACGAGAAGGACCAGCACCGCTGGAAATAAGCAATTACTGATCGGCGGATTGGTTTACCTGACAACGTCACCAGCTGTGTGACACCCGCCATATGGCGAATTGACACTTCCCCGCGCTGGCCGATTTCATTTCGGAAAGATCGCCAGTGACCGGGACATCTTTCCCAGAAAAGTCGCACACGCGGCGTCGCGTACGTACGATTGGTCCTGGTTGCGGGGCCGCCTCCCGCCCACATGCCAATACGCCAGCGCCTTCTGGGGGTCCAACGCGTCGTGGCTGACGAGTACGGAAATGCGTCACCGAACGGGCCCGGTCGGCAGCGGCCGGGCCGCGGTCGGCATCGAGCCGACCCCCAACCTTCGGCGGACGCTCAAGCCGAAGGTCTGCCCGACCTGTTCCGGGATTCCCCGGATGTCGAACAGCCCACGGTCATACTCCCGGCGCTCGGCCGATCGGCGGAACGACTGGCCGCGGCCCGTACGGCCGATGGGGCGACCACCCGGCCCCCGAAACGTCGACGGCGCTGGCGTCGAATAGTGGTCTGGACCTCCGCGGCTCTGGTCGTGGTGCTCGCCGGTGTCGGCGCGTTCGGCTATTTCACCTACAAGCATTACGACGGCCGTATTCACCGCGCCGACACACTCGCCCAGAATGACCCGCACATTGTCGAGAAGACGAAACAGGAGCACGCACAGAATTTCCTGCTTATCGGCTCGGACACCAGGTCCGGCGCCAATGGCAAATATGAAACGAGTTCGGGTGAGGTTGCCGGGGCTCGTTCCGACACGACAATTCTCGCGCATCTCTCGCCGGACGGCGGCAAAGCGACAATGGTCAGCTTTCCGCGGGATTCCTGGGTGCACGTCCCGGAATGCAAGAAGGCCGACGGCTCGACCAGCAAGCCGTACGACGGAATGTTCAACTCGGCCTTCGAGTTGGGTGGCGCGGCCTGCACGATCCGGCTCGTGCAGGAGCTGACCGGAGTAGAGATCACGCACTCTGTGCAGATCGACTTCACCGGATTCAAGACCATGGTGAGTGCGCTCGGTGGCGTGCCGGTCTGCACGCCCATCCCCATCGACGACCCCGACAGCGGCCTGCACCTGAAGAAGGGGACGACGACCCTCAGCGGAGATCAGGCGCTCGCCTATGTGCGGGCCCGCCACAACATCGGCGACGGCTCTGACCTCGGCCGGATCACGCGGCAACAGCAGTTCCTGGGCTCGATGATCCGAGTCGCCACCAGCACCGGAATTCTGTTCAGTCCCGGAAAGCTGAAGAAGTTTCTCGACGCCGCCACGACCTCGGTGACCCTGGACAAGCACACTCACCTCGCCGATCTCTACGGCCTGGCCCAGCAGATGCACCATCTCGACGCCGCGCACGCCAATTTCCTCACCGTGCCGATCGCCAACCCGGACTACACACCGCCGGGACAGAGCAGCGGCGGCCGGGTACAGCTCGACCTCGCGGCGGCGAAGCCGCTGTGGAAGTCGATCATCGACGACAACGCCACGGTCACCGTGCCGGTGAACGGCGCCAGCTCGCCCAAGCCCACCAGCAAATCCACGGCCAAAGCGTCCCGGCATGCCCCCGCGCCAAAGCTCACCGTCGCGCCACAGGACGTCACCGTGCGGGTGGTCAACGGCGTCGGCACCCGCAATCTGGCCACCAGGGCGAGCGCCGACCTGACCAGCGCCGGATTCACGGTCTCGACGTTGTCGGTCGAGCCGTCCGGAGCCACCCGGCCGGTCGTGCAGTACGCGCCGGCGGAACTCGCGGCCGCCCGCACCCTCGCCGCGGCCGTGCCCGGCGCCGTCATGCAGGCCGATGCGGCGGCCGGCGCCGGTCAGGTGGTGCTGGTCGTCGGCTCTGCCTACACCGGAGCGCACACCGTCGCGGTCGGCGACGCCCAACCGAGCGGCTCCACCCGGATGGCCGGCTCGGATCACACCGCCAAATCCCCGACGCCCTCGGCGCTGAAGTCAGTGAGCGCGGCCGACAAGACGTGCAGCGTCTAAAGAGCCGGTCAGCGGGGAATTGGCTCGGCCAGCACCTTCAGCCGGACCAGGGTCGCGGTGATGTTACGGCGGGTGCGGCGCGGAAAGCCCACCAGCCGTACGACGAGTTGGGCCGTGGGTTTCATCGGCGAGCAGTCCCAGGACTCGACGACCCGGGTGCGCTGCGCGTCGATCGGCTCGAGCCGGTAGCGCCAGACGTGCCCGCCGAAATGCCGCCAGGCGATTTCGGTGTCCGGGTCGAACGCGATCACCTTGTTGGTGATCTTGTACGAGACGCCCATCCGCATGCTCATGCCGAACGTGGCGCCCTTGCTGAGCCGGTCCGGCCCGAAGAGCGTGTCGCGCACGGTGCCCGACCCGTCTAGCTCCGAATGCCGCCGAGGGTCGGCGAGGATATCGAAAATCTGCCGCGGCTCGGCGGAGATCACGATGCTGTCTGAGGTGAACGGCGCGGTCGCCATGGCAGGACCGTACCCAACCGCGCCCCGCTTCACACGATCAGCCGAAACGCCCCGTGATGTAGGCCTCGGTCTGCTTTTCGGTCGGGTTGGAGAAGATCTTCGCCGTCTCGTCGACCTCGACCAGCCGCCCGGGCCGGCCGACACCGGCGAGATTGAAGAAACCGGTCCGGTCGCTCACCCGCGCCGCCTGTTGCATGTTGTGGGTGACGATGACGATCGTGTAGCGCTCTTTGAGCTTGCCGATCAGATCCTCGATCGCCAGCGTCGAAATCGGGTCGAGCGCGGAGCAGGGCTCGTCCATCAGCAATACCTGCGGCTCGACCGCGATCGCCCGGGCGATGCACAGCCGCTGCTGCTGACCGCCGGACAGGCCGCCGCCCGGCTTCTTCAACCGGTCCTTGACCTCGTTCCAGAGGTTGGCCGACTGCAGGGACCGTTCGACGATCCCATCCAACTCGACCTTGCGGACCCGGCCGCGCAGTTTCAGCCCGGCCACCACGTTGTCGTAGATGGACATGGTGGGGAACGGGTTGGGGCGTTGGAAGACCATTCCGATCGTCGCCCGCACATTCACCGGGTCGACGTCGGAGTCGTAGATGTCCTCACCGTCGAGTAGCACTTTCCCGTCGACCCGGGCGCCGGGGATCACCTCGTGCATCCGGTTCAGGGTGCGCAGGAATGTCGACTTGCCGCAACCGGACGGCCCGATGAGCGCCGTGACGGTGCGCGGCTCGATCGACATCGAGACATCTTCGACGGCGAGAAATTTGGAGTAGTAGACGTCCAGACCTGAAACGTCGATTCGTTTGGCCATGTCAGTCCTTTCAGCCCCGCGCCCGGGTGAGGCGCGCGATCAGTCGAGCCAGCCCGTTGAGCAGCATGACGATCAGGATGAGGAGCAGCGCCGCTCCCCAGGCCCGATGAAATGCCGGCGCATCGGTGTTTCCGGTGGCGATACCGAATTGCTCGTTGATGTACGTGGGCAGCGACATCTGCGGGTTGGGCGTCGACCCGAACGAGAACGGGTTGAAGTTGATCTTCGAGTTGCCGCCGACCAGCAGCAGCAACGGAGCCGTCTCACCCATCACCCGGGCCAGGCCGAGCATCACACCGGTGACGATCCCGCCGAGTGCGGTCGGCAGCACGATCCGCAGAATGGTCTTCCACTTGGGAATGCCCAGTGCGTACGAGGATTCGCGCAATTCGGCGGGCACCAGGCGGAGCATTTCCTCGGTGGACCGGATCACCAGCGGCATCATGATGATGAACAACGCCAGCGATCCCGCGAAGCCCGACTTCTGGAATCCCAACACCAGGATCCACAATGTGTAGACGAAAAGGCCGGCCACGATCGACGGGACGCCAACCATGATGTCGACGAAGAAGCTGATCAGCTTGGCGAACGGTGACCGCCTACCGTACTCGACCAGGTAGATGGCCGCGAGGATTCCCAGCGGTGCGGCGATCAGTCCGGCGATAAGGCCCTGCTCGATGGTGCCGACTACGGCGTGATAGGCGCCGCCGCCCTTGTCGTCGGGGTTGATCAGAAACATCGAATGGGTCAGGAAATCGCCGGTAAGGCTGCCCGCGCCTTTGCTGACGACGATCCAGAGAATCGTCACCAATGGCACGATCGCGGCGACGAAGGCGGCGTAGACGAGTGTTGTGAAGAGGCGGTTCTTCGCCTGCCGCCGCCCTTCGACGACGAAGCTCGTCGTCGTTTGGATCGTGACGAACAGCGATACCAGGAGAACGCCGAATTCGGCGTTTCCGCTGACCGTGCTGACCGCGAAGATCGCGAACGTCAGGGCCACGGCGACCAGCACGCAGGCGATCGGCGTCCACGCCGGCAACCGCTGGCCGCGGAGCGAGACCCCGGTTAGTGCGCTCATTCCTCGACTCCCGATTTCCGCCGGACGATGGACTGGGCCACCAGGTTCACGACCAGGGTGATCACGAAGAGGCAGAGACCGGAGGCGACCAGCGCGTTGATGCCCAGCGGGGTCGCCTCGTTGTATTTGTTCGCGATATTGGAGGCGAACGTGATACCGCCGGTCTCGGTGATATGGAAATTCAGATCCGTCGTCGAGGACAGGATGTACGCGACCGCCATGGTCTCGCCGAAGGCCCGACCGAGGCCCAGAATGGACGCCGACACGACGCCGCTGCGGCCGTACGGGAGGACGGCGGTGCGGATCATCTCCCAGCGGGTCGCGCCCAACGCCAGTGACGCCTCGATATGGTCCGTCGGCGTCTGCCGGAAAACCTCCCGGGACAGCGACGAGATGATCGGCAGGATCATGATCGCCAGCACGATGCCGCCGGTGAGGTCGGAGTGGCTGTTGGGGATGTTGTCCGGCCGGTAATGCAGAAAGCCGGTCCAACCGAAGTATTTCGACAACCAGCGCACCAGCCCGTGCAAATGCGGAGCGAGCAGCGTGATCCCGAAAAGGCCGTAGACGATGGACGGCACCGCGGCCAGCAGGTCGACGATGTAGCCGAGTGCGCCGGCCAGCCGGCGGTGCGCATAGAAATTGATGAAAAGCGCGATGCCGATCGCGACCGGCACGGCGATGACCATCGCCAGCAGGCCGGTGATGATCGTGTGCATCAGCAGGGCGGCGATGCCGAACGTCGGCTTCAGCGCGTCCGGTTGCCAGACCTGCGTGGTGAAGAAGTTTGTCTTGTCTTTCTGAAGAGCCGGAATCGCCTTGTAGACAAGGAATCCGGCGATCCCCGCCATTACGAGGAGGACCAGCGAACCGGCAACCAGCGCGGTGGTGCGGAACAACCGGTCGCCCGGCCGCACGCTGGGACCGGTGATCTCCGAGGGCGCCCGGTCCGGTGGCGTGGCTACGGTTGCCGCCGGCGCGGTGTCAAGGTCAGGCATCGGGGACGGGTCCTCCGCGACGTCGGTACGGGGCGGTGATGCGGGCATGGCCGGATGCGCCCCGCGGCTGCGAGGCGCATCCGGTCACACGCTGCGTACCAACCATGAAAGAGCGATTCAGCCCTGCAGCGCAGCGACGGAAGCCTTGACCTTGGTCAGCAGGCTGTCCGGCAACGGGAAGTGGCCGAGCGCGGTGAGCGCCGACTGCCCGTCGGTGGAGGTGTAGGTCAGGAACGACTTCACGAACTTGGCCTGGTCGGCCGAAAGTCCCTTGGTGCAGGTGATCTCGTAGGTGACCAGCAGGGCCGGGTAGGCCCCCTTCTGCTTCAGGCCGTAGTTCAGGTTGACCTGGATGTCATCGCCGGTGGTGACCACCTTGGCGGCCGAAAGGCCGGCGTTCACCGTGTCCGGCGACAGCGCGACCGGGCCCTGGCCGACGTCGAGCTTGGCGACGTTCAGCTTGTTTTTCGTGGCGTCCGGGCTGTCGACGTAACCGATGGCGCCGTCGGCCTGCTTGACCTGGGTGACCATCGCGGACGAGTCGGCCGCACCGGTGCCGCCGGGGGCGGCCCAGGTCTGGCCGGTCCCGTACTTCCAGTCGCTCTTCGCCTGTGCGTCAAGGAATTTGGCGAAGTTGTCGGTCGTGCCAGAGTCCTTCGACCGGTGGATCGTGGTGATCGAGGTGGCCGGCAGCGAGACGCCCTTGTTGGAGGCGGCGATTGCCGGGTCGTTCCACTTCGTGACCTTGCCGGCGAAGATCTGGGCGATTGCCGACGGTGTCAGGGTCAGACCCGTGACGCCCTTGAGGTTGTAGACGATGGCGACCGGGGTGGCCACCATCGGGATGTCGATGGCCTTTCCGCCTGCGCAGACCTTGTCGGCCGGGCCCTGCTGGGCCGGCGTGAGGTGCGAGTCGGAGCCGGCCAGCGGCACCTGTTTCTGGGTGAAAGCGGTGACGCCCGCGCCGGAGCCGTTTCCGCCGTAGTTGATCTGCGCGCCGCTGCATTTCGCTTCGTACGCCTGGATCCAGGCATTGAAGGCGGGCTTTTGCGCGCTCGAGCCGTCGGTCTGCAGTTGACCTGTGGCGCAATCGTTCGTGGAGCCGCTCTCGGTGGCGGCCTGGCTGGCATCACCGTTGCCGGCACTCTTGCTGGGCGAGTCGTTGCCGCTCTTCGTATTGTCCGAGCCACACGCGGCCAGCGTGATCGAGCCGGCCAGGAGCAGTGTCGGCACGGCGGCGAAGCGAGATAGCTTCACTGGTTTGGTCCTCCGCATTGAGACAGAGCGCCGATCCATTGCCGGCGACAGTGCGGACGGTAGGGACCCGAAGTAGCGGACCGACCCCGCGTCGGTGAACGCACCATGAACTCGCGGCGACGTGGCTCACGCCACAGTCCGGATATTGGATGGCCAAATGGTGAACGGGCCGTCCGGCTCAATACCTATTGGGCGAGGTGCCCGTATTTTCCGGCGCCTGCAGTATCAGGATTACTTTTTCGGTACGAACTGCACGTCGGCTCGGAATTCGTGATATCCGAGCTTCTCGTATAAATGCTTTGCGGCAGCATTCGACTCGTCGACATAGAGCAGCGATTCCGGCGCTCCGCGCTCGGCCAGCGAACGCAGCCCGGCGATGGCGAGCGGAGTGGACAGTCGCATTCCCTGCGCTGCCGGATCGAGACCGAGAACGTAGATCTCGCCCATGCCGTCCGGGTGGATCTTGGTCCAGTGAAAGCCAATCAGAACGCCGCCCCGGAAGGCCAACAGAAATCCGGCCGGGTCGAACCATGGCTCGGCCTCGCGCGCCTGCAGATCGGCGAGCGTCATCCGGCCCTGGTCGGGGTGATGGGCGAAGGACCGGGCATTGACCGCCAGCCAGGCCTGCTCGTCCTGACCCGGGACGAACGGCCGCAGTTCGACATCGGCGGGCAGCGCCGCGGCGGGCAGCGCGCCGGCCGGCCGGCGCATCTGCCACAACACCCGCTCGGCCAGATAACCGTGGTGGTCGGCGAAGGCCTGGGCGGCCGAGATCCGGCCGTGCGCCCAGATCCGGTCGGCCGTCCCGGCGTCCCGCAGTGCGGCCAACAACGCCGTTCCGACGCCCTGCCGGCGCAACTCCGGCGCGACCACCAGCTCGGCGGAATCGTCTGCCGCGTAAGCGAATCCGGCCACCCGGCCGGCGTGGCTGACCGTCTCGGCCGGCGCGCCGGCCCGTACCGCCAGCTCGGTCTGCTCGGAGACCGGACGGACCCCGTCAGCCCGCTCAGCGGCGGCAATCAGGTCGATCAGGTCCTGCGGTGACGCGGTCATCCAGCCACCCTAGTGCGGTCGGCGGATCAGGCGTCGACCATGGCGTTGGGCTCCACCGGCGGCCGGACGAACTTGTAACCGACGTTGCGCACGGTGCCGATCATGGCGTCGTAGTCGGTGCCGAGCTTGGCCCGCAGTCGCCGCACGTGCACGTCGACCGTGCGGGTGCCGCCGTAGTAGTCATAGCCCCAGACCTCTTGCAACAGTTGCGCCCGGGAGAAGACCCGGCCGGGGTGCTGGGCGAGGAACTTCAGCAGCTCGAACTCCTTGTACGTAAGGTCGAGCGGCTTGCCGCGGAGTCGGGCGGTGTAGGTGGCCTCGTCGACGGTGAGCTCGCCGACCGCGGTGACGGCGTCGGCACCGGTGTCGGCGGTACGGCGTTCCACCGACAGCCGCAGCCGGGCCTCGAGCTCGGCCGGGCCGGCGGTGTCCAGGATGACGTCGTCGACACCCCAGTCGGCCCGGAGTGCGGTCAGCCCGCCCTCGGTGATCACCGCGATCATCGGGCAGGGCACGCCGGTGGTGTTGAGCAGCCGGAGCAGGGTACGGGCCCGGACCAGGTCGCGGCGGGCGTCGATCAGCAGGACGTCGACGGACGGCACGTCCAGCAGGGCGGTGACAGCCGGACGGACGACGGTGACATCGTGGATGAGCAGTCCGAGGGCGGGAAGTACCTCAGCTGTCGGCTGCTCGGCTTCGGTCATCAGCAGGATATTCACGAGTTGGCCCCTTGTGGTCGCGTGCTCTCGTGACACCCGGCGCTGCGTGCCCCATCGGATCGTGAAAGTGGAGGATATCGCAGGTGGAGCCCAGCGTGACCGTGCGACTCGTCACGGTCGACGGCGTGACCCTCCACGGCGTGCACCGCGCCGGCACCGACCGTTCGCTGGCGATCGTGGTGGCGCATGGCTTCACCGGCTCGGTGAGCCGGCCTCGACTGCGCAACATCCTCGCCTGTCTGGGACGTCAGGCCGGCGTCCTGCTGGTACCCGAGTCGTCGACTTTCGCGGCCACGGTGGCTCGGCCGGCATCTCCACGGCCGGTGCGGCCGAGGTGCTCGACGTCGCGGCCGCGGTCGCCGAAGCCCGGCGGCTCGGGTACCAGCGGGTCGCCACCGTGGGTTTCTCAATGGGCGGTTCGGTGGTGTTGCGGCACGCGGCGCTGACCGGTGGGGTCGACGCGGTGGTCAGCGTGAGTGCTCCGGCCCGGTGGTTCGTCCGGGAGACCGCGGCGATGCGTCGGGTGCACTGGCTCAACGAGACCGTGCTCGGCCGGGTGGTCTGCCGGCACCTGATGCACACCAGGCTGGGTGGCGCCTGGGAGTCGGTACCGGAGTCTCCGGTGGAGGTCGTCGGCCGGATCGCTCCGGTCCCGCTGTTGATCATGCACGGCGACGCGGACGGCTACTTCCCGGTCGAGCATCCGCGGGCTCTGGTCGCGGCGACGGGCGGTGCCGCGGACCTGTGGCTGATCGCCGGCATGGGGCACGCGGAGAGCGCCATGACCCCGGCACTGGTCGCTGATATCGCTCACTGGGTCCGTGGCGCGACGCTGCGTCAGGCCGCTGACCCGGTCTGACACCATGTGCGGGTGATCGACGGTCCTGCACGGCATGGCGGCCGGCGCCGGGCGGGTGCCCGGGACGCCCGGCGGGCGTCCGCGCGGGTCGCCGGACCCCGACAGGTGCCGACCGAAACCCAGCCGGACGTACGTCATCCGAGCACCGCCCAGCCCGACACTGGCCAGCTCAACCAGCTCGACAGGGGCGACTTTCCGACCAGTCCCATTCCGACCGTGGCCGGCCGGGGGAGCGGTGCGCGTCCGGTCCGAGCCCGTCGGCCGGAGGCAACGACCGAGCGACTGGATCATCTCACCGCCGCGGTGCTGGCCGCGTTCCTCACCGCGGTGCTCGTACTCGCCAGCACCGGCGGCGGACTGGCCGCGGTCATCGCCGTTGTGGCGGTCCTGCAGGCCCTGCTGATCGGCGGCTGGGTGGTGGCGCTGGAGCCGCCGGGTCCGATCGGCGCCGCCGTGATCGCCTGCGCCGCCGCGGTCGCCGCCGACATCGTGCTGGCTGCCCGGGATCGGCCGAGCCTCTCGGCGCTGATCGGTGTACTCGGTCTGGCGTTCGTCGCGCTGATCCTGCATCAGCTGTTCCGCGGACCGGTGCGGGTCAAGGTGACCGACTCGATGGCCCGGCTGGCCACTCTGGTGGTCGTCACCGGTGCGCTGGCCGCGCTGGTGGTGACCCGGCGCGGCACGTCCGGGCCGGACCTGCTGGTGGCTGCTGTGCTCGCAATGGGGATCGCGCTGGTCGTCGGGCACCTGGTCGACCTGGTGGTGTCGGTGCCGCGGTTCGCCGACGGCATCCCGCGTGGACTGCCTGCGCTGCTGATCGGCGCGATCGGCGGTGGGGCCACCGCGATCTGGCGGCTGCATCACCTGTCCGGCGTCGGCACCGTCGAGGCCGGCTTCCTCGGAGTGGCGCTCGGGCTCGTCGTCGGGCTGGTCGCCGTCGGTGTCTCGTACCTCGAGCTGGCACCCCGGGGTACGGCCGGCCGGCTGGCCGCCCCGTACCTTCAGGTGGTGCTCCCCATCGCCCTCGCCGCCCCGGTCGCGTACCTGCTGAGCAGAGTGGTGGCCGGCTGAGGTGAAGAAATTCCTGATCGTGCTGGTCAGCCTCATCGTGATCCTGGTGGCGGTGGACCGGGTCGGCGTGGTGGTCGCCAACGTGGCTCTGGAGGGCGCGCTCCGCGATCGGCTGCACCTGGACCACAAGCCGAAGGTGCGGGTGCACGGCATCCCGTTCCTTACCCAGATCGTCGGTGGGAAATACAGCGACATCGAGGTCGACGCCTCCGGGTTGGACGCCGACAAGCTGCACAACCTGGACGCCAACGTACGGCTGCGCGGTGTGCACGTCCCGCTCAGCGACCTGGGGCGGTGGGACTTCTCGACCATCCCGATCGACCACGTCAAGGCGGACGTGACCGTGCCCTACGACGAGCTCGCCACGGCGGCCGGGTTGAGCAGCATGGAATTCAAGGCGGACGGCGGTGAGCTGGACTTCTCCGGCCCGTTGACCTACGCCGGGCACACCATCGACGTGACGGGCAAGGCCAGCCCGTCGATCTCCGGCGGCGCCCTGCAGATCAACCCGCAGCAGGCGACCGTCAACGGATCCCCGGTGCCGCCGACCTACCTCGCGCTGCTCAACAAGAGCGTCTCGCTCACCGATCTCCCGTTCGGGATCAAGGTCACCAGTGTCAAGGTCACCGACAAGGGCCTCGCCGGCAACGGCACCATCGACCACGTCACCATCCGCGACGGAGAGCTCGTCCCGGCCGGCTGAGTGGCATGCTGGTGGGATGAGCAGAATCGTCATCCTGGTTGCCGTGCTGGCGGTCTGCACCGTCGCGGGGTTGCTGTGGCGGCGGTACGACGGGCGGGTGGTCAAGCCGGTGTCCGCACAGGACGGTCGAGACGTACGCGAGCTGCTGGCCGGCTTGGACGTCGACCCGGCGACCGCGGAGCTGACCCTGGTGCAGTTCTCCTCGGCGTTTTGCGCGCCGTGCCGGGCGACCCGGCAGGTGCTGGCCCGGGCCGCCGAGACCACGCCGGGGCTCTCGCACGTCGAGGTCGACGCGGAGTCGCACCTGGACGCCGTCCGGTCGCTGTCCATCCTCCGTACACCGACCACGCTCGCGGTGGACCGTGGCGGCCGTGAGGTGAGCCGGATCGTGGGTCAACCGAAGCTGGCGGACGTCCGGGCGCTGGCCGCCGCGATGAGCTGACCGACGAGTTTTCCCGCAGCGCGATCGCAGTCTGTCGGAACCGGACACATTTGGCGGCTGCCCAGACCGCAACGTCCTGTTAACCTGGCGCCATGGGCCTCTTGCTCACCTCCCGCCGCGCGGTCGACCTGTGCCGCGTGGGCAGCTGCCTGTGTCCGGCCTCCTGACCGGACGGCCCATCTCTGCCACCTGTTGGCATCAGCCGTCTGACGAGCCTGCTATCCGCGACCGTCAGGAGCATGAATGGATCTCGTTGACCCGAGAGGTCTGCGTTTCGCCGCGTGGCTGACCACCGTCGTGCTGGCGATCGTGCTGATCACCGGCAGCGCGTGGCTGTTGCTCGTCCAGACCGTCGTCTTCGCGCTCGGGGCGTTCCTCGGCCTGCGCGCGGCGCCGTACGGTCAGTTGTTCCGGGTCACGCTGGCCCGGCGGCTCGGGCCGCCGGCCGAACGTGAGCCGGCCGCGCCGCCGAGGTTCGCCCAGGGCGTCGGTTTCGGATTCGCCGCCGTCGGTACGGCGGCGTTCTTCGCCGGGCTCGACTGGTTGGGCCTGGTCGCGACCGCTCTGGCGCTCGCGGCGGCATTTCTCAACGCGGCCTTTGGTTTCTGCCTCGGCTGCCAGCTTTATCTATTGATCAGAAGAATCACAACACCAAAGGGAGTTACGGCATGAGCCGATCCGACGTACTGGTCTCCGCGGACTGGGCGGAGCAGAACCTCAACAAGCCGGGCGTGGTTTTCGTCGAGGTCGACGAGGACGTGTCCGCCTACGACAAGGGCCACATCGCCGGCGCCGTGAAGGTCGACTGGAAATCCGACCTGCAGGACGGGACGCGTCGCGATTTCGTGAGCAAGGAGCAGTTCGAGAAACTGCTGTCCGAGCGCGGGATCAGCAATGACGACACCGTTGTGCTTTATGGCGGCAACAACAACTGGTTCGCGGCCTATGCGTACTGGTATTTCAAGGTCTACGGCCACGGCGACGTCAAGCTGCTCGACGGCGGGCGCAAGAAGTGGGAGCTGGAGTCGCGGGCGCTGACCGAGGACGCGACCAAGCGTTCGGCGACGCAGTACACGGCGAAGGACCCCGACAATTCGATTCGCGCATTCCGCGATGAGGTCGTCGACGCCATCAACACCAAGAACCTGGTTGACGTCCGTTCGCCCGACGAGTTCTCCGGCAAGCTGCTCGCCCCCGCGCACCTGCCGCAGGAGCAGAGCCAGGTGGCCGGTCACATCCCGAGCGCGATCAACGTGCCGTGGAGCAAGGCGGCCAACGAGGATGGCACGTTCCGGTCGGACGACGAGCTGAAGGCGCTGTACGGCGAGGCGGGCCTGCAGGAGGGCAAGGACACGATCGCCTACTGCCGCATCGGCGAGCGTTCCTCGCACACCTGGTTCGTGCTGCGCGAGCTGCTCGGTCAGAGCAATGTGAAGAACTACGACGGTTCCTGGACCGAGTACGGCTCGCTGGTCGGCGTGCCGGTTGCGAAGGACGTCTGATGACGGCGGGTTGCGGGGCTCCGGACCAGGACCAGAACGTAGCTGTCGGTGGCGGCGAGACCGTCATCGAGGGCACGGTGCTGGCCAACGGCTCCCCGGTTTCCTCGGCGTACGTCCGGCTGCTGGACGCCAGCGGTGAGTTCACCGCCGAGGTGCCCACCGGCGGCTCCGGCAATTTCCGGTTCTTCGCCGCACCGGGCGCGTGGACGGTGCGCGCACTGTCCTCGGCCGGCTCCAGCGAGCAGAAGGTCACCGCGACCGAGGGTCGCAACGACGTTCGGCTCGAGCTGGTTTAGCACCACCTGATTTATCGGGACGGGTTTCGTACGCGAATTGCGTACGGGACCCGTCCCGTGCTTTGTGCGCTCCGATTGCCGACCGGCCACTTCGGGGGTAGAACTCACTCCGGCAGCAGTTACGTCCGCGGTGCCTGGAGGAGAGCTCTATGCGACGACGTTCCGCCACCCTGGCTGCATTGTCTGTGACGGGAGTGCTGGCGCTGACCGTGCCGGCGGTGGCCGGCGCGGCGCCTCAGTTACCGGTGAAACATGCGGTGGCCGAGGGGACCGGCGGGGCCGTCGTCTCCGACACCGCCCAGTCCACGGCGGCCGGAATGCAGGTGCTGCGCAATGGCGGCACGGCGGCGGACGCGGCGGTGGCGGTCGCGGCGACCCTCGGGGTCACCGATCCCTACGTCGCGGGCATCGGCGGCGGCGGCTATTTCGTCTACTACGACGCGCGCACTCACAAAGTGTCCACAATCGACGGTCGAGAGACTACGCCTCTGCGGGCGGACAAGAATCTCTTCATCGACCCGGCGACCGGGAAGCCGCTGACTTTCCCGACCGCGGTGACCAGCGGGCTGTCGGTGGGCGTGCCCGGCACCTTGATGACCTGGCAGCGGGCGCTGGAGCAGTGGGGGACGCTCAGTCTCGGGCAGGCGCTCAAACCGGCCGAAAAGGTTGCCCAGCAAGGGTTTCCGGTGGACGCTACGTTCCGTGAACTGACCCGGGAGAATGCCGCCCGGTTCGGCCAGTTCAGCTCGACCAGCAAGCTTTTCCTGCCCGGCGGAAATCTGCCGGTGGTGGGATCGACCTTCCGCAATCCCGACCTGGCCCATACGTACCAGGAAATCGGCCGCAAAGGCGTGGGTGATTTCTACGGCGGCGGCATCGGTCGGGATGTCGTCGACACCGTCCACCACCTGCCGCTGACCAAGGATGCGACGCTCACCCCGCGGCCGGGGTCGATGCAGCTCTACGACCTCGCGCTCTACCGGGCGCCGATCCAGGCCCCGACCCAGGTGAATTACCGCGGCCTCGACGTCTACGGCATGGCCCCGTCCTCCAGCGGCGGCTCGACCGGCGGCGAGACCCTGAACATCCTCAACAATTTCGATCTCACCAAGGAAACCCGGGTGCAGGCGCTGCACCATTACCTGGAGGCGAGCCGGCTCGCCTTCGCCGACCGCAACCGGTACGTCGGCGACTCGCACTACGTCTCGGTGCCGCTGCACCAGTTGCTGTCCCAGCAGTACGGACGGGACCGGGCCTGCCTCATCGATCCGGACCACGCCCTGACCAGCCCGGTCGCGCCGGGAAATCCGTACGCCACCGGCTCATCCTGCACGCCGACCCAGCCGACCTCGGCGCGGCAGCCGGTGGAGGGCACCAACACGAACCATTTCGTCGTCACCGACAAGTGGGGGAATGTCGTCTCCTACACCAACACGATCGAGGAGCTCGGTGGCTCGGCGATGGTGGTGCCCGGTCGCGGATTCCTGCTCAACAACGAGCTGACCGACTACGACTTCGTCCCGCTGCAGACGGGTGTGCCGGATCCCAACCTGCCGGCTGCCGGAAAGCGGCCGCGGTCGAGCATGTCGCCGACGATCGTGCTCAAGCACGGCAAGCCGTTCCTGGCGGTCGGATCACCGGGTGGCGCCAGCATCATCACCACCGTCGTACAGATCCTGCTTGACCGGATCGACTTCGGAATGACGTTGCCACAGGCGATTGCGGCACCGCGGGCGTCCCAGCGGAATGCCGCGACGACGCAGGCCGAGCCGGACTTCATCGCGGCGGCCACGACGCCGGGACTGGAGAAACTCGGCCAGGCGTTCTCGATCAGTGACACCTCACCGCTGGACCCGACTATCAAGATCGCACCGACCATCGGGGTGGCCTCGGGGCTGGAATTCCTGGGCCACGGCAGGGTCCTGGCGGCCGGTGAACCGGTACGTCGGGGCGGAAGCGCCGCCGCCGTCGTGCATCCGACCCGCTGACCTCCCGCCGCCCACCGTTTCCCGTGCCCACCGTTTCCCGCCTACCGTTTCCCGCCAATGTGGCGTTGGGGTGACTAGATTGCCCCAATGCCACATTGGCGGGGAACAGTTCGGGTCAGCCGAGCAGGCCCCTGCCGAAATAGTCGGCTGAATCGCGCACACCGGGGACCATGAAGAAATAGCCGCCGCCAACCGGGCTGATGTAGTCGACCAGCGGTTCGTCGATCAGCCGGGTCTGGGTCGCCTCGAACTGCCGGGCGATGTCCTGCTGGAAACAGGTGAAGATCAGCCCCATGTCGAGGTTTCCGTTGTCGTCGGTGCCACGGTCGTAGTTGTAGCCGCGGCGCAGGATCCGGTTGTGCTCGGTCTTCGCGGTGCGTGGATTGGCCATCCGGATATGCGCGGTCAGTGGAATTCCATAGCCTTTGGGGTCTTTCGAATAATCGATGGTGTCGGTCTCGTGATTCCCGGTGAGCGGGGCACCGGAATCCTTGCGCCGGCCGAACATCTGCTCCTGCTCGTCGGTCGACACCCGGTCCCAGAATTCCACCAGCATGCGGATGATCCGAACCACCTGATAGGTGCCGTCGGCGGCCCAGGCCGGTTCGCCGGCGCTGGACCAGATCAGCTGTTGCTGCACGGAGGCCTGGCTGATCGCGGGATTGGCCGTGCCGTCCTTGAAGCCGAGCAGGTTGCGCGGCGCGCCCGCCGGCCGCGGTTTGCTGGCGAAACCGTCGGCCCGCCACCGGATCTGCATGCCACCGCGGGTATTGCGGGCGATCTGGCGCAGTGCGTGCAGCACGGCGTCCTGACTGTTCGCCCGCAGTTGCAGCAGCAGGTCGCCGTGACAGCGGTCCGGGTCGAGATTGTCATTCGGAAAGGTCTTCATCGGGGTGAGCCTGGCCGGCTTCCGCGCGGTCAGCCCGAATCGCGAATTGAAGAGCGAGGCGCCGAGCCCGACCGACACAGTCAGCCCGTCGGGCGGCGCGCTCGGACCCAGGACGCCGTTGTCGACCGGCGGCGACGCGGGACCGGGATCGGCTGGCGTCCCGCCGGTGGTGAGGATGCGGCCCTGCTCGGTCAGCGTCTGCAACAGCTCCCGCAGTTCGGACCGGTTCGCTGCGGTCACGTCGAAGGAGACGAACGCGGCATGTGCTGCGGTGGGCGCGAGGATGCCGGCCTGATGGGTGCCCTCGAACGGCTCCACCGGTGCCGGCTGCCCCTCGGCCGCCCGGGCGGTGCCGGCCGCGGCTCCAGTGGCTCCGGCGGCGACCAGCCCGCCGCCGAGCACCGCGCCCTGCAGGAATCGCCGGCGGCCCAGCCCGGTGTGCGGCCCGTCGGTCTGCTCGGTCGTCACGGTCTCTCCATTACGTGGGCGCCGTGGACGGCGGCATCTGCAGAATGTTGGGGATCAGGGCCAGCTCTTCCAGCACCCGTCCGGTGGCGGCGTCGAGCTGCTCACGCCGGGTGCGGCTCAATGCGGTCAGCGGAGTCCAGCGGCCGCCGCGGCGGTAACCGCCGAACTGCGCCGCGAGTGCCGTCAGGTCTTTCGTCGCGCTGCCCTGCAGCCCCGGATCACGCTGCTGCAGCTGCGTCGTGAGCACCTTCAGCACCAGCAGGCTGCCCACGGTGTTGGCTCGCGCGGTGGCGAGGTTGGTGTGGCTGCCCTGGTCGGTGTCGCCGGTCAGCTCGAACTGCAGCGTGTTCTCCAGGATCTCGTGCGCGCGCAGCGGGATGTCGGCTGCCACGACCTGCTGGTGCGGAAACGTGGTGGCCAGCTTGTGTACGGCCGCGTCGAGCGCGTCGACCACCGGGCGCAGCGACGTCGCGGATTCGTCGTGCCACAGGCCGTACTCGACCCGCAGGAAGCCGGTGAATCCCTTGTCGTGCACGCCTTTCGGCAGTCCGTCCGGGCGGCCGTTGATCTCCCCGTCGAGGTCGCCGAACGTGCCGTACGCCGCCCCGAGCTGCTCGTACGCCAGATGGGCGGTCAGCCAGCGGCTCCGGGCCGCGGCGAGGTCGCCGGATTGGATCGCGGCCCGCAGCCGGTCGGTGGCCGGCGCCAGCGCGTCGATGCCGCGCTGCACCTCGGTCTGATACTCCGACATCGCGTCGTTGATCTCTTCCGAGCTCAACGGCATCAGCGGCCGTACGCCCTTCCCGCCGCTGCCGGTGACCGCCGCGGCGGTCGAGACGGTGGCCGGCCCGGTGATCGGAACGCACCGCCAGCGGTACTTCCCGGCCGGTACGACGATGTCCAGCGGCCGGCTCGTACCGGCGCCCAACTGCCACACCTGCCCGTAGATGCCGCCGGTGACGGAGTCGATGAGGGTGACCCGGGTGGTGACGCGGGTGGCGTTGGAGACGGTGAAATGTTCGCGGCCGGCGTGCTGGGGGGACCAACCGGGCGCGCACTGACTGGCCGTCACCCGGATCGCGGTCGGGTCGCTACGCCGCGCATCCGTTCCGTGCCCCGACGAACAGCCGGCGATCACGGTCAGCCCGGCGACGGCCGGAGCGACGAGCAGACAACCCCGAATTCGCTGCGGCAATTTGTCACGTTTCGATCTGTGTGGGAGCGGTTACCGTCAATGACCTGCGAACGACCGGTCAACAGCACCCAGCTTTGCTGCTGCAACAGGGGTCGACAAGGCACGTTTCCCGGTGTTCACCGGAGGTTCGTCTCGCTGCCCCCTGAGCCGTTGCCTGCCCCATGCAGACTTCCGGCGAAGTCGGGGGCGACTTGCACCGTAGTTTTCGCGCGATTCCGCGCCCCGAAACACCTGAAGACTGCTGGAGGAAGCCGGTCGTGAAACGTATGTTCCCAGCCGTCGCGGCGGCGGCGATTGCGGTTGGCGGAGTGGCGGTGGGAGTGGACGCCACGGTGTCCCACTCGACCCCGGCCGCCGCAACCACCACCAAGGCGGCACACGGCGGCGAAGCCGTCGACCGCAGCGTGCAGCACAAGACGACGACGCCGATCAAGCACGTTGTGGTGCTCTTCGACGAGAACGTTTCGTTCGACCATTACTTCGGGACCTACCCGAATGCCAAGAACCCCAAGGGCGAGACCAAGTTCACCGCGCAGCCGGGGACGCCGACTGTCAACGGACTCACCGGCTCGCTGCTGACCGACAACCTCAACGCGTACAACCCGACCCGGCTCAGCCCGGCGCAGGCTGTCACCTGCGACCAGAACCACAGCTACAAGCCCGAGCAGCAGGCGGCCGACCACGGCCTGATGGACAAGTTCTCCGAATACACCGGCTCCGGCGACTGCACGTCGACCTCCACCGGTGAGTACTACCGGCCGGGGCTGGTCATGGACTACTACGACGGCAACACCGTCACGGGGCTGTGGAATTACGCGCAGCGCTTCTCGATGAGCGACAACTCGTACGACACCAACTTCGGGCCGTCGACGCCGGGTGCGCTGAACCTCATTTCCGGCCAGACGCACGGTGCCACCGCATCCGCGGCGGGCGCCTCGGTCGCCAACGGCACCCTCTTCGGCGACGCCGACCCGACGCTGGACGGCTGCGGCAAGGGCACCACCGTGCAGATGAGCGGCAAGAACGTCGGTGACCTGCTCAACCAGAAGAAGATCACCTGGGGCTGGTTCCAGGGCGGCTTCAAGCCGAGTAGCCGGACCTCGACCGGTGCCCCGGTTTGCGGCACGGCGCATGCCAACATCGCCGGCAGCAGCTCGGCGGACTACAGCGCGCACCATGAGCCGTTCGAGTACTACAAGTCCACGGCCAACCCCAACCACCTGCCGCCGTCGTCGACCGCGATGATCGGCAAGACCGACCAGGCCAACCACCAGTACGACCTGTCGGACTTCTGGACCGCCGCCGACTCCGGCCGGCTGCCCGAGGTGAGCTACCTCAAGGCCGCGGAATACCAGGACGGTCACGCCGGCTACTCCGACCCGATCGACGAGCAGCATTTCCTGGTCAGCACCATCAACCGGATCCAGAACCTTCCACAGTGGAAGGACACCGCGATCGTGATCGCGTACGACGACTCCGACGGCTGGTACGACCACCAGATGTCGCCGATCGTCAACGCCTCGGCCGATTCGGCCCAGGACGCGATCTCCGGAGACGGTGCCTGTGGCACGCCGGCGAAGGGCGCCTACAACGACCGCTGCGGGTACGGCCCGCGGCTGCCGCTGATGGTGCTGTCGCCCTACTCCAAGAGCAATTACGTCGACCACTCGATCACCGACCAGTCCTCGGTCCTGAAGTTCATCGAGACCAACTGGCAGGTGGGACAGATCGGCGACCAGTCCTTCGACGCGAAGGCGGGCTCGATCGACGGCATGTTCAACTTCCAGGCCAAGCCGAAGACCAAGCCGTTCCTGCTCGACCCGCTGAGTGGAAAGCCCACTACCAAGGGCTGGTAACCGGCACAGTTCCAGCGGGCACGCTCAGCTCAACCCAGATCCGCCCGGGCCATCTCGGCCCGGGCGGATTTCGTTATGCCCGCGCGCGGCCCCCCGCATTTCCATGATCGACATCGAGTAGGTGTCGCTATAGCGACACTCAGCCGATGTCGATCACCGGGAAGGGAGGGGTGCCGAGATAGGCTCGGCGCCATGATGCAGTCGATCTACTTCGTCCTGCTGGTCGCGGTTTTCGCGGTCATCGCCGGCGCCGCGGCGTACGGCGCCTACCGGCTCTACCAGGTCGAGCGGTAGGCGGACATGGCCGATTCACCCGAAGAGCTCCCGATCCCGGCGGAGACGAACAATCTGCGGTACG
The DNA here is from genome assembly GCA_036267955.1 of Mycobacteriales bacterium. Lineage (GTDB taxonomy): Bacteria > Actinomycetota > Actinomycetes > Mycobacteriales > QHCD01 > DATAVB01. The sequence continues at coordinate 13,317 of DATAVB010000005.1, read as the reverse complement.
GGCCTGACCTGCACCCCGCGCTGCTGGCATTCCTGCCGTTGATCGGCACCTGGCGCGGGGTCGGCAAGGGCGGCTACCCGACGATCGATGACTTCGACTACGGCCAGCAGGTGACGTTCTCGCACGATGGCCGCCCGTTCATCCACTACGAGTCGTACTCCTGGATCCTCGGCCCGGACGGCGAAGTCGTGCGGCCGGGCGCGCGGGAGACCGGCTGGTGGCGGGCCGGCGCGGGCGATAGTTTCGACGTTCTGTTGACCTATCCGACCGGGATCACCGAGATCTACCTCGGCAAGGCCAACACGACGACCCAGTGGGAGATGTCCACCGACGTGGTGGCGCGCACCGAGAATGCGAAAGAGGTCACCGGCAACCACCGGCTCTACGGCATCGTCGAGGGTGCGCTGTTCTACGCGATCGACATGGCGGCGATGGGCAACCCGCTCGCCCCGCACCTGTCGGCCCGGCTCGAACGCATCGCCGGCTGATCTCTCGAGCCGTCAGATCCCAACCCTGTCCCGGGTCCGGCTCTCGGATCCAGCGCCCACTTTCCATGATCGTGATCGGTTATTGGGGCTATACCAACCAAAAACCGATCACGATCATGAAAAGTTAAGGAGCTATGCGGCGGGGTTGAGCGCCCGCAGCGATTCCTTCAGCGACCCCATCGTGGCGAAGACGGCGGTCGGTTCGTACCCGCAGTGCGCCATGCAGTTGTCGCAGCGCGGGTCCTTGCCCCGGCCGAACTTGTCCCACTCGGTGGTCTCGAGCAGTTCCTTGTACGTCTTGGCGTAGCCGTCGGCCATCAGGTAGCACGGCTTCTGCCAACCCAGCAGCGAGTACGACGGAATGCCCCAGGGGGTGCACTCGAAATCGCGCTTGCCCTCGAGGAAGTCCAGGTACAGCGGCGAATGGTTCAGCCGCCAGCCCTTGCGTCGGCCGTCGTCGAAGACCTTCTTGAACAGCTCGCGGGTCTGCGTGACGCCGAGGAAACGGTCCTGGTCCGGAGCCTTCTCGTACGCGTATCCGGGCGAGATCTGCATCCGGTCGACCTTGAGGTCGTTGTTGAGGTAATCCAGGACGTCGATGACGTCCTGCGGCGAGTCCAGGTCGAAGAACGTCGAGTTGGTGTAGACGGCGAACCCGGCCTCCTTGGCCAGCTTCACGGCCTCAATGGCCTGCTGGAAGACGCCGTCCTTGCTGACCGACTCATCGTGCCGGGCCTCGAGCCCGTCGATGTGCACCATCCACGCGAAGTTCTTGTGTGGCTTGAACTTGTGCAGGTGCTTGGGCAGCAGCACCGCGTTGGTGCAGAGCACCACGAACTTCTTGCGCTTGAGCAGCTCGTCGACGATGACGTCGATCTGCTTGTGCATCAGCGGCTCGCCACCGGCCAGCGACACCATGGGTGCGCCGCACTCCTCGACGGCCGCGACGGCCTGCTCGACGGGCATCCGCTTCTTCAGGACATCGTGCGGCTGTTGGATCTTTCCGCAGCCTCCGCATTTGAGGTTGCAGGCGAAAAGCGGCTCGATCTCGACCAGCATCGGGAACTTCTTGACGCGGCGGATCTTCTGCTTCATCAGATATGTGCCGAGCTTCACCGACAGGTGCAACGGCAGGCTCACGAACGGTCACCTTCTCGTGGAGTAGTCATCCCGTAGCACCCCAGCGCGCTCCGATGCGTGCCAGTGCCACGAAACATACAAGCTGTATGTTCTATCCTCTGTGCATGGTCGTCAAGTCGCGACGCGCCGATCACGTCGCCGATACCCGTGCTGCGCTGGTGAGCGCCGCCCGCACGCTCTTTGCCGAGCGTGGCTACGTGGCGACGGGGACCGAGGACATCGTGTCGGCCGCGCGGGTCACCCGCGGCGCGCTCTACCACCACTTCAAGGACAAGGCCGATCTGTTCCGGGCCGTCATGCAGTTGGTGGCGACCGAGTTGGCCCAGCGCCTCATCACCGAGCAGATGGCCCGGCTGGGTGACGATGACCTGCCCGTGGTCTGGGACGAGCTGCGGGCTGGATTCCAGCATTATCTTGACGCCTGTCTCGACAGCGACTTCCAACGGATCGTGCTCATCGACGGGCCGGCCGCGCTGGGCCACGACGCGTGGAACGATCTTGTCGAGCGGCACGGTATCGCGCTGCTGCGGGCCTGGTTGCAGCAGGCCGTGGACGCCGGCCAGATCGACCCGTTGCCGGTCGATCCGCTGGCCAGTCTGCTGGCGGCGCTGATCGCTGAGGCGAGCCTCTACATCGCGCGGGCGAAGGATTCGACGAAGGCCCGGGAAGAGGCCGGGATCACACTGGATCGGATGCTGGCCGGGCTGCGCCCGATGCCCTCTTAGGCCGGGCCGCTTACTGCGTCTGGGCTCAGAAGCCCCCGCTGCCCTCGCTCCCCGTCCGCTGGTGATCGTGATTGCGTTGTGCCGGCCATAGCCGGCATAAGTCGCTCATGATCATGGATGGCACGGGGTGAAACTGGCTCAGGACATGGACAACCCCCGGACCTTGACTGTGTCGTACGGTGACGACACAGGTCGGTTGGACAAGACCGACGATCCGGGGGCGGGTGGTTGCCGGGTATTCGAGCCACTGGGCTCTCTACCCTTAAGTGCAACCGGGGTCCGAAGGACAGCGGCTAGCGGACAACCACCTCACGAGTCCAATCAGTACACAACTGTGGACCACCTCCTTTCCCGTGTACCCCAGACGTTACGTCGCTCCAGGGCCGCGTGCAATGCCTTTCCGTACCTGGCCAGCGGCGTGTCGAATCGGGCCCGAACGGCTGCCGCATCGCGACCCGGATCCGTACGCTGACCGGCATCTGGACCATGCATCTGACACATGCATCTGACACAGGCATCTGAACCACTCCGAGAGAGGCAGCCGATGGCGGTCATCCTGCTGGGCACGCTCGACACCAAGGGCGCGGAGTACGGCTTCCTCGCCGACCGCATCCGCGCCGAGGGCATCGAGGTGGTGGTGATCGACGCCGGCGTCTTCGGACCGGCGGGCGCGGCTGGCGCTGCGGACATCGGGCCCGACGAGGTGGCGTTGGCGGCCGGTACGAGCCGCGCGGAACTGGCCGCGGCCGGCGACCGGGGCGCGGCGGTCGCGGCAATGGCGCGGGGTGCGGCCGTCATCGTCGCGCGGCTGCAGGCCGAGGGGCGGCTGGACGCGATCGCCGCCCTCGGCGGCTCCGGCGGCGCCACCCTCGCGACGCAGGCAATGCGGGAACTGCCGGTCGGCGTACCCAAGCTCATGGTCACCACGGTTGCGTCCGGCGACACCCGGCCGTACGTCGGGGCGCGGGACATCACGATGATGCCGTCGGTGGTCGACATTGCCGGCATCAACCGGGTCTCCGCCCGCATCCTCGCCAACGCCGCGGCGGCCGTCGCCGGAATGGCCCGGTCGCGGGCGCCGGAGCTGACGCGGGAGCGGCCGCTGATCGCCGCCTCCATGTTCGGGGTGACGACGGCGGCGGTTGACGCGGCCCGGGCCCGGCTCGACGAACTCGGCTACGAGGTGTTGGTCTTCCACCAGACCGGCGTCGGCGGCGAGTCGATGGAGGCGCTGGTCAGCGACGGATTCGTCGACGGAATGCTCGACCTGACCACCACCGAACTGGCCGACGAGCTCGTTGGTGGCGCTCTTCCCGCGCATCCGCGGCGACTGGAGGTCGCCGGCGCGGCCGGTGTACCGCAGGTGGTGTCACTGGGCGCGCTGGACATGGTCAATTTCGGGCCGATGTCGACGGTGCCCGAACGGTTCGAGGACCGGAATCTCTATGTACACAACACCAACATCACGCTGATGCGCACCACCCCGGAGGAATGCGCGCAGCTGGGCCGCCGCGTCGCCGGCAAGCTCAACTCGGCGACCGGCCCCACCGCGCTGTTCGTCCCGTTGCGCGGGATCTCCGCGATCGCCGTCGAGGGGCAGCCGTTCCACGATCCCGAGGCGGACGAGGCGCTGTTCAGTGCGGTCCGGGAGGGCATCGGGGACAACGTCGAGCTGATCGAGCTGGACACCCACATCAACGATCCAGAATTCGCCCGCGCGGCAGCCGACAAGCTGCACGAATTCCGGAGGTAGCGAGCGACGCTAGAGGCCGCTGGCGGCCTGCACCCGTTCGGTCAGCTCGCCGTCCGGGGCGTCCTTTCCGTCGATCGAGGTGACCGCAACCGCCCCCCGGACACTGGAAACCAGCCACACCCCGTTCGAGGTATGCAGATCCTCCACAGTGGACTTGGAGATGGCGGTACGGAAGCCGTGCTCGGTCGCGTTGTCGAACAACGTCCGTACGGTGATGCCGGGCAGGATCCCGATCGTGTCCGGCGAGGTGCAGAGCGTCTCGCCGATGGCCCACACCACAGTCGCGGTCGGGGCCTCGAGCACCAGGCCGTCCGTGCCGACGAAGATCGCGTCGTCCGCACCGTGAGCGTGTGCGTACCGCAGCGCGGCCATGTTGACCGCGTACGAGGTCGACTTGACCCCGCCGAGCAGCCAGGGAGCGTCCGTGAAGGAGGTGGAGGAGACGCCGCGGGACAACGAGACGACCCGGACCCCATCGCGGCGCTGGCGGAGCGTCGGCTCAGGCAACGGTGCGGCCAGTACGAAGCCGGTCGGCTCGTCATCGACGCCGCGGGTGAACACCAGCCGTACGGCCGCCTCGCCCGCGCCGCCCCACGCCTCGCTGACCTGTTCCACGAGGGCGCGCCAAGCGGAACGGTCCGGAGTCGGCAGCTGCAGCGCGGCAGCCGAACTCGTCAGCCGATCCAGGTGCGCATCCAATGAATCGAGCGCGCCGTCATGCAGGCGGACCGTCTCGAAGACGGCATCACCCCGCAGGACGCCCAAATCGTCCGCCCGCAGCAGCGGGGTGTCCGGGTCGACGAGCCCGGCGCCCAGTTTGCCCAGTATGCGATCGCTCACGGCCGGTGAGCCTAGAAGGAACAGCACACAAGGGCAAAACGGGTCCATCCGGATGGTTCACGGAATGCAGGCGGAATGCATCGGGCCACTGCAGCGATACTGCAGGAGTGACTGACTACTCCTCGCCCCTGTTGCAGCTCCCCGGTGCCGTTCCCGCGGACGGTTCCGATGCCGGAGTTGCCCTGCACTACGGCGATCCGTTGCGCGAGCAGCGGGCCCTGGCCGAGCGGGTGGGCTGGGTCGACCGCAGCCACCGGGGCGTGATCGCGATTCCCGGCGCGGACCGGCTGACCTGGTTGCACAGTCTCACCAGCCAGCACCTGACCGAGTTGGCCGACGGCGGGGCGACCGAGGCGCTGGTGCTCTCGCCGCACGGCCACGTCGAGCACCACATGCAGCTGGCCGATCTGGGCGGCACGACCTGGCTGGACGTCGAGCCGGGGACCGTGGAGCCGCTGTTCGGTTATCTGGATTCCATGCGCTTCTGGTCGGCGGTCGACCCGGCCGACGTCAGCCCCGAGCATGCGTTGGTCAGCCTCGTCGGGCCGCAGACGCCTCGGGTTCTTGCCGCGCTCGGTTATCCGGACTCGCTGCCGGCACAGGGCGTGGCCCCGCTGGGGCGCGGCTGGGTCCGGCGGATGGCATGGCCGGACACCGACGCCGCGGATCTGCTGGTGCCCGCCGACGAGCTGACGTCGCTGGCCGAGCGGCTCACCGCGGCTGGGGCGGCACCGGCCGGCAGCTGGGCCTTCGAGGCGCTGCGCGTCGAGGCGCGCCGGCCCAGGATCGGTTTTGAGATCGACCACCGGACGATTCCGCACGAGGTCGGCTGGATCGGGATCGCGGTACACCTGGACAAGGGGTGCTACCGCGGGCAGGAGACGGTCGCGCGGGTGCACAACCTGGGAAAGCCGCCCCGCCGTCTCGTGCTGTTGCACCTGGACGGATCGAGCGAGGAGATGCCCGCCCAGGGCACGCCCGTGATCAGCGGCGACCGCCAGGTCGGGTTCGTGGGCACCGCCGTGCGGCACTACGAGCTCGGCCCGATCGCGCTCGCGCTGGTCAAGCGCAATGTCGCTGACGACGCCGAACTGCAGGTCGCTGGTTGCGCCGCCGCGGTCGACGCCTGAGGGCATTGACCCCTGGCCGTGCGCTGCCCTTGGACGACGTCCGGGGGCGAGCATTGAGTCCTCAACTACCTTCGATAGGCTAGACCGTTTGGGCGCGCGTCAGCTACGCGAGAACGCCTCGCAATAACGCCGCCAAATGGCGGCTAGATGTTTGCAATCGGGCTAGGGCAAGAGTACGTTTTCCCGCGTACCGAGGGCGGTCCATAGTGGACCGTCACCCCCCTCCGAAGGAGAACCAGTGCGTAAAAATCTCATCCGCGCATTGCTGCCCATGGGCCTCGCCGCCGCCGTTATCGGCGTTGGTGCGGGTGCGGCCTCAGCAGCGACCCCGACCACTCAGGCGGCCCCGGTTGCCGTGCAGCAGGGCCTGGTCGACCAGGTTCCCACGCTGACCGATGAGTGGAACCAGTGGAACAAGGGCGGTGCAGCCCTGGGTTACGGTGCCGCTTCGCTGATCAGCTCCGCGTGGCTTGGTGCCCCGCAGTCCATTCTGGACCTCGGCAAAGAGGCCGCCGGACTGCCGCTGATCTACAGCCACGGTGGGCTCAAGTAGTTTTTGGCACGGCTTCCTAAATTGTCGGATCCGGATCGTGGATGGGCGGCCCGGGATCGAGCAGTAGGATGCTAATCGCCTATACGGGCGGTGGATCGAGGCCTCGATCCACCGCCCGTTTTGCATGTCCATAAGGGATCTTTGCGTGTCTCGGACGTTAAATCCGGGTGACGTAGAAGCGTGCCATCGGAGATTCTGGGAACAGACAAAAATGTCCCCTGCGCCGACTCCGGGAGAGGGGAATGGAGGCGACGCAGGGGACCACTACCCGGCAATTCTCAGGTTGGCCGGGTGGCTTGTTTGCATCGACGGCTCAGCGTCGCGGGATGGTGTCGTTGCGAAATCTTCTCGTCGAGTTCAGGCCGAGTGTCCAAAGAGGACGTACGGCGTTGCGTGGAGCTGTCTGACGCCCACGGTCGGCATGATCAATCAACCCAACAATGGGCCGAGATCCCCGCATCTCAACAATGTGTGTCCATTATGGACGACGAGATTAGTCTAGCAAGCTGACGCGGTGTAGTCCAAACGGGCTAGCTCATTATTTTCGCGTCGCGGCCGACCGCCCTGCGAGCCGCGCGGCGTACGGGCGGCCGAGGGCGTACGACCGTCGCCACACCACGCTTGGTTAGGGTTGTACCCGGACGCCGGGATCGCCTGACGGGCAACCATTTCCGGTCGCAAATCGCGTGATGAGGATCGGGTGGGTCGATGAGTGGGTCGGGGTTGGTAGGCGGCGTGCCGCTGGTGGAGGTCGTACGGTCCGGCGTCGTGGAGTGCGTGCACCACGGCTCGCTGGTGGCGCTGGATCCCGACGGTCATCCGGTGTTGAGCGTCGGATCGGTCGACACGCCGGTGTTTCCGCGCTCCTCGAACAAGCCGATGCAGGCTGTCGGCATGATGCGCTCCGGCCTCGACCTGGACGGGGCCAACCTCGCGATCGCGGCGGCCTCACACAGCGGGGAGGTCGAGCACGTCGAGCGGGCCCGCGCCCTGCTGGAGCTCGCCGGGCTCGGCACGGATGCGCTGCTGTGTCCGCCGGCGCTGCCGGTGCAGGAGGCGGCGCGTACGGCCGTGCTGCGATCCGGCGGTGGTCCCGAGCGGATTTACATGAACTGCTCCGGCAAGCACGCCGCGATGCTGCTGACCTGCGTCCGGGCGGGCTGGTCGACCGAGAACTACGTGGCGCCTGAGCATCCTCTGCAGCAGGCGATCCGGGCCGCCGTGGAAGACCTCGCGGGCGAGAAGGTGCCCGCGATCGGGGTCGACGGGTGCGGCGCGCCGATCTTCGCGCTGACCCTCACCGGATTGGCCCGCGGTTTCGCCGCGCTCGTCACCGCGCCGGTCGGCAGCGCCGAACTGCGCGTGGCCGACGCGATGCGGGCCCACCCGTACCTTGTCGCGGGCACCGGCCGCGAGGACTCCCTGCTGATGGAGGCCGTGCCGGGGCTGCTGATGAAGGGCGGCGCGGCTGGTGTGCACGCGGCCGCCCTCGCCTCCGGTGCCGCGGTGGCGCTGAAGGTCGACGACGGCGCGGCGTCGCCCCGGGTCCCGTTGCTTGCCGCCGCGCTGGCGCGGCTGGGTGCTGACCCGGCCCAGCTCGCCGCGGCTCAGCCCGAGCAGGTCCTCGGCGGTGGCCAGGTCGTCGGTGCGACCCGAGTGCTAGCCGGGGCTTTCTGATTCGGCCGCTCTGATCCAGCCCGTCTGATCCAGCCCGTCTGATCCAGCCCGTCTGATCTGGCCCGTCTGATCCAGCCTGTCCGAGTCGACCGTCCGACTGCGGTCAGCTGGTCCGGCGGAACGCGTCGGGACCGAGGCCAAGGTAGGTGTCGCCGGTCAGCAGGGTCGGGGCGTGCCGCCAGGCGCCCATCTCGCGGCCCTGCCGTTCGTGCCGGGTCCACCACTCGCGCTTGCGGCGGATCTCGGCCAGCTCCCAACCCAGTAGCTGCAGGCGCCCGCGCAGTACCTCGCTCGGCAGCCGGTCACCCGATCGGGCGGTCAGCGCCGGGGCGTGTGTCGCGCAGAGACCGTGCCCGGCGGCCAGCGCGGACCGGAAGGCCGCGTCGGGCAGCGCCGCCGTGAGCAGTGCGAGTCGGCTCTCCGTCGCGGTGTCGGCGGCGCGGCAGGCCGGACAGGGCCGGATCGTCCCGTCGTACCCGCGCAGCGCCTCAGCGCCCGCCCGGTGGCGCGCGGTCGGGGTAGGCAGGGCGGCCGCCAGCCGGGTGATCCGGGTGGTGATGACCGGGTGTTCCAGATCGGCGATCCAGCTCGCAGTGAGCGGGTCGACGGTGGACAGATCGTGCAGATGGGCTGCGCACAGGGCGGTCTCGATCGGGTCCAGTTTGCGGTCGAGGTCCTGGCGCGCCTCGATCAGCCAGCGCAGGTAGCGGATCGGCGCTACCCCGCGGACTCGGCAACAGCCGCACGAGTCGTCGCCGACCGCGGCAATGGCCTGCTCGACCGCGGGTAGTCGAGCCACCTCGGGGGCGGCATCGTCGTCGTCGAAGAGGGCCGGGATCAGCCGGGCACGGGCGTCGGCATGCGGATCGTCGCCGGTGATCGGGGTCAGCGCGGCGCTGCCGGAGACGCCGGCGAACCGCTCGGCGAACGACCGCAGGATGGCCGGTCGAGGGGTGGCCCGGAGCAGCGCGACGGTGTGCGGCAGGCAGATGGCCGCCTGCTCCGCCAGCGCCTTCTGGACCTCCCCCTCGTCGCTGACGGTGGCGATGATGAGCACGGTGTCGGCCACCGCTCGTTGTCCGCTCTGGCAGATCGGGCAGCTGTGCCCGGCGGCCGGCCCGCCGCCGGCCGCGAGGTCCTGCAGCCGTACGTCGACCATGTCTGAGAGCGTGTTCGGCAGCATGAAGCCGGCATCGGTCCGGGCCAGCAGTACGCGCAGATGGCTGGCACAGAATCCGCGGGCCGCGCGAACGGCGGCGATCACGTCGGGATCGACGTTGGTTTCGTTGATCCAGGCTCGGATCCACTGCCGTTGGCTCTCGATGGCCCGCCGGCAGATCGGGCAACCACCGTCGGCGAGCAACCGGAGCGCGTCGCTGCGGTTACGCCCGCGGTTGGCGGCGCGCCGCGTCGGCGAGGTCAGCAGGCTCACGGGTGGTCTCGGCTTCCGGTGCGGGAATGGCATCGGGATCACCGTACGTTCTCGCCTCAGCCCGTGCAGCAGGGACGACCGCAGAGGAAGTGGGTTCCGAAGATGGCATTGACGTTCGGTATCGGTCCGTTGGCCAAGCCTCGGACCGGGCAGCTCAACGTGGATCTGTCCGGTGCGCCCGGACATCTGGTCTACGTACACGATTTGGGAAAACACATTCGCGGCGAACTCGCCGGTGTGACCATTGTGGACAGTGACGGCGTGAAACTGCTGCATGAGACGGCATTGCCGCCGCAGTGGTATTTCCCGTTAACCGATATCAATCCCGAAGTCCTGGTGCCCAGCGAGCACACGACACACTGCCCGTTCAAGGGTGACGCCCGATACTGGCATCTGCGGGTCGGGGACGCGCTGATCGAGAATGTCGTCTGGAATTACCCCACGCCGGTGCCCGGTGCGCCGGATCTGGCCGAGCTCGCCGGCTTCTACTCCGACAGGCTCGACGCCTGGTACGAGGAGGACGAACAGGTCACCGGCCATCCACGCGACCCGTTCCACCGGGTCGATGTGCGGCGCTCCTCGCGTCAGGTCACCGTTTCGGTGCACGGGGAACAGGTCGCCTCGACCCGCGCTCCGTTGGCGCTCTTCGAGACCGGGCTGCCGGTGCGCTGGTATATCCCGGAGGCCGACGTCGCGCCGGACCGGCTGGCGAATTCGCAGACGCACACCTACTGCCCCTACAAGGGGATGGCGTCGTACCTCTCCTATCGGGGCGTCGGTGACCCGGTCGAGGATGTGGCGTGGACCTATCCCGACCCGCTGGACGAGGCCCGGTCGATCGCCGGCTACCTGTCCTTCGACGGGGACGGCGTGGCGGTCGCGGTCGGGCCGTACGGGGGTTAGTTCGCCGGCCAGGGCTCGGGTTCGGCGATCCAACCCGCGACGAGGACGAGGCTGGTCGGCCGGTGTACGGCGAGGAATCCGAACGGTCGGTCGAAGGTGACCGAGACCAGGGTCCCGCCCCGCATCCGGCGGGCGGCCGAGGCGCGCATCGCCATACCGGTGACCGCGGCCGCCTCGAACCCGGTCGCGCTGAACGTCGCCATCGCGTCCTGCCGGGCCTGGCTGATCGTCAGCGGCTGCGGGCTGATGCCGGGGAAGTGTGGCCCGGCCGATCTGGCCGCGGCCAGGCCGAAGAGGTCGGCGTGATCGAACAGGTCGTGCGCGGCGTCGATGGTGAACCGGCAGGCGGTCAGATCGAGGGTGGGCCGGTCGATCGCCGGTGATTCGGTGACCTCGAGGCCCGGCGCGGTCTGACCCGGCTGCCAGACCTGCTCGGCGTTGTTACCCACCTGCTCGATGCCGGTCCGCAGCACCTCGCCGGCCGGACGATCGGGCGCGCCGAGCAGCAGGTGGACCTCGATGTCGTCGCTGCCGACGATGCGGGCGCGGGTGATGCCGTCGATGACCGACACCTGGTCGGGCTCGCCGGTCCGGCGGGTCAGGGCGGCGAACGGGCGGCCCGCCCAGGGGCCGTGCTCGATCGCGCGCCGGCGGTTGACGAACGGTGCGGCCCAGGTGGTGCGTACCGCCAGGGCACTGGCCAGGACCAGGAGCGTGTCCGGCCCGAGGCTCACCGGCAGGCGCTTGATGAGGTTGTCGGTGTGCTTGGCGGCCCAGGCGTCCAGGTGGGCCTTGTCCTCGGCGGTGTTGCCGCTGAGGATCTCGTGGGTTGCCGGCGGCAGGGCGTCGAGCCAGGTCTGCTCCAGGGGCAGGTCGCGGTGGGTCCACAGGCCGACCGCGGCATGGATGGCTGGCGCCGCGGTGAGAGTGGCGAGCAGCTCGCCGACCGAGTGGGATCCGGCCTGCTGCGGCTCCGCGCCGGCGGAGTCCGATCCGGCTGCTTTCCGCAGTTCGGCGCCGGCCGGACCGGTGCCCGCATCCGCCAGTACGGCAAGCAGCGGCCAGACCCCGAGACCGGACAGCACGGTCGTATCGCCGTCGCACGTCGCCGCCCAGCGGGCGGTCAGTGCGTTGCTGGCCATGGCTGGGCTTGCCATATCCGTACTCCCTCGGGTGTGCGCTTCTCGTGTCTCTGCTGCTGCGGCCGAAACACAGACCCCTTCGGCAGGTGTTCTGGTGGCGTCCTGTCTCGACCGTATCGCGCCGGTGGTCGAGGTCACGCCGGCGTGCTAGCAGATCCGCTTGCAATAGCTAGCACTTGCTCGTACCGTCGCGGGGAGTTCAGGGAACGGAGGAACGGATGGCAGGGCTGCCAACCGGCCCGGTCGGCGATTACATTCGCAGTCAGCGTCGGGCCGCGCAGGTTTCGTTGCGCCAGCTGGCGAAGCTGGCGGGCGTGAGCAATCCGTATCTGAGTCAGATCGAGCGCGGGCTTCGTAAGCCGAGCGCGGAAATACTGCAGCAGATCGCCAAGGGACTGCGGATTTCGGCCGAGACACTGTACGTGCAGGCGGGAATCCTCGAGGAACAGCACGGAGATGCCGATGTGACTGCGGCAATACGCCGCGACAGCAGACTTTCCGAGCGTCACAAGCAGGTCCTGCTGGAGATATACGAGTCGTTCTGCAAGGAGAGCGCGGTGCCGGAAGGTGTCGCTGGAAAGGGAGATTCAGATGGCTAACATCACCGAAATCCGAGACAGCGTTGTCACCCGCGGCCGTTCGCTGCTCGGCGAGGCGACGAAGCCGGTGTACGCGTGGATCGGCGCCGGGGACGTCGTCCGGTCGCAGGTCGTCACGCTGCCGGCCCGATTGAAGGGCATTCGGGAGACGTTGCCGGATTCGCCGTCGGCCGTACGGAACACGGTCGAAGGTTATGCCGCGAGTGCGCTGACCGGATTCGCCGAGTTGACGCAGCGCGGTGAACGCGTCGTCGACACCGTGCGGCACCGTTCGGTGGACGTTGTTGAGCCGGCTGTGGTGATCGATACCGCCGACCCCGTCGATAATGCGGACATTATTGAGGCACCGATTGCTCGGGCCGCCAGGAAGGCGAGCACGCCGCGCGCACCGAAGTCCGCGGCGCGGACCACTGCCGCACCGGCCAATCGACGGACCTCAGCGAAGAAGACCACTCGGCGTACCGGCACCACGAAGTAATCCGCTTTTGGGCGCCTCGGCCGTGATCATGGTGCGGCCGTACCCAACCGGGTAGACCGGACGGCACCATGATCACGAACGACCTTTTGCGCATCAGCTCTATTCGGGCCGGCTCACGAATCACTCTTGTGAGCCGGCCCGTCGTCTATCCATCGGGCAGGTTGTGCATGGTGTTGCGTTGTGGTCGTTGTTCGGGGTCGAGTAGTGGTGGGGGTATGACGTACGGGATGCCTTCGTGGAAGGTGATGCGCCATTGGTCGTGGTGGATGGTCCAGTGGTGTCGGGGGCAGAGGAGTACGAGGTTGCTCAGCGCGGTGGGTCCGCCGTTGGCCCAGTGCCGTACGTGGTGGGTTTCGCAGCGTTGCGCGGGCGCGTCGCAGTCGGGGTGGATGCAGCCGAGGTCTCGGGCGGCGATGGCTCGGCGGATGCCGGGTGGGATGGTGCGGGTGGCTCGGCC
>DATAVB010000004.1:0-79004 GCA_036267955.1 Mycobacteriales bacterium | reverse complement strand
GGTTTGGCAGGGTGGGAATCGGCAGACCCGGTCGCGGGCTTTCACGTGGTCGGCGAGGGTGGCGGGTGGGCGGTAGGTGGTGCGTCCGTAGTTCAGGGCTTGTCCGGTTAACGGGTCGGTGAGGATCCGGTGCCAGGTTCCCTGGGCGGCGATCCGGCGGGCCAGGTCCGAGGGGATGGGTCCGTGCCCGGCCAGTTCCGCGGGGGCGTCATCCAGACCCAGGAGTGTTTCGGCGGTCACGATCACATGGACCAGCGGTTTCCCCGGCCGGGCAGTGCCTCCGGCCGTGTTGGTGCCAGGTGGATTGGCACGGTGGGGGCCGGTGTAGTTACTCACCACGGCCCCGCAGGTGCACCCGCAGCCGCTGGGCGGGTCGGGGGTTGTCGCTGAAGCGTCGGCCGGAGCGCCGCCGGCGGGTCCGCTCTTGCGTCCGGACGGGCCCGTCGCGGCGACATCGGGTCCGGCCGGGACGGTGGGGTGGGGTGTGGTTCTGTCCGGCTCGGGTTGGCCTGGGTCGGGTTTCGTCCGAGTGTTGTCGGGTGTGTCGGCCGGAGCACCGCCGGCGGGTCCGGTCTCGCGTCCGGATCGGCCCGTCGCGGCGACATCGGGTCCGGCCGGGACGGTGGGTGGGGTGGTGGTGCGGCCGGTGACCAGGTCGATGAGGGAATCGGCGCGGCGTTGGTTCATCGTGCGGGGGTCCGAGGCGGGGAAGGTCCGGGCGATCAGGGACAACGTGGCGTAGAGGGTGAGGGCGTCTTCGGCGGACAGTTCCGCCCGTAGGGTGCTCATCCCGTCCTGGCTGGGACGCAGTTGCACGTGCCGGTCGTGTCGGGCCTGCTCGTGCCGGGCGTTCGCCGCGTCCGGGTCGACCGCGATCACGGCCTTATCGACCAGCCGTTGCAGTTGCGCCGTGGTTTTCCCTCCGGCTTTCGGCAGGATCCGGGATTCCACCGTGGTGGCTTGTTCGGGGGACAGGACCATCGTGCGATCGGCGATCACCCGCACCCGGCGTAGGTCCAGATCCCCGGCCTTCCACGCCGCGAACGTGCCCGGCAGGCACTCGGTCAGTCGCAGGGCCAGAGACAGGCGCATGTCCACGGCCCGGCGGGTCAACGACAGGGCGCAGGAGAGCTCGTCGACCACGAACTCGGACACATCGGCACGGCCGGCGAACCCCCGATCATGCGGCCCGGTCACCGGACAGTGTCCGGCGAATGTCACCAGGGCTTCGGCCTGCTCGGCCTGCGCCCGACACACCAACCCCTCCAGACCGATCACCCGACCCAGCACCTGGGCCGGCGATTCCACGGCCTCCGGGAACTCGTGTTCCGGCGGCGCATCCCCATCGGCAGGCACCCAGTCGTCCTCAGTGTTCGAGTCCGCACACGCGGCCAGCCACTCAGACAGGGCAGCACCGGACAACAGACGGCCGTCCTGCACCACCCACCACCCACCGCCACCATCGCCATCGCCATCGCCATCGAACATACATTCGACTATATAACGAACCGGTAACAGTCGCAAGCCCCGCCAATTCGAGGCCGAAGCGGGTGCGAGAGATCGGGGGTGACCGATTCTGTGGCTGGAGAGCGGGCACTGGACATTGGGGATGCCTAGCTGGACGGCCGTCGCTCGAGATCAGTGGCCGCGCGGGCGGAGGGCCAGGGCCGGAAATGGCTGCCGGACGCGGGCGGAGGGCAGCGCTGGAAGCGAGTGGTGCCGTATCTGCAGAGCGGACGTGGGCAGTGCGGTGGCTAAGAGTGTGGCGCTGGAGGCAGGTGTCGTGGCTAAGAATGGCAACACGAGCAGGGCGAGAGCGGGCCGGAATTCCCGGAAGGACCGGAAAAGAGATCATGTGCGGATGATGCTGAAGGGCCGTCTCAACGGGCCGCGACGCCGCGGGGACCATCCCGCATTGCCGACCACCCCCGCCGAACTCGCCCGTGACGCCGCAGCATCCGCCGCCGCCGGCGCGCAGGCCCTGCATCTGCACGTCAAGGACGACGACGGCGCCGACACCCTCGACGGAAAAGCCCTGGCAAACATCCCCGCATCGCGACCACTGCTGCCGGATTCTGCTGGAACTGCAGGACAACATTGCCCCGGGAACCGTCGAAAAAGAGGCCGATCGGCTGCTGTCGCTCATCGGCCCGGACCGCGGCATTCCGGTGCTCCTGCACGGCGAGGACACCACCTGCTGGCCGGCCCTGCGATACGCGCAACGCCTCGGGCTTCCGACCCAGATCGGTCTGGAGGACACCCTGACAATGCCCGACGGATCGTCCGCGCCGGACAATGCGGCCCTGCTCCGCGCCGCCATCCGACACTGAGGCTGACACACCGCAGTGCATGGAATCAACGCGAGCCAAAGGCATTCGCGTCGGTCGGCACGACCGCGCCACGCAGTGGCCTGACTAGGCTCGCGAACGCGAGTGACGACGCAGGCCAGACAGGAGAGAACAATGACCAAGGCCGAGCAGGCGACTGACCCGATCGCGTACCACGGTGAAGGACCGGTCTGGTCCAGCGAGTGGGGCGGCCTGCGCTGGGTCGACATGCTGGCCGGTGACGTCCTGCAACTTGATCCGGGCGGTGGCATTTCCCGTACACATGTCGGAAAGATCGCGGCGGTAGTCCGGCCGCGTACGGGAGGAGGATCGATTGTCGCGCTGGAGCACGGGTTTGCCGTCACCGATGGCCCCTTGACCGAATTGCGTCCGCTCTCGGACATCATTTCCGACCCTGGCATCCGGCTGAACGAAGGCGGCTGTGACCCGGACGGCCGATTCTACTGTGGATCGATGGCCTATCGCGATGGCCCGGGCGCCGGGAGTTTCTACCGGCTTGAGGTCGACGGCACCGTCGACGTGGTGCTGGACTCGGTGACGGTATCCAACGGGTTCGATTTCAGCCCGGACCGGTCACTGGCCTATTACGTCGACACACCGACGCACCGTGTTGACATCTTCGACTATTCGCCGGAAGGCGGATTGTCCGGCCGGCGCCCCTGGGTGCACACCCCGGACGGCGGCGGCGGGCCGGACGGGTTGACCGTCGACTCACAGGGCTATGTATGGGTGGCGTTCTACGGCGGCAGCGTCGTTCGCCGGTACGCCCCCGACGGTCGACTGGATGATGTCGTCGAACTGCCCGCCACGAAGGTGACGGCCTGCACCTTTGGTGGCGACAACCTGGAACGGCTCTACATCACGACATCCCGGGAAGGGCTCGAGCCGGGCGAGCAGCCGGAAGCCGGATCGCTGTTCACGCTGGACACCGGCGTGCCCGGCCGGGAGCCGCTGGCGTACGGCGGTTGAGACACCCCTAGCGGCCATGCGAGCCGCCGTGAGAGGGTGCGGAAAACGAAAGGATCTTTGCCATGATTTTCATCGCCGTCAAATTTCCGGTACGTCCCGAAGTAAGCGAGCAGTGGCCGTCTCTCGTCGCGGACTTCACCGCGGCCGTACGGGACGAGCCGGGCAACGTCTTCTTCGAATGGTCCCGCAGCGTCGAGGAACCGAACACCTTCGTACTGCTGGAAGCCTTCCGGGACGGCGATGCCGGTGCGGCACACGTCAACTCCGACCATTTCAAGGCCGCTCTCGACACAATGTCCGCGGCGGTTTCAGCCACGCCGCAGATCATCAACGTCGAGACCCCCGGCGAGGGCTGGGGCCCGATGGCCGAGGTGCAGCCGCGCGGCTAGGACGCCTCCTCAGGCGAGGAGTCGGTCGCGGACCGCGGCCAGTTTCTCCTCGGTGACGCCGGCCGCCAGCAGGTACGGCCGCACGCCGCCGTGCTTCTCGTTCAGGTGCGCGAGGGTCTCGAGCATGACCTCCGGCGGTGTCGGCTGCAGCCCGGCCATGATCTCGCGGATCCTCGGGTCGTCGACCAGCTTCAGTACCGCCCTGTTTTCCTCCCGCATCCGGGACTCGGTCAGCGCGTAGTCGGCGGCGACTAGCTCCTCGGTGACGCCGGCAATGGACAGCGCCAGCGCGACGATCATGCCGGTGCGGTCCTTCCCGCCGGCGCAATGGACGACGACCGCGCCCGGCGGAGCGTCGGCGATCTCGGCGAAGGCCTGGGCGAAGAGGTCGGGCCGCAGATCGAGCATGGCGCAGTAGATCCCGGCCAGCGTCAGCCATTCGTGGTCGGGATCGGCCGGATTCTGCACCGGAATGTTGCGGTAGGCGGGGTCGCCGGCGAAGGGATGCTCGGCGACCCCGATCTCGGTCTCCCGGCGCAGGTCGATGATCCGGCTCACCCCGGCCGCTCTTGCGGCGGCCAGGCCGTCGGCCGTGAGCCGGTTGAGGGCATCGGCCCGGATCAACGCGCCCGGCCGGATCGAGCCGCCGTCCCGGGTCGGCAGCCCGCCCAGGTCGCGGACGTTGAGACAGTCCGGCCAGTGCAGGTCGCGTTCGGCATCGTCCACGGTCGCGCGCTCGGTATCGGTCACGGGAAACCAGTCTACGGGCCGCCGAGCTCCGGTCAGTGGCCTGATGCGGCAGACTCACCGCTATGACCGCGCTGCACGTCTTCGACATGGACGGCACGCTGCTGCTCGGCTCGACCGCGGCCACCGAGTTATCACGCGAGCTCGGGTCGATGGCAGAATTGCACGAGTTGGAGAAGCAGCTCACCAATAGGGAGATCACCACCCGCGATTTCGCCCGGCGGGTGTACGACGCGTGGCGCGGACTGACGGCTGAACGGGTACGGACCGCCGCCGAGCGGGCGCCCTGGATCGCTGGCATGGCCGAGGTGTGGGCCGATATCCGCGACCGCGGCGAGCATTCCCTGGTGATAACCATGTCGCCGGACTTCTTTGCGCGCGCCCTGCTGGAACGCGGTGTGGACACCGTCGAAGCGTCTCGCTTTCCCGCCGTGCCGTTCGAGGGCGATCTCGATGTCGCCGGCATCCTGACGCCGGAGGACAAGGTCCGGATCACCGATGAGACGCTGCGGAAATTCGATCTGACCCGCGCCGACTGCGCGGCCTACGGCGACTCGATGTCCGACGCACCGCTTTTCTCGGTTCTCGATGTGACGGTCGCGGTCAATGCCGACCACCATCTGGAGGATCTGGCAAGCCTGCGCTACAACGGTAGCGACCTACGCGCGCCCTACCGGCTCGTTCGTGATCTGCTGGATAAGGAACGTGGGAAATCGAACGGGCGCGTATACAACCCGTAGATTTTGCCGAGCGCCGTGTATGAAGCCCGTATAGGTGCAGGCCCGCGCCGACTCGCCGGTATTGACTGACATCCGTAGGCAATGCCCATTGCCAGTGGATTTCGTCCCGATCGGGGAGGTGCATCAGCCCGTGGCTGATGTCGTGTTCGTCCTGGTGATCATCGCCGTTTTCGGCATTCTGGCGCTCGTCGCCAAGGGGGTCGAACGGCTGTGACGGCAACAAATATCACCGGCCTGGTATTGGCGGCCATCGTTACGGTCTTTTTGATCGTGGCCCTCATCTTTCCGGAGCGTTTCTAGATGAGCTCTTCAGTGGCCGTTCTACTCTTCGTGCTGCTGCTGGTCGCAGCCCTGGTATTGACCTACCGGCCGCTCGGCGACTACATGGCCCGCACCTTCACCACGACGCGGCACCTGCACGCGGAGCGGGTGATCTATCGGGTCGGCGGAGTGAACGCGGAGACGGAGCAGCCGTGGGGCACCTACCTGCGCAGCGTTCTGGCCTTCTCCGCTGTCTCGGTCCTTTTTCTCTACCTCTTCCTGCGGCTCCAACATCACCTGTTCCTGAGCCTCGGGTTCCCCGGCATGAAGCCGGATCTGGCCTTCAATACGGCGTCCAGTTTCGTCACCAACACCAACTGGCAGGCCTATTCGGGTGAGTCGGCGGCCGGCTATCTGGTGCAGATGGCCGGGCTCGCCGTGCAGAACTTCGTCTCGGCGGCGGTCGGCATCTCGGTTGCGATCGCCCTGGTGCGTGGGTTTTCCCGGCGCAACACGTCGAAGCTCGGCAACTTCTGGGTCGACCTGACCCGGACCTGCGTCCGCATCCTGCTGCCGATCGCGGTCGTCATGGCGATCGTCTTCATCGCCGGCGGAATGGTGCAGAACTTCCACGATTTCCACACCATCACCACGCTGGCCGGTGGCAGGCAGGCGATCCCGGGCGGACCGGTGGCGAGCCAGGAGGTCATCAAGGAACTCGGCACCAACGGCGGTGGTTTCTTCAACGCCAACTCCGCGCACCCGTTCGAGAACCCGACCAACTGGACCAACTGGTTTGAGATCTACCTGCTGCTGGCGATCAGCTTCTCGCTGCCGCGCACCTTCGGCAAGATAGTCGGTGACAAGCGGCAGGGTTACGCGATCGTAGCGGTCATGGCGTTGATCGCGTCGCTAAGCATCGGGCTGATCGTCACTGCCCAGATGGCGCATCATGGCACCGTTCCAACCGCCGTCAGCTCATCGACCGAGGGCACGGAGAGCCGCTTCGGTGTGCCACAGTCCGCGGTATTCGGCTCCGCCACGACATTGACATCGACGGGAGCGGTTGACTCGTTTCACGACTCGTACACCTCGTTCGGCGGCATGGTCGAACTGGTCAACATGGGTCTCGGAGAGATAGCGCCCGGCGGCACCGGTTCCGGTCTGTACGGAATTCTTGTGCTCGCGGTTATCACCGTGTTCGTCGCAGGTTTGATGATCGGCCGGACACCGGAATACCTGGGTAAGAAACTGGGTGGCAGGGAAATCAAGTTTGCCTCGCTATACATCCTCACCACGCCTGCATGTGTGCTAATCGGCACGGGGATCGCAATGGCCCTGCCCGGTGAAAGAGCCAGCATGCTCAACTCTGGCGCACATGGTCTGTCCGAAGTGCTCTACGCATTCATGTCGGCGAGCAACAACAACGGATCCGCCTTCGCCGGAATATCGGTCAACAGCACCTGGTGGAATACAGCACTGGGGCTGGCCATGCTGACGGCCCGGTTCCTGCCGATGGTCTTTGTGCTGGCATTGGCTGGTTCGCTCGCCAGGCAGTCGCCGGTGCCGGAGTCAGCCGGCACGCTGCCCACCTACCGGCCACAATTTGCCGGCATGCTCACTGGCGTCATCCTGATCGTTGTTGGTTTGACATATCTCCCGGCGCTCGCACTGGGCCCGCTTGCGGAAGGTCTGCACTAAATGACCGTCACCTGTACCGAATCCCCTGCCGCGCTGACGGGGCAGCCGGGCGGGCCGCACCGGGTCTCCGGTGGCCTGCTCGACCCTAAACAGCTCTGGCAGTCCACGCCGGATGCACTGCGTAAGCTCGACCCGCGGACGTTGTGGCGCAACCCGGTCATGTTTATCGTCGAGATCGGTGCCGCCTTCACCACGGTGTTGGCAATCTCGGACAGCTCGGTTTTCGCGTGGGTGATCACAATCTGGTTGTGGCTGACCGTCTTGTTCGCCAACGTCGCCGAGGCTGTCGCCGAGGGTCGCGGCAAGGCCCAGGCCGACACCCTGCGGCGCGCCAAGACCGACACCGTCGCCCGCCGGCTGACGAGTTGGAAGCCCGGCCAGCCGGTGAGCCCGACGCTCGCCGGAAGCGGCGTGGCGTCCGTACCGGCGCCGCAGTTGCAGCAGGGCGACTACGTGGTTGTTGAGGCGGGGGAGTCGATCCCGGCGGACGGCGACGTGGTCGACGGTGTCGCGAGTGTCGACGAGTCCGCGATCACTGGTGAATCGGCGCCTGTCATCCGCGAGTCGGGCGGCGACCGGTCCGCGGTGACCGGCGGCACGAAGGTGCTGTCGGACCGGATCGTCGTGCACGTCACGCAGAGGCCGGGCGAGAGCTTCATCGACCGGATGATCGCTCTGGTCGAGGGCGCCGCCCGGCAGAAGACGCCCAACGAGATTGCGCTCAATATCCTGCTCTCCTCGTTGACCGTCATCTTCCTGCTGGCGGTCGCGACCCTGCAGCCGATGGCGATCTTCAGCAAGGTCAGCCAGCCCGGCGTGCCGAACAGTCAGGCGCTGAACCTGCACGGCGTGACTGGAGTCGTATTGGTCAGCCTGCTGGTGTGCCTGATCCCGACAACGATCGGCGCGCTGCTGTCGGCGATCGGCATCGCCGGGATGGACCGGCTGGTGCAGCGCAATGTGCTGGCGATGTCCGGCCGGGCGGTCGAGGCCGCCGGCGACGTGAACACGCTCCTGCTGGACAAGACCGGCACGATCACGCTGGGAAACCGGCAGGCCAGTGAATTCGTGCCGGTCGGCGGGGTCACCCAGATCGAGGTGGCCGACGCAGCCCAGTTGTCCAGCCTCGCGGACGAGACGCCGGAAGGCCGCAGCGTCGTGGTGCTGGCCAAGACGGCATTCGCTTTGCGGGAACGGGACGAGGGCGAATTGCCCGGCGCGGAATTCGTTCCGTTCACCGCGCAGACGCGGATGAGTGGGGTCGACCTGGCCGACGGTCGGCAGGTGCGCAAGGGCGCCGCCGGTGCGGCGACCGCGTGGGTCCGGGACGGTGGCGGCGAGGTCCCCGACGAGGTCACCTCGATCGTCGACGGCATCTCGGCGGTCGGCGGGACACCGCTGGTGGTCGCCGACCGCACCGGCGACCGGTCCCGGGTGCTCGGTGTCATCCATCTCAAGGACGTGGTGAAAGAGGGGATGCGCGAGCGCTTCGACGAAATGCGGCGGATGGGCATCCGTACGGTCATGATCACCGGCGACAACCCGCGCACGGCCAAGGCGATCGCCGACGAGGCCGGGGTCGACGACTTCCTGGCCGAGGCGACGCCCGAGGACAAGATGGCGTTGATCAAACGGGAGCAGGAAGGCGGCAAGCTGGTCGCCATGACCGGCGACGGCACCAACGACGCGCCGGCGCTGGCCCAGGCGGACGTCGGGGTAGCGATGAACACCGGTACGTCGGCGGCGAAAGAGGCCGGCAACATGGTCGACCTCGACTCCGACCCGACGAAACTCATCGAGATCGTCGAGATCGGGAAACAGCTGCTGATCACGCGTGGTGCGCTGACCACGTTCTCCATCGCCAACGACGTCGCGAAGTACTTCGCGATCATCCCGGCCATGTTCGCCGCCGTCTACCCGGGTCTGAACAGGCTCAACATCATGGGCCTGCACTCGGCAGAGTCGGCGATCCTGTCCGCGGTCATTTTCAACGCCTTGATCATCGTCGCACTGATCCCGCTGGCCCTGCGCGGGGTGCGCTACCGGCCCAGCAGCGCGGCGAACATGCTGCGCCGCAACCTTTACATATACGGGCTCGGTGGCCTGGTCCTGCCGTTCGTCGGCATCAAGGTCATCGACATGCTCATCCGCTACATTCCGGGAATAGGTTAGTCATGAATCACCTGCCAGGCTGGCTCCGCCAGCATATTGCGGCCTTTCGTATGCTGATCGTCTTCACGGTCCTGTGTGGTGCGGTCTATCCGCTGGTCGTGACCGGAATAGCCCAACTGCCGGGGCTGAAGGGCAAGGCCGACGGTTCGTACATCAAGGCGGCCGACGGAAAGACGGTCGGTTCGTCGCTGATCGGTCAGTCATTCACCGACAGCAAGGGCAATCCTATTCCGAAGTATTTCCAGAGCCGCCCGTCCGCGGCCGGCGACGGCTACGACCCGACGGCATCGAGCGCGAGCAACCTCGGTCCGGAGAACATCGTCGACACCCTGCCCAATCCGAAGGACAAGACCGACACCGGTACGCAGAGCCTACTGACGCAGGTGTGCGCCCGCAGCCTGGCGATCGGGAAGCTGGATGGCGTTGACGGCAGCCGCCCATTCTGCACCCCGGACGGTGTGGGCGCCGTGCTGTCGGTGATCCACCGGAATGGCACGGTCGGGCCGGTGGTGAAGGTGGTGAGCATCAACCAGGCCTGCCCGGCGAAACCGTTCATCACCAGTTACGACGGTATGACAGTCCAGTGTGGACGGTATGGGCAGGACTACAGCCGGGGCGTCATCGTTCCGGTCAGGGGCGATGCACCGGCGCACCCGGCCGTTCCGGCCGATGCGGTGACAGCCAGTGGCAGCGGACTGGACCCGCAGATCTCCCCGGCGTACGCGGACATCCAGATCAACCGGGTGGCCCGGGCGCGGGGGCTGAGCACCGCGACCGTACGTTCGCTGGTGCACAAATACACCCAGTCCAGAGCGCTGGGATTCATGGGTGAGCCCGCGGTCAACGTGCTGGAGCTGAATATCGCGCTGGACCAACAGCGGGGCTGAGACCTCGGCTGTCAGTTTGTGGTCTATGCCCGCCCCTGGCCCGACGCTACGGTGACGGTGGAGGCGAGGCGGCATGGCCGAGGTGATGAGCGGAGGCAGCGATCGCCCGCCCAGACGCTGGACCGGTGTGGTGGCGGCGCTCGTGCTGGCCGCCGGCGTGGTCGGCTACCTGGCCAGCCACAACTCCGGATCGGGCCACCCGTCGGCCCATCCGTCCCCGCCGCTGGCCCCAACGCGATCCGAGCGCCCCCAGCCGCCGGGCCTGTCCGGGCCGTCGCCGACGACGGCGGAGATCGGCCATCGGATCCTCGGCGTGACCGCCAGGTGGGAGCTTTTCGGCCGCGGTGACGGCTTCGTCGTGCGCATCCAACCGGCCCGCGGCCTGGTCACCCGGACCGGGGTGCCGATCCTCGACAGCGGTGGCCCGGTCTCGTTCTACGCCGGCCCGGCGCAGGTGATCGTCCGGCCGCTGGACACGGTCACCGGCTACGTGGTGCCCGACGGCCAACCCGCGCAGGACGCGCCCGGCGACCTCGCCAACGGCGGCCCGCTGCTCGCCGGCCCGGATCCGGGGCACGTGTGGGTCCCGGTCGGCGACGGTGACCGGGCCACGATGACGCTGGTCGGAATGGACGGTCGGCCGACCCGGACCTTCGTACCGCTACCGGAAGATCTGAACGGCTTCACCAGGTCGGACCAACTCGGGTATCTGCTGTTCACGGGCACCGGTGGCGTGTACGACGTGCGGCCGACCGGCCCGCGGGGCGAGTCTGAGCAGAAAAGTGCCGTGCGGCGGGTCACTGCGGGAGCGCTGCTGGCCGCCGGTCCGACTCGGTGGCTGACCAGAGAATGTGATGAGCGGGGCAGGTGTACAACGGTCGTCACGGACCGCCGCACCGGTCACCGGCGCAGTCTCGGCCACCTGGCGGCGCTGCCCGGGGCCATGGAAGGAGGCGTGATCGCGCCCGACGGGTCCTATGCGGCGGTCCTGCGGCCCGACTCGCAGAGCGGTGAGGTGACCGTTCAGCTGGTCTCGCTCGCCTCAGGAGCCGAGCACGCCGTCGATGTTCCGCTGGACCAGCAGTCCATCCAGGCCGGCACCATCGTGTGGTCGCCGGACAGCCGCTGGCTCTTCGTCGCCGGCGCGCACGGCGAACTGTCCGTAGTGGACGCGCGTACAGCGGCGGTTCGTGACCTTGGGGTGCAGATCCCGCCGGTCGTTCAGCTCGCGATCCGGAATCCGGTTCGTTAGGGGCGATTCAGCCCTTCCGGCGGTGACCAGAAGGCCAATTCACCGCCGGGACGGCAGACGACGAGTGCACGGTCGGCGGACCGGACGCTCCACGCCTCCGTGTCATCGTCGGCGGGAATGTCGATCCGGAACCCGCCGGAGAAGGCGAGCGTCAGGTGTCCACCAGCAATGTCGATGCGGGCGAGCGAGTCGTCGATGACGCCTAGCAGTGCGGCGGCGGTGAGTTCGTCGCGAACGCCTTTCCACCGCGGCTCCTGGTCGGGCCCGGTTAGCTGGATGGTGTCCCGCTCGATGACGATCTCCGCGGCTCGGCCACCGACTCCGGAGAGCGGCAGGCGGATCCCGGTGACGCCGATGCTGCACTCGGTCAATCTCAGGCCGGCCAGCCCGTCGAGCCAGGTCCGGAGCCAGAACTCCTCGGATGTGCCGCTCATCCGGTCAGCATGCCAGAGCGGATCTTGTACGATCCGGACCGCCGATCCGACGATCCCATCCGCAAATCCCCCATCCGCAATCCCACAGCGAGGGAACGACATCTTGCCCGCCGATGCGTCCGATGCCGTCACGGTGACCTTCGATCTCAGCCGAGATGAATACCTGGAGGGCAGCCGGACGCTCATGCGCCGCCAGTGGCTCCTGGTCGCGCTGCCGGTTATCGGCGTGCTCCTGGTCGTGATTGGCCTGGTGCAGAGCTTTTCCTATGTCGCCGCCGGAGTCGTGCTGCTAGCGTTCTCCGGCTGGACCTGGTGGGGAGCGCCGCGGCAGCGTTGGCAGCGGGATCCGGCCCAGGCCGGGCCGTTCACCTATCACTTCGACGAGGCGGGCATCCGCATCGTCTCGCCGGCGGCGGAGGTACGGCTCCCGTGGGCGCGGGTCGGCCGCCCGGTGCGCAGCCGGCGACTGCTGCTGCTGAAGGTGGGGCGCACGGCGGTGGTCGTGCCGCTTCGGGCGATCTCCGGCCCGGACCTCAGTCGGTTGGAATCGATGCTGCGAGCCCGCGCCACGGCCTAAACATCCACAAGGGACGGTCAGAGCTGCTCGCCGGCCCGGACCGCTGCCGCGATGATGTTTCCCGATGGCGCGAGTGGACACTGCCACCTGCTGTTGTAGCGACAGGACGGGTGATACAGAAAGTTGAAGTCGAGCACGACCGTCTGCGCGGTGCCGCCGAGGTCAGCGCCCTTGGCCGTGTCGAGGAGGTAGCGTCCGCCGCCGTAGCTCGTGTCACCGGCGGTGCCGTCGCGTAACGGCAGGAACAGGCCGCCGGAATATTCGTGCATCCACCAGACGTCGAGCGTCGCGACGACCGGGGCCGGCAGCTCGACCCGGCCGACCCGTTGCAGCGTCACCGTCACCTCGACGGTGGGAACGGTCAGCTGCTCGGGCGGCGGCGCGGGCAGCAGCGGCAGCTCGAAGCGCAGCCCGGCATCGTACGGCCAGTATCGGATGCCCGTCCTACGCATCGGATCGCCGTCCGGGAGCGGACTCTGCGGGTGGGACCGGAACAGCGCGTCGCGGCCGGCCCGCCAGCGGGCATGGCCGTGCTCGGGATCGGACTCCGCGCGCACGGCTGCATAAAGCTCGCTGACCCGGCGCCGCCAGTCGATCAGCTCGAGCTCGGGGCTGACCATCAGACGCTCGCCGGGGCGGAGTCGCGCGAGAGGTGTTGGAGTGTCATGCGTCATTCGTACCCCATGTAGCCGACATTGCGGCTGTGACCGCCACCGCAGCGGTCATTTCGGATCGCGCCGATTTCCGTTAGACCTCTTACGAAATGCGAAACGAACCCGGGAAGGGCTGTCGGAGTGGCGGGATCGCGGGCAAGAGTGACGCCAGACCTTCAACCATCAAAGCCCCTGCCCTTGAGGAGAATCATGAAAACCACTGCTCGGCTCGCCGGCGTCAGCGGCCTGGCTCTTGCCGCCGCGGCGGCGTTCGCCGGAACTGCGCAGGCGTCGCCGGCCCAGCACCCCGCGCACCATTCCGGCCAGCGCGGCGGCGCACCGGTATTCGTCCAGACCGACAACCCGAGCGGCAATTCGATCGTCGTCTACGACCGCTCGTCGAAGGGCACCCTGTCCCGCGCCGGCAGCTATCGCACCGGCGGACTCGGGGGAGTGCTGGACGGATCGGTGGTCGATCACCTCGCCTCGCAGGGCTCGCTGGCGTACGACCGGGCCCACGGCCTGCTCTATGCCGTCAACGCGGGAAGCAATTCGGTTACCGTGTTCGCCGTCCACGGCGACCGGTTGGTACGCCGGCAGGTGCTCGCCTCGGGCGGCACGTTCCCGGTCAGCCTGGCGGTGCACGGCGACGTCGTTTATGTGCTGAATGCCCGCGACGGCGGCTCGGTGCAGGGCTACCGGCGGGTCGGCGAATTCCTGCTGCGCATTCCGGCCTGGCACCGCGATCTCGGCCTCGATCCGAAGCAGACCCCCGAATTCACCAGCACTCCGGGTCAGGTTGCGTTCACCCCGGACGGCTCGAAGCTCATCGTCACGACCAAGGGGAACGGCAGCGACATCGACGTTTTCCGGGTGGATCTCTTCGGTGGGTTGTCGGCCAAGCCGGTCGTCAACGCCGACCCGGGCGCGGTGCCGTTCGCGGTTGCCTTCGATCAGCACAACCGCGTTGTCGTCTCCGAGGCCGGCCCGAGCGCTGTGGCGACGTTCTCGATAGACCGGGCCGGCCGGCTCAGCCTGGTTAATCGGGTCGCCACCGGCCAGGCGGCGACTTGCTGGATTGTCGGCACCGGCTCGACCGTCTATGTCTCGAATGCCGGCAGCGCCAGCCTGTCCGGCTTCCGGATCAACGGGGCTGGGACGCTGACCGCGCTCGGCAACACCACCACCGACGCCGGCTCGGTCGACGCCACGATCTCCTCTGATGGCCGGTATCTCTACGCCCAGACCGGCGGAAACGGGATTGTGGACGAGTTCCGGGTGAACGGGAATGGATCGCTGACCGAAATCGGATCCGTTACCGTTCCCGGCGCCATTGGGGGAGAGGGAATCGCCGCTTCCTGACGCAACCAAACAGGGACCGCTCGCGGGTGCCTCAGGGCACCCGCGAGCTTCTGGCGCGCTCAGACGGGCACCTTCTCCTCCGTGCGGGTCTGCTCCTCTTCCAGCAGCTGTGCCGCGATGTGGTCGATGGCGTGGCTGAGGCGTTCCCGGTCCGCCGGATCGCTGCAGGTCCAATCCTCGAGGCGGCCGTCGAGCCAGGAGCGCCACGCGGCCGCGAGCCGGCCGATCTCCGCCAATCCGGTCGGGGTCACCGCCAGCCGGTCGCCCTCGAACTCCAGGTAGCCGGCCCGGACGACTCCGTCGAACGCCGGCTCCAGCACCTCGCCGGGCATCCGGTGCGCCCGCGCCACCGAATCGACCGAGACCCGGTCCTGATAGCGGCCCCGCCAATAGACCTGGCTGACCATCCAGGCCTGGCCCGGGGACAGCGCGGTGCCCGAGTCGGCGAGGATCTGCAGTTTGAGCGGCCGGTCGACCTTGCGCATCACCCGGGAGACGGCCAGCTCCAATTGCCGGTCGGCGTCCGCATTGTCCGGGGCCCCGAAGCCGTCTCCCATGTCCGCCGCGCCAGCCCGGGAGCTGTCCCGCATCGGGACCTGCTTGAGGAACCAGGCGACGATGAAACCGGCGACGGCGACGGGCACGGCCCACCGGAAGACGAAATCGATGGTGTCGGCGTAGGCGCCGACGACATGCACGATCGATCGGCCCGGCAGTTCGTGCAGGAGTTTTGGATTGGTGACCACGGCCGGTGAGACCCCGGGGGACTGACCGAGCGCCTTGGCGAGGTTCGGCTCGAGCTGGCTGCTGTAGAGGGTGCCGAAGATGGCAGTGCCGAACGAGCTGCCCAGCGTCCGGAAGAAGGTCACGCCCGAGGTGGCCGAGCCGAGTTCGTGATACGCGACGGTGTTCTGCACGACGATCGTGAGCACCTGCATGGCCGAGCCGATTCCCAGCCCCAACACGAACATGAAGAGCGATTCCAGAAAGACCCCGGAGGAGGCGTCCATGGTGGACATGAGAAAGAGCCCGACCGCCATGATCCCGGTGCCGGCGATGGGAAAGATCCGGTATTTGCCGGTCTTGCTGACCACCATTCCGGACAGCATCGAGGTCACCAGCAGACCGACCACGAGCGGGAGCGTGCGGACGCCGGAGATGGTCGCGGAGGATCCGTCGACATATTGCACGTAGGTCGGCAGGAAGGTCATCGCGCCGAGCATGGCGAAGCCGACGATGAAGCTGAGGATCGAACAGACGGCGAATACCGGGCTGCGGAACAGGTGCATGGGCAGCACGGGTTCGTCGGCGCGGAGCTCGACCAGGACGAACGCGGCGAGCAGCACGACCGAACCGGCGAACAGTCCGATGATCGTCGCCGATTTCCACGGGTATTCGTTGCCGCCCCATTCCAGGGCCAGGATCAGTCCACAGGAGCCGAGGGCGACGAGTGCGATGCCGAGGTAATCGATGATCGGCCGCAATGCGGTCTTGACCGCGGGAATGGTGCTGGCCGTCATCGCGAGCATCACCACGGCGACCGGCACGTTGACGTAGAAACACCAACGCCAGGAGGCGTGGTCAGTGAAGAGGCCGCCGAGGGTCGGGCCGACCACAGTGGTGACACCGAAGACCGCGCCGAGCGCACCCTGGTATTTGCCCCGCTGGCGCAGTGGGATCACATCGGCGATGAGCGCCATCGCGGTCACCATCAAGCCGCCGCCGCCAACTCCCTGGATGGCGCGCGCGACGATCAGCATCAGCATGCTGCCGGACAGGCCGGCGATCACCGACCCGCCGACAAAGACGACCGCGCTGAGCTGGAAGATGATCTTCCGGCCGAACATGTCGCCGAACTTTCCGACCAGTACCGTCGCGACGGTCTCGGCGAGCAGGTAGGCGGTGACCACCCAGGCCATGTGGCCGCTGCCGCCAAGGTCGGCCACGATCGTCGGCAGCGCGGTCGAGACGATCGTCTGATCCAGCGCGGCGAGCAGCATTCCCAGCAGGATCGTGACAAACACGAGGTTGGTCTGGGTTCGGCTGCGAGTCAACGACGACGACGCTGCTGGCTCGACTGCGGTAACACTCATCGATCCGACTCCTTGCGCAGGACAGGTGGACGCAGTCCCCGACGTGCTGCGTTTGTCCAATGTAGAGGCTCCGACGGCCGGTATGACGGAGCCACGGCGCGCGTCGATGTCCGCGACGACCCGTCATTATTAGTTCATGGCGTATATAAGTGCAGGGTGATATTGTGGTCGAGTGCACGCATTCGACATACTCGGCGACCCGGTCCGGCGCAGGATCCTGGAATTGCTCGCGGACGGCGAGCTGACCTCCGGCGCGGTGTGCACGGTGATTCAGAAAGAATTCGGAATTACCCAGCCGGCTGTCTCCCAACATCTGAAAGCCCTGCGGGAGAACGGTTTCGCGACCGTACGGCCGGAAGGCACGCGCCGTCTCTACGCCGTGCGGTACGAGCCCATGCGGGATATCGACGCCTGGCTGGACCGCTTCAGGACTTTCTGGAAGCCGCATCTGAACGCACTGGAGACAGAGGTTGCCCGGGGCATACGGGCCCGCCGCGATGCGGCCCACGACACGAGGAGCTAGTCATGATCGACGTTATCGGGCAGATCAATGCGGTACGGCGCCAGGTGGGCGATCGGGCGCTGGAGGCCGGCGAGGGCCGGACTGTGACAGTCAGCCAGAGCTACCCGACCGGTCTGGCGGACCTCTGGGACGCCTGCACCGATGCCGACCGCATTTCACGTTGGTTTCTGCCTGTCTCCGGCGAGCTGCGACTCGGCGGCCATTACCAGCTCGACGGAAATGCCGGTGGGACGATTGAACGCTGCAATCCGCCGCACAGCTTCGGCGCGACCTGGGAATACGACGGAGCGGTCAGCTGGATCGAGGTCAGACTGACCGCCGAGTCGGCCAGTCTGACCCGGTTCGAGCTCGAACACCTGCTGCCGGTGGACGCGAAGTGGGCCGAATTCGGCCCGGGCGCCGTGGGCATCGGCTGGGAGCTGGCGATGTCCGGACTGGGATTGCATCTCCCGACCGGCCTGCCCATGGACCCGTCGGAGGCCGCGGCCTGGATGGTCTCGACCGAGGCCAGGCAGTTCGTGACGCTCAGCGGGCGGCGCTGGTGTGAGATGCAGCTGGCGGCCGGGATCGATCCGGAGGCCGCGGGTTCCATGGCAGACCGCACGATCGCCGCGTACACCGCGGCACCCGATCCGGCACCCGATTCGGCATCTGCATAACGCCATCGGGGTCAGCGGGTCAGTACGCAGTCGCCGCAGACCGGACCGTTCGCGTTCGGTGCGACCCGGTAGATCAGGCAACAGCTGCGCCGGCGGAAGCCATCCGGACCCGACGTCGCCGTGCCGCGCAACGGTGGCGTGGCGAGCAACCGGTCGGCGATGACTCGTGCGTCCGCGGCCAGTGCCGGGCGAGCCGCGGCGATCATCGTGCTGGCGCCGTTGACGGCCGAGGCCACGTTGCCCCACACGATGTGTACGGACACCGACCGTTGTCGGGTCGCCTCGACCAGTGCGGCGACGGGTCCGGCCAATACCCGTCGGCTGATCGTCGCGGCGATGTCGATCGGGTCGATGGATCGCCGGGGCGGAATGGCGTCCACGGGCAGCGACAGCGGAAACGGGCCGCCGAGGACCGGCTGCCAGCGGATGTGCCGCAGCTGGACCTCCGGCACGCCGCCGGTCAACACCGCCAACCCGAGCACCGGCGAGATCAGCCGGGCGACCAGGCCGAGGTGGGCGATCGAGGCGGCTACCCGAGGCTCGATCGACTCGGGGCTGAGGCCGCCCGCCGCAGCGAGCGCGGTCCGGACGGCCGCGATCCGTACGGTCAGTGCATCGCCGTCGACCAGGTCAGCCATGGACCGCCACGGCTCGGCCGGCGCGGTGTCGGGGGAGTGCCGGTCCAGCGCGAAGAACGGGCCCAACTCGGCGAGCTCGGTCAGGTCATTCGGTGGGTGCACGTTTCCAGCATGTCAGCACGCAGCGGCGCACCACGGCAGCAACACCGGGGCGTCAATCGAGCGGCGCCGTGGGCGGTGGTGGGCGATTAGTCAAAGTCCCGCCGAGGTAATTCCCTGAGTAGGTTGCGGACACGCCCCCTGACGGCGATGGTAAGCGGACCAACCGTCGCGTTTGGGGGCTGACGGTGTCGCCGAAGGCACACACCGCACAACGAATCGCTGTCCTGGCACTGGTGGCCGTCGCGATTGGGTCCGGCGTGGGTGGGCCGGCGTCGTCGCAGGAATCGGCGCTTCGCCTGACCGCGGTGGATTCGACCACGCCCGGCACACTTCGGATGGTTGCGGTGGTTCCGCCCGCGCTGTCCCAACTGACGCTCGCGGCCACCGATTTCAAGGTCCGTCAGGGCGATTCAACATTGCGACCGAAAGTCACCCGACTGGCCGACCGCGGCATGCAGATCGTGATCGTGCCTGATCAGGTGGTGAGCCAGGCCGATCTCAGCCTCGAACTGGCGACGTCGATCGAGTTGGTTCATCTCCTCCCGGACACGGCCAGCGTGCGCACGCTGGCCGACGCCGATGGCACTCGGCTGACCGGCACCCGGGATTCGACCATGCGGACGCTGTCGGGCATCACCACGAACCGCAGCCCCTCGGCGGCCGCCAAGATCTCCGGTTCCACTCTGGACCCGCCCCTGGGCATCCGGCGGGCGTACGTGCTGATCACGTCCTGCCAGCATCCGCAGCCGACCGGTGACGTGCAGCAGCTGAAAGCACTGCTCGATCCGCAGAATCAACAACTCGACGTCGTGCAGATCGGCCCAGGCTGTTCCTCGACGCTCGCCGATCTCGCGCAGCAGAGCGGCGGCTCCGCCGTCAGCGCGCCCGATGGGAATTCGCTGGCCATGGCGGCTGATCAGATCAGCCGCGAACTGACTGGTCAGTATCAGCTGGTTTTCACCGCCGCGTCGACCACTACGCCGGTGACCGTGGCGGTGTCGGCGATGCAGGTGAATGCACAGGCCTCGATCCACACGAAGGCCGCCGCGCCGGTGCACAAGAGCCACGGCAATCTCTGGTTGCTTCTGATTGTCGTCGGGCTGCTCGTCGCGATTGCCGCGGTGGCTTTCACCGTCGAAATTGCCCGGACCCGTCGCGCCGGTTGAGCGCTGTCGGCTGGTGCGACTCAGCTGCTCGGCGCCGCATAGGCAATGACGTTGTCCAGATAGGACTTGGCGGCCGGGTTGAAGTCGCCGCCGCACGTCACGAGGGCCAGCCGCGGACTTCCGGTGGTACGGAAGACCTCCTGGCCGGGCAGCGCCGGTTTCGGTAATTCCTGATTGGCCGTGACCCGGAAGCGGTACGTCGACCCGTCTGCCGTGACGACCGTGGCCGTCGCGCCCGGCGCCAGCTGGCGCAGGTGGAAGAACAGGCCGTACCTGCCGTTGTAGTCAACGTGCGCGGCGAGCACGACCGTGCCTGTCCGGTCGCCGGGCCGGGCGCCGTAGGACCACCACGCGACACTGTCGACACTCGGTGGAAGCTCCAGCTGCCCGGATTTCGGATCGGTGCCGACCGGCTTTATCGGTGCGTTGACGCCGAGCGCCGGTATGACCAGTTTGACCGGCGCGCGGGCGGCCAGTTTCTGCAGGTCGCTGAGCTTCGCCGGATGGGTGCCCAGCTTGTTCTTGAACGGCGCCGGACTGGACGACGGCGTGCCCGATGGTCCGGACGCTGACGCGTGGCTGCCCGTCGACGTACCGGCGGCCGACGCCACCGTCACGTTCTTCGCGGAACAACCCGCGATCGGTATGACGGCCAGCACAGCGGCCAGCGTCCAAATTCGTTTCACGAACGGCGCAGTCGGAACCACAGACCCATTCCCAGCAGCAGCGCGCCGCCGATGATTCCGGCGATTGCTGACTCGTTCAACCCGCTGCCGGACAGGGACGCGCGCTCGTCGTCGGCCGACGCGAGCCCGCTGTTTCCGGATTCGATCTTCTTCGGCGGAATCGCGGCCTTCTGAGCGGTCACACCGGGCTGCACGGTCTCGGCGAGCCAGCCGAGGCTCGCATTGTCGGCCGACCCGATGAGGTACAGCACGGTGGCCCGGCCGGACTGGGTGACGACCTGCTCGGACGGCAGCACCGAACTGGCGTCGACGCTGGAACTCAGGCTGAGGGTGTGCGGGCCCACCCGTACCGCCTGCGCAATTCCGCCCGGCGAGGTCGGGACATTGATCGTCGTCTTGTCGATGAGAGCTCGCACATTCGGCGTCTCCGCGAGATTCCGCACCACCACAGCCGATCCGGTGGCGGTGTGGCCGAGCAGCGGGCGCAGTGCATTGTCGTCGAACTGTTCCAGGACGGGCGATCCGTCGGCCTTGAGACCGGCGGCGACGGAGAGGTGGCTCCCGGGGTCGACCTTCAGCCGGCCGGACACGACCGGCTTGGAATCCGCCGGCATGCCGTGCTGCCGGATATCGACCTCGTGTGTGCCGGCCGGGAGAGTGATCGGGTCGGTGACCCGCTCCGGTGAAAAGGAGCTCAGAGCCTGTTTGCCGTCGACCCACACGTCGGCCAGCAACCCCCGGACGCCGTGCACGATGGTGACCTGCCCGGTCGCGGCGGCAGGAGCTGCATTCGCCGCCGTGGTGGTGAGAACTCCGGCCGCCAGCATGGCGACAGTGAGTGCCGTGCCGGCGCCGACCGATTTCCACCTCATGTCTTACTCCATCTCGACAAATTAGCTTTCCGGCGCGCCTTTCTGCCGGTTTTGCAGCGGACGGTAGCCCACTGGGAAGCGCCTGTGGCGGGAAAGGGCAGCTATCGGCCGAGCGGTGCGACGAGCATCGCCCAGATGGCCGCAGTGAGAGGCGAGAGTAGGTTTCATTGCCGAAATGTCGGGCCGGGCGGCATTTCGGCAGCGGCACATTCTTTTGCCGTTTTTCGATGGCTACCAAACGCACCTGTCTGGTTACATCGGCTGGTTTGTGACTGCGGCTCGGAGACGGTGCACAAGAGGATCATGGATTCGTCCTGCCGCCGTGCTCTATTCGACTGTCCGCTGGAAATGGACATCACCAGGATTTCGTCACGAGGTCATGGCAGGAGCGCCACAGCTGATCCCGTTCCGCCGCGGTGTCGTGTGTACGGCGGAGGTAGTGCACCGGACGCGTGCGCCGGTCGTGCCAGAACTGCCCGGTGCTCTGCAGCGGCAACGCGGCGGCGCAGAGCCAGACGATGGTGTCGGCGCCCTGCTCCGGCGTGCGCAGCAGCGGCTTGGTGAGTCGGTAGAACCGTGGCATGGAGGTCGCGACCCCGGGTGTGTCCGCCCAGCCGGGATGCATCGCGTGCACCACGATTCCCCGATCCAGCAGGCGATGCGCCCACTGCGCGGAGAGCACCACCTGCATTCGCTTGGTCCGTGCGTACGCCGTGGCCGGCGAGTACGGCTCGCGGCGGTATTCCAGGTCCTCGACATCCAGTCGCTGCCCGTACATGCCTCCGGAGGAGACCCAGACGACCCGCGCATGACCGGCACCACGCAGTGCGCCGCTCAACTGCTCGGTGAGCAGGTGCGGCCCGAGCACGTGCGTCGCCAATGCGAGCTCGTGCCCCTGCGCGGATTCCGTCCTGGTCGGCGGCATCACGCCGGCGTTGTGCACCAGGAGGCCGAGCCGCGGGCACCGGCGGGCGAAATCGGCGGCGAATTCCTCGACCGCCGCCAGATCGCTGATGTCGCAGTGCTCCAGCGTGAGCCGCGATCCGGGCACCGCGGAGTGAGCCACGATGCGGCCGATGGCCTGCTCGCCCCGATCCCGGTTGCGGACCAGCAGGTGCACTTTCGCCCCGAGCCGGGCGAGCGCGCTCACCGTCGCCTGGCCCAGCCCGGAACTCGCTCCGGTGACCAGAGCGTGCGTACCGGTCAGAACGTCCGGCGTCGGGTCCGCTGGCCAGTTGTGCCGGCGCAGTCGATAGCCGATCCGGGAGTAGCCGGGCAGCACGAGCCGGTCGGCCGCGGTGTCGACCCACTCGTACACGCTCATCCCGGGTATCCCTTCGCGGTCGGAGGCACTACCCAGGTTAGACACGCCCGCCAGGCTGGCGCCGCTGAATGGCAGGCACAATCGCAGCATGAGTCGACGCGCGACACCGCTGGATGACGGATCACTCTGCCCGTGCGGGCTGGGCGATCCGTACGGGCAGTGCTGCGGGCGGTTCCATCGCGGCGAGGCGGCGGCGCCCAGCGCCGAGCAGCTGATGCGCTCGCGGTACACGGCTTTCGCTGTCGGAGACGCGGCATATCTCGTACGCACCTGGCACTCGAGCACCCGTCCGCACCGGCTCGATCTCGACGCCCGGGTCACGTGGTCGCGATTGCACATCCTCGGCCACAGTGGTGGTGGTCCGTTCGACGCAACCGGGACCGTCGAGTTCCGAGCCCACTTCACGGCCGCGGGACGGTCAGACTCCCAATGGGAGAACAGCCTTTTCGTTCGGGAGCACGGCGACTGGCGCTATCTGGAGCCAGTCGCCGATCGCTGACGGCGGTGGTTCGAATGTCCCTGCGCCGCCCTTGACAATGCGTTCGCATCACCTGATTCTGTTAGCGCTACCAGATGTGGCAGGAAGCCTAACGCAGGTGTCGAGAGCGTGGCAATGATGCCATCTGACGGCTCAGACATTGTCCTGATCAGGCCGGTGCCGGAGTGGAATTCTTGGGTAAACCGCGATCGTGGTCGTCGAGGGAGCGTGCATGGTTGCTCAGCTGAATAGACGGAGATTCCTTTCCGCAGCCGCCGGCGCGGCCGGTGTGGCGGCGTTGGGATCGGCATGTGGCTCGTCCAGTGGCAGGACCACGCTGACGATCATGGGCAACAATCCCAGCGAGATAACCGATCAGGACATCGCGGAATTCGAGACGAAACATCCGGACGTCAAGATCAAGATGGTGACGGTCTCCACGACGCTGCTCACTGCCATGTTCGCGGCGGGCAATCCGCCGGATGTGGTGCGCGACCAGGGAGTGCCCAACACCCCTTATCTGGTGGCCCGCGATCTTGCGCTGAATCTGGATCCCTATTTCGCCAAGAGCACCGTGCTGGCGCCGGACAAACTCGCCCAGGTGGACGACACCTGGCGCTACGACGGCAAGGAACAGGGCAAGGGGCCGCGCTACGGCCTGGCGAAAGACTATTCGCAGGACGCGATGATCTGGTGCAACAGCGAGGTCTTCCACAACGGCGGTGTTGACCCGCCGTCGACGTCCGAGCCGATCAGCTACGACGAGATGCTGGACATGGGAAATCGGCTCACCAAACGCAGCGGCGCCAAGTATTCGGTCTACGGCGTGTATCCGCCCTACGATGTGAGCCTGACCGCCGGCTTCCTGAACATGGTGGCCTCAGCCGGCGGCTCGATCTTCAATGACGATTTCAGCAAGGTCGATTTCTCCGCGCCGGAGCCGCTCTCGGCCCTCAAGTGGTATCTGAAGTACGCCACCGCGAAAGTCGGCCCGACCGTGAGCAGGCCGTTCCCGGCCGGCGCCTGGCCGGCGTTCGACGGCAACCAGTTGGCGATGCTCGGCTACGGTTACTGGTTCTCCGGCGAAATCGCCACCGACCCGAAAATCCAGGACCGGATGCGGTTCATTCCGGCGCCGCAGTTCGGCTCGACCCGGGTGAGTCCGTGCTTCTCCGCGACCGGACACTGGATCCCTAAAAAGTCCAAGCACAAGGACGAGGCCTGGGCTTTCTTCGAGCATTACTTCGGCGGCCCGCCGGCGGTCCGCCGGGCCGAGTCCGGCTGGGGCCTGCCGGGCGTCACCTCGATGAACGCCAAACTGCCGAAGGCGAAGCCGTACCAGCGGCAGGCGCTGGAGGTGCAGAACAAGGAATTCGCCCACTACTCGGTGCTCAAGTTCTCACCGTACGTCTCGATCAGCGCGATCGACGCGTCGCTGAGCCAGGAGCTGGTCAAGGGCCTGGACAACGGTCTACCCGCGGGGAAGCTCGCCGACGCGGTCAACGGCACGCTGAATCCGCTCCTGCAGCAGGGAAAGGAGCTGATCACGTGAGCACCTCGGTCGCGAGTGGCACGCTTGCCACCTCACGCCAGCGGTCCGCCCAGGCGGCGAACGGTTGGAAGCGGTATCGGGCCCGGACCTTCTACGGCTTCATTTCGCCGTGGCTGCTGGGTTTCGTACTGCTGACACTGTTCCCACTCGGATATGCGCTGTGGCTGAGCCTGACCAACTACGACGGTCTCACCGGCCGCTACCACTACGTCGGGGTGCGCAACTACACCGACATCATCAATGACAACGACGCACTGCACGCGCTGGCCCGGACCGGCCTCTACACGGTGATCACCGTGCCGGCGGGAATCATTCTGGGGTTGGGCCTGGCCGTCCTGGTCAACCGGCCGATCCGCGCCCGGGCGGCGTTCCGCGCGTTCCTCTACCTGCCGGCCGTGGTCCCGATTGTCGGGTCGGCACTGTGTTTCAAGCTGCTGTTCAACTCCGACTTCGGCATGCTCAACAATATCCTCGGCTGGTTCGGCATCTCCTCGATCGACTGGCTGGCCGACCCGACGGTCTTCTGGGTCATGATCGCCATGACGCTGTGGGGCGTCGGCAGCACGATGATTATTTCCTTGTCCGGCCTGCAGGGCATTCCGCAGGAGTTGCAGGAGGCCGCCAAGGTCGACGGGGCGAACGGATGGCAGTCCTTCCGCCGCATCACCCTTCCGCTGCTGTCGCCGATCATCCTCTTCGAGGTCATCACCGGGGTGATCTTCGCCGTCCAGGCATTCATTCCCGCCCTGTTGTTGTCGGTGCAGTCAGCATCGACCACCGTGACCTCGGTGCCGCAGAGCAATTACCTTTACATGATCCACGTGTACGCCCAGTACTTCGCGTACGGCCGGTTCGGGTACGCCTCGGCCCTGTTGTGGGTGTTGTTCGCGCTGATCCTGATCCTGACGCTGATCATCTTCAAACTAAGTGCCGGCAGGGTGTTCTACGAGAGCGGGCCGGACGAGTCCGCGAGGGGACGGTAGCCAGCATGAGTGTGCAGACCAGAACGGTGCCCCGGCAGGTGGCCACCTACGTGCTGCTCGTCGTCGTGGCGGTGCTCTTCCTGATTCCGTTGCTGTGGTTGCTGTCCATCGCGTTCAAGAACGCCGGCGAGCTGGCCAGCAGCGCGTGGCTCCCGCATTCGCTGAGTTGGGCCAATTTCCACGATGCGCTGACTCTGATCCCGTTCGGCCGGTATGCGCTGACCTCGGTGCTGCTGGCCACCGTTCAGGCCACGCTCACGACGCTCAGCTCGGCGATGGTCGGCTTCGGTTTCGCCAGGTTGCGGGCCCGCGGCAAGCGGCCGCTGTTTCTGATCGTTGTGGCGACCCTGATGCTGCCGCAGATCGTCACGCTGATCCCGACCTACCTCATCTTCGCGCGTATCCACCTCATTTATACGTACTGGCCCTGGGTGCTGTGGGGCCTGGCCGGGTCGGCATTTCTGATCTTCCTGTTCCGACAGACCTTCACCAGCATGCCGATGGATCTGGAGGATGCGGCCATCATCGACGGCTGCGGGTATTTCCGGATCTTCGCCACGATCTTCCTGCCGCTGGCGAAGGCAGTGACGGTCACCGGTTTCATCCTGTCCTTCACCGCTGCGTGGGGCGATTTCATCGCGCCGTCGCTCTTCCTGAGTCAGGATCAGACGACGCTGGCCGTAGGGCTGAGCAACGGGTACCAGACGGCCGCCGGAACGCCGCTGAACAACGCTCT
This sequence comes from Mycobacteriales bacterium, assembly GCA_036267955.1. Classification (GTDB taxonomy): domain Bacteria; phylum Actinomycetota; class Actinomycetes; order Mycobacteriales; family QHCD01; genus DATAVB01. Next base: position 52,700 of record DATAVB010000004.1, on the reverse strand, counting down.
CGCGGCGGGCGCGATTCTTTATATCCTGCCTATTCTGCTGCTCTTCGTCGTGGCACAGCGGGCCTTCATCGGCGGATTCGTCACGTCCGGCCTGAAGTGACTCACGGGAATTCGTCTGAGCGGGCGGGCACTACGCGGAATCGCGGTGCACCACCCGGGTTGGGAGGATCACCGAGGCCGGCGCGTCCCGGCCACAGAGCCGGTCGACCAACAACTCGGCCATTCGACCCCCCATTTCCTGCAGCGGCTGGTGGACGGTGGTCAGGGCGGGCTGGACCTCGGTCGCGATCGGTGAGTCGTCGAAACCGGCGACCCGCACGTCGACCGGCACCCGGCGACCGGCCTGTTGCAGCGCCGCCAGCGCACCCGCCGCCATCGCGTCACTGGCCGCGAACACTCCATCGATATCGGGTGCGTGGTCCAGCAGTTCGGCCATTGCCCGCATTCCGGAGGCGTGCCCGTAGTCGCCCTGAACGACCAGCCGGGGATCAAATGTCGCCCGGCCCACCGCATCCTTGAATCCGGCCAGCCGGTCCCGCCCGGAGCTCATCTCCAATGGCCCGGTGATGGTGGCGATCTTCGTGCATCCGACCATTGCGAGATGCCGGACGACAGCGCGCGCGGCGCCGCGATTGTCGACGTCGACGAATGGTATGGAAATCGAGCGTGGGGGCCGGCCGGCCATGACGGCGGCCACCCGCGGCCCGGCCAGCTCGCGCAGGAGCGGATCATCGCGCCGCCAGGAAGCAAGGAGCGCACCATCGACGTGGCCGGCGCGAACGTACTGGGATACCCTTCGTCGATCGGAATCGGTCGCGCAGGCAATGCATACCAGTTGCATGTCCTCGACCGCTAGCCGTTCGTTCGCCCCGAGCGCCATGGCGCCGAAAACGGGGTCGTGAAAGAACCGGTCCTGCGATTCGGACACCACAAAGGCCACTGAATTCGTGCGCCTGGTGACCAGGCTGCGCGCGGCGTGATGGGCGACGTAACCGGTCTGCTCAATGGCACGCTCGACCGCCACTCTGGTGGTCGCACTGACATCGCGGCCGCCGTTGATGACCCGCGACACCGTCATCTGTGACACTCCGGCGAGGGCGGCCACATCGGCGAGGGTCAACGCCCGATCGGCCGTCGATCGGGCCAGAGTGCCGGCTCGCCGGTGCCCATTGTCGGTCACAATTCGCGATGATACGCCGTGACAGCGCCGTTTTCGCTGTGTTGTGGGCCCTGCTCAGCGCATTGTCGTGAAGTCGGATGGTGCGGCGGCAGGCGATAAAGAAATGCGGTCCTGGGCGCCGAGGACGGCCGTCATCGTTTCCGGTCGGGTCTCCGGAATGCACATCTTCGCCTTATGTCCCGGATAACCGGCCTCGTCGGTCGAGCACCGCGATGCGGTGGGCCTGCTGGAATGTCGAGATTGCCGCCAGGGTGGATTCCGCTCCCTGGTTCTCGTTGCGGCCGAACCGTTCCAGCCCGTCACATCCGCCGCCGCTGGCCGGGTCGAACAAGGCAGTGTGTACGTCGTTGTCGCCGAGGAACCAGGCCGCGGACCGCAGCACGCCGTCGCTCCACTTCGGATCCCCGGTGAGGGTGAACGCGCGGGCGCAGGCGTCCGCGATCGCGGCGACCTCGATGGGCTGCTGATCGAAACCTGGGCGCGGCTCGCCGACTTTCCAGCCGTGCGCCGGAGTCACGGAAAGGTGACTGTCGGCGGTTTCGATATCGAGCAGCCAGTCCAGCATGGCAAGTCCGGCCGCCACCGTGGCCGGATCACCCAGGGCCGCACCGGCGGCCAGCAGCGTCTCCGGCAACACCGCGTTGGCGTACCGCAGGCGCGGTTCCGGCCAACTCCAGGGGCTCTCCGCCTGGAACTGTCCGATCAGCTTTACCGCGTTGCTGAGCAACGCCTGGGCACGGCGGTGGTCGGGTCGCACCGTCAACACCTCGGCGGCGCCGAGCGCGGCGAAGGCGGTCGCCCGCAGGGAGGGTGATCGTCTGCAGCTGCTGATGCCGAAATGCGTCAACGCCTGCTCGGCCAGCGCGGGCTGCTGCGTTTGGGTGGCCGCGGTGCCCAGTGCCCACAGAGCCCGACCCCAGCAGTCCTCGAGGCCCGCGTCGTCGGCCCAGACGCCATCGGCGCCGCGCCGGTTGTGGAACAGCCCGTCGTCGGTCTGGCCGTCAATCACGAAGCGCAGGTAGGTCCGGGCGAGTCGATGCAACCGTTCGGACGGCACCGGCTCGCGGGCCGCGACCAGGAGTCCACGGGCGACGTCGTCGAGGCAGTAGCCGTGCTCGACGCGCGGCGTGGTCAGCTCGGCGTGCTCGAAGAGCCCGGTGCCGTCGCTGAGCCGGAAGAGATGCTCGAAGGAGACGATTGGGAGCCGCATCCGCGGCTCGTGCTGGGCGGTCGCTGTGTCAGTTGCTGTGTCGGCGCTCATGCGCTGGCCAGGACCGGGTCGGCGCGCAATGCCTGTGCGGCGACGGCGCGGTACTGCCGGGCGACCGCCGGCCAGAGCAGCTGCGGGGCGATGCGGTTGGCCTCGGCCGCCATCCGGGCGGCAAGTCCGGGCTCGGTGAGGACCCGGCGCAGGGCCGCGGCGATCCCGGCCGGATGCTGCCGTTCGACCACCAGGCCGGCACCGCTGGAGAGCAGTTCCCGCGCATGCGGAAAGCCCGTGGAGACAATGGGTTTCCCGGCGGTCACCGCTTCGATGAGTACGCCGGAGGTGACCTGTTCGCGGGAGTCGTAGGGGAGCAGCACGACGTCGGCCTGACGCACGATCCCGTGCAGTTCAGTGGTTTCCAGATAGCGGGCGTCGAAATGGACGGCATGCTCGACGTCCAGCTGCCGCGCCCGGCTGACCAGGCTGTTCCGATAACGTTCGCCGTGCCGTTCCAGGATGCGAGGGTGGGTCTGCCCGACCACGCGGTAGGTCGGGCGCAGGTCGCGCAGCTGCGTCATCGCCTCGATCGCCCACTCGATGCCCTTGCCCTCGCCGAGCAGGCCCCAGGTGAGAATGACCGGGGCGGTGGCGGCGGGGCGATCCTGCCGGTAGCCGCGGTTGTCCGCCGCGCCGTGCGGGATCACCCGGATCAGGGCCGGATCGACGGCGTAGTAGTCGATCAGCCGCTGCCGCGCGGTCTCCGTCATCGTCACGACGGTCGAACACTGCCGGACGAGCTCCTCCAGAATCGCGCGCTGGCGGGCGGTCGGCGTGACCAGCACGGTGTGCAGGACGACGATGCTGGGCACCCGCAGCGCCCGCGCCACATGCAGCACGTCGGCGCCGTCGTGACCGCTGAAAATGCCGTACTCGTGCTGAATGATCGCCACGTCGTATTTGTTCAACGCCGCCGCGGCGGCACCCGGACCCTGGGAATCGCCGCGGACCCACTGATGCGACACCTCGGCGTGTTCCGACGTTTCGCGTTCGTCGACGATGCTGACCACGCCGACGGAGTCCTGCGGTGAGCCGAGAGCATCCACGAGGGCACGGCTGAACGTTGCCAGGCCGCATTGTGTGGGCGGGTAGGTGCTCAGAACTCCGTACGACACAGACACTGCGCGCCTTTCTGCTCAAATGCAGCGTTGCGTACCGCCGCGGGCGGCGGCCGACCGGCCGCCGTCACTACGCGCACCTGGCGCCTGAGGGATCCGCGTTTCAGAAATGTCGACGAAGGCGGACCGGAAAACGACAACCGGAAGCGTGAAGGGTCACAACTCGCCGGAGAACCTATGGCCTGACAGTAGCACCTATCGGGCCACGTCAGACCCGTCACTTGTCCGCCGAAACACGGGTACATTGAAACGGCTGGCGTGTTTTGCTGGCTCCTGAAACGAGAGACCGGCCTCGCTTTCCGCGCCCGGCTGTCGCATCGCACATCGAGGATTACATGAGAATTGGCGTCATCGCGTCGATTGCGCACCGCGTGCCGCCGACGAACTATGGCCCGTGGGAGCAGATTGCCTCCACGCTGACCGAGGGTTTCGTCGCGGCCGGGCACGACGTTACCCTGTTTGCGACGGCAGATTCGGTGACGTCGGCGGCGTTGCACGGCACCGTTCCGGTCGGCTACGAGGAGGACGTCGAGGTCGACGCCAAGGTGTGCGAGGCCCTGCACATCTCTGCTGCCTTCGAACGCGCAACCGAATTCGACCTGTTGGCCAATCATTTCGATTTCCTGCCGCTGAGTTACAGCCGTCTCGTTTCCACTCCGGTGGTCACCACGATCCACGGATTCTCCTCGCCGCGGATTCTGCCGGTCTATCGCGCATACGACGACATAGCGCGCTACGTGGCCATCAGCGACGCGGATCGTCATCCCGACCTGCATTATTCAGCGACAATCCACCACGGCATCGATACGGAGCAGTTCACGTTTCGGCCGGAGGCCGGGAAATACCTGTTGTTTCTCGGCCGAATCCATCCGGACAAGGGAACGCACCTCGCGATCGAGGTCGCCAGGCAGGCCGGCATGCCGTTGATCATCGCCGGAATCATCCAGGACGACGAGTATTTCCGGACCGAGGTGAAACCGCACGTCGATGACGTTCAGGTTTCGTTCGTGGGTCCGGTGGGCCCGGTGGAACGGGACGATTTGCTCGGCGGGGCCCGTGCGCTGTTGCATCTCATCAGTTTCGCCGAACCGTTTGGTTTGTCCGTGGTCGAGGCGCTGGCCGCGGGTACGCCGGTGATCGCCACGCCGTTGGGCTCGATGCCGGAGCTGATCAGACACGGGCATACGGGGTTCCTGGTCTCCGACGTCGCTGCCGCGGTCTCCGCAGTGGCGCGCCTTGACGGCCTGGATCGCGCTGGTTGCCGGGAGGAGGCCGTGACGCGCTTCAGCGCGGAACGCATGGTCGAGGACTATCTGAGCCTTTTCCGGCGGATCGTGGGACGAGTGAAAAGTCAGGCCGGCAACGCGGATAAACGTATCGGCTCACCCGGCCTTTTCTCGCACACGACCGACTGACGATCTGTCAGGCACAGGTCGGCGCCGGTATACACATAATCCGCGCTATCGGGCGAATTACTCGATGATCGCGATTTCCTGGAAGACACCGAATTGCCTGGCGCGCGTACGATCAAGATACCGAGCATATCTCGAACGCTGGCTTTCCGTCCTCGCTCTCTGGGATATCCAGAAGAAGCGCCACGAGTACGACGGGATCTGGTGGCCGCGGTCCCGCGACCTCGCGGCCGAGGTGCCGGCCCTCAACGCGCACCCGCGCGACTGAACGGCGCGGCTACAATCCGCCGGCGACCCGGAGGATCGTGCCGGTCGCGTAGGAGGCTTCCGGGCTCAACAGCCAGGCGATTGCCGGTGCGATCTCGTCGGCCTCGCCGGCGCGGCCCAGTGGGATCTGCGGTGCCTTGCGCTCGACCCGGGCGGCATCGCCCGCGTCGGCGTGGATCCCGGTCCGGATGAGACCAGGCGACACGGCGTTGACCCGGATCCCGTCGGCGGCCAGTTCCTTGCTCAGCCCGATGGTCAGCGCGTCGACGCCGGCCTTGGCCGCGGCGTAGTGCACGTATTCGTGGGCCGAGCCGAGGGTCGCGGCCGCCGAGGAGACATTGACGATGACGCCACCCTGACCGCCGCGGCGGACCGACATGAGCTGGGCGGCGCGCCGGGCGCAGAGCACCGCGCCCAGGAAGTTGACGTCGATGACCTCGCGGATGATCGCGACCGGAGTGTCGGCGAGATCGCCGATGTGGGCGGTCAATCCGGCGTTGTTGACCAGTCCGGTGACCTGGCCAAGCTCGGCGCCGACTGCGGCGAACAACTCCTCGACCTCGTCCTCGCGGGTGACGTCGGCGCGGATCGGCACGCACCGCGCGCCGGTCTCGTTCAACTGCGTCGTGATGCGCTCGGCCGCGTCGTTGTCCGACCGGTAGATCAGCGCCAGATCGTGGCCGGCGGCCGCCAGCCGGTGGGCGGTTGCGGCCCCGATGCCGCGACTGCCGCCGGTGATGACCGTGACCGGGCGTGGTGTCGTCATGGGCGGATTCTCCCGGACGGTCGAATCACGCCCCGGGCCGGTCACCGTGCCGGCAGCTGGACGAGCGTCCGGTGGTGCATCGACTCGACGAAGGTGGCCAGGCCCAGCAGCGCCAGACCGGCGAATGCGTCCAGCAGGTAGTGGTTCGCGGTCGAGATGACCACCACGATCGTCGCAAGCGGATAGCAGAAGGCGAGCAGCGCGGCGTGCGGATAGCGGGTCCGGAACACCCGCCACAGCGCCAGTGCGGCCCAGGCCGCCCACGCGACATGCAGGCTCGGCATGGCCGCGTTCAGATTTGCCAGCGACGTGCCACTGCGCGGTGCGGCGGCCTCGAGAATGTGGAAGGTCGCCAACGTGTCGGTGAGCGAATGCAGCGCGAAACGGGGCGGCGCGGCCGGGAACCACCAGTAAATGGCGAGCGCCGGAAGCGTCGTGAGCATCAGTACGGTCCGCTGCGAACGGTACGACGCCGGCTGCCGCCAGTAGAGCCAGACAAGCACGGCCGCGGTCACGACGAAATGGAACGAGGCGTAGTAGTACCCGGCCATTTTGGCGAGATCCGTGTGCGCGCTGAGCGCACTGTTGAGCCACTGCTCGGGATCGAGGCGGAGGTGCCGCTCGATCCGGTAGATGTGCTGCCCGTTCGCGATCGCGGTCGACTGGTCACCGCGGACCGCGACCCGGGTCAGCGCGTAGCCGACATAGCCGACGACCAGCAGGGTGAGCTCGCCGAGCAGCCGCGGGCGTACCCGCTGGTGTGCGGTCTGCGCCGCCGGGCGGCGCGGCATGGGCATATGGGTCCCGAGAGTGGTCACGGCAGAACTTCCTGGCTGCGGACCCGGGTCAGGCGCGTGCGGTCGCTGCGGGCGCCGCTCGTGGCGGTGACGTGGGTGAAGGAATCATTAGCCTCGGTGATCCAGAAGATGCCGTGGCGCACCGGGTCGAGACTGAGTGTGGTGCCGCTGCCGGTGAGCATGCGTCGGCTGCCGAAGTGCACGGTGACGCCGTCATGCTCGGCGCAGTGGCCGACGGCCAGCGACCAACCGCGGCGGATGCCGTCCTGGTCACGTACTCCGTGCCATGCGCCGCGCAGCAGCCCATTGTCCACTGTGGAATCACTAAAGACGGCTAGTAATTGGCCGTCCGGGGCCAGCAGCTCCAGCGACATCCTGCCGTCACGTTGATGCACGAAAACGGCGGTGCAGCCACTGATCGGCAGTACCTGTGCCGTGGTCAGGGAGTCCACGATGACGCCCCCTCCCGGGAGTCGACCTGTACACTGGCTGATGCTAGCGTACGAAACCGTTTCGTACAGTGAGGTGTGATCCAGTTGTCAGAACACCCGACGGAGCAGGCTGTCGTCAGGTGCGTGAGCCGGTCCCGGGGCTCGGCGCGGGAGCAGGCGATCCTGCGCGCCTGCCTGGAATTGGTCACCGAACGCGGTTATGACCGGTTGACCATGGATGCGGTCGCGGACCGGGCGCGGGCCAGCAAGGCGACCATCTACCGCCGCTGGCCCGGTAAACCGCAACTCATCGCCGATGCCCTGCGAATCTGTGATTCGGGCGTCTTCGATGTCGAGGAGGCCGGCAGCCTGCGCGGTGACCTGCTGGCTGTGCTGCGGGCCATGCGGGAGAAATTCGGCAATCAGGACACCGCGTTGATCGGCGGCATCATCCACGCGATGCAGGGCGACCCGGAACTGGCCGGAATCATGCGGGCCCAGATCGCCCGAAACAAACAGACCGTCGGCGAGGTCATCGCCAAACGCGCGCTCGACCGCGGCGAGGACGTCCCGGATATCGAATTGCTCCGTGACGTCCTCACCGGACAGCTGATCGTTCGACTGCTGATCACCGGTGAGCCCGTCGACGACACCTATCTGGATCAGTTGGTGGATCGTGTTCTGCTCCCGTTGTTAACCCGGCAGACTGCCGAGCATTGTCCCGAGCAACCGCTTTAGTCGCCGCTATCCGGCGCCGCCGATGGCCGGCTCGGGCTGGCGGACCGGCTCGGGTGTCTTCGCGCCGCGTTTGAGGAAGAGGCAGGACGCAGCACCGACGGCCAATGTCGCGATCGGCAGCACCGACGTGATGTGCATGGCGTGCACGAACCCGTGGGTGAAGACCGCCTGCGAGGCATCCTGCACCTGCCGGACCACTTGAGGCGGCGTGCCCGCCGGTGATTTGGCGGCGCCGCCGTTCTCGCCGGCTCCGAGTTGCAGGCCGTGCGACGCAGCCGTCCGGAACCCGTCCACAAAGGGTTTCCGGGCCGCGGCCGGCAGGGCCGGTGCCCGCTTCGTCGCCTCCGCGGTGAAGGCCGCGGCGAGCCGATTCTGTAGCAGGGCGCCGACGGCGGCCGTACCGATGACCGAGCCGATCTGCCGGTTGGTGTTCATCATTCCGGACGCGGCTCCGGCCAGCGCGGGTGAGATATTGCGCATCGCCACGGTGGCCAGCGGAGCGAATGTGCAGCCCATTCCGAAGCCCATGATGATCAGTCCAGGCAGTACGGCCCAGATCGAACTGTCCGCATGCGTCATCGGCTGCAGCACGATCAGCCCGATCGTGAAGAGCGACAGGCCCGCGAATACGATGAACTTCCCTCCGATCTTGTCGGTGAGTTTGCCCGCGATCGGCGCGATGATCACCGAGATCAGCGACATCGGTCCGGAGATCAGTCCCGCCTTGAGCGCGGACATTCCCAGCACCGACTGCAGATAGATGGTGAAGCTGAGGAACATGCCGGTCATGCCGATCGAGAGCGCGGCCGAGGTGAAGTTCATGATGGCGTAGTTGCGGTCGCGGAACAGTGCGAACGGAACGAGCGGCTCCCGGTCCTGCCGGCGTGCCTCCAGGACGAAAAAGACAATGAGCAGCACGACTCCGACGATCAGCAGCGCCGGGATCGAGAGCACGCCCGCGATCGTGCCCCAGTTGTACCGCTGGCCCTCGTTCAGGGCGAAGGTGAGGCAGAAAAGGGCGACGCTGACCAGCACCACGCCCGGAATATCGAAGGCGTGGGTGCGGGCCATTTTCTTGTCGGTCGGGATCACGAACGGCGTGACGATCAGGACGAAGATGCCGATGGGCACGTTGATGAAGAAGATCCAGCGCCAGTCGAAGGCACTGACCAGCAGGCCGCCGAGCGTCGGACCGGCGATCGTCGCGACGCCGGCCACGGCGCCCCAGACGCCGAGCGCCGCACCACGGCGTTCGGCCGGGAAGACGCCCACGATGATCGACATGGTCTGTGGCATCAGCAACGCCGCACCGAGACCCTGGACCGCACGGGCCGCGATGAGCTGACTCGGGCTCTGCGAGATTCCACAGAGGAGCGAGGCCGCGGTGAACACCGCAATGCCTGCCAGATAGAGGTTTCGCTTGCCGAGCAGGTCACCGAGTCGGCCGCAGGTGATCAGCAGCACGGCGAGTACGAGAATGTAGGCGTTGATCACCCACAGCACATGGTCGTAGGTGATGTTCATCTTGTCGATCATGTTGGGGATCGCAATATTCACGATCGTCAGATCGAGCAGAGTCATAAAGAAACCGAGGCATAGAGCGATCAGGATCGCCCACGGATTCCCCCGAAACCTATTCATGGTCGGCCTTCCTATCCGCTGGGGCGTGACTGGCGGGTGTCCAGGTCAGCCGGCCAGACTCAACATCGTCGATGATGGATTGCACAACGTCCAGTTCGGCCCGGGTTTGCGCCCTGGCGTGGTCGAATTCGATAAGTTGTATGCGCGGTATCCCTTTTTTGATCAATGCGTCGTACGCCGTCTCCGCGCCGGCCAGCGAGGCCTGCAGATGGACCGCGCGCATGCCAAGCCGGATCGCGGCCTCCTCAGGGGAGAGCAGGCTCAGGAATGCCAGCGCGGCTCGGAACACCGGGTATTCGCGGTCGACACTGGACAGCATGTCGATGAGTTTTCCGCGGCCCATTTCCCGGCCGGCCTCGGTGATGGCATAGACGGTCCGTTCGGGCCGCCGGCCGGCGCGGAGCGTCTCCACCGGCTCGATCAGCTCACACTCGGTCAGCCGGTCGACCGTGTGGTAGAGCGCGCCGTGGGTCGCCTTGATGACCTCGTTGATGCCCCAGTCCCGGATCCGCTGCTGCATTTCGTACGGATGCATCGGCTCGGCATGCAGCATCCGCAGCACGGCGAGCGCGAGCGGCGTGATTCTCGGTTGCATGTCTCCCCGCCGTCATAGTCCGCCGTCATAGTCCCCGCAAAATGGTCCGCCCGGACTATAGCTCATGAGACGGGTTCGACGCTCGGGATTTCTCGGCAGCGGCCAACCGACGGTGCCGACATTTCATGATCATGATCGGTGGTTGGGGCTATAGCCACCAGAAACCGATCACGATCATGGAAATTGGCGTGAAATTGGCGTGAAGTTGGCGTGGAAGGGTTGAGGTGGGCGAGCTGGGTCCGGCGGCGGGTCAGGGTGTTGTCGAGTCGTACAGCGGAGCGACGTCCGCGTCTACCACGACATGCAGCAGCACGGGGCCGTCCGTGGCCAACGCCTCGTGCAGAGCAGGCGTCAGGTCAGCGGGGGATTCGACGAGCCGCGCCGGGCAGCCCATGCCGCGGGCCAGCGCGCAGAAGTCGATCCCGCCGAGGTCGGCGCCGGGGAATTTCTCGATACCGCTGGCCCGCCCGAGCGCGACCAACGCGCCGTAGCCGCCGTTGTCGAGGATGACGAAGGTGACCCGGGCGTTCTCCCGCACCGCGGTCCACAGTCCCTGGATGCCGTACATCGCGGATCCATCGCCCAGAACCGCCAGTACCGGCCGGTCCGGTTGGGCCAGGGCGACGCCTACGGCCGCGGGCAACCCGAAGCCGAGCACGCCGGTCGCCATGGTGAGGAAGCCACCAGAGCGGGCGATCGGCAGGTAGGTGTGCAGGTCATTGCGGTGACTCGGCGCCTCCTCAACCACCACTGCGTCGGCCGGAAGCACCTGCGCGACCGTCGAATACACGTACGCACCGGACATGGGCGTGGTCGCCGTTGGAGCCGCCGGCATGGTCCGGGGCGGCGGTCCGGGCCGGTCCACGGAGCGGGCCAATGGAAGCAATTGCCGTACCGCGATCCGCACGTCCGCGCGGATCGCGGTTCCATTCTCGGCCCAGGCGAGGGCCTGCTCGTCGTCGTTCACCACATAGAGGGTCGGCAGGGACCCGCCCTGTTGCGCGGTCCCGACGTGATAGGTGAATACCGGTGCGCCAAGCACGACCACGAGGTCGTGCCGGGAGAGCGCGGCGGTGAGTTGTTCCCGTGCCGGCGGCAGGAACCCGGCGAACCGCGAATGACCTTCCGGGAACGAGCACCGGTGGGACATCGGGCTGGCCCACACCACCGCGCCGGTCCGCTCGGCCAGCGTCACCACGTCACCGGCGGCACCGCTCGCATCAACGGCCGGTCCGACGACGAAGGCCGGCGACATCGCTGCGTGCAAAGCGTCGGCGAGTTCGTTCAAGGTGCCCGGATCCGGCGCTGTGGCGGGAATTCTGGCCCGCGCGGTGGCCGGGGCGGCAGTGGCGTTCCAGTCGTCCACCGGTACGGAGACGAAGGTTGGTCCGTACGGCGCGGTGGTGGCGACAAGGTAGGCCCGGGCGATTGCGGCCGGCACATCGGCCGCCAGAGCCGGCTCGGCGGCCCACTTCACGTACGGCCGCGGGAACGAGGTCGCGTCCGGCGCTCCCAGGTACGGTTCGCCGCGCAACAGCGACCGCACCTGCTGACCGGCGACGATGACGAGTGGCGAGTGGTTGCGGTGCGCCGTCACGACATTCCCCAGCCCGTGCCCGACGCCGCCGGCCGAATGCAGATTGACCAGTGCGGCATTGCCGGTGAACTGTGCATAGGCGTCAGCCATCGCCACCGCGCAGGACTCCTGCAGCGCCAGCACATAACGGAAATCCGCCGGAAAGTCGGCCAGGAAAGGTAACTCGGTCGAGCCCGGATTACCGAATATGGTGGTCATCCCGACGGCCCGCAGAATGTCGCGGGTCACCTCGAGCACGGTGCCGCTCACCTTGTATGTCCTCACCTCGGCGTCAACTGCACCGCCGATCCTAGTGGCCAGCGGCGGCCGATCGTCATGCCTGATAGCGTTTGCGCGATGACCGCCGACGCGACCTACGGGTACGACGAGGCGGCGTTGCTGGCAGTGCCGGCGCCGTCACCACCCGACGATTTCGCGGCCTTCTGGCAGGGCCGGTACGCCCGGGCCCGCGCGGTCGACGTGGCGCCGAGCATGCGCGCCGCTGAGCAGTCGATCGGGTCCAACGCGGTGTATGACGTCTCGTTCACTTCGGTTGACGGGGTGCGCATCGGCGGCTGGTTGACGATGCCGCTGGACGGTGCGGTGGAGCGGGGCGTCGTGGTCGGACACGGCTACGGCGGCCGGGATCGACCCGATGTCGAGGTGCCGGCCGACCGGGCTGCCGCACTGTATTTCTGTGCCCGCGGAATGCCGGATCGCAGCCGGCAGCCCGATATCCCCGACACCGCCGATCGGCATGTGCTGCACGGCATCGGCGCCCGGGACACCTACGTGCACGGCGGATGCGCCGCCGATCTGTGGTGCGCGGTCACCGCCCTGCTGAGTCTGGTGCCGGAAGCGGCGGGCCGGATCGACTATGTGGGCGGCAGTTTCGGCGGTGGCGTCGGGGCGCTGGCCGTGCCCTGGGACGACCGGATTGCCGCCGCCTGCCTCATCGTGCCGAGCTTCGGGCAGCATCCCTTACGCCTGACGATGCCGTGCGTGGGCAGTGGCGAGGCGGTGCGACTGCGCGCGCAGCGCGACCCGTCGGTGCTCGGCGTACTGCCGTATTTCGACGCCGCGTCCGCCGCTACCTACCTGCGGGTGCCGACCCATGTGGCCGCCGCTCTGTCCGATCCTGCGGTGCCACCGCCCGGCCAGTTCGCCGTCTACAACGCGGCACCCGCGGTGAAAGAACTCTTCGTACTGAGCGCCGCGCATTGCACCTATCCGGGAATGGCGGCGGAGGAGCGTGCACTGTCCGCCGCCCAGCGCAGGTTTCTACAGTGGACGGCCGAGCCGACAACACCGATGGGGGAGAAGGAATCACTATGAGCGCGACGCCGACGGGATGGTCGTTCGTCACCACCGATTCGCTGGAGAAGGTCTATGTGGACGGTGATCCACGGCCGCTCGACCGGACCATTCCGTACAGCGTCTTTCTCGGTGAGATGGCGTCGGTCCAGGTTGCCTTCCGGCCGCCGGCCGACGGCAGCTACCGGGATCCGGGCCGCATCAGGTTCGAGCTGACCGGCGACTCGGCCCGCTTCACCAGCCTCTACGACGTCGAGCTGGTGCCGTGTTCGATGCCGGCCTTTCCCGGGCACGACGACGGCTACGACCGGGACATCGCCGGTCTGTATCCCGACCTGCTGCGCCCGGTCGTCGATGGGCTGGTCCAGCCGTTGTTCGGATCCTGGCGCGCGGTCTGGATCGATCTCCGCGTCGATGACGCCGCCGATGCCGGCCGGCACGAGGTCACCATCCGCGCCACCTCGGGCGACGGCAGCCAGATGTTCTTCGAGGACACGGTCGAGTTCGAGGTGCTGGCCCGCGAGCTGCCGAAGCTCGACATCGTCAACACCCACTGGTTCCACTGCGACGCGCTCTCGACGTACTACGAGGTGCCGGTCTTCAGCGACCGGCACTGGGAGCTGATCGACGCCTTCATGGCGAAGGCGGCCGAGATGGGCGCCACCTCACTGCTCACCCCGACCTGGACGCCACCGCTGGACACCAAGGTCGGCAACACCCGGCAGCCGGTACAGCTGATCGACATCGAGTACGCCAACGGCAGTTATACGTTCGATTTCGCGAAGCTCCGGCGCTGGCTGGAGCTGTGTGCCAGACACGACCTGGCGACCGTGGAGATCGCGCATTTCTTCACCCAGTGGGGCGCGCAGCAGACGCCGGCGATCTATGTCCAACAGGACGGCGTGCTGGTCCGGAAGTTCGGCTGGGACGTTGCGGCGACCGACCCGTCCTATCGCGAGTTGTTGGAGCAGTTGGTGCCGCGGCTGCGCGAGGTGCTGGCCGAACACTGGTCGGGCGGCGTCATCTATCACATTTCAGACGAGCCGCACGGCACGGCGGCTTTGGGCAGCTACCGGGCGGCCCGGGAGGTCGTGCTGGATCTGTTGACCGATTGCACCATCGTCGACGCGCTGAGCGACTTTGACTACTACCGGTCCGGCATCGTCCCGGTGCCGGTGGTCGCCACGGACGCCGTCAAGCCGTTCCTGGCGGCCGAGGTGAGCGACCTGTGGGTCTATTACTGCGTCAGCCAGAACCGGGACGTCGCCAACCGGTTCATCACGCTGCCGTCCGCGCGCAGCCGGGTGCTGGGTCATCAGCTGTTCGCGTTCGACGTGAAAGGCTTCCTGCACTGGGGATTCAACTTCTACAACTCGTACCTGTCGATCAATCCGATCGATCCGTTCCGGGACACCTGCGCCGGTGGTGCGTTCCCGGCCGGTGATTCGTTCATCGTCTATCCGGGGGAGGACGGGCAGCCGCTGGCCTCGATCAGATTCAAGGTCCTGGCCGCCACGATGGCCGATCACCGCGCCATGCAGGCGTTGCGCGACCAGGCCGGCCGGGACGCGGTGCTGGAACTCATCGACACCGACGGCGCGGGTGGGCGGCTGGCCTTCGACCGGTTCAGCTACGACCCGAATCACTACCGTCGCGTCCGTGCGGAAATCAACCGCCGCATCGTGAGCCGGTAACCGGCGGGCCGGGTAGGAATGCGTCATGAGCCCATCTGAGTCCGGCCTCAGCCGCTGGTACGAACGCGACGAGAGCGAGGCGCAGACGCTCGACCGCAACTTCGGCGAGCTACTGCAGGAGTTGCGCGTCGCGGAGACCGGCGTGCAGATTCTCTTCGCGTTCCTGCTCAGCATCGCCTTCCAGCAGCGCTTCGCGACGCTGACCGATGTGCAGCTGGACATTTATCTGGGCACCCTGGTGGCTGCCGCTATCGCGGCCACCCTGCTGATCGCCCCGGTGGCGATCCACCGCATCGTCTTCCGCCGGCGACTGAAACTGGAACTGGTGACCTGGACCAGCCGGCTGGCGATGGGTGGGCTGGCCTTTCTTATGGTGTCGATTCTCGGCGCCGTGCTGTTGATCGTCGATGTCGTCGCCGGGCCCGGGCCGGCGGCCGTCATCACCGTCTGCGTGGGCCTGGTCTGCGGCACCTTCTGGTTGGCGCTGCCACTGCGCTGGCGGGCCGTGGGCCGCCGGGAACTGGCCGAGTGGGAGCTCGGCGAGCGTGACGGCTGACCTGCCGCCGATCGTCGCGTTCGGCCGGGTCGAGCGGCTCAGCCGGCAACGCGGGTCACTGGAACTCGGGTGATCGACGGCAGCGAGAGATTCTCCCGGATCAGCGACTGGACCTGCAGGACCGGGAAGGTCGCGTCGACGGTCGCGACGCACTCTTTGCGCTGAAAGAGCTCGATGAGCGGTTTGGTCTGCCGGTGGTATTCGGCCAGGCGCACCGACAGCGACTCGGGATTGTCGTCCTCCCGGGCGGCCAGCCGGCCGCCGCACGCGTCGCAGACATCCGGGATCTGGGGCCGGTGGGCGATCAGGTTGTAGTCGAGCCCACATTTCGTGCACAGCCGGCGGGCCAGCACCCGCCGCTGCACCTCCTCATCGGGCAGCTCGAGGTTGATCACTCCGTCGATGTCGTAACTCTCCAGGAAGAACTCGGCCTGCCGGGCGCTGCGCGGGAATCCGTCGATGATGAACCCGTAGTTCCAGTCGTGGTCGGCCAGGCGCTGCCGGACCACCGACTCGGCCAGGTCGTCGCCGACGAGCCGGCCGCTGGAGACGATGCGGCGCACCTGCGCGCCGAGTTTGGTGTGGTGCTGAACGTTCCACCGGAAGATGTCGCCGACGCTGATGTGCTCGAGGTCGAGGTCCTCGGCCAGGAGCTTGGCCTGGGTGCCCTTCCCGCTGCCCTGGATCCCCATGATGACGTACTTGCGCATGACTAGCTCCCACGTGGCGCCGGATCAGTCCAGGCTACCGGCGGCAAGGGGTAACCGGTCGCCCGGCCGGGCAGGATGAGGGCAACACTCGTTTTCCTCGTACGGGAGGTGTCGTACGAAAGGTCATCTGGACAGCTGGGAGGACCGAGCCCGCCGACTCGCCGCCGGGCTGGCCGCGCGCGGCGAATGCGCCGACCCGGCCTGGCTGGAGGCGTTCGCGGCCGTGCCGCGGCACCACTTCGTGCGCCGGTTTCTCCGGGGCGAGGCGGAGGTCACCGAGCGGGACGGGGACCGTTGGCTGGACGGGGTCTACGCCGATGAGGTGCTGCTGACCGCCTGCCGTCCGGCCGGGGCCGCCGGGCCGGAGCTGCCGACGTCGTCCTCGAGCCAGCCGGCGATCATGGCCGTGATGCTCGACCGGCTCGCCGCCACGGCTGGGATGTCCGTGCTCGAGATCGGCACCGGGACCGGTTACAACGCGGCCCTGCTGTGCTATCGACTCGGCGACCACCGGGTGACGTCGGTGGATCTGGATCCGGAGCTGACCGCGCTCGCTGACCGGCGACTTGCCGAGCTCGGCTACCGCCCGACGGTCCGGCCGGCCGACGGTGCGCTCGGCTGGCCGGAGCGGGCCCCGTACGACCGCATTCTGGCGACCTGCGCGGTCGGCGCCGTGCCGCCGGCCTGGGTGCGCCAGGTCGCCGACGGTGGCCGCATCGTGGCCCCGTTCGCTGGCGGCGGGCTGCTCGTGTTGGACAAGACGGCGCCGGATGAGGTGACTGGCCGGTTTGACCCGGCGGCCGCGCTGTTCATGCCGCTGCGGCAGCGGATCGAGGATCCGCTCGGCCTGGGAGAGCGCCCGGATTCCGCAGATCTGCGGCCGGTCCGGCACGGCACGACCGTGCTCGATCCGGCTCGGTTGTCGACCGCCGACCCAGAGCTGCAGCTCTGGTTGGAGTTGCACCTGACGGGGCTGCGCGTGCGGCGCGGGCGGCACAGCGTCGTGGTCCGGACCGCGGAGGCGGAGGCGCGGGTCGGGCGGCGGGACGAGCGCGGTCGCTGGCCGGTGCAGCAGCGGGGCGACCGGGCGATCTGGGACGCGGTGGTGGCGGCGCTGGCGGCCTGGGATCGGTTCGGTCATCCGGTGCGGACCCGGCTGGGGGTGTCGGCCTCCATCGATCCGGACCGTCAGTCGGTCTGGCTGGATGCGCCGGATGGCCCGTACAGCTGGCCGTTGCGACCCTGACGGGCCGGAAGAATGTCGGCCCGGTCGCCGTTCCAGCCGACGTGACCGAAGCTGAGGTTGATGGTGCTGCCGTTGAGGTGGCGGTGGTCGGGGCCGGGCAGGCGGGTCTGTCCGCTGCCTACTTCCTGCGTCGGGCCGGTTTTCGTCCGGGCGAGGGGTACGTCGTCCTCGACGCCGCGGATGGGACGGGCGGCGCCTGGCAGTACCGGTGGCCGACGCTGCGACTCGGGACCGTGCACGGCATCTATCAACTGCCCGGGATGCCGTTCGACGAGGCCGGCGGCGACCGGACCGCGTCATCGGCCATCGCCGAATACTTCGCCGCGTACGAACGGGAATTCGGCTTGGCGGTCCACCGACCGGTGCACGTCGATGCCGTGCGCAGCGCCGGCGACCGGTTGGTGGTACAGAGCAGCGCCGGCTCCTGGGCGGCGCGGGCGGTGATCAACGCGACCGGCACCTGGACCCGCCCGTTCTGGCCGCATTACCCCGGCCAGCGGGATTTCGCCGGCCGGCAGTTGCACACGGCCGATTACCGCGGTCCGGCGGAATTCGCCGGCAAACGGGTGGTGGTGGTTGGTGGCGGCACCTCGGCGCTGCAGTTGCTGACCGAGATCGCCGAGGTGGCCGAGACGAGCTGGGTGACCCGGCGGCCACCGGTGTTCCGCAACGAGGCGTTCACTTCGGCCGAGGGTCGGGCGGCTGTCGCTGTCGTCGACCGGCGGGTCCGCGCCGGGCTCCCACCCGGCAGCGTCATCAGCGCGACCGGTCTGCGGTGGACACCCGAACTGCGCGCCGCCGCGGAGCGCGGCGTACTCGACCGCCGGCCGATATTCAGCCGCATCACCCGCGACGGTGTGGAATGGCCGGACGGTCGGACCTGGCGGGCCGATGTGATCCTCTGGTGCACCGGTTTCCGGCCGGCATTGGACCATCTTGCCCCGTTGCACCTGCGTGGACCGGGCGGAGGGATCAGGATGGACGGCACCAGGGTGGTCGCCGAACCGCGGCTGCATCTGGTTGGATACGGACCATCGGCCAGCACGATCGGTGCGAACCGGGCCGGGCGCGCCGCCGTTCGCGAGATCCGCGAGCTGCTCGCCCCGGCAATGTCGGCCCAGGGGATATCGGCATAGCCGGGGTGGTGTCGTGAGCAGCAACGCTGACCTGTTCGACAAGCTCGCCGAGGACTACGTGCGCCGTCCCGGAGTCAGCCTCGGGCGGATGATGAGCAGCCGGCACGTGTTGTCGGTGAATCGCAAGATCTTCGCAATGCTGGTCCGGGACAAGTTGGTGGTGAAACTGCCCAAGGCACGGGCCAACGCTCTGGTCGGCAGTGGTGCCGCATTGGCATTCGAGCCCAGCACGGGCCGCTCGATGAAGGAGTGGATTGTGCTGGAAATGCCCGACAAGAAGCAATGGCAGGGCCTGATCCGGGAGGCGTTCAGCTACATCGACGGATCCTGACCGACGACGATATCGGTTGTCATCGCGAAATTTCCGGCCAGCAGCCCACCATCGACCGGCAGTGCGACGCCGGTGATCCAGGCCGCCTCGTCGGAAGCGAGAAACAGCGCGGCGGCGGAGACGTCCTCGGCGGTGCCGAGCCGGCCCAGCGGATACCAGCGGACGGCCCGGTCGAGCACATCGGGATCGACCGCGATCCGCTTCTGCCAGATGGGCGTACGGATCGTGCCTGGCACCACGGCGTTGCATCGGATGCCGTTCGGTCCGTATTTGACGGCGAGGCTGCGGGTGAGGCTCAACAATCCGGCTTTCGCCGCGCTGTAGGCCTCATTTCCGTAATAGGCCACGCCGTTGACCGAACTGATATTGACAATAGCCCCTTTACCTCGGGCAACCATTCCGGGGAGCACCGCCTGGGAGGTGAGAAAGGCCGCCTTCAACGTCACGTCGACGTCGGCGTTCCATTCCGCCTCGGTCAGTTCATCGAAGGCGATGTCCGTGCACTTCGCGGCATTGTTGACCAACACGTCGACCGCGCCGTGCTCGGACTGCACCTCGCGAATGAGCGCCCGCACCTCTGCCGGCGCCGAAACGTCGACCTCGACCGCGCGAGCTCCGGGAATCTGGTCCGCGGTCGCCACCCCGGCGTCCCCGTTGATCTCGGCGATGACGACGGCCGCCCCCTCCGCGGCGAACCGGGCCGCCATCACGGCCCCGATGCCCGACGCGCCGCCGGTCACGATCACCGTTCGATCCTGGAACCGCATGCTGATCCTCCGTTGGTCGCGTTGTCTCCGATCATGATCACAGGGACCGGCGGTGGGCGCAGGCCGTTCTCAGTCCGCGGTCTGCGGCCACTCCAGCAGATCGGTCTCCTGGACGGCGGCGGCCGGATCGGCCGGCACCAGGAAGGTCTTGATCTCGTGCGGCGAGAAGTCGGCCTCGATCGTGCGTCCGGCCAGCGGCAGGTCGATCGTGGCGCGGCAGGGCTGCCCGGCCGACTCGTAGGCCCGGACGACCATCGCCGCGCTGTCGTCCTCGCCGCCCTTGATCGCAGTTACGACGACCGACGGATC
The DNA here is from genome assembly GCA_036267955.1 of Mycobacteriales bacterium. Lineage (GTDB taxonomy): Bacteria > Actinomycetota > Actinomycetes > Mycobacteriales > QHCD01 > DATAVB01. The sequence continues at coordinate 32,852 of DATAVB010000004.1, read as the reverse complement.
GGTGCCGGCGGCGAAGGAGCCGATCGGCCCCAGTTGTCCCGGGTGGAACGACTCGAACATCACCTGCGGCGGCTGATTGAGCTCCGCCGCCCGGCGAACAACATCGGCCGCGCTCCGGTCGCCGGCGTGCGGAACGAGCAGGCAGCTGAACGACTGGCGGCCCTGGTCCTGATAGCTGTAAATCCCGTCGGCGTCGAGCTTGCGTGGATCGTGCCAGGCATACACCGGGCTGCGGGCGATGGTGATCCCGATGTCGCCATCGCGCACGTCGTAGGCCGACTTGGCGTTGTTGAGCACCGTCAGGCCGGCCCGGCTGCCGTCCGGCAGGGTGCCGGTCACATCGACCCAGCTCTGTCCCGGCTGCTCGGCGCCGTCGGTCGGCCGCACAATGTCGCCGTACGGGATCTCGAAGGTGGCCACCGGCTCGGTGAGCGCGGTCGGGAAACGCAACTTCGCCAGGGTGAGCTGTTCGTGCCAGTCCAGGGTGAGCCGGATCTCCAGGTGCTCCGCGTCGCGGCCGAGAATGAGTTCCTCGACCAGTGACGAGGAGCCGTACCGGCTCTCGATCCGGAGCACCGCGCGGACGGGTCCCTGCTCGACGAGCCGCACGGACGAGCAGCGGAACGGCTCGCCGCCGCCGGAGTAGGACACCACGAAGTGCCCCCAGGTGTCGGTCTGGTCCTCCGCCGCCAGGCAGTGCGGCCGGGCGGCGCCCGCGACCAGATCAACGCCCTGCTGCTTGTGGACCAGCCGGGTCAGCCAGCCGGTGGCCGGGTCGACCTCGATCTGGAGGTGGTCGTTCTCCAACGTGGTATCCGTTGCGCGCACCGGAGCGACGTTGCCGCCGGTGTCGGCGCCGATCGAGTAGAGCCGGTAACCCAGCGGCGGGATGTCGGCCGGGAAGACCAGGCGCTGCCGGCGCCGGTCGCTCATTGTGGCCCGCGGTTGGGTCGGCTGGGTCGGCACCTCCCGACCGTCGCTGTCGCGCACCACCGACCGGTCGGTGGGCAGGCTGAGCTCCACCTCGACGTCGGCGCGCACCGGCCACGGATGGGCGTTGAAGACCAGCACCGGTTGGGTTTCGGCAGCGAACGGGACCACGATCTTCCGGGCGACGTTCTGCAGCGCCCGATTGCCGACCCGGCGGGCGATCGAGGTCGCCTCGCCGAGCTGGTCACGGGCGTCGTCGTAGGCGGGCTCGATCGAGGTGCCCGGGAGCAGGTCGTGGAACTGGTTGAACAGCACCTGTTTCCAGGCGTGCGTCAATTCCGCGGCGGGATAGGCGACATCGGCCACCCGCGCGGCCACCACCGCCCACTTCTCGGCGAACAGCAGCGCATTCTCCGCCCGCCGGTTCCACCGCTTGATCGCGGAATGCGCCGAATAACAGCCGGCCGCGTGGTGCTGCAGCTCGCCGGCCCACACCGGCAACTCCGCGGCGTCCAGGGAATCGAAGAACCGTCCTGGATCGGCCAGCACAAGGCGACCGAACGTACCCATGTCGTTCAGCTTGTGGATGTTGTCCAGATTGGCCCTGGTCGGGCCGCCACCGTGGTTTCCCACCCCATAGAAAACCATCGCGTCGGTGGTGCCGGGGGAGAACTGTCCCACCGCTTTCGCCGTGTGATAGGCGAGATCGGCACCGGGAGCGCAGTATTCGTGTGGGATCCGGTAGGCCGTGACTCGCGACCCGTCCGGGGATTCCCATGCGAACGGCGATCCCGGCAGCTGCATTTCGTGTGGGCCGGGGCGCAGGAAGCAGTATCCGGTGAGCCGGTGTTTGCGCAGGATCTGCGGCAGCATCGCATGGTGGCCGAACGGGTCGACATTCATACCTACCGCCGCCAGCTTGCCGAATTTCTCCTGCAGATAGCGCTGCCCGAGCAGACCCTGCCGGGCAAATGACTCACCACATGGGATGTTGCAGTCGGGCTCGACCCACCAACCGCCGGCGAGAATGAATCGGCCGTCGGCGACCCGGCGGCGGATCAGCTCGAACAGCTCCGGATCGCTCTCCTCGATCCAGGACAGCAGCACCACCTGGTCGCAGGTGAAGACGAAGTCGTCGTATTCGTCCATCCGCTGTACCGCAGACCACAAGGTCGCGCGGGCCTCCTGGTAGCCCTCCGGCCACTGCCACAGCCAGACCGGGTCGATGTGGGCGTTGCCGATCATGTGCAGCACCCGCGGTGCGGGTTGCGTCGACGCGACGTCGTCGTGATCAGAAGTCATCGGTGTGGACCACCCGGAGTTTCAAAGGGAAGGTGTGGCATCGTTACCAGTCGACGGTAGAGCGCGACGATTCAGGCGTCAAACGGTCTTGGCCGCGGTCCGCCGACGCCCGGGTCGGGCCACCGAACCGCGCTCGACCAATTCCGAGCCGAGCGAGACGGTACGGGCTTTGGCCGGCTCGGCAATACGGGAAAGCAGCAACTCCGCGGCCCGGCTGCCGAGCTCGAACGCCGGCTGCCGGATCGTCGTGATGCCGGGGGACACCATGCTCATCCAGGGCGAGTCGTCGAATGCGACAAAGGACAGATCGCCGGGAATGGACAGCCCGAGCTCATGCGCCTGCCGCCAGACGAGCTCGGCCAACAGATTGTTGGCGGTGAATACCGCGGTGGGCCGGCGGCGCGCGGTCAACAGCGTGCGGGTCTGGTCGGAGACCTCGTTCAGATCCAGGCCACACCGCAGGACGAGGCTCTCGTCCAGCTTCAATCCGGCCTGCTCGAGGGCGCGGACGTAGCCGCGCAGCCGACCCTTGCCGGTGGTCCAGTCGGTCTCGTCGATTACCAACGCGATGCGGCGGTGTCCCAGGGAGAGCAGGTGACTGGTCAGCTCGTTTGCGGCCTTCACATTGTTGATGAGAACGGCGTCGCAGCGCCCCCGGGAGAACTGCCGATCGATCTCGACCACTGGTAGCCCATGCCGGCTGACGAATTCCGTCACGGTGGCCGAAAGCGGCGTCAGCAGCACGCCGGCCACCCGGGTGGCGAGAAACGTGCGAGCCGCAGCCATCTCCTCGCGGTCGCTCGCGGCGTCGTCCACGAGAACGATTGTGTAGTCCTGCTCGCGCAGCACGCTGGCCGCGCCGGCCGCGACCTCGGCGTAGAAGGAATTGCGCAGGTCCGAGACGAGAAGCCCGACCGTGCGGGTGGCCTGGGCCTTGAGGCCGCGGGCGTTCGCGTCGGGCACGTAGCCGAGCTTGTCGGCCGCCGCGGCAACGCGCTTTCTGACATCGGGCGCGGCGTAGCCGTTGTCGGTCAGCGCCCGGGATGCGGTCGAGGAGGAGACTCCGGCGAGTGCGGCGACGTCCGACAACCTGGGACGCCTGGCCCGGTCCCGGTCGGCTCTGCTGTCGGATGCGCCCGCCACTGAGCCTCCAATACCGATGCGCGTTTGTGTGGTGAACCGTAGCCAGCGGTGCCAGGCCCGTCAACGATGTCGGGGATACGGGTCCGGAGTGTTGCCGTCGAATCGTGTCGCCGGTACGCAGTTGTGCCGGAGCGCGGCTCGGGACTGGTCCTCATCGGCCGGGCCCGACCGATGCGCCGACAGTGCGGATCCGGAAACTTTCGCCGGTCGGGCGGTTGCTGGTCGGGTGGGTCGGGATCCCACATGTTGGGGGCGTCCGTTCACGGCCTGCGCTGGTGTTGTGGCGTTGCGAATTCTCGCCGACGTTGACGTTCCGGGCTCGGCTGGAATTGTCGGGCCCCTGTTTTATTGTTGTGGCATGAGTAGCGCTGCAAGCCTTACGTGGAGGCGGTTTCGTAGTGCCTGCGTGCGGGTGCGGGTGCGGTTCTGGCGGGCCGGGATTTCTTTTCGCGCGGAACGGTTGACGGGCCCGGGATTGTCAGACCGTCGGTTTACGGTGGTGTCATGAGTGGAGTCGCCGGCCTTACGTGGAGGCGGTTCCGTGGCGCCCGCGTTCTGGCGGGCCGGGATTTCTTTTCGCCAGGTCCCGTTGACGGCCCGGGATTGTCGTACCCGGGTTTTAGGGTGGAGTTATGAGTTCGACGACCGAGGCTCCTCCGGATGCGGTTTCGGCTGCGTTGGCGTTGATCGAGGCCGCGACGGAGTCGTTGCTGTCGGCGGATGTCTGGCAGCTGTCCGGTCAAGCCGAGGCGGACGCGTTGGCTGCGGCGGAACGGATCACGCGCAGGTTGGAGTACGGGAAGTTGCGGTTGTTGGGCGATTTTCATCGTCGGGATGTTGCGGGGGCGTTGGCCGGACTGTCGACCCGGCAATTCTTAAAAGCCCGGCTTCATGTTTCTTCTGCTGAGGCGATACGGCGGTTGCATGGGGTGCGAGAGTTGGTGCCGGGGGTGTTGCCGTCCGGTGAGACGGTGGAGCCGGGATTACCGGCCACCGCTGCGGGTGTCGCTTCGGGTGAGATTTCGGGTGAGCATGCCCGGATCATCGGCAGGGCGATCCGGCGCCTGCCGAACAGCCTGGACCGAGACGTCGTCACCGAGGCCGAGAAGACGCTGGCTGGACACGCCCGGAAGCTGGATCCCTCCGATTTGCGGACCGTGGCTCAGCGGCTGCACCTGCATCTTAACCCGGACGGGAACCTGCCCGACGACAGGCCCGCACGCCGTGAACTCACGTTTCGACGTGATGCCTACGGCATGGATCTGATTCGCGGACGTCTCGACGCCGAAGGCTCCGCCACCGTCCAAGCCGCCCTCGCACCCCTGATGCAACCCCACGCCGCCGAAGACGGCGTCAAAGATCCACGATCACCCGCACGACGCCGCGCCGACGCGCTCGTGGCGTTGAGCGAACAGGCCCTGAACCGGGGGGACCTGCCGACCGTCGCCGGGGAACGACCACACGTGACCGTGACGCTGTCGCTGGCCGACCTCCGCGACGGCACCGGCCACGCCACCCTCAACACCGGCGCACCAATCAGCCTCGCAACCGCCCGCCGCATCGCCTGCGACGCCTCGGTCATCCCGATCGTCCTGGGCAGCGACAGTGAGCCACTGGACGTCGGTCGCGCCAGCCGCACCATCCCACTCGGCATCCGACGAGCCGTAGTGGCCCGAGACATCGGATGTGTGCACCTGGGCTGTGATGCACCAGCGCCACGGTGCGAGGTCCATCACGTCCGGCATTGGGCCAACGGCGGCCCAACCGCTCTCAACAATCTCGTGCTGTTATGTCCCCGGCATCACTGGACCGTCCACCACGACGACTGGCAGATCGTCTTCCAGAAAGGAATTCCGTACGTCATCCCACCACCACTGCTTGACCCCGAGCAGCGACCGAGACGCAACACCATGCACGCCGCCCCGCTGCAACGGTGATTCCGCCAGCCCGAACGGCCAGCCGGGCGGGCGGTCAGGCATCATCGGCGGGTACCCGATCGGCCGCTGGCCGGCGTTGGGCGCGTAGGCATGACCGAGCCGGACCCGCCATCGGGGCCACAGAGAGCGCGAGGAGACCGCTGTGAATCCATTCAGCCTGGCAGGCAAGAACGCCTTCGTCACCGGAGGCGCGCGAGGCATCGGACGGGCGATCACGATCGCGCTGAAGGAATCCGGCGCCAACGTCTACATCGGGGACCTCGATGAACAGACCGGTCAGGCGACCGCCGACGAACTCGGTTGCGGTTTCGTCCCGTGCGACGTCACCGACCCGGAGTCGATGCAGCAGGCGGTCGCGCACGTCGTGGCCGACTCCGGTTCGCTCGACATCCACGTCAACAACGCCGGCATCGTCTCCAATGCGCCGGCCGAGGACACCACGCCCGAGGAATGGCGGAAGCTGATGGCCGTCAACCTCGACGGCGTCTTCTACGGCTGCCAGGCCGCCGGCCGGCAGATGCTGAGCCAGGGGAGCGGCAGCATCATCAACATGGGCAGCATGAGCGGCAGCATCTCCAACCGGCCGCAGCCGCAGGCCTCGTACAACACCTCGAAGGCCGCCGTCATCCACCTGACCAAATCCCTCGCCGGTGAATGGGCGAATCGCGGTGTCCGGGTGAATTCCATTTCCCCCGGATACGTCGGCACCGAGCTGACGAAGCGTGGAATGTCCAATGCGGAATGGCTCAAATACTGGATCGACGGCACCCCGATGGGTCGCGTCGCCGAGCCGGAGGAGATCGCGCCGCTGGCCGTATTCCTCGCCTCGGACGCGAGCAGCTACGTCACCGGCTCCGACATGGTCGTCGACGGCGGATACACCGTCTGGTAGCGGAAAGCGGCGCCGCCTCCGTACGGCAATCAAACCGTACGGAGGCGGGCGCCGGCTAACAAATGCTCAGCTCAGCACGACCGCCGCTTCCGGTGTCGCCACCCGAAAACTGAAAGTCTCCTCGAAATAGAGGTAAATCGACTCGGCGTCGTGGTGGTCGTATCCGATCGCCAGATCCTGCCCGGATTCGAAGAGGAAATCGTCCCCGCGCAGGCTCAACACCACGCCACCCTGCACCCCGGGCGCCCACACGATGGGCCCGGACAGGATCTTGCCCAGGTGGTCGAACAGCGGATAGCCGCCGTGCTCGGTCGTCTCGATGACGCTGGTGTACTCCTCCGGGCTCAGCGCCAGGCCGTACGGGCCGTCGATGCCCTGGGCGTGCAGCAACTCCACCGCCTTCGCCACCCGCCGCGGGTACCCGTCGATCGCCGGCTCGCGCGCGATCGTCGGATGCGGTGAGGCCTGGGCAACGCCGACGAACCCGGCCTCGCCCCAACCGTGGAAGACGGCGATGTTCTCCGCCAGCGCGATCTGCCGGGCCGCGTCGTCCAGGCTGTCCAGATTGACATCGACGGCGCCGCGTTCGGCGTTCTCCAACTCCTCGCGGCTCACGCTGAACGGCACCCGCAGCTCCACCAGCGGCAGCACCCGGCGGCTCCGGGCCGCGACCCCCTCGACCGGGGCAGCCGAGACCGGGTCGGTCCGGCCCAGATTGGTCGCCGAATAGTCCCAGCCTTTCGGCCCGGCGAAGTCGACCAGCTTGCGAGCCGCCAGCGCGTTCGTCAGATGCTCTTTGGCCTCGCTGTCCAGCAGATCCCAGCCGCCGCTGGGGATGGGCGCGAATGACCGCAACAGGTGGCTCACTGGTGGGTTCCCTTCAGGCTGCCGATGGACAATGCCCCGTCCGCCGTGATGCTGGATTCAGTGGACGATTCGTCGCTGCTCTCGCCGTTGGCCTCGGCCTCGGCGTCCTCGCCGTGCTCCACGATGTCCCCGGGCTGAAAGAGGATCCCCTGGGCGATCTCACGCCATTTCGGCACCCGGCGCAGCAGGAATTCCAGGTCCATGCTGAAGTGCTTGAATTCCTCGCCCTGCGCGTCGGACATGATCGCTCGCGCCGTTTCGTCGGGCTCGACCGAGATCCGCTGCTGATACCAGTTGATGGCTTCGGCCTCCTCACCCAGCGAGGCACACATGCGGGCAAACGTCCGTATCTCGGGCGACAGCTCGGCTGCCGGTTCGTGGTATTGATCGAAGCCCATCGGACCCCCTTCTCGGAGCAGGTAGGCCTGATCATCCCCTAGGACGTCGAGCCCTTAAACGTGCCGCCCCGGCGGCGCGGTCGACTCGCGCAGCACGAGCTCGATCGGTTCCCGGACCACCTCCCGCACGTCCGCGTCCGCGGGACGTTCAAGCAGCAGCTCGACCGCCCGGCTGCCCAGCCGCTCCAGCGGCATCCGCACCGTGGTCAGCGGCGGCACGAGCCGGGCCGCCAGCGCCAGATCGTGTACGGCGATCACCGAAATGTCCTGGGGGACCCGGACGCCGAGTTGGTGGGCCGCGTGCAGCGCGCCGATGGCGGACGCGACGTTGCCGACCAGCACCGCGGTGGGTGGATCGGGCAACCGCAGCAGCTCCTCCATCCCGTGCGCTCCGCCGTCCGGGTTGTAGTCGCCGGCCACGACGAGCTCGGCGCCGGTGCCGAGCCGATGCGTGCGCACCGCCTTGGTGTAGCCCTGCCGGCGGCGGCGCGCCGAGAAGGTCGTGTGTGGGCCGGCGATGTGGGCGATGCGGCGGTGGCCGAGCTCGACGAGGTGGTCGACCGCGAGGATGGCGGCCCGCTCGTCGTCCAGGATCACGTAGCGGCGACGGCCGGCCCCGGTCTGGTTGGTGAACAGCCACGGCAGACCGAGCCGGGACAGCTCCGTCTCGTCGGTCTCACGCAGCCCGCCGGCCGCCAGCAGCAGCCCGTCGACCCGGCCGTGCCCCAGCAGGTCGAGATACGTCTGCGCGGTGACCCCGGTGGAGCGGACCGAGCCGGTGACCAGCAGCGATCCGACCGCCGCGGCCGCCTGCTCGGCGCCCTTGATGATCTCGGCGTAGACCGGGTTGACGAAGTCGGGCATGAACAGTCCGAGCGTGCGGGTACGGGCGGTACGCAGGCTGCGGGCCGCGGCGTTGGGCCGGTAGCCGAGCATCTGGATGGCGTCGAGCACGCGCTGCCGGGTCGAGTCGCGGATGCTGAGCTTGGGATCGTCGTTGATCAGCCGGGACACGACCGAACGGTCGACGCTCGCCAACGCGGCGACGTCCGCGATCGTGCTGCGCCGAGCCCCCTTGGCCGGTCCGCCTGCCTCAGCCATATCCGCTCCCGTGTCCGTGCCGCGACGCGGCCGACCCGCGGCGATCGCATATCCGGTCAGCCTACGAGTGGCCGGTCCGGTCCGCCGCGACGGTTGGCCGCGCGTTCACATCATGACAGATCAATCGGTTGAATACATATCACCAGACGCGTGACCGATCGGGGCTGGATCGACCATGGATCGAAAGGATTTCGTTGATGGAAATACTATTCCGACTCTTGACAGTGAGTTCGGCGAGGGCTTCACTAAGTCAGGCAATCGGTTGACTAACTTACCGCGGCGACGGCACCTAACCCGTCCGGTCCCGCGTCCCACGCACACGCCTTGCCGGATCGCCCCGGTGCAGCACCGAGACGCACCCCGCGAGACAGCCCGAGGAGGATGTCAGTGAGTACGCTTTCGCGCAGAACGCTCTTGACCGGGTTCGGCGCCGCCGCGGGCGCCGGCGTGCTCAGCGGCTGTCTCGGCGGCGGGTCGCCCAGTGCCAACGCCGGAAAGGCGAACAATTCCAAGACGATCCGGCTGATGAACTGGGAGGCACTGGAGGGCTCACCCTATCCGGATGTCTTCAAGGCCTTCGAAAAGCAGACCGGCTACAAGATCAACTACGAGTTCGGCGCTTCCGGCGACGCGTACTGGCCCAAGACGCGGACCGTGCTCGGATCCAACAATCCGCCGGACATCATGCGGATCGACGACGACTTCGTCGCCTATTACGCGTCGACCGGAAAGCTGCTGGACCTGCGTAAGAACATCTCGGCCAGCAAGCTGCGGGCCGGCGACTACTACCCGGCGGTCTACGACAACGGCAAGCAGCCCGACGGCTCGATCGTCGCCTGGAGCCTGGGCATTCAGCCGCGGGTCATCTTCTACAACAAGACGCTGTTCAAGAGCGCCGGCGTGCCGTTGCCGCCGACCACGTGGTCGGGCGACGGCTGGAGCTGGGACGACTTCCTGAGTGCCGCGAAGAAGCTCACCACCGCCGGGAAGCGCTGGGGCGCAGCCGTTATCGACGACTCCGGGTACGAGGTGATCTTCCCGGCCAACAACGGCGGGCAGGGTCGCTGGGCCAAGGACGGCTCCCGGTTCGCGCTGTCCGATGCCCCCGACGCGCAGGCGGTGCAATGGGTCGCCGACCTGACCTGCAAGGAGAAGGTGCAGCCGGCCTGGTCGGTGCTCAATCAGGACCAGCGCGGGCAGCAGATGTTCATCGCGGGCCAAATCGCGATGATGGAACGCGGCTCGAGTCTGGTGCCGTTCCTGCAGCAGAACATGACGAAGTTCGACTGGGACATCGCACCGATCCCGGCCGGAAAGGCGCAGCACACGTACGGAAACCAGATCGACTTCTGCATTCCGGCCGCGGCCGGAAACCAGAAGGGCGCCTGGAAGCTGCTGGAGTATCTCACCACTATGGACGGTGCGAAGTTCTTCTCCCAGCAGGGATCGATGGTGCCGGGGCTGAAGAAGGCGGCGGCGCTGATCAAGCCGACCGGCAAACCGCCGCAGCACATCGACCTGATTCTGGACGCGGTGGACAATGCGATCCTGCCCGGTCGGGTGGTGCAGGACGAGGCGGCGATCAACGTCTACCGGCCCGCGCTCGACCCGGTGAAGACCTGCCAGACCACGGCGTCGAAGGCCCTGGGCGCGGTCAGCAAACAGGTCGACGCGATCGTGGGCAAGAAGTAACCGTGGTGAGTCTCGGGACCCGACAGCTCACCGGCAGCGCCGCGGCCGTGGCCCGCCGTCCGCCGCGCCGGCGGTTCTGGCCGGCCCGGGCGACCGGATACTTGTTCATCGCACCGCTGGTCATCGGTATCGCGCTGTTCCAGCTGTACCCGATCGCCGTCACCACGTACGCCTCGTTCACCCAATGGAACGGCCTGTCCAGCCCGGTCTTCACCGGGTTGGACAACTATCGGCGGCTGCTGACCGACGACCCGACCTTCCGGCTGGTCATCAAGAACACGCTGTTCTTCATGCTCGGCGCGATCCCGCTGACCACGCTGCTGGCGCTCGGCCTGGCGCTCTTGACCAGCCAGCAGCGCCGGGGGATGGCGTTCTTCCGGATGGCCTTCTTCGTGCCGTTCGTCGCCAATACGGTCGCGGTGAGCTTCGTCTGGTACCGGCTCTTCGGGGGCGAGGACGGCGTGCTCAACGGATTCCTCGGCGGCGTCGGGGTGCACGGGCCGGACTGGCTGGTGACCAGTCCGTGGGCGATGTTGGCCGTGATCATCGCCAGTGTCTGGCAGGGCATGGGCTATCCGATGATCGTGCTGATCGGCGGCCTGCAGTCGATCCCGGCGACGATCTACGAGGCATCAGCCATCGACGGGGCGACCGGCGTCCGGAAATTCCGGCACATCACCCTGCCGCTGGTGACGCCATCGCTGTTCTTCGTGATCCTGACCCAGTTCATCACCACGTTCCAGGTATTCGGAATCGTCTATGTGATGACCCAGGGCGGCCCCAACAAACAGACGACGGTTTACCTGCTCTACGTGTTCAATACCGCCTTCGGCGAGGGCCAGGTCGGGTACGCCTCGGCGATGGCCTGGATCCTGTTCGTGATCATCGGGCTCGTCACGCTCGTGCAGTGGCGGCTCCAACGTCGATGGGTGTTCTACGGATGACCGCCGCATCGCAGCTCCGCGCCACTCCGGTCCTGTCCCGACCGCAGACCACCCGGGCCGTCTATTACGCCTTCCTGGCCGTGCTGGCGCTCGGCTGCCTGTTTCCGCTGCTGTGGATGCTCGGCACCTCGTTCAAGTCCGGCGCCGACGCGCAGGCGTCGCCGACCAACCTGTTCCCGACCCATCCGACCCTGGCCAATTACGACACGGCGCTGCACCTGCTGCCGCGGTATTTCTGGAACAGCACCGAACTGGCATTCCTGAATGTGGCCGGGCTGCTGGTCGTGGCGTCGCTGGCCGGATTCGCCTTCGCCCGGCTGGATTTCCCGTTCCGCAATGTCATTTTCGTGGCTATCCTGTCCACCGCGCTGGTGCCGCATATCGTCTACCTGATCCCGCAGTACGTGGTGTTCCGGCAGTACGGCTGGGTCGACACGCACTACCCACTGTGGGTGCCCCGGGCGATGACACCGGTGTTCGGCACATTCCTGATGCGCCAGTTCTTCCTCACGATTCCGAAGGAACTCGAGGAGGCCGCCACGATCGACGGCGCCTCCTGGCTGGGCATCTACTGGCGGATCATGCTGCCGCTGGCCAAGCCCGCGCTGGCGACCGTCGGCGTCTTCACCTTCGTCGATTCCTGGAACGACCTGCTCGGGCCGCTGATCTTCATCAACTCCCAGAAGCTGCAGACCCTGCCGGTGGCGCTGGCCCTTTTCCAGGGTGAATTCTTCACCAACACCGCCGGTCTGATGGCGGCGGCCACCATCACGATCGTGCCGGTGCTGCTGGTGTTCCTGCTGGCCCAGAAATACTTCGTGCAGGGCATCAATCTGACCGGACTGAAAGACTGACCGCATTTCAAACTGAGGAGACAGAGCCATGAGCAAGATTGCCTCCGTGGAGACGTTCGTCTCTGGCGGCGTGTGCATCGTCCGGGTCCGCACCGACGACGGTCTGGAGGGCTACGGCCAGACCGCACCCGGGCAGCCGGCGATCACGGCCTCCGTGCTGCACGAGCTGATCGTCCGCAACTACCTCGGCCAGGACCCGTTCGACGTGGCGGCGCTGTCCGACGCCTGCGTGCGGGCGGAGTACAAGTTCCTCGGCAGCTTCCTCTTCCGGGCACTGTCCGGTGTGGACACTGCCCTGTGGGATCTGATGGGCAGGGCGACGGGGCGGCCGGTCTACCAGCTGCTGGGCGGGAAGGTCCGCGACAGGATTCCGGTCTACGGCTCGGGAATGCGGCGCGACACATCGCCGGAGGAGGAGACCGAGCGGATGACGCGGGCGGTCGCCGAATTCGGATTCCGCTGTGTCAAAGCCAAAATCGGAGTACGCAACGGCCGCGACAGTGAGCCGTCGGACGGCCGCACGGCCAAGCTCGTACCGCTGCTGCGCAAGGAACTGGGCGACTCGGTCGAGATCAGCGCGGATGCCAACGGTGCCTACTCGCCGGCCCAGGCGGTCCGGGTCGGCCGGCTCCTGGAGGAGTACCGCTATTACCACCTGGAGGAGCCGAATCCGTCCTGGGAGCTGGACAACATGGGTGCCGTCGCGGCGAGCCTCGACATCCCCATCGGCGCCGGGGAGCAGGAGTTCTCGCTGGAGATCGTCCGGCGCATGGTGGCCGAGCGCCTGGTCGACGTCATCCAGCCCGACGTCTGCTATATCGGCGGGCTCACCCGGGCCCGCAAGGTCGCCGAGATCGCCGACATAGCGGGGATCCCGTGCACGCCGCACTGCTCGAACCGTTCGATGGTGCAAATCTTCACCGCCCATTTCGTCGCCGCGATGCCGGCCTGCACGCAGTTCCAGGAGTGGAGCATCGAGGACCAGTCCGCCACCAACGGGCTGTACGACCCGGTGCCGGTGCCGCGGGACGGCTTCATCGAGCTGTCCGACCGGCCCGGCTGGGGTATCGAGATCCCGGCGGCGTTCCTCGACGGCGCCACGCAGCAGAAGTCGACGGTCTGATGCTGGAGACGGACGGCTCCGGGCCGCTGTGGGGCCCGGCGACCGAGCGCGCCGTCACGGCGTTCCCGGTGTCCGGGCAGCGGCTGCCGCGGCCGTTCCTGCGCATCCTGGCGTTGATCAAGCAACAGGCTGCGGCGACGAACGCCGAGCTGGGCCTGCTCGAGGAGCCGGTGGCGGCGGCGATCGGGCGGGCCGCGCAGGAGGTGATCGACGGCGCGCACTGGGACCAGTTTCCGGTGGACGTCTACCAAACCGGCTCCGGCACCTCGACGAACATGAACTGCAACGAGGTGCTGGCCGCTCTCGCGACGGGATTTGCCGGAACGCCGGTACATCCCAACGACGACGTCAACCGCTGCCAGTCCTCGAACGACGTGATCCCGACGACGATGCAGCTATCGGCGGCAGTGGCGGCGCAGGATTCGCTGTTGCCGGCCCTGCGGCGGCTGGCCGATGCGCTCGCGGAGAAGCAGCAGGAATTCTGGCCGGTCCTGAAGCTGGCCCGGACCCACCTGCAGGACGCCACCCCGATCCGGCTGGGGCAGGAGTTCCGCGGCTACGCCGGCCAGGTGCACGAGTCGATCCGCCGGATCCGGCACGCGGTCGAGGAATTGGAGGCGGTGCCGTTGGGCGGGACCGCTGCGGGCACCGGGATCAACTGCCATCCGGAGTTCGCCGCCCGGACCTGTGCCCGGCTGGCCGAGCGGACCGGCCTGCGGGTTCGCGAGACGGACAACCACTTCTACGCCCAGGCCACCCTCGACGCCGTGATCACCGCGCACGGACTGATTCGCGCGGCCGCGCTCGCGATCTGGAAGATCTCCTCGGACCTTCGGCTGCTGGCCACCGGTTCCCGGTCCGGCTTCGGGGAGATCGTCATCCCCGACATCGGCGTCACCAGCAGCATCATGCCGGGCAAGGTGCCGCCGGCCGTGGTTGAGTCAGCGACGATGGTGGTGGCCCGCATTGTCGGCAACGACGCCACCATCGGGTTTGCCCAGACCGGCAGCTTCCTGGAGCTCAACGTGATGATGCCGGTGGTGGCGACCTCGCTGCTGGAGTCGATCGAGCTGCTGGCCGCCACCGCGGACAACCTCGCCGTGCGCTGCGTCGCCGGCCTGGAGGCGACCGAACATGGCCCGCGCAACGTCGAGCGCGGCACCATGTTGGTCACCGCGCTGTCGCCGTTGATCGGGTACGACGCGGCCACCGGCATCGTGCGGCAGGCACGCGAGCAGGACCGAACGGTCCGCGAGGTGGCGCTCGAGCACGGCTTCGCCGCCGAGCAGCTCGATGCGCTGCTGGAGCCGGGAAAGCTGACCGCGGCGCACGAGCAGGTGGGCAACGGGAGCGCCCCGGCCGGTTGAGAGTCGGCCTGAGTGAGGGTCGGGCCCGGGTGAGGCTCGGCACTCGGCGGTGCCGGCCGCGGTCCCGGGCAATAGGGTTGGGAAGACGGCGGAACGGCTACACAGAAGGCGGAACGATGCCGACAGTGATCGTGACAGGTGGCAGCGGCAAGTTGGGTCAGGCGTGCGTACGTGACCTGGTCGAGCACGGCTGGGATGTGGTGAACGTCGACCAGGTTGCTCCGGCCGAGGACATCGCACGCTACGTCGAGGTGGATCTGACCGACTACGGCCAGGTCGTCGCGGCGCTGGGTGCCGTCGACGGTGCGGTGACCACTGTGGACGCGGTGGTGCACCTGGCCGCGATCCCGGCGCCGGGCCGGAAACCGAACGCGGTCACCTTCGACAACAATGTGCCCTCGACGTACCACATTCTCGAGGCGGCGCGGACCCTCGGCATTACCAAGGTCGTGCTGGCCTCCAGCGAGACGGTGCTGGGCCTGCCGTTCGACATGCCGCCGCCGTACGCGCCGGTGGACGAGGAATACTTTCCGCGCCCGGAATCCGCGTACTCGCTGGGCAAATTGCTGGAAGAGACGATGGCGGCCCAGTACTGCCGGTGGAATCCGGAGCTGACCGTGTCGAGTCTGCGGTTCTCCAACGTGATGCGGCCCGAGGACTACGCGAAATTCGAGTCGTTCCAGGACGACGCGGCCCTGCGAAAGTGGAATCTCTGGGGCTACATCGACGCCCGCGACGGGGCGCAGGCGATCCGGCTGGCGCTGGGTCGCGCGGACACCGGGTTCGAGGCGTTCATCGTCGCCAATGCCGACACCGTGATGCGCCGACCCAGTGCCGAGCTGCTGGCCGAGGTGTTCCCGGATGTCGAGGTGCGCGGCCAGGTGACCGGCACCGAGACGCTGCTGTCCATCGGGAAGGCACAGCGGATCCTGGGGTTTGCTCCGGCCCACAGCTGGCGCGACCAGGTGTGAACGCTCAGTTGAGGCCGTACAGCTTCTTGGCGTTGCCGCCGAAGATCCCGTCTCTCAGCTCGGTCGGGACGCTGACCGGGAAGGCCCGGTCCGGCGCGTCGTAGTCCCAGTGCGGATAGTCGGTCGAGAACATGACCTTCTCGGTGGCGCCGTGGTGCTCGAAGACGTCGAGCAGGTGCCTCGGGTTGTGCGGCTCCTCCATCGGCTGGGTGGTGACCCAGAAATGGTCTCGGATGTAGTCCGACGGCCGCCGGCGCAGGTGCGGCACCTCTTCACGCAGCCGGTTCCAGTGCTGGTCAAGTCGCCACATGAGCGATGGCAGCCAGGCGAAACCACCCTCGATCAGGACGATCTTGAGTTTCGGGAACCGCTCGAAGACGCCCTCGCAGACGTAGCTGATGACCTGCGACTGGAAAGCCAACGCCATGCCGGTGTGGTCCTCGATGTAATACGACGGCCAGCCCGACGGAGTCAGCGGGTTTCCCTGGGTGCCGCCGAAATGAATGCCGATCGGCAGGTCGTATTTCTCGGCGGTCTCGTAGAGCTTCCAGTATTTGCGCCGGCCGAGCGGTTCGGCGGTGCGCACGGTCAGCAGGACCTGCACGAATCCGGGATGCCCGTGCATCCGCTCGACCTCGTCGGCGGCTAGGTCTCCGTACTCGTGGGGCACGCAGATGCCGGCCCGCAGTCGTGGTTCCTTCTCCAGCCATTCCTCGATCTGCCATTCGTTGGTGGCGTGGCAGAGAGCGGCGGCGTAGTCGGCGTTGAGCTGGCCGGGCGCCGGGCCGAGACAGTTGAGAATGCCGAATTCGATGCCGGCGCCGTCGAGGTGCTGGGTGCGCATGAAGTCCAGGTCACCGCCCGGTGGGAGGCCGGACGGCGGCCACGCATCGCCCCGGGCCGCGTTGGGCGCACCCTTGGGGTACGTGCCGCTCTGCCGGGACCGGTTGCCGAACAGTTCGCTGTGCCGCTTCCAGCGTTGCGACAGGTACGGATCCAGCGCGCCCGGCCCGATCGAATTGTGGATGTCGCAGTCCACCACCAACCGCCGGGTCTTCGTACCGGCCAGGGCGGCCTGTTCGGTGAGTACGTCAGAACTGGTAGGCGTCATGTGCGTTCACCCCAAGGATGCGGCGTTCCAGGTCGCCGGTCAGGCCGGCCGGCAGGGCCTGGTCACCGCGGTCGAACTGCCAATGTGGATAGTCGGTGGCGAAGAGCAGCATTTTCGCCGCGTCGAACTGCTCGAACAATTGGTCCACTTCGCCGGCGTCGTCGGGAAGGTCGAGCGGCTGGGTGGTGATATGTACACGGTTGCGGATGATGTCCGAGGGCAGCCGGTCGACCCACGGAACCTCCCGGCGCAGGCCCTTCCAGTTCTTGTCGAAGCGCCACAGCAGTGGGCCGAGCCAGCTGAAGCCGCTTTCGAGCAGTACGACCCGCAGCTCGGGGAATTTGCTGAAGACGCCCTCGCTCACCAGACTCAGCAGGGTGCCCTGAAAGGCCTGGGCGAAGCCGACATAGTCCTCGAGATAGTAGGAGGGCCAGCCGGCCGGCGTGATCGGATTTCCACTCGCGCCGCCGGGATAGATGCCGATCGCGAGGCCGTTGCGCTGCGCCGCATCGTAAATCGGCCAGTACCGCCGTTTCCCGAGCGGTGACTCGGACCGCACCGGCAGCAGCACCTGGACGAATCGCGGGTCGCTGCCGACCCGGTCGATCTCAGCCGCGGCCAACTCCGGATTCTGCGCCGGCACGACGATCGAGCCGCGCAGCCGCGGCTCCTCGGCCAACCATTCCGCCCGCAACCATTCGTTGACCCCGCGGGACATGGCCGCGGCCCAGTCGTCGTTGTGGATGGCGGGAACGTCCAGACCGCAGTTGAGGACGGCGAACCGGGTTTCCCACGGGTCGAGCAACTGCTGGCGCAGCAGGTCGACACTGGTGGCGGGACCGGGTCCTTCGGTGGCCAGATCCGGACGGACCGACAGTGGCGAGCCCTTCGGATATTGGGCCGGATCCAGCGCGGAGACGCCGCTTTCGGTCAGGTAATCACGCCAGCGGTGCTCCAGATAGGGCCGCAGCGCCACCAGCCCAGGGACGACGGCCTGCACATCGGAGTCGATGATCTCCAGGCCGGCCCAGCGGGCCGGCCGTTCATAGCCGGCCAGCAATTCCGGGGCGACGGTTTCGCTCATGTCGACGGCTCCTGTCGTGGCCTGATCTGCCCGGTGGCGGCCGCCGGCCCGGTGCGATCCGCCTATCCGGCATTCGCTGAATTCCGGTATTCGAAATCAATATAGTTAGCTGTGAATAATCATCGTCTGCCGTCAACGGCCGTGTCAAGAAGGCCGCCTGCGGCCATCTCGCATCACGGAATTCGGGGTGCCTGCGACAATGGCGCTATGCCGCACAATTCGCACCGTCCGAATGTCGCCCGAGGTGTCGCCGGGTGAGTGACCGCAGTTGGCGTGGCCTGGCGCTGCTCGTCGCCGGGGCGTTCTTCATGGAAAACCTGGACGGCACGATCATCGCGACCGCCGCGCCGAGCATGGCGGCCTCGCTCGGCGTCCGGTCGGTCGACATCAACATCACGATGACCGCCTACCTGCTGACTCTCGCGGTGTTCATCCCGGTCAGCGGCTGGATCGCCGACCGGTTCGGCGCCCGGTCGGTGTTCGGTGCGGCGATCGCCCTGTTCACGGTGGCCTCGGCGTTGTGCGCAATCAGCACCAGCCTGCCGGAGTTGACGGCGATGCGGGTGGTGCAGGGGATCGGCGGCGCCATGATGGTGCCGGTCGGGCGGCTGGTGGTGCTGCGCAGCACGGCCAAGAGCGACCTGATCAACGCGATCGCCTACCTCACCTGGCCGGCGCTCGTCGCGCCGATCCTGGCCCCGGTGCTCGGCGGCGTCTTCACCACGTACGCCTCCTGGCGGTGGATCTTCGTCGTCAACCTGCCGCTCGGCGCCGTCGGTCTGGCCATCGCGCTGCGGATCGTGCCGAATGTCCGCGATGCCGGCCGTCCCCGGCTGGACTGGCTCGGCTTCGTACTCAGCGGCGGCGGCCTCGCGCTGTTGGTCTACGGCCTGGAACGGGTCAGCGGCGCTCAGATCGACTGGGCGATCGTGGGCCTCACGGTCGGGATCGGCGGCGTTCTCCTCGGTATCGCGGTCGCGCACCTGCTGCGCCGGGACCGCCCGCTGCTGGACCTGCGCACGATGCGGGTGCAGACCTTCCGGGTCACCAACCTGAGCGGATCGTTCTTCCGAATGGCGATCACCGCGGTGCCGTTCCTGTTGCCGCTGATGTTCCAGGACGCCTTCGGCTGGGGCTCGTTGAAATCCGGACTGGTGGTGATCGCCGTCTTCTTCGGCAACATCGGGATCAAGCCGTTCACCACGAGAATCCTGCGGCGGTGGGGCTTTCGCACGGTGCTCATTACGATGGGGATCTCCGCGTCGGTCAGTCTGGCGTTGTGTGGCGTGCTGGTGGCCGGGACGCCTTTGGTGCTGACCGCGCTGGTGCTCTTCGCCAGCGGCGTATTCCGGTCGATGTCGTTCACGGCCTACAACACGATCACCTTCGCCGACATCGAGCCCGCTCAGATGACCGGCGCCAACACGCTGGCCAGCACGATCCAGCAACTGACCATGGGGCTTGGGGTCGCGGTCGGCGCGCTGGCCCTGCGGCTGGGCGGCCCGCTGGCGGCACCGATCGGGCTCGGCCATTCGCCGGTGGCGCCGTACCACCTCGCGTTCCTGTTGATCGCGATCCTGCCGCTGCTGGCGCTTTTCGGGTCGCTCCGGCTGCCCCGGGACGCCGGCGCGCACCTCAGCGGCCCAGCGCGTACCGCGTCCCGGCGCCGGTCCGGCACCGCCCCCGCCGACGCCTGATGTCAGGCGGGGCGGAGGCCGAGTGCTTCGGCGGCGGTGGCCAGGGCGGCCAGGTGGTCATCGACGGTGCGCAGGCCGGCTCCCATCGTGTTGACCGCGAGGTGGCTGGCGCCGGCGTCGCGCCACTGCTGCGCCTCGGCGGCGAGCGCGTCGGTGTCGGACCGCCAGCTGGCCCGGCCCTCCATGCCGATCGACGACAGGTCGCGGCCCGCGTCGGTTGCCGCCTTCTCGACCGCCGAGATTGCCTCGTCCAATTCCGGGCCGGGCGCCATCTGCGGGAACCAGCCGTCGCCGAGCCGGCCGACTCGCCGGTAGCCGGGGGCGGACTGAGCACCGAGCCACAGCGGGATCGGGCGTTGTACCGGCAGCGGGCAGATCCCGGCGCCGGTGATGCGGTCGTGCTCGCCCTCGAAGGTGAGTGACTGTTCTGTCCACAGTCGACGCAACAGCCCGAGCTGCTCGGTCAGCTTCTTGCCGCGGACGTGGAAATCCTGACCCAGCGCCTCGTACTCGACGGTGTTCCAGCCGATGCCGACGCCCAACCGCAGCTTTCCGCCGCTGAGCAGGTCGACCTCGGCGGCCTGCTTGGCGACCAGCGCAGTCTGCCGCTGCGGCAGGATGATGACGCCGGTCACCAGTTCCAGCGACGTGATGGCGGCGAGATAGCCGAACAGCACCAGGGGCTCGTGGAAGGTGGTCTCCACCTGGTAAGGCCGGTCCCAGCCCTTGTACACAGCGGGATCGGCGCCCACCACGTGGTCGTAGGCCAGAATGTGCCGGAATCCCAACTCCTCGACCCGTTGCCCATAGGCCCGTACGGCCCCGACGTCGGAGCCGATCTCGGTCTGCGGAAAGACAACACCAATGCGCATCGGTCCCAGCTTTCTGAAAATGCCTGCCGGCTCGAATGAGGACTCGCATCCACCCTACCCAGCCGGCGATCACGTGCCGGAGCTGGACAGCCGAGCGGCTCGATCGGCGGCGCTGTCGCTGCTAGCGTCCGATTATGAAGATAACCGACGTCAAGACGTTCATTGTGAATCGACCGCGTCGCAGTTACACGTTCGTCAAGATCTATACCGACGAGGGGCTGACCGGCCTGGGCGAGGCCGGCATCAACGGCAAGGAACTGGCGATCAAGGGTCTGGTCGAGACCTACGCGCCGATCCTGACCGGCATGGACCCGTCCCGGATCGAACATATCTGGCAGACCCTGTGGCGCGGGCAGTTCTTTCGTGGTGGCCACGTGCATTCGGCCGTGGTGGCGGCAATCGACATCGCACTGTGGGATCTGCGCGGAAAGACGTTGGGCGTGCCGGTCTACGACCTGCTCGGCGGTCGGACCCGCGACTACGCCCGCTGCTACTGCCATGTGCAGCGCAACGGCTCGCCGGAGGAGCCGCCCGGCCCGCGGGCCGGAATCGCGCCGATGGTCGAGTACGCGAAGGAGCGGGTGGCCGAGGGCTGGGAGTTCGTCCGGTTCGGCGTCAATGAGGGCAGCAGCGCCGACCATTCCGGCGTGTATGAACAGCGGCGGGCGTTGGACTGGACGGTGGCCGCATTCGGCGCGCTGCGCGACGCACTCGGCCCGGAAATCGAGATCTGCGTCGATTTCCACCAGCGGACCACGCCGCCGTATGCCATCCAAATGGCGAAGGAACTGGCGCCGATGCGGCCATTCTTCATCGAGGATCCGCTGCGGGCGGAGAATCCGGCCGAATTCGCCTATCTGCGGCAACACATCTCGGTGCCTATTGCCACCGGCGAACAATTGCCGAGCAAATGGGATTTCCGTGAGCTCATCGAACGCAGCCTGATGGATTACTGCCGGGTCGACCTGTGTATAGCCGGCGGGCTCACCGAGGCGAAGAAGATCGCCGGTTGGTGCGAAACCCACTACATCGAGCAGGTCCCGCACAATCCGCTCGGCCCGGTGTCGACGGCCGCCTGCCTGCATTTCGACCTGTCCACCCCACTTTTCGCGGTCCAGGAGCTGACCTGGCGGCCGGACATTCTGGCCGACGTGGTGACGACCGACATGCGGCTGGAGGGCGGAAAGCTCTACAGCGGCGGGTCCCCGGGACTGGGTGTCGAGTTGGACGACGAGGCCGCCGCGGCCTTCCCGTACGAACATCCGGGGCTGCGCATCCTGCACCGCGACGACCAGTCGGTCTCCGACTGGTGAGCCTCAGTACGAACGCGGGGTGAACACCGTCGAGCCGTGCGCCCGGGTGCGGGACGAGCCGACGATCAGCAGGGTCCGCATGTCGACCTCGGCGGTGTCCAGCTCGTCCAGCGTCACCACCCGGACCGACTCGGCGTCGCTGCCGACCGCACGGCCCACCACGACCGGGGTCTCCGGTTTGCGGTAGCGGAGCAGGATCTCGCGGGCGTCCTCGAGCTGCCGGCGGCGGGACCGGGAGGCCGGGTTGTAGAGGGCGATCACCAGATCCGCCGCCGCCGCTGCTTCCAACCGTTCGGCGATGACCGGCCACGGCTTGAGCTGGTCGGACAGGGAGAGCATGCAGAAGTCGTGTCCGAGGGGAGCGCCGACGCGGCTGGCGACGGCGTGCGCGGCGGTCAGCCCGGGGATGATGCGGACCGGCACGTCGTCGTAGCCGCGGTCGGCCCGGGTCTCCAGCACGGCGCTGGCCATGGCGAAGACGCCCGGGTCACCGGAGGAGACGACCGCGACGCGCGAGCCGCGGCGGGCCAGGTCGAGGGCGAACTCGGCCCGTTCGGCCTCGACCCGGTTGTCGGTGGCGTGCCGGCGCTGGCCCGGGCGGACCGGCACCCGGTTGACGTAGGTCGCGTACCCGACGATGTCCGTGGCGGCGGCCAACTCGGTGCGAGCTTCCGGGGTGAGCCACTGCGCGCCGGCCGGACCGAGACCGATCACCACCACCTCGGCGCCGACCGGTTTATCCGGCACACCCGAGGCGACCGGGCCGGGCACCAGCACGGTGGACATGTACGGCACATCGGCAGGATCGACGTTGTCCCAGCCGGCCACCCGCTGGTCCGGATGGGAGGCCCGTTGCACATAGCTGGCCCGGGCCAGCTGGTCGGCCGACAGGGCCGAACGGATGCCACCGGCGTTGCGGCTCACCTTCAGGATGGCCGCGGCGTCGGTCCGGGCGAGCCGGTCGCCGAGCTCGTCCGCGGGCAGGGTGGCCGGCAGGATGGTGAGCACCTCGTCGCCCTCGACCAGCGGTGTGCCGGCGGCCGCTGCGGCAGCCGCCACCGAGGTCACGCCCGGCACGATGACGCAGCGGAACCGGTCGACCAGCCGTTTGTGCATGTGCATGTACGAGCTGTAAAGGGTCGGGTCGCCCTCGGCCAGCAGCGCCACCTCCCGGCCGGCGGCGAGGTGCACAGCCAGCCGGTCGGCGGCTTCGGCGTAGAAATCGCTGATGGCGCCGGCATATCCGCCCGGATGGTCGGTCGTGCCGCGGGTCACCGGATAGATCAGCGCCTCCTCGATCTGACCGGCCCGCAGGTACGGCTCGGCGCTGGCCCGGGCGAGCGACCGTCCGTGGCCGGCCGCGTGGTAGGCGACAACGTCGGCGGCGCCGATCAACCGGGCCGCCTTGACCGTCACCAGTTCCGGGTCGCCCGGGCCGACCCCGATGCCGTGGAGGGTGCCGCTCACTCGATCTCCGAGGCGATCGCGTTGACCGCGGCCACGGTCATGGCGCTGCCGCCGCGCCGGCCGCGCACCACCAGATAGGGCAGGTCGGCAGCGGCGAGGGCGTCCTTGGATTCGGCCGCGCCGACGAATCCGACCGGAATTCCCAGCACCGCCGCCGGTCGCGGCGCGCCGTCCCGGACCATCCGCAACAGGTGGAACAGCGCGGTCGGGGCATTCCCGATCGCCACCACCGCGCCGTCCAGCCGGTCGCCCCACAGTTCCAGCGCGGCCGCCGATCTGGTGGTGCCGAGGCGCGCCGCGAGGTCCGGTACGCCCGGGTCGGACAGCGTGCAGAGCACCTCGTTGCCGGCCGGCAGTCGGCGCCGGGTCACCCCGCTGGCCACCATCTGCGCGTCGCACAGGACCGGTGCGCCGGCCTTCAACGCGGTCCGGGCGGAGGCGACCACATCGGGGGAGAAGCCGACGTCCGCGGCCAGATCGACCATCCCGCAGGCATGGATCATCCGTACCACCACCGGCTCTACCTCGACCGGGAAGCGGGTCAGCTCCGCCTCGGCCCGGATCGTGGCGAACGAGCGCCGGTAGATCTCGGCGCCGTCGCGGACGTAGTCAGTCTGCGTCGGGTCGGCCTGCGTCGGGTCGGTCATGCGAGCTGCTCCGTGATCAGGTAGCCGTCGGTGGTGGCGAGGACATCGAGATGGTGACTGGCGGGTCTGCCGCAGCGGCGTTCGCAACCGCTCCAGTGCACCGGAATGCCACCGCTGCGGGGATTCTCGGCCGC
Source organism: Mycobacteriales bacterium (assembly GCA_036267955.1). Classification (GTDB taxonomy): domain Bacteria; phylum Actinomycetota; class Actinomycetes; order Mycobacteriales; family QHCD01; genus DATAVB01. Next base: position 9,006 of record DATAVB010000004.1, on the reverse strand, counting down.
GTCCAGCTGTACGTCGGCCAGCGCCTTCGCGCAGCCGGGTCGGCCGGTGCAGGCGCTGACGCCGTACCAGCGCGAGTCCCGACCGGTGCCGAGTCCGGCGGCAGCGGCGGCCGCGAGCAGCGGTCCCGGATCGGTCAGATCGGGTATGACGACGCTGCGCCACGGGGTGACCCGTACGCCGGTCTCGCCGGCGTGCCCGGCGATCAGCCTGGCCCGCGCCGCAGTCAACCGGCCCAGCGGCGCCAACAGCACCGCCGCGTACCGGCCGTCGGGCTGCCGGATCGGGCCGGCCGGCTCGGCCGGAGCAGCCGGTACGGGACGGGGCGCTGCGGTCTGCAGGTCCAAGCCGTGCGCGACCCTGTTGGCGACTCTGGCGGGGCCGTCGGCCAGCTCGGCCAGGCGCCAAGCCTTCGACGCCTGCGCCGCCCGTTCGTCCAGGAACGCCTGCGCGGCGGCGAGCATCGTCGCGACGACCCCGCTGCGGGTCACCCGAAGTCCGAGAATCTCGGCGTCCTCGCCGACTATTGCCGGCACATCCGGCCGCAGCGCGAGGATCTCGCCCCGGCCGTCGTCCAGCCCGAACAGAAAGCGACCGGGCAGCGCCGCCAGCTCTGGTCGGTCACACAGTTGCCGGTCGAGCTCGCGGACCAGATCCGCCAGGCCGGTCGCCAGCGGCGAGGCGACGATGTTCCGGACCCGTTCGTGGGTGGCCGAGGGCAGCAGGCCGAGATCGGCCAGGCGGTCAGCGAAGTCGGATTCCGTCGGCAGCGCCCGCAGCTGCACGTTGCCGCGGGAGGTGAGCTCCAGCCGGCCGTCGCCGTACCGTTCGGCCAGGTCGGCGAGACCGGCCAGCCCGACCGCGGACAGCATGCCGCCGGGGAGCCGGATCCGGGCCAGCCAGCCGTCGGCCGCCTCGTGCCGGGTCAGCGCACCCGGACAGCGGTCGGCCACCTCGCGCGGCGGGCCTGGCGATGGGATCGGCACCGCAACATCGTAGGCGTACCGAACCGGGGCGATCTCCCCGCTGGTGTGGCTGGGGCGACCCGGTCCGCGACTAGTGTTTGAGGCGACCGGGGGCAGCGCAGCGGCGCCGGCGGTCGGGACTCGGCGCCATCGACGACGGAGGATTGCCAGGCATGGAGTATCTGAAACTTGGTTCGACCGGTATGGACGTGTCACGGATCTGCCTGGGCTGCATGAGCTACGGCGAGCCGAAGACCGGCAACCAGCAGTGGTCGCTGTCAGAGGACGAGAGCCGCCCGTTCATCCGGCGGGCGCTCGAGGCGGGCATCAACTTCTTCGACACCGCGAACGTGTACTCGGCCGGCAGCAGCGAGGAGATCGTCGGGCGCGCGCTGGCCGATTTCGGCAACCGGGACGAGATCGTCCTCGCCACCAAGGTGCACGGCCAGATGCACGCCGGCCCCAACGGGTCCGGCCTGTCCCGCAAGGCGATCCTGGCCGAGATCGACCACAGCCTGGCCCGTCTCGGGGTGGACTACGTCGACCTCTACCAGATCCACCGCTTCGACTCCACGGTCCCGGTCGAGGAGACGCTCGAGGCGTTGCACGACGTCGTGAAGGCCGGAAAGGCCCGCTACATCGGGGCTTCCTCAATGTTCGCGTGGCAGTTCTCCAAGGCGCTCTACACCTCGGATCTGAACGGCTGGACCCGGTTCACGACCATGCAGAACCACTACAACCTGCTCAACCGCGAGGAGGAGCGGGAGATGATCCCGCTCTGCCTCGACCAGGGCATCGGCGTGATCCCGTGGAGCCCGCTGGCCCGCGGCCGGCTGACCCGGCCCTGGTCGGAGACCACCAACCGCAGCGACAACGACCCGCGCGCCACCGAGCTCTATCTGGACGAGGACCGGACAATCGTCGAGCGGGTGGCCGCGATCGCCGCCGCTCGTGGGGTTTCGGCGGCCCAGATCGCGCTGGCCTGGGTCACCGCGCAGTCGGGCATCACCTCGCCCATCGTCGGTGCGACGAAGATGGCGCATCTGGAGGACGCGATCGCCTCGCTCGACATCACGTTGACCGACGACGAGGTCGAGCAGCTCGAATCGCCGTACCGCCCGCGCGACCTCGCCGGCTTCTGATCCCCGTTCCATGATCATGATCGGTTTTTGGTTGGTATAGCCCCAATAGCCGATCATGATCATGGAAAAGGTGGCCAGAAAGGTCCTGCGGACCTTGGCGGCATACCGGCATGGCAGGCTGCCAGGGTGATTCTGCTGCTCTCCACTTCTGACACCGACCTGCTCTGCGCCCGGGCCAGCGGGGCCGACTACCGGCTGGCCAACCCGGCCCGCACCTCCGTCGACGACCTGCCGGCACTGCTGGCCGGCGTCGACATCGTGGTGCTGCGCATCCTCGGCGGCCGGCGGGCCTGGGCGGACGGCATCGACGCGGTCCTGGCCACCGGGCTGCCGGTCGTCGTGCTGGGCGGCGAGCAGGCCCCGGACGCCGAGCTGATGGAAATTTCCACGGTGCCCGGCGGTGTCGCGGCCGAGGCGCACACCTACCTCTCGCACGGCGGCGCCGGCAATCTGGCCCAGCTGCACCGGTTCCTCTCCGACGCGCTGCTGCTGACCGGTCTGGGGTTTGAACCACCCGAGCCGACCCCGACCTGGGGAGTGCGGTCCAGGCCGGATCCCGGAGCAGACCGGCCCACGGTGGCGGTGCTCTTCTACCGGGCCCACCAGCTGGCCGGAAACACCGCGTTCGTCGACACCCTCGCCGGCGCGGTCGAAGCGGCCGGCGGACGCTGCCTGCCGATCTACTGCGCTTCGCTGCGTACGGCCGAGGCCGGGTTGATCGACGTGCTGCGGCAGGCCGACGCGCTGGTCACGACGGTGCTCGCGGCCGGCGGCAGCACCCCGGCCGGCGTCGGGGCCGGTGGCAGCGACGAGGACTGGGACGTCGGCGCGCTTGCCGCCCTCGACGTACCGGTCCTGCAGGCCATGGCGCTCACCTCGTCGCGGGCCCAGTGGGAGGCCAGCGACGACGGGCTCTCGCCACTGGATTCGGCTACCCAGGTGGCGATTCCGGAATTCGACGGCCGGCTGATCACGGTGCCGTTCTCGTTCAAGGAGACCGACCCCGACGGGCTGACCGTCTACGTGGCCGATGCCGAACGGGCCGCCCGGGTCGCCGGGATCGCGCTGGGTCACGCCCGGCTGCGGCACATTCCGCCGGCCGAACGCCGGATCGTGCTGATGCTGTCCGCGTACCCGACCAAGCACGCCCGGATCGGCAACGCCGTCGGCCTGGACACCCCGGCCAGCCTGATCGCGCTGCTGCGGGCGATGCGCGAGGCTGGGTACGACATCGGCAATGAACTGCCCGGCGTCGATGAGCAGGATGGGGACGCGCTGATCCACGCACTGATCGCCGCCGGTGGGCAGGACGAGGACTGGCTCACCGAGGAGCAGTTGGCCGGCAATCCGGTACGGGTGCCCGCATCCCGTTACACGGGTTGGTTTTCCGAGCTGCCGGCGCCGTTGCGGGAACAGGTCGAACGGGCCTGGGGTCCGCCGCCGGGTGAGCTGTTCGTCGACCGCTCGACCGATCCGGCCGGCGAGATCGTGCTGGCCGGGCTGCGGGCCGGCAACGTGGTCGTCATGGTCCAGCCGCCGCGCGGTTTCGGGCAGAACCCGATCGCGATCTACCACGACCCGGACCTGCCGCCGTCGCACCACTACCTCGCCGCCTACCGCTGGCTGCGCGAGGATTTCGGCGCCCACGCGATGGTGCACATCGGCAAGCACGGCAACCTGGAATGGCTGCCGGGCAAGAATGCCGGAATGTCGGCGGCCTGCGGTCCGGACGCGGCCCTCGGTGACCTGCCGCTGATCTACCCGTTCCTGGTCAACGATCCGGGGGAGGGGACGCAGGCCAAGCGGCGGGCGCACGCCACCGTTGTGGACCACCTCGTCCCGCCGATGGCCCGCGCCGAGAGCTACGGCGACATCGCCCGGCTCGAGCAGTTGCTGGACGAGCACGCCCAGATCGCGGCGATGGATCCGGCCAAGCTGCCGGCGATCCGGGCCCAGATCTGGACCCTCATCGAGGCGGCGAAACTCGACCACGATCTCGGGCTGGACGACCGGCCGCACGACGCCGAATTCGACGAATTCATCCTGCACGTCGACGGCTGGCTGTGCGAGATCAAGGACGCCCAGATCCGCGACGGGCTGCACATTCTCGGCGCCGCGCCGACCGGCGAGGCCCGGGTCAACCTGGTGCTGTCGATGCTGCGGGCCCGCCAGCTGTGGGGCGGCCGGCAGACCCTGCCCGGCCTGCGGGAGGCGCTCGGACTGACCGAGAACGCCGGTGTACGGGCCGATGTGGACTCGATCGACGCCGCCGCGCACGAGCGGGTGGCCGCGATGGAGGCGCGTGGCTGGGATCCGGCCGCCGTCGCCGAGGTGGCCTCGGACGAGACGGTCGCCGCGATCCTCTCGTTCGCCGCCACCGAGATAGTGCCCCGGTTGGCTCGGACCACGGACGAGCTTGCCCACACGCTGCACGCCCTGGACGGTGGCTACGTACCGGCCGGGCCGAGCGGATCGCCGTTGCGCGGGCTGGTCAACGTGCTGCCGACCGGCCGCAACTTCTACGCCGTCGACCCGCGTTCGGTGCCGAGCCCGCTGGCCTGGGAGACCGGCCGGGCGATGGCCGACTCGCTGCTGGAGCGCTATCTGGCCGACACCGGGGAGTATCCGCGTTCGGTCGGGCTCTCGGTCTGGGGCACCTCGGCGATGCGGACCTCCGGCGACGACATCGCCGAAGTGCTTGCCCTGTTGGGAATCCAGCCGGTCTGGGACGAGGCGTCGCGGCGGGTGCGGTCCCTGGAGCCGATCGGGCTGGACGAGCTGGGCCGGCCGCGGATTGATGTCACCGTGCGGATTTCCGGATTCTTCCGGGACGCCTTTCCGCATGTGGTGGCGATGCTGGACGACGCGGTGACGATGGTGGCCGCGCTCGACGAACCGGCCGAGCGCAATTTCGTGAAGGCGCACGCGGACGCCGACACCGCCGAGCACGGCGACCGGCGCCGGGCCACCACCCGGATCTTCGGCTCCAAGCCCGGCGCGTACGGAGCCGGCCTGCTGCCGCTCATCGACAGCCGCAACTGGCGCGACGACGCCGATCTGGCCGAGGTGTACGCGGCGTGGGGCGGCTTCGCGTACGGCCGCGGGCTGGACGGGCGCGACGCGCGGGCCGACATGGAGACCTCGTACAAGCGCATCGCGGTGGCGGCAAAGAACACCGACTCGCTCGAGCACGACATCGCCGACTCCGACGACTATTTCCAGTACCACGGCGGCATGATCGCCACCGTCCGCGCCCTGACCGGACGCGAACCAGCCGCCTATATCGGCGATTCGACCCGGCCGGAGTCGGTGCGGACCCGGTCGCTGTCGCAGGAGATTGCGCGGGTGTTCCGGGCCAGGGTGGTCAATCCACGGTGGATCGAGGCGATGCGCCGGCACGGCTACAAGGGCGCGTTCGAATTGGCGGCCACAGTGGACTATCTGTTCGGCTACGACGCCACCGCGGGCGTGGTCGAGGACTGGATGTACGAGAAGGTGACCCAGGAATACGTCCTGGACGCGGAGAACCGCAAATTCCTCAGCGAATCCAATCCGTGGGCGCTGCACGGGATCACCGAACGACTGCTGGAGGCGGCGGACCGCTCGATGTGGGAGCAGCCGGATCCGGAAATCCTGGACGCGCTGAAATCCGTGTATCTGGATACCGAAGGCGATCTCGAGGGCCGGTGATCGTCCACCTGGTCCGGCATGGCCAGTCGGAGTGGAACGAATCCCGGCGGGTGCAGGGTCAGCAGGATCCGCCGCTGACGCCGCTGGGGCTTACTCAGGCCACTGCCGCCGCCGATTCGCTGCGGCACCGGCCGTTGACCGCCGTCTGGTCCAGCGACCTGACCCGGGCTCGCCGGACGGCCGAGCCGATCGCCGCCGCGCACGGGCTTCCGGTGGTCGTGGATGCGAGGCTGCGCGAGCAATGTCTCGGCGTGCTGGAAGGGCTTCCGCAGCAGGAGGCGCTGGACCGGTCGAGCGGTTTCGACTGGACCGATGTGGACGCCGCTGTGTGTGGCGGGGAAAGCCTGCGCGCGGTTTACGCTCGGCTGGTTGCGGTGCTGGATCCGTTGTGTCGCGGGGAAGCCGGGGCCGAGATCGCCGTGGTCAGCCACGGTGACGCGATCCGGGTGGCCCGCTGCGTGCTCGCCGGTCTACCGGTGGAATCCGTCACCTATGACGGCATTCCGACCGGCACCGTGTTGACGGTGCCCATTTAGCGCCCGCCGCCCCTGGGCCGAAACGCAGACCCTCTCGGTGATCATGCAGAAAGGGTCCGTCCGTACGGCGTGTCGCGGACCCTTTCTGCATGATCACCGAGGGAGGGGCGGGGCGGGCACGCGGGGCGGGTCACACGCCATAGATCCCGCCGTTATAGACGGCGTTCGGCCAGGCATAGGGCGGAATGTTCGCCAGATAAGGGTATTCCGTGATCGCGTCGCCGGAGAGAAACTCGGTGAGGTCGGCGAATTTCGCGCGGAGCAACTCCGGGAGGTGCGGGGTGTCCGGGTGCAACTGCACGAGGTCCGGCAGGTCGCCACCCGCGAGGACGGTGACGATCTTCTGGGGATATTCGCCCTCGTTCACCAGGTTCATCTTCAGGTTCACGCCAAGGCGGCTGTTCAACGACTGCCAGAACTTGTTCCGGCCGAGCGGCGGAGGGATGCTGCCGGTCTCGGTGATCGCGGTGACCGTGTTTCCCGTTCCGGGTTTGCCGGCGCCGCCCTTCTTGGGGGTCGGAAAGCTCAGAAAGCCGTCCGGCACGCCCTTTCCGGTGCCGGGCAGGTCCGGGCGGACGCCGTCGAAACGGAGGTACTCGGGCAACGCCACCTTGCGATTGTTCGCGGTCGTGTTGGAGCCGCCGCCGCCCTTGCCGCAACCGGCTCCGGTCGCGAGAACCGCTGCGGCACCGAGTCCGCGAAGCACGTTCCGACGGCTCAGCTCAGGTCCGATCATCGCCCGACCACCCTTGGCTCGTACCCCGGTCTGTGCCGAGGTGGGCAAAGCGTAGGCAGGGCGCTATCCCAAGGCAATGCACGTTTCTCCTGGGGAGACGACCTCCACCGGAGTAACCGGGACGCAACAAATGCCGTGGAAACAGAGCGGCTATTCGTGCTTGTCGGTCACCCCGGCACCGTCGAAGGTCGCCACCTCGGCGAGTACGGCGGCGGCCGTCTGCACGACCGGCAGCGCCAGCGCGGCACCGGATCCCTCACCGAGCCGCATGTCCATCCGTAGCACCGGGGTGAGCCCCAACGTCCGCAGCGCGAGAGCCGCGCCGGGCTCGACCGACTCGTGTCCGGCGATCAGCGCGGCCACCACATCCGGCGCCAGCGCCTGCGCGACCAGCGCGGCCGAGCCGGCGATCACCCCGTCGAGGATGACCGGAATCCGGTGGGCCGCGGCGGTCAGCAGGTAGCCGACGATCGCGGCATGCTCCAGGCCGCCGACCGCGGCCAGCGCGCCCACCGGGTCGGCCGGATCCGGCTGGTGCCGGCGCAATGCCCGTGCCACCACGTCGACCTTCCGGGCGTACGTCTCCTCGTCGATGCCGGTGCCGTGCCCGGTGGCCGCGGCCGGCGCGGCGCCGGTGAACACCGCGGCGAGGGCGGCGGACGCCGTCGTGTTGGCGATCCCCATGTCGCCGGTGAGCAGACACCGATGCCCGGCCGCGATGAGTTCCCGGGCGATGTCGGCGCCGACCTCGATCGCCTGCTCCGCCTCGGCCCGGGTCATCGCCGGCTCGACGGTCAGGTCGGCGGTCCCGGCCCGCACCTTCCGGGCCCGGACGCCGTCGGGGGAGGGCGAGGCCATCCCGACATCGACGACGACCACCTCGGCTCCGGCCCGGCCGGCGATCGCGTTGACCACCGCTCCGCCGGCCAGGAAGTTGGCCACCATCTGGCCGGTCACCTCCTGCGGCCACGGGGTCACCCCCTGCGCGTGCACTCCGTGGTCGCCGACGAAGACCGCCACCGCGGCGGGTTCCGGCACCGGCGGCGGTGTCTGGCCGGCCAGCCCGGCCAGTTGTACGGAGAGGTCTTCGAGCAGGCCCAGCGAGCCGCGCGGTTTGGTCAGCCGGTCCTGGTGTTCCCGGGCCGCCGCGACGGCTTCGACGTCCAGCGGCCGGATCTCGCTGATGAGGTGCTGCAGGTCGGACATGGGTCAGCCTCCTGGGGTTGTCGGTGCGCCTGGTGGGATGAACGGCAGACCGGTGGGCGTCCCGTGTTCGAGCAGCCGGTGCACCGCGTCGATGTCGAGATGGTCGGCGACGAGGTCGCCGAGCGCGTCCAGTCGTTCCTGGCGAGCGGCGGCGAACGAGCTGCCGGGTGCCGGGACGAAATTGCGACCGGCGACGGCGGCGACCTCGGTGAGGAACGCCTGCCGGAAGCCGTCGTTCTCCAGGACGCCGTGCCAGGTGGTGCCCCAGACCGATCGGTGCCGACAACCGTCGAGGAACGGTTCGCCGCCGTGCGGCTCGACAATTCCGTGGTGGATCTCGTACGCGACGACGTCGTGCCCGTACGCCCGGGCGGTCGGCCGGCGCAGGATCTTCTCGGCTCCGAAGTGGACGGTGGCCGGCAGCAGACCCAGCCCGGTGACCTGACCGGCCCGGCTCTCCACCTCGTCGTCGATGGCCTCGGCCAGCATCTGGTAGCCGCCGCAGACTCCGAGGATCGGCTTTCCCGCGGCGGCCCGGCGGGCCAGTGCGGCATGCAGACCGCGCCGGCGCAGCCAATTCAGGTCGGCGACCGTGGCCCGGGTGCCCGGCAGGATGACCAGGTCGGCCTGCTCGACCGCCGCCGCACTGTCCACGAAGGACACCTCGACCCCCGGCTCGACCGCGAGCGCGTCCATGTCGGTGAAGTTGCTGATCAGCGGCAGTCGAACCACG
>DATAVB010000003.1:0-12977 GCA_036267955.1 Mycobacteriales bacterium | reverse complement strand
GACAGAGTGGGGCGGGTGGGGCTCGAACCCACGACCGACGGATTATGAGTCCGCTGCTCTAACCGGCTGAGCTACCGCCCCGGAGCCGGCGAACCGGCAAAGCCACGACATTCTATGCCCACGGCCGGCCCAGCCAGCCGGCAGGACCGGCCCAGAGAGCCGAGAGCGACAGGCCCGAGTCGCCCACCAAGCCCAGAGATGTTGATCACACTGAGTGCTAATGTCGAAGCGGAGAGTCAACAAGCGTCGGGGACGCAATGCCGTGGATCGATGAACTCACCGCCGCCGTCCGCGGCCGCCAGGTCACCCGGCTGCGCTACCTGCGCAACCCCGATTCGACCGGCCCGCGGACGATCCAGCCGCACGCCCTCTTCCAAACCAGCACCGGCGAGCTCCGCCTCGACGCCATCCAACTGGACGGCCCAAGCAGCGAGCCGACATTCCCGGCCTGGCGATCGTTCGACCTGACCTACATCGCGGACCTCGAGTTGCTCCCCGAGACCTTCGACTGCGACCCGAGCTTTAACCCGGAGAATCCGCACAAGTACCGGCGGATGGTGACACGGTGTGGGGAGCCGTAGAACTGTGCTCCCACAGCCACCGCTACGACTTCCAGCGCTGAGCCGTGCTCTGATCAGGCCAACTCGACAGCTTCAAAGATGTCGGCATCGGTCGCCCGCTGCCATTCGGGCAGGTCGTCCCAGCCGGCCGTATAGGCGGGTTTCGGGTCCTCGATGTGCCTGAAGATCTGCGCAGCAAAAGCGGCCGAAACAAATTGCCCCTTCTGGATTCGCGACAACTTCGCGGCCTTGCCGTCGGTCGCATCCAGCAGAGCCTTGACCAGCTCGAATACGGCAGCGGCACTTTGGCGCTCCCACTCCGGAGTCTCAGCCCACGGCGCGATGTAGCCGGCTTTCGGCTCACCGGGAAAATGCCGCTTCACCCCGTCGATCCAAGCCTGACGAAAGATCTGGCCACGCTCAACTGACACCGCTCAACACTCCTCAAATCTGGCCGGCAAGTTGCCGCACGCGTTGATCATCCAATATTGGGGTCAGCTGGGGTCGAAGGCCCTGGAGCTTCCGGCTGACCCAACCCGAGCCGGTTTCCTCGGCCACGGCCAAAGCCCGCCGGACGTGATCCACAACGCGATCTGCGTCTCGCTGCTGGACCGCCACGGTCGCCAGGTCGACCTGGATGCTTCCCCGACGACGGGCAGACATAGGCGAACTCAGTGCCTCGGTCAGCACGGCTTCGGCCAGGTCGGGGCGCTGGAGTTGGACATAACATGCGCCGCGTTCCTCGGGCAGTCGAGAAGAATCGAATCGCAGCCAGCCACCAGGCGATCGGGCTCCGTTGACCTGCTCAGCTACGTCCAGAGCCCGCTGGCAGCCGTCGAAGTCGCCCAGCGCAGACAGCGCCTGCGCTTGGACCATCGCGACCCAGTGGCGGGTGGCCAGTTGGGTGTCTCCCCGCTGGGCGAGGCGCTCGGCCGCCTCCAGCAGGGGACGGGCTTCGGCTGGCTTGCCGTCGTACAAACTCAGAAAGGAATGACGCACCATCGCAGTCGCCCAAAGATCGAAAGCCGCGGCCTCGCGGCCAGCTGACGCTGCCGTCGAATAACTCTGCGCGGCGTCCCCGTACCGGTTCCCATCAAAGTGGATCTCACCGGCCAGCTGCAGCAGATCCGCGATGAGACCACACAGCTGGCGGTGGGCCTGCTCCGTCTGTGCAGCGCCAAGGTGACTAGTCAGAGTGCTGAGCTGATCGCGAACCAGCGGCAGGGTTAGCGCCTTGGTTCGGGCCGTGGCGAAGACTTGCCAGAGTGCGCGATTTGCCTCGGCGTACTGATCCAGCGTGGTCGCCGAAACGTGCCGAGCCGGAGCGGCGTCGAATAACGGCACGGCCAAGCTTGCCCCAGCCATAGTCAACTCCCCCGGCATTGACGGCTCTGCCCGCTGCCTGCCAGAAGTCACGAGCTGCGCTCTGCCGTCCAACCTCGACATTGGCCAGCGTCGTCCGGGAGTAGCAGACCAGCTCAGCCAGCGCGACCTGGCTCAACTGAGCGTCACGACGAAGCCGGGCCAGGCGCTGACCCAAGGCGCGGCGGGCGGCGGTGACCTCGGCACTGCCGCTCATCGCCTCACCGCCTGACTACGCATCGTGTTGTCAGTGTCGCACTCGGCTGGTCGGTGCTGCCCGACATCTGCGCGACCAAACGACGCTCAGCGCTGCCCGTCCCACGAAGGAGGCAGCGGTATGACCTGGGCACACCGGACTCGGACCGACCTCGATCATGCCCGAGCCGCGGGCTTCGAGGCCTATTTCGAAGGCGAGACCCCGGCCGACACAGCGCCCGACGAATTCAGCGAGCTGCGCCGCAGCTGGTGGCTCTACGGCTGGCGAGCAGCGCGGGAAATCGACCAGGGCGAAGGGACACGCCCCGGGGTGTAAAGAAAGGTGATGATCTTGGAGATCCCGCTTAGCTAGGTCTGTGACCTAGGCGGTGCTCCCCCGGTTGGACTCGAACCAACAACCCTGCGATTAACAGTCGCATGCTCTGCCAATTGAGCTACGGAGGACCGTGGCGCGGTGTTCGACCGCGTCGTTGTTGGAGCGTACCGTATCCGAAATCGGACCCGCGCACCGCCGGGCCTGACCTGGAGAGGTGACACGACATGCGCAAACTGGTCTTCCTGACCGGCCTTGGTGTCGGCTACGTGCTGGGTGCGCGGGCCGGCCGCGAGCGGTACGAGACCATCGCCCGCACCGCCTCCCGTGTCAAGTCCAGCCAGACCGTCCAGAGCGCCGCCGGCGTACTGCGCGAGCAGGCCGGCTCGGCGCTGCACAAGCTGCCCACCGACGCCGTGCTGCAGCCGGTCCGCGACAAGATCGACGCCGCCCGGCACCGGCTGCCCATCCCGTCGCACAACGGCACGACCCGCCACTAACGCAGGACGGCAAACCCGGCGCCGCCACGATCACAGCGGCGCCGGACAAAGCCGGTCTCAGCCGAAGAGCTTGTGCAGGAACTCCACCCGCGCCTTGGCCTGCAGGTGCGACCCACCCTCGTGACCGTTGTACGGCCACACGGTGATCTCCTTCGCCCCCGCATAGTGGTTGTACGCCGCGTACACAGTGGACGGTGGGCAGACGTCGTCCATCATGCCGACCGAAAACAGCGCGTTCGCCGACGCCCGGGCGGCGAAGTTGACGCCGTCGAAGTAGGCCAGTGTCTTGAACACGGTGTCCACATGCTCCGGCCGCTTGTTGCAGAACGCCGCGATCTCCCCGTACGGGTTCTTCGAGGTGATCTCCGAAGCCCGCCGGTAGTGGCAGAGGAACGGCACGTCCGGCAGCGCGCCGACCAGATCCGGGACCAGCCCGGCCGCGGCCAGCGTCAGGCCACCGCCCTGACTCCCGCCGGCGGCGGCGACCCGCGAAGCATCGACGGCCGGATGCGACCGGGCCGCCTCGATCGCACGCACCACGTCACTCATGATCCGGCGGTAGTAGTACGTCTCCGGGTCCAGCACGCCGTCGGTCATGAAGCCGGCGGTGTGCGGGCTGCCGACGCCGTGCGCATCACCGGTGTCGGCGCCGCTCTGACCCCGGCTGTCCATCACGAGATGCGCATACCCGGCCGACGCGTACAGCAGGTGGTCGATCGGGATGCCGCGCCCGCCGCTGTAGCCGATGAACTCGACCACGCACGGGAGCGGTTCGCTCCGATCGCGGGGCAGTTGCAGCCAGCCGTGCACCGTCTCGCCGTTCCAGCCGGCGAACGTCACGTCGAACGTGTCCAGGGTGGCCAGGCCGTTGTCGGTCGGTGTGAAGGTCGCGTTCAGCGGGTGCTGCCGCACCTCCTCCAACGTACGGGCCCAGAACGCGTCGAAGTCGTCCGGTTCGTCGCGGGCAGGCAGGTATTCGCGGAGTTTGTCGGCGGAGAAATCAAACAGCGGCATCTGAACCCCTGATGGGCGGCGATAGGTCAGTACGAGATTTTCGCAGCAACCGCGCCGCCGCACCAGGGTTCGGCCCACATCAACGCATCACACGACCAGCAGCTCCTGCCACTTCGTCAGCGGCGGCAGCGGGGCGTGCGGCGCGTCCTGGTACCAGAACGCGGTCGAGGCAATGTCGTCCTGCAGCGGCAGATATCGCCCGCCCGCACCCCATCCCAGCGCCTGCACGGTAACCCGCAGGTCCTCCTCGAAACGGACCGTGTCCTGGATGTGCCAGCGGTACATGCCGAACCGCTGCTGTGACCGGTACAGGCCACCCTCACCGGCGCTGATCACCTGCGGCAGCCCCAGGTACGGCGTGCTGAACTCGCGATACTGCCCGCGCGGGTACTCGAAATCCCAGGCGCCGCCGAAATAGTCCTCGGTGCCGGTGCCGCAGATCGTCGGGAACTCCTCATCCCCGTCCAGGAAGAACTTGACCTCGCCCTCGCCCCACCAGCCGGTGTTGTTGGACTGCCAGGCGAGGTACGTGCCGACGTAATGCCCCTGTCCGCGTATCCCATCCAGGATCGTGTGCACGGTGCCGAATTCCAGCGGATTGCTGCGCCGCCACTGCGCGTGCAGGTACGCGGCGTCGTCCGGTACGTCGGACAGCGCGTAGTCGACCTGGTAGTACAGCGAGGAACTGTCCTCTTCGTACAGGTTCTCGACCGTGATGCGGGCCGAGCCGCGGAACGGCATCGGCCAGTACGAATTGAAGCCGCACAGCGGGTTCACCGAGATCGGCAGCGAATTGACCAATGCCGGCTCACACCAGCCGTTGCAGAAGAAATCGCCGAGCGGCACCTCGATGCTCGGCGACTCCGCGCCGTCCCAGTAGACCCGGATCACCAGGCGCCGCCACCAGGCCGAGTCGATGGTGAGCCAGATGTGCTGGATCTCCCCCGGGCCCGCGATCTCCGCCAGCGTCAGCGTCTCGCCGGCCGGAATGTGCGTGTACGGCGAGACCTTCCAGCCCTGGCCGAGATCACGGGCGGCACGGGCGGCCGGGCCATCGGTCGACATGCCGCCGCGGCCCTTCTCCCCGGTCGGATTCTCCGCGCTGATCGAACGGGTCTTGGCATGCGAGAGGCGGCTGACATTGTGCATGCCGACGCCGATCCCATTGAACGTCATCTGTGCGGTCCTTTCGGAGGAGTTTCTGAAATCGATTGCTCGCAACGCTACTTTTCGCGCCAATGTGCCATTGGGGCAATCTAGTCACCCCAACGCCACATTGGCGCGAAACGAACCGACGGCTAGTTCTGGGTCGAGAAGGCCGCGTCGAAGGCCGCACCGGGCTTTTCGAAGACCTGCTTGCGCAGGAACTCCAGCGACTCCGGGGCACCCCGCTCGCGATCCATGCCGGCGTCTTCCCACTCGATCGACAGCGGTCCCTGATAGTCGATCTCGTTGAGGATCCGGATGATCCCGCCCCACGGCACGTCGCCGTGACCGATCGACACGAAGTCCCAGCCGCGGCGGGAATCTGCCCACGGCAGGTGCGAGCCGAGCCGGCCGTTGCGCCCGTTGAGCTGACGCTTCGACTCCTTGCAGTGCACGTTGTAGATACGGTCGCTGAATTCGGAGATGAATCCGACCGGGTCGAGGTCCTGCCACATGAAGTGGCTCGGGTCGAAGTTCAGGCCGAAGCCCGGCCGGTTGCCGATCGCCTCAAGAGCGCGCTTCGCGGTCCAGAAGTCGTACGCGATCTCCGACGGGTGGACCTCCAGCGCAAACCGGACCCCGACCTCGTCGAAGACGTCGATGATCGGATTCCACCGCTCGGCGAAATCGGCGAAACCGCGCGCCACCATCTCATCGGGGGTGGGCGGGAACATCGCGACGGTGTACCAGATCGAGGAGCCGGTAAATCCGGTGACGGTCTTGACGCCGAATTTCGCCGCCGCGCGGGCGGTGTCCTTGACCTCCTGGGCGGCCCGCTGCCGGACGCCCTCGGCGTCCCCGTCGCCCCAGACCCGGGCCGGCACGATCGCCTTGTGCCGCTCGTCGATCGGGTAGTCGCAGACCGCCTGCCCGACCAGGTGCGCCGAGATGGCCCAGCTGTCGAGGTTGTACTTCTTCAGGATCGAGCGGCGTTCCTCGACATAGCCGTCGTCGGCCAGCGCCTTGTCGACCTCGAAGTGGTCGCCCCAGGTCGCGATCTCCAGGCCGTCGAATCCCCAACCCGAGGCGAGCTCGCACACCTTCTCGAACGGCAGATCGGCCCACTGGCCGGTGAACAGGGTAAATGGACGAGACATGAAATCAGTCCCCTATCGAATTCCGAAGAGATGATCCAGAGCGAGCTGGTCCAGCCGCTCGTAGTGCATTCCGCGCTCCGCGGCCTTTTCCGGGTCGAACGAGGTGTCGTCCCGCAGCGCCGTCAGCGATTCGCCCGCGTCGAGGGTCGGCGTGTTCAGGTCGGCCAACCGGCTCGCCGCGATCGCCTCCTGCACAACGGGATCGGCCCGGAACGCCTTGGCCTTCTCCTTGAACACCAGGTAGTTGCGCATGCAGCCGGCGGCCGATTCCCAGACGCCGTCGATGTCCTCGGTGCGCGGCGGCTTGAAGTCGAAATGCCGCGGGCCCTCATATCCGGCCGACTCCAGCAGGTCGACCAGGAAAAAGGCGCCCTTCTGGTCGGCGGCACCGAAACGCAGGTCCTGGTCGTACTTCATTCCGTGCTGACCATTGAGGTCGACGTGGAACAGTTTCCCGGACCACAACGCCTGCGCCACACCGTGTACGAAGTTCAGCCCGGCCATCGTCTCGTGCCCGACCTCGGGGTTGATCCCCACCATGTCGGGATATTCCAACTGGTTGATGAAAGCCAACGCGTGCCCGACGGTGGCGAGGAAAATGTCGCCCCGCGGCTCGTTCGGCTTCGGCTCCAACGCCAGCTTCATGTCGTAGCCCTGCTCACGGATGTACGTGCAGAGCGTGTCGATCGCCTCTTTGTAGCGGTCGAGCGCGGCCCGTACGTCCGTGGTGGCGTCACTTTCGGCGCCTTCCCGGCCGCCCCAGCAGACGTACGTCCTGGCGCCGAGATCCGCGGCCAGGTCGATGTTGCGCAACACCTTGCCGAGCGCGAAACGGCGGATGTCACGGTCATTCGAGGTGAACGCGCCATCCTTGAAAACCGGGTGATAGAAGAGGTTCGTCGTCACCATCGGCGTCGTCATGCCGGTCTCGCCCAGCGCCTTGCGGAACCGCTCGATGATCCGGGTCCGCTCACCGCTGTCCGCGCCGAACGGCACCAGGTCGTTGTCGTGGAACGTGACCCCAGCCGCACCCAGATCCGAGAGCCGGTACACCGCCTCTACCGGATCCAGCGGCGGCCGGATGAACGTGCCGAACGGGTCAACGCCCTGCCAGCCGACCGTCCAGAGTCCGAAGGTGAACTTGTCTTCCTTGGTGGGTTGGAAATCGCTCATAGCTAGTCCTCTCAGACCTTCTCGACAGGCGTCCACGCGGAATTCGCGCCGGCACTCCGGCTCACCGCGTCGAGGACCAGCTGCACCTGCAGACCGTCCACAAAGGAGGGAGCCGGCTGCTGGTCGGTCGCGATGGCCTCGAGGAAATCGCGCGCCTCGTGGGTGAAGCTGTGTTCGTAACCGAGGCCGTGGCCGGGCGGCCACCATGCCCCGACGTACGGATGGGTGGGTTCGGTGACCAGAATGCGGCGGAAACCGGCCTCGGCCGGATCCAGCGACGCGTCAAAGAATTCCAGCTCGTTGAGCCGTTCCAGATCGAAGACCAGCGAGCCGCCGTCGCCGTTGATCTCCACGTGCAGGCCGTTCTTCCGCCCCTGCGCGAACCGGGTCGCCTCGAACGAGGCGACCGCACCGCCGGAGAACCGGCCGAGGAACAGCGCCGCGTCGTCCACGGTCACCTCACCGCGGCCCGCGCCGGCCTGCCCGGCGAGACCGGATGCTCCGTCGGGTAGTGGGCGGTCCTTGATGAAGGTCTCGGTCAACGCCGAAACACCGGTCAGCTGCTGCCCGGTGACGAACTGGGTGAGGTCGACGATGTGCGCGCCGAGGTCGCCGAGCGCCCCGGAGCCGGCCAGCTCCTTCTGCAGCCGCCAGGTCAACGGGAACTCCGGATCGATGATCCAGTCCTGCAGGTAGACCGCGCGGATGTGCCGGATCGTGCCGAGCCGGCCGTCGGCGATCAGCTTGCGGGCGTAGCTCACCGCCGGGAGCCGGCGGTAGTTGAAACCGACCATCGCCTTACCCGAGGCACCGGCCGCCGCGGCGACCATCGCACGCGCCTCTTCCACGGTGTTGGCCAGCGGCTTCTCGCACAGCACGTGCTTTCCGGCCTGCAGCGCCGCGATCGAAATCTCAGCGTGGCTGTTGCCGGGGGTGCAGACGTCCACAATGTCCACGTCGTCCCGCTCCAGCACCGTGTGCCAGTCGGTCTCAACGGACGGATAGCCGAATTTCGCGGCGGCGGCCGTCGCGGCCTCCTTGTTGCGCCCGCACAGCACGGCCAACTCGGCCTGCGCCGGGAGGTCGAAGAACTTGTTGACCGTCCGCCAGGCCTGCGAGTGCACCGCACCCATGAAGGCGTAACCGACCAGCCCTACTCCCAGACGCATGCGCTATCCCTTCGATTGCGGCACCTTCGGTCACGGGTCGCTTTGGAGCAAAAACTATGTGCCGCCGGCGGAGCGACGCAAGGGCACACACCATTGCCGGCGGGGAGAAAACTTTCAGAAGGTCTGCGACAGCAATGGTGTGGCACTGTCCCGCACAGCAGCGTAAGCCTTGCGCACCTCGGTGGCCGGCGGGGCGGAAGGCAGATCCAACGCCGGAATCGGCCATGCCGGCGGCTCGCCGCCGCCGCGGACGACCCAGGCCGCCTGCCGGGCCGCGCCGCGGGCCACGTACTGACCGGCCTGCGGTACGGCCACCGGTACGCCGAAAATTGCCGGGGCCAGGGCCTGCACCGCCGGAGAGACCGCAGCCCCACCGATCAGCAGTACGCGGCGCACCTCGACCCCCTGCCCGCGCAGCGCGTCGACGCCGTCGGCCAGGCCGCAGAGCATCCCCTCCACCGTGGCCCGGGCCAGCGTCGCCGGCGTCGCATTTGTGCGGCTGAGGCCCTGCAACAGGCCGCGGGACAGCGGCAGGTCGGGCGTACGTTCACCGTCCAGATAGGGCAGCAACACCAGGCCACCACTGTCCGGTGTGGACACCGCCAGGTCGTTGAACCGGTCGAGATCGACCCCCAGCAGGGACGCCATCGCGGAGACGACCCGGGCGGCATTCAGGGTGCAGACCAGCGGGAGGAAACGTCCGGTGGCGTCGGCGAATCCGGCCACCGCACCGCTCGCGTCCGTCGAGGACCGGTCGGCGACGGCGAATGCCGTACCGCTGGTGCCCAACGACACGACAACGTCCCCGGGCTGCAGCGACAGCCCCAGCGCGGCGGCCATGTTGTCCCCCGTGCCGGGCCCGAGCGCGATCCCGCCGGCGGTCTCGCCGACCTGCTCGGACGGCGCCGCTATCCGGGGCAGCGCCAATTCCCGGCCGAAAGCTTTAGCCAAAAGATCGGTGCGATATTCGCCGGTGGCGGCGGAGAAATAGCCGGTGCCGGAGGCGTCGCCGCGGTCAGTCACCGCGATCGGGTCGGCCGCGAGTTTTGCGGTGAGCCAGTCGTGGGGCAACAGGACGCTGCTGGCCCGGGCCGCCAATTCCGGCTCGTGCTCGGCGAACCAGCGCAGTTTGGTGATGGTGAAACTCGCGACGAGCACCGAACCGATCGCGTCGGCCCAGGCCTGCGGGCCGCCGAGCTCGGCGGTCAACGCGGCGGCGGCCGGGGCGGAGCGGGTGTCGTTCCACAGCAGGGCCGGCCGGACCACGGCGCCGGCGTCGTCCAGGACGACCATGCCGTGCTGCTGCCCACCGACCGAAAGCGCCGAGACGCCGTCGAGCAGGCCGTCCGCCGTTTTTTGATACGCGTCCCACCAGATCTGCGGGTCGATCTCGGTCGTGTCCGGGTGTGGCGCGGTGCCGGCTCGGACCTCCGCCCCGGTCTCCGCGTCGTACACGTGCACCTTGGTGGACTGGGTCGAACAGTCGACCCCGGCAACCAGCGTCATCCGGCATTCCCCTCTCGGATCTCTTGCACCCTAACGGGTTGATCCCGACTCCGATCGAAGTGCGCTCCGACCGGGGAAGAGCAGTGCCCGGCCGGATAAAGCGCGCTTCGATCCGCTACCGGGCATCGCTGACCGGGTAAAGCGCACTTCAATCGAGTCGTCAGGCTGGACCACCCGGGTAAAGCGCGCTTCGATCGGAGAAAGTCGGGTTACAGGTCGGCACGGGGTGCGAATCGGGCGCGGGCCTCGGCCAGCAGTTCCGCCACCTGTTCCTGCACCTCGGGCGACCGCCGGTTCGTTCCCGCATCGCAGCGAGCCAGCCAGGACAGCCCGTCCTGGCCGGAGACCCGGCGACCGACGATCCGCACCCCACCGGTCGGCCGGAGATCGTGATACTCGGTCACCGCCACGCTGCGGTCGACCCGGGCGCGGACCACCTTCGGGATGTCCCGAGGTTGAGCCAGCGCCCAGCTGACCGGCCGCAGATCCTCGACAAAATCGCCGTCCCCCACGGGTTTTCCCTCGATGACGGTCAACGTGTCGTCCGCCCAGGTCGCCTTGTCGATCTCGTGCCACCCGATCCGCCGGTAGCCGTCCTCGTACGGCAGCCACAGCCCGCGCTGGGTCGCCACCACGGCCGGCCCGGCCTCGGTCAGCGCCCAGCCGACGACCCGCTCATCGGGTTCCAGCTGCCCGGTCGCGTCGGCCGGCGGCTGGTCCCGCCGGCCCAGAATCGCGCTGAAGGCCAGCTTCACGCCGGCTCCTCACCCATCGCCTGTTCCCGCAGCCCGCGTCGCTGTTGCTCCAGGGCGATCAGCTCGCCGAAGAGCCGGGTGTGATCCTCGGCCCGCTCGACCGGATTGATCCGCTGCAGGGTCGATTTCACCTGCGCGATCTTGCGCTCGACCGCCAACTCCTGCAGCCGGGCCAGATTCTCCTGGACATACCGGCCGGTGGGCTCGGATCCCGCGCACCGCAGGCGTTCCACCGCCAATTCGGAGACGACCGACCGGCTCACCTCGTCCGGGCAGCTCGAGCTGGCCCGCTCGATCCAGGCCGGCCCGGTCACCTGGCCCTGCACGCCGCCGGCGACCTCGATGGCGGTACGGACGGCGCCGTAGACAGGATGGGTGTACGCCTCGGTGGCGATCGCGTCGAAGACCGGGCCGGCCAGCGCCGGGGTCTGCAGCGCGATCTTCAACACCTCGCGTTCGACGGCGAGCCGGGGATCGTCCGGGCGCGGCCTTGGCGGCGCGGCCGGCTCGGAACGCATCGGCCGTACGTCGGCGGACTGTTGCTGCCGGCCGGCGCCACTCTGCCCGTTGCCGTTCTGTGCGTTGCCGTTCTGCCGCCCGCCGCCCGGCCCGTTTCCGTTCTGCCGGTTGTCGTTCTGCCGGTAGCTCTGCTGGCGGTTGCTGCCGCCCCGTCGGCCTGTGTCGGGTCCGCCGCCGTTCCGCCGCACCTCGGCGAGGACGGTGTCGACCTCCATGCCGAGATCGCCGGCGAGCTTGCGGGCGTACTCCGGCCGCATCGACTGGTCCTTGATCTTGGCGACCAGCGGCGCGGCCGAACGCAGCGCCTGCACCCGACCCTCGACGGTCTCCAGGTCGTAGTCGTCGATGGTGCTGCGCAGCGCGAACTGGACCAGCGGGACGCGCTGCGCCACCAGGTCCCGGACCGCCGCATCGCCCTTGCCCTGACGTAATTCACACGGATCCATGCCGCCGGCCTCGACCGCGACGAAGGTCTGCGCGACGAAGCGCTGCTCGTCGTCGAACGCCCGCAGCGCGGCCTTCCGGCCGGCCTCGTCGCCGTCGAAGGTGAAGATCACCTCGCCGCGGAACGAGTCGGAGTCCATCAGCAGCCGGCGCAGTACGCCGATGTGGTCGCTACCGAACGCGGTGCCGCAGGTGGCGACGGCGGTCGGGACGCCCGCGAGATGGCAGGCCATCACGTCGGTGTAGCCCTCGACGACGACCGCCTGCCGCCGGCGGGCGATCTCCCGCTTGGCCAGATCGACGCCGTAAAGCACTTCGCTCTTCTTGTATATCGGCGTTTCCGGCGTATTCAGGTATTTCGGGCCGTCGTCGTCGTCGAAGAGCCGGCGGGCGCCGAACCCGACGACGTCGCCGGTGATCGACCGGATCGGCCAGACCAGCCGGCGGCGGAACCGGTCGATCAGCGAGCCGGACCGGGCCGGCTTGGACAGGCCGGCCGTCTCGAGCTCTTTGGGGGTGAACTTCTTGAGCAGCAGGTGTTTCGTCAGTAGGTCCCAACCGACCGGGGCGAAGCCGCAACCGAAGGTCTTGGCCGCGTCGGCGTCGAAGCCCCGCTCGGTGAGGAAATCCCGGGCGATCTTGCCGTCCTCGGCGGCCAGCCGTTCGGTATAGAACTCGGCGGCGGCGCGGTGCGCCTCCAGCAGCCTGGCCCGGCCGCCCGGCTGGTGCGCCGGGCCCATCCCACCTTGCTCGTACCGCAAATGGATGCCGACCTTGTCGGCCAGCCGCTCGACGGCCTCGACGAAACTCAGGTGCTCGATGCGCTCGATGAAATCGATGACGTCACCGCTGACCGCACAGCCGAAGCAGTGGTAGTAGCCGGTGCTCGGGCGCACGTTGAACGAGGGCGTCTTCTCCTCGTGGAACGGGCACAGGCCCTTGAGCGCGTCACCGCCCGCGCGCCGCAGCGCGACGTACTCTCCCACCACGTCGGCGATCTGGGAGCGGGACCGCACCTCGGCAATGTCGGCGTCGGAGATCCTGCCGGGCAACGGCTGCCTCCTCACCTCTGCATGGGCCTGCTCCGGCAGTCTAAGCCGTGCCCGCCACAGGACCCGCCACAAGGTCCGCCGCCGCCCGCCC
>DATAVB010000002.1:0-10799 GCA_036267955.1 Mycobacteriales bacterium | reverse complement strand
CTCCGTGGTGGTCGCCGTGGGGCCCGCCGCCGGCGCCGGCCACCGCTCTGGATCGGGCCTGGATCAACGAGATGGCTCCGCATCTGGCCCGGGCGATCGGCGCGCGGGCGGTCCGGGTGACCGAGAGCGGCGCCCTCGTTGTCGAGCACGACGGCGGCCAGTTCACGGTGGCGATCAGCCTGCCCGAGGACGGCGGGATAACTCCCGGCGCCGCCGACGCCGATCGGACGTTCGATCTCAACGTCGGCGGCACCCGGTACTCGGGGCTGCTGGAGGTTGTGGGCCGGCTCGCGATCGCCGTTGAGCTGGATCGGCGGGCGAGCGGGCTGGGGATTCCGCTGCGCATGGTCAACCCGCTGATCGCGGGTGTCGATCGGCTGACCGAGCTGGCCAACCTGGTCGGCCCGGACGCGCTGGCCGAGCCAGCGGCGCTGGCCAACCGGGCCGAGCTGGCCGACTGGGACGACCTGGGCGAGCTCATCGCGCTCATTGAGGCGATCGGCCCCCAGACGGTCACCGCCCTGGTCGGAATCGACGCCGTCGGGCTGAGAGCGGCGCTCGGGATGAGCGATCCGCCGCTGCTCGTACGGCACGCTCTCGCCGCTGACGTGCCGGCCGATGCCGGACTGGCCCTGGCGGACTACGGCCAGGTCGGCTGGCTCCGATTCGCCGCCCACAATTGGGACTCGTTGTCCTGGCGGGACAAGGGGGAAGTCCGCGCCGGGCTCGCTGAGGCCGGGCTGATTCAGCCCAGCCGCGGCTTCGCCGGCAGCCCGGACGTGGCGCGCCGGATGGCGGCGCTGGAGCCGATCGCGCCGGACGCCGTTCGGTTCCTGCAGACGAATGCGCGACGGCGGCCGGGCCGGTTCCCGGCGCCCGAGCCGGGGGTCGACCCGCGCCGGGCCCGACTCGCGCCGTTCGACAGCGCCGGCCCGCGCCGCCTCGCCGATTTCGTCCGGGACCAGAACACCGGATTCACCGTCGAGGTCGACCCGGGCAATCCCGCCCGACTTCGGGTCACCCCCGATGGGCAGCAGCCGTTCACGGTCCTGGTCGAATCGGGTCGGCTGCCGGGCAACGTGCACAGCCGGCTCTACCCCGGCGGCGCCGAGTACGACTATCGGCTCCGGCTCAAGGGCGGCCTGGACGTAGACCGCAGCGAACGGGGACTGCTCGACCTGCTGTTCGCCGTCGTCGAGCAGCACAGCGACCCGACCGCAGATACGAATGACATCGCGAACCGGGCGCGAGAGCGGTCGGCGGTCACCGGATTGCGGCTGCGGATGGAGCAGTACCGCAACGCCCCGGGATTCTGGGCCAGGAAGCTGCACCGAGCCGACCTGCGCGCATATCTGATCGAGCTGCGCCGGGCCGGCATCGACGTCACCGCCATGGGCCAGGACATCGGGACGTTCGTCCGTCGCCAGGGCGGCCGCCCGGTTGGGCATGGCGGCACACCGTGGCTCGGCCGGCGGCCCGATCCGGGCGAGTTCGCCGACTCCAGCGGGCAGCTCAGCCACGACGTCCGCGCCGGACTGCCCCGGCCGTCTCGGGTGCCGCTGTTCAAGACGTTCCTGACCGGCTGGGCGACCGACACGCTGTTCGTGGCGGCCGGGACCGCCTACATCACGCATCACTGGTTCGGCTTGTCGACCGTGCACGCACTCCTCCCGCTCGCGGTCGCCGTGGTGAACATGGTGTTCCAGGCCGCGACCCAGCGGTCGGTGGAGATGCAGAACGAGCGCGCCGCCGACGCGGCGGTTCCCGAGCAACAGGCGAAGCGACGAGCGCAACTCGCCGCCGACGCCGCCGACCGCGAACAGACGATGAGCGATGCGGTCCGTGGCGCGCTCAGCTCCGGATCCAGCACGCCACGCCCGCGCACGGCGGGCCCCCAGCGGCCGGACGTCGAGGTGTGGGCCAGCCGTCCCGCCGACCCGTCAACCGGCGCGGTCGCCTACCGGCAGGCCGTGGTCTCCGGCGGCACCGGCGCCCTCGGGCTGGCAATCTCGCTCGGCTCTCCCGCGCTGGTGGGGCAGACCGTGCTCGGCGCGGCCGGCGTCATCACCGCGCTGACCGGTTGGCTGGGCGGTGACTCGGTCAGCGCGCGGATCATCTCCAAGGCGGTCAGTGGCGGGTTCGGCGACCAGCGGCAGTTCGACAGCGAGCGCGACCGGCGCGAGCTGGAGGCGGCCTTCGACGAACTGATCGGCAAGCTGAACGCCGACCTCGCGCAGCTGGTCGGGCACGCCACCGGCGAGCCGACCACTGTCACCCGCGGGCCGGCCGCGGATCCGGTGGGTGACCTGCTCAATGCGCCGGTGCTCGATGTCCGGCCGTCGCGCACCCCGTCGGTGGGCGCCTTCGTCCATGCCTTCACGTTCAAATGGCTGTTTCCCGGCCTTCTCGGCACCGCCGCGACCTATCCCTTCGACCCGATCGGGTCGCTGATCAACCTGTCCCGCACCCTCTTCAGCTGGGTCGGCGGTGCCTGGACCATCCAGCGGTTCATCGCGCTGGACAACTCCGCAACCGACCAGCGGGTCGCCTTCGCCAACCAGCGCGAGCCACGGCTGGTGGAGCAGGATCTCAACGAGGCGCTGCACGAGTACTACGACCAGCAGGCTCGGGCAATGCGCACGGAGGCCGGCGCCGAGGGCCTGCCCGGCTTCGCCACCGAGGCCATCATCGACTACGTCTCCCCCGAAATCCCGCCGACCGGCAAACCATCGCCATGGGACTTCGTCGGCCGCCTCGGCGCGGTCTCGGCCGGCGTCACGATCCCGCTGACAATCGGCTTCGGCGCTCTCGGTGCGCATCTGACGCACGTCCCCGCGATCCACGATGTCGCCGGAGCCCAGGCCGCCGCCGCCGGCGCGCACGACGCTGCCGCCGCCCACTCGGCCAGCCCGGACCGGGTCGCCTTCTACGGGCACATCGCGGCCGCCAACGAACGGCTGGCCGACGCCTACACGCACCAGCACACCGTCACCGCGGCGCACGCCGATCCCGCCACGATCGCGGCCGCCAATCAGGCGGTTGGCGACGCCCTGCGGACGGCGACCCTGGCCAACCAGACCCAACTGACCTACGACGCGCTGGAAACCCAGATCATCGCCCTGATCAACGTCTCCGGCACCGACGCCGTCGCCCCGATCGGCGGCTGGATTGTCAACTCGGCCGAAACGGCCGGCCAGACCAACCAGCGCACCTACGAGGCCCGTACCGACACCGTGCAGGTCATCGACCAGAACCGCGCGTCCATCCAGAGCCTGTCTGAGAATGTGTCCAACGAGGCTGGCAGACACCCAGCCAATCCCTCGGCCAATCCCCCGGCATTGCCGTACCTGCGCCAGCCCGGGGAACGCAGCAACGCCGAGGCGTACGAACAGCACCCGGGTCAATCCGCGATCGACGTCAGCGACCCGGCCCGGGCCCGCGCCACCGTCCGATCCATGGCCGAGCTCATCACCGAGCGCACCGCCGCCGACCCGGCCCTACGCGCCTTCCTGGCCGACCACGGACTGGTCGACGAGCACGGCAATCCCGCCGTACCCAGCCTCGAACATGTCGACATCCTGCTCGCGCTGACTCCTGGCGACCACCACGACCAGGTCGCCGGCACCATCGGATTCGATTCCCTGGATGAGGACGAGCGACTCGCCGAAACAACCGTCCAGGCCGACCGGGACACCGTGGTCATCGGCCGCGCCGCCTTCGACTCACCCGAACGACTCTTCGGCGTCGTTCTCACCGAGCTGATCCGGCTGCACCAGCACCACCGTGGATTCGACCCGCACGACCTGCCCAATTACCACCTCGCCCATTCGGCCAAGGAAGCCGCAAGCCTGCTCACCCAACAGTCCAAGGCGCAGATCGCCGATTTCGCAACGCCGGCCGCCCCGGCTCAAACCGGCGCGCCACAACGAATCGTGCATTTCTGCAACGAATTCAAGGGACACGGCGCCAACGAGTTCGGCGGGGTGGCCAAGGCCGCAACCGAATTGGCCATGGCACAGGCAGCGAGCGGCAAGAAGGTCGTCTTCATAACGCGCGAACCGCTGCCGATGCACGGCGAACCCACCCGCCGCACCCGGGTCGTGCAGGTCAGCGAGAATCTCACCCTCATCGTGGCCGGGCTGCCGGAGGGCGCCACCCGAGAGCTGTTCGAGAGCAACGAGAAGGCGTTCCTGGACCTCGTCGGCGACGCGAAGTTGCAGGCGTTCGACACGTGGCGGGGCAGCGACGCCGAGGCAACGCCGACCGACCGCCGGGAGTCGTTCGATCCCGACATGATCCACATGCACGACTGGGCGGGGACCCGCGGCGCGGTCGAACTCACCCAACGGCTACGCGAACAGGGCCGGAAGGTCACGCTGTTGAGTTTCGTGCACGGCACGCATGCGCTCGAGAACAACGGCCTGATCACCAACCCGGACATCCAGCACGACGAGATCGACCGGATCCAGCGCGCCGACGCGGTCGTCGTCGCGGCAACGAAGATGGTCGCCGAGGTCCGGCATCTCACCCGGTTCTTCGTCCACCTCAGCCGGTTCCGGATCATTCCGCTGATCGCCGACGTATCCCATTGGGTGGTGGACCGCGGCACCATCGACCGCGATGCGGCCCTCACCGCCCTGCTGGGCCCCGATCATGGGATCACCGCGGACGACGAGATCATCCTTGTCCCCGGGCGAATAGCTCCGCAAAAGGGCGACACCGACATTGTCGACGCACTGTCGCGATTCGTCCGACCCAAGACCAAGGTGATCTTTGCCGGTGCGGTGACGAACAACGAATACGGCGCCACGCTGCAAAATCAGGTCAACGAGTCCGGTCTGACCGCAAACACCTTCTTCACCGGGCGATACAACGTCGCGGATCTGATCAAGCTCGCCCCATTCGCCGACATGGCGCTCCTGGCCAGCCACTGGGAGTCGTTCGGCCTGACCGCGCTGGAACTCGCCGCCGCGGGTGTGCCCATCGTTGCGACCGACCAGTTCCCGCTCGTCCTGGACAACGCCGGCACCGAGCACGAGGTCGGCGTGCTCATCCCGCGTTTCAGTCCGGACGCGATCGTGGACGCGGTGCAGGCGATCCGCGACGATCCGGAAGGCGCCGCAGAGCGGGCCGTCAACGCACGCGAGGTCGTGCTCGGGCCCACCTATCGGGCCGATCAGATCGTCAAAAGGTACGACGACATTTACCGCGCTCAGCCGGCGGCACCGGCCGCTGCAGCAGCGGAAATAGCGCTGCCGGCCAGCAATTATGTCGACAGCATCCGGGTGCACTTCCTCGGCGCAAGGACCGACTACCCGGCGGCGGGAAGAACCCTCACCCTCACGCACGGCGTGGGGACGGCCGATCCGACCACGCCGGCCGGACGAGCGCCGGACGGCATCGACGAACACGGCCCGTACTGGGACGTCTACCTCACCGGTGAGAGCGTCGAAGGCCATCTCGCGGTCAACCTCGCCATCGACAACAACGGCGAGACGATCCCGCTGACGGTCGACACGGTCGTCGGCCAGGCGATCTCCGGCCGCCGCGTCCACGTGCGCAAGTCCGGCAGTGGCACGTACCAGCTCGACACCGACGGCGCCGACGTGACCGCGCGGGTCAACCCGGACGCCAGCGACGCACTTCGGCTGCCGTATCTGCGTCAGCCGGGGGAACGCAGCAATGCCGAGGCGTACGAGCAGGGTCGCACCCCGGAGACCATCGACGTCAGCGACCCGGCCCGGGCCCGCGCCGCCGTCCGGTCCATGGCCGAGCTGATCCAGAACGCCGCAACCACCGATCCGGCTCTGCGCGCCTACCTCGCCGACCACGGCCTCCTCGACAGCGACGGCAATCCCCGGATCGGCCTGCCCGACAACGTCGACATCCGGGTCGCCCTCACCCCCGGCGACGCGGTCGACCCGGCCACCGGCACGGTCGGCTTCGACGCCCTGGATGAGGACGAGCGACTCGCGGAAACCACGATCATCAAGGGCCGCACCACGATCATCGTCGGCCGGGCCGCCTTCGACAGCCCGCAGGTGTTGGCCGGGGTCGTCCTCACCGAACTCATCCGCGCCCACCAACTCACGCGCGGACTCGACCCGCACGACCAGGTCAATTACCACCTCGCCGCGTCGGCCAAGGAGGCGATCTCACTCCTCACCCACCAGACGAAGGCCCAGATTGCGGGCGTCGACTGGGCCGCACCGCAGGTGGACGACGGCGCCGCGCCACAACACATCGTGCATTTCTGCAACGAATACAAGGGACGCGGCGAGGGCTGGCAGGGCAACGAGTTCGGCGGGGTGGCCGGAGCCGCCACCGACATCGCCAAGGCGCAGGCGGCGGCGGGCCGCAAGGTCGTCTACGTCAGCCGCGAGCCGTTGCCCAAGGCCGGCGCCGGCGAGCCGACCCGCCGCGACCGGGTCATCCAGATCAACGACAACCTCACCCTGATCCTGACCGGGCTGCCCGAAGGCGCGACCCGGGAATTGTTCGACCGCAACGAGAACGAATTCTTCGAGCTCGTCAACGCGGCGGAAAAGCGGGCCTACGACACATGGCTCGCCGCCGATCGGGAACGCGCCGAAAGCGAAAACCGGGATCCATTTACGCCGGAACTGATCCACACGCACGACTGGCCGGGCACCCGCGGGGCGATGGAAATCGCCAGCGAACTACGCGAGCAGGGCCATCAGCTCGCCGTACTCAGCTTCGTGCACGGCACCCACGCCGCCGAGCACAAGGGCCTGATCACCAAACCCAATATTCAACACGACGAAATCGACCGGATCCAACACGCCGACGCGGTAGTGATCGCCGCGAGCAAGATGATCCCGGTCGTCGATCACCTCACCAACTATCGACTGCACCCCAGCCGGTTCCGGGTTATTCCGCTGATCTGCGATGTCGCGCACTGGGCCGTCGATCCGGCCACCATCGACCGCGACCAGGCATTCACCGGCTTGCTCGGGCCCGATCACGGAATCACCGACGGCGACGAAATCATCCTCGCGGCCGGACGCGTCATTTACCAAAAGGGCCCCGAGGAAATCATCGAGGCAATGCGGTCGTTCGGACGGCCCAACACCAAACTCGTGCTGGCCGGCGCGATCGACGACGATTACCGCGCCGAACTGCAGGAGAAGATCGACGCCGCCGGTCTCACCGGCCGAGTCCTGATGAGCGGCCGATACCAACTCGCCGACCTGATCAACTTCAGCGCGTTCGCCCACATCGCCATCCAGGCAACCCATTCAGAATCGTTCAACCTCACTGCCGTGGAAATGGCCGCCACTGGCGTACCGCTGATCGGCACCGCCGAATCCGCCATCATCGCCGACAACGACGGCGTCGCTCTGGTCATCCCGGTCCGCGACCCTGCCGCCATCAACAACGCCGTCCAGGACATCCGCACCAACCCCGACGCCGCCGCCGAGCGGGCGAGAACGGCGCGCGAGACGGCACTCGGCACCACGTACCGGGCCAGCCACATCGTTGAGCAGTACGACGAGATCTACCAGGACCACATGGCAGTTGCCACCCAGCCGATCACGCCGGTCGATCTGCCCACGAGCAACTACTTCGACAGCGTCCGCGTCCACTTCCTCGGCACCAAGGCCGACTACCCCGCCGCCGGCGCCACCCTCACTCTCACCCACGGCCC
Organism: Mycobacteriales bacterium; assembly: GCA_036267955.1. Lineage (GTDB taxonomy): Bacteria > Actinomycetota > Actinomycetes > Mycobacteriales > QHCD01 > DATAVB01. The sequence continues at coordinate 3,130 of DATAVB010000002.1, read as the reverse complement.
CGGCACCGCCAACCCCACAACAGAAACCGGACGCGCCCCCGACGGCACCGACGAACACGGCCCCTACTGGGACGTCTACCTCACCGGCGAAGGCGAAGAAGGCCCCGTTACCGCCAACCTCGCCATCAACAACAACGGCGAAACAGTCCCTTTGACGCTCGACACGGTCCACGGCCGAGCCATCACCGGACGCCAGCTCCACGTACACAAAACCATCACCGGCGCCTACCACCTCGACGCCCGGGGTGCGGCGCTGACCGCACACCTCAATCCCGCCGCCAGGTCGGACGGGCGGTTGTTCTCCTCGCGTAGTCCGCGGTCGAACCGGTCGGCCGCGGATGACCCGAGCACGGTCCCGCAGACCGAAGCGGTCGCCCGTGCATTGGCCGCGATCGTCGCCCCCGACTTCGACATGTCGGCAGTCGAGATCGTGATGATCGAGGACGCCGCTGAGATCGCCGCCCTCGACGCGCGTGGGCTGTGCGCCGAGCTGGTCGTCCAGCGCTATCTCTACGACGGCACCCTGCAGCTACGGATCGCGCCGGCCAGCGCGGCGTACTGGAAGACGTACGCGTTCGTCCTCGGTGAGGAGATCGAGCACTGCCGGCAACTGCTGGCCGGCCGCAATCCCGGCAACACGCCAGCCGCCGATCTCGAGGCCGAGGCGCGCGCCGCCGGCGAGCCGGCCATCCGCCGACTCGAGGCGAATCTTCCGCAGCTGGAGGACCTGGCCCGGCGGTACGGCGGCGTCGACCACCGCGGCGTGATCATCGATCTGGACGAGCGCCCCAGCTGGCCCACCCCGCAGGCGTTGACCGATCTGGCGGCCCGACACAACGGGCAGTCCCCGCGGATCACGAACTTCCGGCCGACCGATGCCGAGTTGGCGAAGGTCACCGCCGATCAGTTCGCGTCGCTGAATCCGCAGTGGCAGCAGGTCGCGGTCGCGCAATTGCTGCTCGCCGGGCCGGCCGAGCGGGATCGAGCGACGGCGCCGCGGACCGGGTCGCGGGATCCGGGGCTGGAGGATCTGTGGGATGCCGAAAGCCGCGTTGCCGAGCACCTGGTCGCTGACATCCCGGGTGTCGTGGCGGCCGAGCGGATCGGCACCGACGGCTGGTTCCGGGTCACCTTCACCACCGGTGCGCAGAAGGTCATCGGGGTCCACCGCGGCACGCCGGCAAATGGTCTCGCCGAATTCACGCCGATCGGCGAGCACGGCTACCTGGTAGCCATTGCCGGCAACATCGGCACCCGGACCGACGACGGCAACATCGGCGCGCTGGAGGTCGAGCAGGTCGCGGAGCTCTTCGAGGGCGAGGTTGCCGCGATCACCGCCCAACAGACCGACGGGCGTGTGGTCGGAGCACGGGAACGCGATGTCGCCGAGCGGCGGCTGGAAAAGGTTGGCGTCGCCGGCCTCATCGCGCTCCGCGACCACCCGTCGTTCCTGTTCCCCGAACGGATCGATGAACTGCGCGACCTGATCGTTCGAGCCCGGGTCGAGCTGCAGGATCCCTCCCCCGACCCCGCCGCCATCGCGGCCGCGGGGGCGGCGTTGGCTCACCTCGCTGAGCACCTCGGCATGCTCGTGTACGACAACGACCCGCTCGTCGCCGCGCTGGACCAAATCGTCGACGCCGGGCGGGACCTGGCGCAGCTCGGTGTTTCGGCCGCCAACGTGCGGGACTCTCTGCGGCCGGGCCACGAGGTGCACCCGTCGATCAAGTCGCTGGACGACCATCGGGTGACCACGAGGGCTCGGGTCAAGGCCCGGCAGCTCGAGCAGTGGCGACGCAGCCATGCACCCGTCGCAGCGTGGCGGCGCTGGGATCGCATCTCGCTCGGGCCGGTCGCCCGGTTCCGCGGCACCCAGGCCCGCAAGCGGCAACTGGCGACGTTCATCGCTGACCACGCGCTGACCGGTGCCGCTCAGCAGCACCTCCTGCGGGCCAGCGGCGATACGGATGTCGCCGAGCTGGCGGGCCGGCGCGGCCCGGCCCGGCGGGCCACGCCACCGGCGCCGGTGCGGCACCGCCTCGACGGCCCGACGCTGCTGCGGCTCGACGATCCTGCCACCCTGCCCGCCGTCCTGGAACAGGCGATCGGCCGGTCCGGCAACGTCACCGTGGCGGTCGATCCGAGCTGGGTCGCGGCGTCGCCGGTCACCGCGAAAATGTGCACCGAGGAGATCGAGCGGCTCGCCGGCACCGGCGTTGTCGTCAATGCGGGCGAGCCGGGTCGGGTCCGGGTCGTGGTCGATCTGCAGCTGGCCGAGCTGCTGCGGGCTCATCCCGAGTACGCCGAGCTGCTCCGGGATCCGGTGCTCGCCCGGCTGCTGCGCAATCACCACCTCGTCGCGGTCGTTGACGACGCGGATGCGCTGCCCGCTCGCGCGGCATCGCTGAACATCGCCGCCGGCGAACTCGCTGAAACCCCGACGACGATCCGGTTGGCCGCGGCACTGGCGCAGCTGACCCGACTGACCACCATCGGTCGGCACGACCCGGACCGGCAGTCCAGACTCGAGTCGTGCGCGACGGACATCGCCAACACGGTGCAGGAGATCCGCACACTGGCGGGCGCGGCCACCACCGAGACCGTGACCACCTTGACCGGCCTGCTCGACCTGGCCGGATTCCTCGACGATCCGGCGCTGCTGCGGCAGGTGCAGGCGGTACGGGCAACGCTGCGCCAGATCGGTGACCTGACGGACTCGCCGCGGGTCAGCGAATTGACCGACGCGACCGCCCGACTTTCGCAGCTCTGCCGCACCAGCAACGGCCTGGTCGAGCAGCTGCGGCGGGCGGTCGACGCCGACACCGACCTGCCCGACGACCGCAAGACTGCCTTGCGGCAACGGGCCGACCTCAGCACCGACGCCGTGCGTCAGCTCGAGCAGCTGGCCCAGGTCACCGAGGGCGCGCAGGAGACCGGACAACTCGCGAGCCTGGTCGTCGATCCCGCGCTCGCAGATCTGGTCCGGGAGTTGGTGGAGCTGGCCCGCGATCCTGAGCTTGCGGCCGTGTTGAGCGGTGACACGATCATCCCGTTCGGCGGCGTGGATGTGCTCCGGGTGCCGGAGGACGATCACGCCATTCTGCGCGACGGCCTGCCGGTCGCGGAACAG
>DATAVB010000001.1:0-6775 GCA_036267955.1 Mycobacteriales bacterium | reverse complement strand
CGGAAGTCCAGGAAGTACGACAGCCGGTTGGCGATGATGCTCAGTGCGCCACCGGAATTGGTCCACGCGTCGACGTTGGTCAGGTCCATGCCCGCGACGTAGCCGTAGTCGGTGTAGCACGCGCCGGCGAATACCCCGGTCTGCGAGCGGCGTAGCGAGCTCGGCGGGATACCCGCGTGTTCCAGTGCCTCCCAAGCGACTTCGAGCAGCATGCGCTGCTGCGGGTCCATTTTGGCGGCCTCGCGACTGGAGATGTCGAAGAACTCGGCGTCGAAGGCGTCGAGGTTTTCCATGTAGCCGCCGAAGCGGGTGGTGTGCGCCAGCGCCGCCGCGACCTCGGGGGTGCCGTCGTCGAACGGCGCCCAGCGTTCCGCCGGCACCTCGGTGACCGCGTTGCGGCCTTCGCAGATGAACTGCCAGTACTCGTCCGGGCCGGAGATACCGCCGGGGAGCCGGCAGCCCAGGCCGATCACCGCGACCGGCTCGTCCAGGTGACTGCGGTCGACCTCGACCTCGGCCTCGGCGGCCAGCGCCTCGGCGCCGGTCAGAAACCGGGCCAGGTCGGCAATCGTCGGGTGCTGCCAGAACTCGACGGGCGAGACTTTGCGGCCGAGCAGTTCGGAGAGCTCACCGGAGAGCACCACCGCGTCGCGCGAACCCAGTCCCAGATCGCTCATCGGGGCGTCGAAGTCGATGTCGTAGGGGCTGCAACCGACGGTGGTCACAAGGTAATCGGCCAGCCAGTGCCGTAGCGCTTCCTCGTCATACGAGGACGTCATCAGATGCCCCTTTCACTGCCAGCCGGTGCCGACTCCACGCTGTCGAACAGCTCACTCAATACGCCGCCGTCCGAATCGCCCAAAACGTCGATTTCGCTGTCGGATTCCGGTTGCGGCGACACCTTTTTCGCGAGGTGTTCCGCGAGCGCAACGATAGTCGGATAGTTGAACAGCATGGTCGCGGATAGCTCGATCCCGACGAACAATTCGGTGTCCCGTCGAACCGACATCGCCATCACCGAGTTCAGCCCGTACTCGGCGAACGGCCGGTCCAGTTCGAGGTCCGCCTCGGCCAGTTGAAGCTCGCGGGCGAGGATGGCCCGCAACCCGGTCTGCAGTTCTTGGCGTACGTCCTCGGCGGGCATCTCTGACCAGGCCGGAGTCGCCGCGTGCGGTTCGGCGGCACTCGAGCCACCGGTCGCTGAAATCGAGGCCATCGGAGCCATGACGGCCTGCGCGACGTCGTAGCGCGCGAGGTGGTCCCAGGCGGCGAAGGCTTCCTCGGCGGTGATGGCCCGCGACCCGAGACGCTCGAGTTCCTGCAGCGCGATCTGCGCTTCGGCGCCGAAGCCGAGCCCGCGCCAGGCCACCCAGTCCTGGCTGACGGTGTGGCAGCCCTGCCGGTGCCGTGCCTGGGCCAAGCCGTCGAGGTAGGCGTTGGCCGCGGCGTAGGCACCCTGACCCGGAACGCCGAAGACGGCGCCGGCCGCGGCCGTCAGGAACATGAAGTCGAGGCTGCCCGGCGGGAAGGTGTGGTGCAGCACCTGCGCCCCGGCGATCTTCGGCCAGACCGTGCGCCGCAGCCGGCTCTCCTCCAACTCGGTGAACAGCTCGGCGTCGGTGATGCCGGCGCCGTGCACGACGCCGCGGATCGGCACGGCCCCTTCGTCGTCGCGTTTGGCCAGCAATGCCTGCATCGCCTCGGGTGAGCCGATGTCGAGCGCCACGGCCTCGACGACCACCCCACGCGCCTCCAGCGCGCGGACGGCGTTGATCTTCGCCACGGTGGCGGCGTCGTTGCTGTCGCTGTCCCAGTCGCGCCGCGGTGGCAGCGCGGTGCGGCCGGCCAGAATCACCCGACGGGCTCCGCGGTCTGCGAGCCAACCGGCCGTCAGCAGACCAAGCGCACCCAGGCCACCGGTGATCAGGTAGGCGGCGTCCGGGCGGCACCGCAGCGGCTCCCGCACCGGTAAGCCGGCCACCTCGGACAGCCCAGCGAGGCCCGGCGCCAGGAACTCGCCGTCGCGCAGTGCCAGGATCGACTTCGCCGGGGTCCGCAGCATCGGGGCCAGTGCCGGCACCAGCGAACCGATCGCCGCGCCGTCCGGCAGGTCGACCAGACCGCCCCACAACTGCGGCTGCTCGGCCCGGATGACACCGGCGGTCCCCCACAGCGGGCTCTGCGCGACCGCGGCGTCCGAACTGCCTTCGCGCACGCCGCGCGTGATGATCCACAGCGTGGCCGGGCGACTCTCGTCGCGCTCGGCCAGCCCGCGGACCAGGTCCACCAGCTCCATCGACATCCGCACGGCGCCGTCGACATGGCTTTCACCGGAACGGGATTCGGCGACATAGAGCACGTACCGGGCGTCGGCGACTGCGGACGGTGAGTAGCCGCCCCGGGTCAGCCCGTCGCGCAGTCCGCCGGCAATGTCGCCCTCGCCCAACACCGCAATGGTGCTCGACCCGACGACGTGGCCATCGTGGCCCTCGTCGGGTGTGAACGGCTGCCAGTCGATGGCGTGCACCATCGCGGCGGGATCGTCGTGACGGCCGGCGGCCGCGCTGGAGTCCACCGCCGCGTAACGCAGTCCGCGCAGTTCGATGCAGGGGCTACCGTCGGATCCGGTCAGCGTGATGTCGACGACGAGCTCCTCGTCGTGGCCGCCGCGACGGCGCACCTCGACGCGGCCGCTCGGGTCGGCGAGCTCGCCCTCGAACCGGACACCGGCGACCGCGGCCGGAACCATCAGCCGCGGGTTGTCACTGTCCAGCAGCCGGGCGATGTGAATAGCGGCGTCCAGCAACGCAACTGCCGAGGCCTGGGTCAGCTCGACCTCGGCCCGCAGTTCGCCGGCTTTCGACTCACACGAGCCGACCGACCATCCGAACGGACGGCCTTCACTGCCCCAGGTCTGCCACAGCGACGTCACCGACTCGTCGGAGAACTCGGCGTCGTCGGCGCCCGGAGCGGCCACCACCTCCGACAGGGCGGCCGATGAGCCTTCCGCGTCGCGGGCGATGCGTGCGCTGGCGTGCCGGATCCAATGCTGTGCGGCGCCTCCGGAATTGGACCCCGAGGCACTCGACGACACCGTGACAGAACCGCCGTCGGCGACCACCTGGATGACGCGCGGCTCGCCGACGACGATCGGGTACTCGAACCGGATGTCGGACAGCGCTGATCCGGCGTACTCGGCACCGGCCGTCGAAAGCGTCTGCAGCAGTATCGATATCGGGATGATCTCGACACCGTTGTTGTGATGCGAGCCCGGGTACGGCTTGGTGGTGGACGTCAGGCGCGCCTGCCACAGGTGCGTCGGCTGTGTCGCGGCGACCGGGATGTGCTGACCGAGCAGGGTGCCGCGTTGCGGCGCCGCCTCGGCGGTCTTCACGAACTCCGCCCCGTTGATCCAGTGCTGAGTGTGGTGCCACGGCGCGCTCGGCAGCACCGGGTGCGGCTCGGGCGGATGCGGCAGCGTCGGCGGACGCATGCCGTGCGCGCTGTTGAGGTTGGTGTGGAAGCTCACCGTGTCATCGCCCTTGCGCGACAACGTCCCGACGCTGTGATGGTGCACCGACTCCAGCGTCTCGGTGACCGCGTGGGTCAGCGTCGGGTGCGGGCTGATCTCGACGAAGGTGGCGTGCTGCGCGGCGGCGGCGGTGATGGCCTGGTGCAGCCGCACCGGCCGACGCACGTTGTCGACCCAGTAGTCGGCGCCCAGGATCGGCTCGGCGCCCGGGTCGGCGACGGTGGAGATGAACGGAATCGTCGGCGCCTTGGGCGCCAAATCGGCCAGCGCCGAACGTAATTCGGTAAGAATCGGATCCATCAATACGGTGTGCGAGGCCACTTCCATGTTGACCCGTCGGGCGAAACGCTCCTGCTCGCCGACCGCGACGATCGCCGCGTCGACCTGCGCCACCGATCCGGCGATCACGGTCTGCCGCGGCGACAGGAATCCGGCCAGGCTCACCTGGGGGTAGTCGGCGAGCAGTTTCTCAGCCGTCTCGGCGTCCATCTCCAGCAGACCCACCGCGCCCTGGCCGGCCAGCCGCGCCATCAGCCGTGACCGGGTCCCGATAACGCGCAGACCCTCGTCGGGGGTGAGCGCCCCGGCCACCACGGCCGCGGTCACCTCGCCCATCGAATGTCCGATCACCGCATCGGGTTCCACGCCGTAGGAGCGCCACAACGCTGTCAACGCCAACTGCAGGCCCATCAGCACCGGCTGGACGCGCGCGTCGCCGGCCACCCGCTGGCCCTCGGTCAGCACCTGATGCAACGAGAACCGCATGTGCTCGACGAACAGCGGCTCCAACTCTTCGACCGCCGCGGCGAATGCGGGTTCGTCGACCAGCAGTTGGCGGCCCATGCCGGCCCACTGCGAGCCCTGCCCCGAATACACGAAAACCGTTCCGGGCTTGCACAATCCCTCATGCGGCTCGACGAGCCCGATCGCGGACTGGCCGGCCGCCAGCGCCTGCAGGCCGGCGACCGCGTGGGCGCGGTCCCGCGCGACCAGCGTCGCAAAAGTCTTGTGCTGGGTGCGGTGATGGTTGAGCGTGTGGGCGACATCGGCCAACGGCACCGCGGCGCCCGCGCCGATCATCCAGTCGGCCAGCGTCGCGGCCGTCGAGGCGACGCGCGCGGGAGTCTTGCCGGAGACCATCAGCGTGGTGATCACCGGTTCTGGTTGCGGCGCAGGAGGTTCGGGGGCCGGCGCCTGCTCGAGGACCACGTGGGCATTGGTGCCGCTGACGCCGAAGGACGACACCCCGGCGCGACGCGCACGCCCGACGGCGGGCCAATCCATGCCGTCGGCGGCGATGGTGAAATTCGACGCTCCCTCGACCGCATTGGGCGTCAACTCGGTGAAGTGCAGATGCGCAGGAATGTAGCCGTGCTGCACGGTGAGCACGGTCTTGATGAAACCGGCGATTCCGGCGGCCGACTCCAAGTGGCCGAGGTTGGTCTTGACCGACCCCAGCACCAGCGGCGCCGAGCCGCTGCGTTCGCCGAAAACCTGGTGCAGCGCCCCTAATTCGATCGGATCGCCCAACGCGGTGCCGGTGCCGTGGGCCTCGATGTAATCGATGTCGCGGGGCTCCAGTCGCGCCGCGGCCAGCGCTGAGCGCAGCACCGCCTGCTGGGCGGGCCCACTGGGCACGGTCTGGCCGCTGCTGGGTCCGTCCTGGTTGACTGCCGACCCGCGCACCACCGCCAACACCGAATCGCCGTCGCGCACTGCGTCACTGAGCCGCTTGAGCACGACGACGCCGCAACCCTCGCTGCGCACGTAGCCGTCGGCACCGGCGTCGAAAGTCTTGCAGCGGCCGTCCGGGGCCAGCATCCCCCACCGCGAGGTGGCGACGCTGTTCTCCGGGCTCAGCATCAGGTTGACTCCGGCCACCAACGCCTGGTCGCTCTCCCGCCGGCGCAGACTCTGACAGGCCAGGTGGACGGTGACCAGCGACGACGAGCAGGCGGTGTCGAGCACGACCGCGGGGCCGTGCGCACCCAGGAAGTAGGACAACCGTCCCGCAGCAAAGTTCGCCGCGTTGCCGAACGGGACGTGCGGGTCGACCTCTTCCGGTGGCAACCGTCCGGCCAGGGTCAGGGTGTAGTCGTAGGTGGTCATTCCGACGAACACCGAGGTCTGGGTGCCGCGGATCTTGGGCGCGGTGATGCCCGCGTTTTCCAGTGCCTCCCAGGTGACTTCGAGCAACAGCCGCTGTTGGGGATCCATCGCCGCGGCTTCGCGCGGCGAGATCCCGAAGAACTCGGCGTCGAACTCGTCAGGACGCCAGGAAGTGAGGAATCCACCCTGCTTGCTGACGATCGTGCCGGGGACGGAGTGGTCCTCGGCGAAGAAGGCGTCGGCGTCCCAGCGCTCGGCCGGAACTCCGACGATGCCGCTCTCGCCGTCCTGCAGCATCCGCCAGAACCGATCGGGAGTATCTGCTCCACCCGGAAGCCGGCAACCGATCCCCACCACCGCGATCGGCTCGGTGTCACCCTTTTCGGCGATTTCCAGCCGCGCTGTCAGGTCGTCGATCTTGCGCAACGCCTCGGTGATGATGGCCCGACGGTCCGACGATGCAGCAGTCATCGCGCTCCCCCCGGTCTGTCGGAAAGTTGTTGTTGTCCTACACCGTGCGCGAGAGACGCAACCTCGCCCACCGATGTCATCCGGGCGTGTCCAGTCGGATCGCCCCGTCGCGCCCACAACGTTCGACCCAGCCGAAGTGACTGATGTTACCGCCACTAAGGTGTCGCCGGACGCACCCCCCCTGTACAGCGGGCATAAAGAATTCGTTAGAAGACACTGGCTTTACTCCCGCTGCGGTGTAAAGCCGTCCGGGCCCCACTAAGCGGTGGAATCCAAACGGCTGAAGTCGTCCTGTTGGTAGACCTCAACACACGATGAACGGCGGATCTTCCCACTCGTGGTGATCGGAATCGAGCCCGGAGGAACCAGTACGAGGTCGGCCACCCGCAGCCCGTGCGACTTCGAAATGGCAGACGTGACTTGTGCTCTCACATCGCGGAGACGGTTCTGCATCTCCTGCGAGTTGCCCTTGTCTTTCATTTCGGCGATCACGATCAGGCGTTCGCTACGACCATCCTCGATGGAGATCGCCGCGACCCGGCCGCCGCTGATCTCCTGGGTGGTGGCCTCGATGTCGTCGGGGTAGTGATTACGCCCGTCGACGATCAGCAGGTCCTTGATCCGGCCGATGATGAACAGCTCGCCGTCGTAGATGGTGCCCAG